>NZ_JBKFAD010000002.1:0-739441 GCF_053345465.1 Microbacterium sp. M4A5_1d
CGGTGTCGACGTGGTCCTGGTGGGCCTTCGACTTCGTCTCGGCGTTCCAGTCCGAACGGTTCGGGCGGTCGGCGAAGTCACGGCGCGGGCGGTCATCGAACGAACGCGCCGGGCGGTCATCGCGACGCGGACGGTCCGAGAAGTCGCGACGCGGACGGTCATCGCGGTTCGGACGGTCGCCGAAATCACGACGAGGCCGGTCATCGAACGAACGCGCCGGACGGTCATCACGACGCGGACGGTCGTCACGGTTCGGGCGGTCGCCGAAGTCACGACGGGGACGGTCATCGAACGAACGAGCGGGGCGGTCGTCGCGGCGGGGCCGGTCGCCGAAGTCACGACGCGGCCGGTCATCGAACGAACGCGCCGGACGGTCATCACGACGCGGACGGTCGTCACGGTTCGGGCGGTCGCCGAAGTCACGACGGGGACGGTCATCACGGTTCGGGCGGTCGCCGAAGTCACGACGCGGACGATCGTCACGGAAGGAGGGACGCGCATCACCGAAGGTGCGGCGATCGTCGCGGGGCTGCGCTTCGTAGGGGCGGCGGCCGCCGGCATCCGATCGGCGGTCGTTCCCGTAGCCGCGCTGCTCGCGCTGACCGCGGTCGTCGCGTCCACCGCGGTCGTCGCGGGCCAGCGAGCGGATGCCGCGCGCTTCGTCACGACCCGCACGGTCCTGCGAGGACCAGCGGTTCTTGCGACCGGTGTCTTCGCTCTCGGCGCGGTAGCCGCGGTGACCGGGGCTCTTGCTGCCGGGGGTTCCGGCCGAGGACTGGCCGGGGCGACGCTTAGCGTCCTGGTACGACGTCTTCTTGCCGTAGCGGGGCTCGAAGTTCTGCGCGCGGCCGCCGGCCGGCTTCTTGTTCTTGGGCATGGGTGCGTCCTTCTGGGTTCTCTGCACGAGAACAGCGCCCGCGCGCACGCGGGCAAACCCGGACATCCGTCGGCCGGGGGCCATTCACATGATGGTCATGCGCGCCGATCGGCGCTCACCATCGGCCCCATGGACTCACAAAACCTGTCGCGATCACGCGCTGCCCAGAGCCGACCCGCCCACGATACGGCATCCGCCTGAGAAATCGCCCGCCGCGGCGCCGGGGCCCGGGTGCAAGGGCCGGGTGCGAGGGCCGGGCTCGAGGGCCGGGGCGGGGGCAACGCGTGCTGCGATGCAAGGGTTCCGGCGCAACACCCCGGCGCCTCGCTCCCGGCCACGGCGCGCCGCGGGCAATCCCTTGCATCGCGGCAAGCCGGCAGCCCGGCGCGAGCCCGCCGCGAGCCCGGCGCGAGCCGCAATCAGGCCAGGCGGCGGCGACGGGGTCCGCGAGAAGGCCCGGGAATGCGCTGAGCCTGTCGACGGGACGACCCGGCCTCCGGTTCACCAGAATCCACCGGCCCTCCAGCACCAGCATGGGCGTCGCCGACCTCGTGGTCATCAGGCGCGACCGGGATGACCAGGTGCGTGGGCGCATCGGGTGAACCGTCCACCGGCACGACGAGGTGGGTCGGCTCGGCCGTGGCCGCCTCCGCGAGGCGCCGCTCGCGCCGAGTCATCGGCGCCGCAGACACCCAGTCTCCCGCGGAACCGGCTGTCGAACCAGCATCCGCACCGGCACCCGCACCGGCACCGACGTCACCGCGCCGCCGCGCCGCGCGGCGCTCGCGCGCACCCTCGACGAGGTTGTAGAGGGTCGGCAGCACGAGCAGGGTCAGCAGGGTCGACGAGATGAGCCCGCCGATGACGACGATCGCCAGCGGCTGCGAGATGAACCCGCCGTGGCCGGTGATCCCGAGCCCCATAGGCGTCAGCGCGAAGATGGTCGCGAGCGCGGTCATCAGGATCGGTCGCAGACGACGCGATCCGCCGGCGATCGTCGCGTCGTGGGCCGACAGCCCCTTCTCGCGATACTGGTTGACCAGGTCGATGAGCACGATCGCGTTCGTCACGACGATGCCGATGAGCATCAGCACGCCGATGAGCGACGCGACGCCGAGCGGCACGCCCGTCGCGATCTGCAGCAGAATCGCTCCTGTCGCGGCGAACGGCACCGAGATGAGCAGCAGCAGCGGCTGCCGCAGCGACTTGAAGGTCGCGACCATCACGATGTAGACGATGAGGATGGCGGCGAGCGCGGCGAGTCCGAGCTGCGCGAAGGCGTCCTGCTGCTGCGTGAGAACACCGCCGATCTCGGCGTCCGCGCCCTGCGGCAGCTCGACCGTGTCGAGGGCGTCGGCGACCGTCGCGGATGCCGCGTTGAGGTCGTCGCCCGAGGGCGTCACGGTGACCGTCGCGGTGCGCTGACCGCGCTGCGTCGTGATGGAGGTCGGCCCCTCGCTCTGCTCGACGGTGGCGACGTCCTGCAGCGGGATGGGACCGCCGGCCGTCGGGATCGTCAGCTGCCGCAGCTCGTCGATCGACGCGGGCGCCTGCGACGCCGCGAGGTAGACGGTGAGCGACGTGTCGTCGATCTCGACGGTTCCGATCGACTGGGGCTGCATCGTGCCCGAGACGATGCCGCCCACCGCGACCTCCGACAGGCCGCGGGATGCCGCGGCGTCGCGATCGACGGTCACGGCGATGTACGGCAGCGAGGCCGAGAGGTTCGACGTCACCTGGCTCACGCCGTCGGCATCCTGCAGCGACGCCACGACCGCGTCGGTCGCCTCGCGCAACGCGGTCTGGTCGGGCGCGGTGACATCGATCTCGATGTCGCTCGAGCCGAATCCGCCGCCACCGGCGGCGATCTGGATGTCGCCGACGCCCTCGAGGTCGGCGACGGCGCGCTGCACGCGATCGCGCACGTCGAGCTGATCGGCCGAGCTGTCGGTCGTGATCGAGTAGGTCACCCCGCCGCCCCCGCCCGAGAAGGCGTCGCGCAGCTGCGATCCGGACGAGCCGATCGAAACCTGCACGGCGTCGATTCCCTCGAGGCCGGTGACCGCGTCCTCGACGCGCTGGGCGGCGGCATCCTCCGCCTCGAGGGATGCCGCAGGCCCGAGCGTCTGCGTCATGGTGAAGGTGTTCTGACCGGAGTCGCCGAGGAAGTTCGTCTTCATCAGCGGCACGGCCGCGAGGGTGCCGCCGAGCACGAGCACCGCCAGCACCAGCGTGACGGCGGAGTGGCGGAGGGTCCAGCGCAGGACCGGCAGGTAGGCCTTCTGCAGTCGCGACGGCGGCGCCTCGGGGTCTTCGGGGTCGATGCGCCGGCCGTCGGGCGTCACGACGGGCTTACCCGGCCGCAGGAACCAGTACGCGAGCACCGGGACGATCGTGAGCGAGACGAACAGCGAGGCCGACATCGCGATGGTGACCGTCAGGGCGAAGGGACGGAACAGCTCGCCGGTCAGGTCTCCGACGAAGGCGATAGGCAGGAACACGGCAACGGTCGTGATCGTCGACGCCGTGATGGCGGCGGCCACCTCGCGAACGGCCAGGGTGATGGCCGCGAGCTTGTCGGCTCCCTCGACGTAGTGCCGCTTGATGTTCTCGATGACGACGATCGAGTCGTCGACGACTCGGCCGATCGCGATCGTGAGGGCACCGAGGGTCAAGATGTTGAGCGAGTAACCGAACGCCTGGATGCCGACGAAGGTGATGAGCACGCTCGTGGGGATCGAGATCGCGGTGACGATCGTCGAGCGGACCGAGAGCAGGAACACGAGGATCACGAGCACCGCGAACACGAGCCCCAGGAGACCCTCTTGGGCGAGGGCCTCGATCGACTGCTCGATGAACGGCGCCTGGTCGAAGACGACCGTGAACTGAGCCTCGCCGCCGAGGTCGTCTTCGAGCGCGGGCAGCGCGTCGAGCACGCCGCGCGAGACGTCGACGGTGTTGGCGGCGGGCAGCTTCGTGACCGCGATGGTCAGGGCCGGCTCGCCGTCGACACGCGAGATGGAGGTGACCGGTGACGGTTCCTGCGCGACGGTGGCGACGTCGCCGATCGTGGTCGTGCCGCCGGTGAGCTGAGCGGCATCCGTCGGCACGAGCGGCAACGCCGACAACTCGTCGACCGAGGCGATCTTCGCGCCGGTCTGCACGGTCAGCGACTGGTCGCCCTCGGTGATCTCGCCGCCGGGGAACAGGACGCCGTTCTGATCGAGCGCGTCGCGGATGGCCTGCTGCGTGTACCCGGCCTCGGCGAGCGCGGTCTGGTCGGGGGTGATCGTGATGCGCTCGACGCGGCCTCCGACGACCTGGGCGGCGTTGACGCCGTCGACGTCTTCGAGGTCGGGGATGACCGTGCCCTCGAGCCGGGCCTGCACCGATTCGGCGTCGTCGTAGCCGGTCACGGCCAGCTGGATCACAGGGAGGTCGTCGAGCGAGAAGCTCAGCACGTTCGGGCTGACGCCGTCGGGGAGCTGGCTGTCGATGCGGTTGATGGCCTGCAGGATCTTCTGCTCCGCGGTCGCCAGATCGGTGCCGTAGGTGAACGACGCCTGGATGATCGAGGCGTTCGTCGAGCTCGTCGCCGTCGTCGACTCGAGCCCGGGCACGCCCTGGATCGCGGTCTCGATCGGGGTCGAGACGTCGGTGTTGACGACCTCGGGCGAGGCACCGGGGTAGGTCGTGACCACCGAGAGCTGAGGCAGCTCGATCGAGGGAATGAGCTCCTGCTTGAGGTTCGTGAGCGCGAGGCCGCCGAACACCGCGGCGACGATCGTGATGAGCGCGATGAGAGCGCGGTTCTTCAGGCTCAGGACGGCGAGTTTCGACACGGGTTCCCTCGGGCGCACCGGACCGGCGCAGGTAGGTGTGATGCAGGCGAACGGGATGCGCTCGTCGATACATGGATGTATCGACTTCAGTATCCCACGCGGTCGCCGCGGAGGCGTGGGCTCAGCCTGGGAGCAATCCCCCGATGACGATGCCGATCGCCGCGGCGATGACGGCCATGGCGAAGGTGCCGACGAGGTTGACGATCGCCCAGTCGCGCCGGCCGCGCCGCATCAGCTGGATCGTGTCGACCGACACCGTGCTGAACGTCGTGTATCCGCCCAGCAAGCCGATGCCGAGGACGGCCAGCCAGTCGGGCGCGACGAGCGCGCCGAGTCCGGTCAAGAGCCCCAGCAGCCCGGAACCGGTGACGTTGATCACCAGGATGCCGACGGGGAAGGCATCGCGGCGCCCCCGCATGAGGAGGACATCGAGGACGTACCGGATGCCGGCACCCGCCCCGCCCGCGACCACCAGGGCAACGAGCATCCCGGCACTCACCCCGTTCATGCGGCATCCCCGTCGCGGCGGATGCCGAGGGCGAGCCCGAGCGCCGCGGCGACGGCACCGCCGGCGAGGCTGATGGCGATGAGCGCGAGCCCGACGATGGGCGCGGCGGTGGCGACCTGGATCGATTGCACAGCGAAGGCGCTGTACGTCGTGAAGCCGCCGAGCACGCCGGTGCCGACGAACGCGCGGAGCCGGGGCCGGCTGACCGCCCAGCGACCGACGACGATGCCGAGCAGGAAGGACCCGAGCAGATTGCATCCGAGCGTGAGCGCGGGCACCGCGAGGGGGTGGGTCCATCCGGTGAACGGAAGAGTGAGCGCGGCTCGCACGGCGACGCCGGCCGCACCGCCGATCACGACGAGGACCAGCGTGAGCGGCGAGATGCGCGCCCGCTCGACCACGTCGCCACCGTAGACCCCGGGATGGGTCGGCGGATGCCGCCACTCCGGGTCGCACCGCGACTCGTTTCCTATAGGATCGACGAAAGGTTCGCTCCCCCATCGCAGAGGAGAACGCAATGACGCGTCTGTTCAACGACCCCGACGAGTTCGTCGAGGACTCCGTCGCCGGTTTCGTCGCGGCATCCGGCCGGTGGGTCCGCCCCGTCACGGGGGGTGTTGTCCGCTCGACCCGCGGCGCGGAGCCCACGGTCGCTGTCGTCGTGGGGGGCGGCAGCGGCCACTACCCCGCCTTCGCCGGGCTCGTCGGTCCCGGGCTCGCGCACGGCGCGGTGATGGGCAACCTGTTCGCGTCGCCGTCGGCCCATCAGGTGCGATCTGTGGCGAAGGCCGCGCACGAGGGTCGCGGAGTGCTGCTCAGCTACGGCAACTACGCCGGCGACGTCCTGCACTTCACCCAGGCTCAGGACCGTCTCCGCGAGGCGGGCATCGACTGCCGTACCGTGACGGTGACCGACGACATCTCCAGCGCTCCCCCGCACGAGCGTGAGAAGCGCCGCGGCATCGCCGGCGACCTCGTCGTCTTCAAGATCGCCGGCGCGGCCGCGGAGCAGGGCCACGACCTCGACGACGTCGAGCGACTGGCACGGCTCGCCAACGACCGCACCCGCTCTCTCGGTGTCGCCTTCGGCGGCTGCACCCTTCCGGGCGCGACCGAACCGCTCTTCACCGTGCCGCAGGGACGCATGGCGGTAGGCCTCGGCATCCACGGCGAACCCGGCATCGACGAGGTCGACATCCCCACTGCGGCCGAGCTCGCGCAGCTGCTCGTCGAACGGCTGCTCGCTGAGCGGCCCGACGACGCCGCCCCGACCGGTCGCGTGGTGCCGATCCTGAACGGACTCGGCTCGGTGAAGTACGAGGAGCTCTACGTCGTTTACGGCGCCGTCGACCGGTTGCTGACCGAAGCGGGAGTCGAGGTCGTTTCGCCCGAAGTCGGCGAGTTCTGCACGAGCTTCGACATGGCCGGCGTCTCGCTCACCCTCCTCTGGCTCGACGACGAGCTCGACCGGCTGTGGCACGCGTCGTGCGACACCCCCGCGTTCCGGCGCGGCTCGGTCGACGGCCGCGTCGCGGTGACGACCGTCGCCGACGACGACGATGAGACCGAGGCGATCGGGCCGGCCGGGGAAGAGTCGCGTCGCGCAGCCACCGTCGTCGCCCACGCGCTCGACGCCGTCGCGGCGATGCTCGATGACCAGGCCGACGAGCTCGGACGCATCGACCGCATCGCGGGCGACGGCGACCACGGCATCGGCATGCAGCGCGGCAGTCGCGCGGCCGCGGCCGCCGCCTCACGTGCCGTCACCGCCGGCGCGGGCGCGCGAACGGCACTGCAGCACGCAGGCGAGGCGTGGGCTGACAAGGGCGGCGGCACGTCGGGCGCGATCTGGGGCGAGATGCTCGTCGACCTCGGCGCCGCCCTCGGCGATGACGACGCGGTCGACGCCTCGGCCCTGTCCGCGGGCGTGGGACGCATGAAGGATGCCGTGATGTCGTTCGGCAAGGCCACGGTCGGCGACAAGACGATGATCGACGCGATCGTTCCCTTCGCCGACACGCTCCGCGACCGACTCGCTCAGGGCGATGCACTGCTCGACGCGTGGGCGACGGCCGCCGACGCCGCACAGGCCGCCGCCGAGGCGACCGCCCAGCTCACCGCCCGACTCGGCCGCGCCCGTACGCACGGCGACCGCAGTCTCGGCACCCCCGATCCCGGCGCGGTCTCGTTCGCGCTGGTCACCCGCACGGTTCTCGATGTCCTGAAGGAGGACGCCTGACATGGCACTGCGACTGATCGTCGGCTCGGATGACGCCGGCTACGAGTACAAGGAACGCATCAAGGCCGACCTGGAGGCGAACCCCCTCGTCGCCGAGGTCATCGACGTCGGTGTCGACGCCGACAGCCACACCAACTATCCGGCAGTCGCGACCGCCGCCGCGGAGCGTGTGCGCGACGGCGAGGCCGATCGCGCGATCCTCATCTGCGGCACGGGGCTCGGCGTCGCGATCGCGGCGAACAAGGTCACCGGCATCCGCGCCGTCACGGCGCACGACTCGTACTCGGTCGAGCGCTCGATCCTGTCGAACGACGCCCAGGTGCTCTGCATGGGCCAGCGCGTCGTGGGGATCGAGCTGGCGCGGCGCCTCGCGGCGGAATGGCTCACCTACACCTTCGACACCTCGAGCGCCTCGGCCGAAAAGGTGCGCGAGATCTGCGCATACGAAGAGGGGTGAGGTCTGCCCGATGATCATCGGCGCGAGCCTCAAGACCTATTTCTCGCACGCCCGCACGCTGACCTGGGTCTCGGAGGTCGCGGCGATCCTCGACGAGCACCCTGCACGCGATCGCGTCACCGCTTTCGTCGCGCCGCAGTTCCCCTCGATCCCCGGCGCTCTCGAACGCGCAGGGCGCCTGGCGGTCGGGGCGCAGGACCTCGCCGTTCATGACACCGGCGCGTACACCGGCGAGGTCTCGGGAGCCGTCTTGGCTGAGCTCGGATGCCGCTACGCCGAGGTCGGGCATGCCGAGCGTCGTCGCCTGTTCGGCGAGACCGAGAGCGTGGTGTCCGCGAAGACTCATGCGGCGCTGCGGAACGGTCTCACCCCGGTCGTCTGCGTCGGCGAGGAGGACGAGGCGGGGATCGACGCGGCGATCGCGACCTGCGCGCAGCTGGTGCGCAGCGCCCTCCGGGATGCCGACGGCGCAGGCGCCGCCGGCGCAGTGGTGATCGCCTACGAGCCGCTCTGGGCGATCGGGGCGCCGGCGCCCGCGACATCCGAACACATCCGGTCGGTCTGCTCGGGACTGAGATCGCGAATAGACGCCGCCGACCGCGAGGTCTCGATCATCTACGGCGGCAGTGCGGGGCCCGGTCTGCTCTCGACCATCTCCGACGCCGTCGACGGCCTGTTCCTCGGCCGGTTCGCGCACGACCCGCGCGCAGTTCGTGACATCCTCGATGAGGTGGAGGCCCTCTCGGGGTGAGGCGCGCTCCGTGCGAACCGGAAGAGGGACGATGACCGCATCACGGGATGGCAACCTGCGGGGACTCGATGCGACGATCGAGCGGCGGGGCCTGCGCGACCACGTCTACGAGCGCATCCTCCAGCTGCTCCTCTCCGGCGAGGCGGTTCCCGGCCGCCGCCTGTCGATCGACACGATCGCGCGTCAGCTGGACGTGTCGCAGACCCCGGTGCGCGAAGCGCTCGTGCAGCTCGAGCGCACGGGTCTCGTCACGCGCGAGGCGCTGCGCGGCTACCGAGTCGCCCCGCCCCTCGGACTCGATCAGCTGCGCGAGCTCTTCGACGCCCGCATCATGCTCGAGACGCATGCCACGCGCCTCGCGACGCCCGCCTCGCCCCAGATGATCGGCGAGTTGCGCGCCGCGGAGGAGGAGCACCGCAGCATCGGCAAGCGTGTCATCGAGGCCCTGAACGCCGGCGCGGCCGACCTCGAGCTGACTGCGGCCTACTTCGTCGCGGACGCCGCGTTCCATCGGGTCGTGTTCGACCACTGCGGCAACCGGTATCTCACCGAGATGTCCGAGACCCTCGGAGCCCAGCTGCACCGGATGCGGCAGTCGGTCCGACACGGTGTGACCGACGTGCGCGAGGCGATCGCCGAGCACGAGGCTCTCGTCGACGCGTTCGCAACGGGCGACCCCGACGCTCCCGAACGGTCGATGCTCCATCACCTCGAGCAGGTGCGCCAGCGATCGCTCGGGCTCGAGCAGGCCTGAGCTCCTCGCCGCGAACTCCCTCTTGCAGCGTTCTCTATTTCCTATAGGATCTACGGGAGTCCTCGTCGGACACGCTCGCCAATGGAGTCGTCATGAACGCAACGTCGCACCCGTCCGCCCCTACGCCCGGCCCGATCGCGGTCTGCATGCACGGCTTCTCCCCCGTCGCCGCGGATGGGACCCGTCTGCACGACGCCGACGCCGAGACCTGGGACGGCGTGTTCTCGCAGGTCGAGCGGCTCGGCTTCACGGCGATCGAGATCGCGGACAGCCACATCCGCCCGTCCGAGCTGACAGCCTCTCGCCGGGCCGAACTGAAGTCCATCGCGACGAGCCACGGGGTCGAGCTCGTCTCGGTCCACGTGCAGCGCCAGAGCGTCATCCAGCCCGGTCGGGGTGAAGAGAACCTCGCGTACGCGCACCGCGCGATCGACGCGGCGGCCGAACTCGGCATGCGCGTCTTCTCGACCGGCCTCCACCAGCCCTTCAACGAGGCGCAGCGCGCCGCCCTGTGGTTCTGGACCGCGCCGGGCCCGGTCGACCCCGATGACGCCGACACCCGCGCACTCGCGGTCCGACGCCTGCGCGAACTCGGCGAGCACGCGGCATCCGTCGGCCTGCCGATGTCGCTGGAGATGTATGAGGACACCTACCTCGGCACCGCCGACAGCGCGGTGCGCCTCATCGAGGAGATCGGGCTCGACAACGTGGGCCTCAACCCCGACATCGGCAACCTCGTGCGCCTGCACCGCCCCATCGAGGACTGGCGCGAGATGCACGAGAAGACCCTCCCCTACGCGAACTACTGGCACATGAAGAACTACGCACGCGACGAGTCCGCCGACGGCAGCTGGCAGACCTCGACGCCGACGAGCATGGAGCTCGGCCTCATCAACTACCGGGCGATGGTCGCCCGCGCGCTCGAGCTCGGGTTCCGCGGCCCGTTCCTCATGGAGCAGTACGGCGGCGACAGCCTCGGGGTGTGCGCCCGCAACCGCGACTACCTGACCTCCCTGCTTCCGGCGACCGCCGGAGCCTGACCGACACCGACGAGGAGAACGTCATGACCGAGAACGAACGCCCCGTGTACGCGGTGGTGGGCAGCGGCTACATGGGCGGCGGCATCGCGCAGTCGCTCGCCCTGTCGGGCGCCGACGTGCGCATCGCCGACGTCGACATCGAGGTCGCCCGCGGCAACCGCGACCGCCTCATCGCCGAGGCCGCGCAGTTCGCCGCCGACGGCCTGTTCCCCGCCGACGCCAGCGCCGTCATCGCCGAGCGCATCACGGCGATGACGATCGAGGATGCCGTCGCCGGCGCCTCCTTCATCGAGGAGGCCGTGCCCGAGAAGATCGAGATCAAGCACGCGACCCTCCGCCGCATCTCGGCTGCGGCCGCGCCCGACGCGATCATCGGCAGCAACACCTCGACGATCCTCATCGGCCGCCTGGCCGAAGCCGTGACCGAGCCCGGCCGGTTCCTCGGCGTGCACTTCTCGAACCCCGCCCCCTTCATCCCCGGCGTCGAGCTGATCCCGCACGCCGGCACCGACGAGTCGGTCCTCCCCGTCGTCGAGGCCATCGTCGCCGCGACGGGCAAGGAGACCGCACGCGTGAAGGATGCGACCGGGTTCGTGCTCAACCGCCTGCAGTACGCGCTCTTCCACGAGGCGACGCAGCTGGTCGAGGAGGGCGTGGCCACGCCGGAGGACATCGACACCATCGTGCGCACGACCTTCGGCTTCCGCCTGCCCTTCTTCGGGCCGTTCGCGATCGCCGACATGGCCGGACTCGACGTGTACGCCTTCTGCTACGCGTCGCTGCAGACGGAGTTCCCCGAGCGGTTCGCGACACCGCCCATCCTCGACCGGCTCGTCTCGGCCGGCAAGCTCGGCACGAAGTCCGGCGCCGGGTTCCTCGACGTCCCCGCCGAGCGCACGCCCGAGCTCATCGCCTACCGCAACAAGGCGTACGTCGCGATGAAGAAGCTCATCGACGAGCTCGGCCCCGCCCCCATCCACCCCGCACAGGACTGAGAGAACACGCCATGGCATCCGTCTTCCCCGCTGAGCGCACCGTCATCCTGACCGGCGCCGCGAGCCCCCGGGGCATCGGCCGCACGACCGCCTTCCACCTGGCCGAGCGCGGCTGGCACATCGGCATCGTCGACGTCGACGCCGCGGCCGCCGAGCGCACCGCCGCCGAGGTCGCCGAGGCCCATGGCGTGCGGGCCGTCGGCGTCGGCGCGAACGTGGCCGACCGCGAGCAGGCCGTCGCCGCGATCGACGCGCTCGAGGCGTCGCTGCCGCAGATCGTCGCCCTCGTGAACTTCGCCGGCGTCTCGTCCCCGATCCCCTACCTCGAGGTCACCCCCGAGGAATGGCACCGCGTCGAATCGATCAACCTCGACGGCGTGCACTGGGTCACGCAGCGCGTCGCCCGGACGCTCGTCGCGAACGGCGTGGGCCGCCTTGTGGGCATCTCCTCGGTGTCGGCGCAGCGAGGCGGCGGCACCTTCTCGAAGACGCCCTACTCGGCGGCGAAGGCGGGCGTGATCGGTCTGATGCGCTCCGTCGCGCGCGAGCTCGGTCCGCTCGGCATCACGGCGAACGTCATCTCCCCCGGCCCGATCGACACCGACATCATGGGCGGAACGCTGACGGAGGAGCGGAAGACGGCGATGGCCGCCGACGGCGTTCTGCCGCGCATCGGCACCCCGACCGACATCGCCGCCGCCGTGGCCTACCTGATCAGCGAGGACGCCGGATTCGTGACGGGCCAGACCCTGAACGTCGACGGTGGCCTCTACATGCACTGAGGCTCCCGTGAACCGCAACTGGACGCGCGGGCGCCTCGGGTTCCTGGCCATCGGGGTGATCTGCGTGGTCGTCGGCCTCGTCCTGATCATTCCCTCACTCGGCGGCTGAGCCGCTACCTCGTCACCCCGTAACACCTCACACGAACTCGAAGGAGAGTCACTGTGTCCTCATCGGACTACGGTCCCGCGACGCGGGCCAACGTCACGGTCGCGAATGAGCTGCTGAGCAGCCCGCACCTGGCGAGCGGCATCAAGAAGGCCACCTACCGGCTCATGCCGATGCTGATCATCCTGTACTTCGTCGCGTTCCTAGACCGCACGAACGTCGGGTTCGCCGAGTCCGCCCTCGAGGTCGACCGAGGCATCTCGGCGGGTGCCTACGCCCTCGGAGCCGGCATCTTCTTCATCGGATACGCCCTCTTCGAGATCCCCTCGAACCTGCTGCTCGACAAGTTCGGCGCGCGCTTCTGGCTCGCCCGGATCGCCGTCACCTGGGGCATCGTCGCCTCGCTGTTCGCCTTCGTCAACGGCGAGACGATGTTCATCGTGCTGCGCTTCCTCCTGGGCGTGACGGAGGCCGGCCTGTTCCCCGGCGTGATCATGTTCCTCGCGCAGTGGTTCCCCAACAAGCGCCGCGTGCAGATGTTCGCGCTGTTCTACCTCGCGCAGCCGTTCTCGCAGATGCTCGGCGCCCCGCTGTCGGGCGGCCTGATCAGCATCGGCGACCAGGTCACCCCCTGGGCCGGCTGGCAGGTGATGTTCTTCGTCGAGGGCATGATGGCGGTCGTCGCCGGTATCGCGGCTCTGTTCTTCCTCGTCGATTCGCCGCAGAAGGCGAAGTTCCTCGACGACGACGAGAAGGCCGCACTGAAGGCGGTGATGGAGCACGAAGACACGGTGAAGGAATCCGATGGGCCCCGCGGCATCGGCGCGGCGCTCATCAGCTGGAAGGTCTGGTACTTCACGGTCATCTACTTCTGCCTGCAGATCGCCGTCTACGGCACCACGTTCTACCTGCCGCAGCAGGTGTCGAACCTCATCGGAGAGTCGGTCGGCTGGCAGGTGGGCCTCGTGTCCGCCATCCCGTGGGCGGTCGGCCTGTTCGCCTGCTACTACGTCGGCAAGCACGCCGACACGGTTCGCCGGCGTCGCGTCTGGGGTGCGCTGTTCTTCCTCGTGACGGGCTCGGCCATCCTGGTCTCGGCGTGGGCCGGGGCCAACGGACAGGGCCTGCTCGGCATCATCGCGATCACCGTCGCGGTCGCGGCGTTCCTCTCGACGGGCCCTATCACGTGGTCGTTCCCGACCTCGTTCCTCACCGGCGCGGCCGCCGCGGCCGGTATCGGTCTCATCAACTCCCTCGGCAACCTGGGCGGATTCGTCGCCCCGATCATGCGCACGGGGATCAACGAGGCCGTCCCGACCGAGAGCGGCGCGTGGGGCGTGGTGTCGCTGGGCCTGTTCGCGTTCCTCGCCGCCGTCATGATGTGGGCGACCCGGTTCTTCAGCTCGAAGGCCGACGCCCTCCTCACCTCGGGCGAGAGCAAGCGCCGCTGACGCATCGCCCGCTCTCGAACGGCCCGGTGTCGCCTCGCGCGGCCCGGGCCGTTTCGGCGCTGCGGTTGGATGTTGCGGTTCGGCGTGCTCGCGCGAGCCGCGCGTCAGCCGAGGACGAGCGAACGGATGGCCGTCTCGGGTGAGACCGTCGTGTCGAGCAGCATCCCCGAGCGATATCGTTCGAACACGCGCGGGTCGATGTACGAGCTGCGCGCGACCGCGGGGGTGTTCCCCAGCGCCGTCGCGGCGGCGCGCACGGCTTCGACCTCGGCCTGATGCACGGCCCGGGCCGTCTCAGCGACGCCGATTCGTGCGAGGGCGTCCGCCGCGATGACGGTGCCGCGAAGAGTGCGGAAGTCCTTGGCGGTGAACGGGCCGCCCGTCAGCGCACGCACGTATGCGTTGACGTCGTTCGGGGTGAGTGGAACCCGCCGGCGCTGCCGCTGCCACGCGAGCAGCGGCGACGAGGGGCGCCCCTCGATCAGGAGCATGATGGCCGTGGCGAGGTCCGGGTCGGGGATCTCGAGCGCCTGGCGCTGTCCGCTCTTGCCCGAGAATGCCAGGCTCACGACGGTGTCGGCCACGGAGGCGTCGCGACGTCTCAGCGTCGTCAGCCCGCGGCTGCCGTGCTGCAGCAGGTAGCGCTGCGAACCGATGCGCAGCGCCGACCGGTCGAGCAGCCGGAATGCCGCGGCGAGGACGCGCTCGCGATCGAGGTCGGCGCGTCGCAACGACGCGGTCGCACGCGAGCGGGCACGTGGCAGGGATCCGGCGAGCTGCAGCGCCCGGGCGTACTTGCCCTTGTCACGACTGCGCGTCCAGTCCGGGTGGTAGATGTACTGTCGACGACCCGCATCGTCGGTTCCGACGACCTGGATGTGCCCCTGCGGATCCGCGCAGATCCAGACGTCCTTCCAGGCGGGCGGGATGACGATGCTGCGGATGCGGGCGAGGTCGCGCCGCCCGACCGCCCCGCCGTCGGCATCCGTGTACCGGAAGCCCTTGCCTGAGCGGATGCGCCGGATGCCGGCATCGACATCGGGCCGGACCCGGACGAGTCGGGCCACCTCAGTGGTTGCGCAGCATCAAGATGATCTGCGCCTTCTTCTTGCCGGAGTACCCGGAGATGCCGAGTTCCTTGGCGCGCTTCTTCAGCTCGTCGACGGTCCAGTCCTCGTAGTCGCCGGACTGTCCGCCCCGGCTGCCGACCTTCTTACGGCCGTCACGGGCGGCGGCGTTCGAGATGCGGGCAGCCTTCTCTTTCGAGGCGCCGTCCTCGCGCAGCTCCTCGTAGAGCTCGGGGTCTTTGAGACTGTTCGATCCGCGTCCCTGTGGCATGGCGGTCTCCCCTCTTCGTCAGGCTGACGCTACGACCGTCGCGAGGGTCGCCGCAGGTGCTTGACAGGCGTTCGCGAGAGGCCCTAACCCCACCCCACCCCACCCGCCGTTCGACCGCGACCCGACACAAAGGGCGCCTTCCTCGCCGCCGAGACGACCATGTGCGTCGGGTCGGCGCCTGGTGGAATACCACCACGGCGAATCCGTCGTCAAGGCCTCGGCACTCACGCTCGGCATTCTCTAACGTTGCGGTCAGCCCTTCACGGGGTCGGAACGTCTCGCAGTGGGACGGACATTGGGAGACAGACAAGGAGCCCCCATGAACATCTTCCTCATCATCATCATCGTCGTTGCGATCGTGCTCGCGATCGTCAGTGGCCTGAACAGCGCACTGAGCTGGCTGCTCTGGGTCGCCCTGATCGTCGGTGTGATCGCGCTCATCGCGTTCCTCTTCCGAGTGATCAGCGGCAACAAGCGCGTCTGACCGCCGCGCTGCGCGAACGCCTCCGCCTTCGGGTGGGGGCGTTCTGCATTTCCCGGAGCAGCGAACGAACGGCCCGTCGACTCTAGACGAGTCGCGATATATCGTGTTACCGTCAGCAGACGCGATATATCGCGATCATGCGCGACGACCGTCGCCAGAGGAGAGGGAACGCCATGACACTGCAGAAATGGATCGTCCACCCGGAGGAGACCCGGGTGATCGACATCGACGACATTCGGAAGCTCAAGGTGAGCATGGTCGGGGGCCAGATCGACATCGTCGCCCACGACGAGCCCGGCGTCCGCATCGAGGTGCACGCCGTCACCGGCAAGGACCTGCGCATCGAGGCGACCGGCGACGTCGTGGAGATCGACCACCCGCAGTTGCGCTGGGACAACTTCACGCAGGTGTTCCGCAACTTCGGCTCCTCCGGCCCGAAGGCCGAGATCAGCGTCGCCGTCCCCCGCGGCACGGACCTCACGCTCGGCGTCGTCAGCGCGAGCGCGCTCGTGTCGGGCCTCACGGCCGATGCGCGGGTCAACACCGTCTCGGGCGACATCATCATCGACGGGATCACGGGTGATGTGAACGCGAACGCGGTCTCGGGCGACGTGCAGGCGCGCGAGCTGACCGGTGCGCTCACCGCGAAGTCCGTGTCGGGCGACGTGTCGGCTATCGGCGCCCTGCGCGCGGCCGACATCGACACGGTCTCGGGTGCCATGCTCGTCGACTCGTCCGGTCCGATCCAGTCGATCACGCTCCACACCGTGGGTGGCGACGCCACGGTTCGCCTCGAGGAGAGCCTGCCCGCGAACTACCAGGTGCGCAGCGTCAGCGGACGCGTGCTCATCGACGGCGTCGTGCGCTCCGGGCAGGGCGCCGGCCCGCTCACGAGCTTCACCGGTTCGACCGGTGAGCTCAGCGGCTCCTTCGTCGATGTCCGCACCAACTCGGTCTCGGGCGACCTCACCGTCCTGCGGCGCTCCGCCCCCGCGGCCACCGACGTCGCCGGCACCAGCGCGCCCGAGGTCGCAAGCGAGGCAGCACCCGAAGCCGCCCCGGTCGAGGACGCCGCGGACCGTCGCGAGGATCACTGACCATGCCGCCCGTCTTCTCACACGGCGACCTGCGTCTTTACCTGTTGTCGCTGCTCGACGAGTCGCCGCGGCACGGGTACGACCTCATGCAGGCCCTCACCGAGCGCACCGGCGGCACCTACTCGCCCAGCGCCGGCACGATCTACCCCCGCCTCGCCAAACTCGAGGACGAGGGACTCGTGACCAAGACCGTCGACGGTCGCAAGACGGTCTACGAGATCACGGATGCCGGTCGCGACGAGCTCTCGGCCCGCCGCCATGACCTCGACGGCATCCAGGCCGGCTTGGCGGACAGCATCCGCCTCATCGCCGACGAGGTCCGGGGCAGTGTGCGGGCGGCGATGAAGAGCCTCCAGGCCGACCTCGCCGCCGCCGCGAACGTCGACCACGAGACCGCCACGCGTCCGTCGCCGCCCGAGAACCCGCGCGCAGAGGCCCGCTCGCAGGCGCAACGAGCGGATGCCGCGATCGCCGAGTTCCGCGCGAACGTCAAGGCCGACCTGCGGTCGCACATCGCGCGCGACGGCGACGTCACGGCATCTGCCGTCGACGACCTCGTCGCCGCGCTCACCCGGACCCGGGAAGAGATGCTGCGGGCCTTGCGGGGCTGACGACGCACGGTGGCGCGCCGCATCGCGCCGAGGACCTCTGCTCCGGGCCGCTCAGGGCTCGGGCCAGAGGTCCTCGTCGTCCGCGGCGGTCTCACCCTGCGGCACGACGAGGATGGGCCGCCGCTGCCGATGCGCCAGCCGCGCCGCGACCGAGCCCGTGAAGAACTCACGGATCGACTCGCCGATGCCCCGGCGACGCGTGCCGACCACGAGCAGCTTCGCGTCCAGCCGGTCGGCGAGGTGCTTGATGGCGAGCGCGGGATCCCCGACCAGCTGATGCACGGTCCACTCGACGGTCGACGACGCGAGCGCCTCAGCGGCGGCGGCGCGGATCTGCTCGAGCTGCGCCGCGCTCGAGACCGCCCCGAGGTCGATGGGAGCGGTGTGGACGTAGCCGTCGGGGTCCTCGTAGGTCACGAATCGCGCGACATCGACGTGCACCACGATGAGTCCGACACCGAGCATCGACGCATACCGGGCCGCCTCGACCACGACGCGGGGCGACTGCCCGGGAATGACTCCCGCGATGACGGGCGTCGACGGAAGACGACTTTCGTCGCCTGCGAAGTGCTGATCGGCCATGGTCGCCCCCTGTCTCAGCGGCGGCACCGGCGATGGCTCGGGGCCCCCGTGTTATTCTTGATGCTACTCTTCCCCGGCCCAGCGCCGGATCGTGAAATGCTCCGGGCACCGCTGAACAGCCCGTGACTCAGAAATGAGGGGGTCTCGCATGGGGCGTGGCCGTCAAAAGGCGAAGCACACCAAGATCGCGCGTGAGCTGAAGTACGACACCTACAATGTCAACTTCTCCTCGCTCGAGAAGGAGCTCGCTCATTCCGACGACGATCAGTACGTCGACAAGTGGGCTGACCAGTACTCCGACGAGTACGAGGACGAGAAGGCCTGACCGGGCTCATCACCATGCGCCGTGACGCTGCTCCCACTCGTCTTCGATCGTGTGGGGGCGTGTGACGACGATCCCCGCGGGGATCGCAGCGAGCATCAGCACGCCGACCATGATCAGCGGGGCCGTCCATTCCCCCGTCGCCTCGTGCAGCAGCGCGAACGAGATGGGGAAGACCGCAGCAACGGCGTAGCCGACGCTCTGCGCGAATCCGCTGAGCGCGACCGTGCCCTCGTGCGTCCTCGTCTTGCGCTGGATGAACACCAGCGCAGCCGGGAACAGCATCTGCGGCGTGCCCAGCAGCACGACCCACAGCACGACGGCCGACCCGGGCGCGATGAGCAGTCCCGCGACGGCGACGAGCCCGGCCGACGCCGCGACGGCGTAGATCACGCCGAGCCGCTGCCAGCGCGTGATGACGAGCGGCACGATGATCGACCACGGCAACCCCATCGCGCCGAACAGTGCGAGGAGCGAACCGGCGGCGGCATGGGATACGCCCGCGAGGTCGACGAGGATGATCGGCAGCCACGCGAACGACGCGTAGACGCTGGATGCCGACACCGCGAAGGTGACGGCGACGGCCCACGCCATCGGCAGGCGCACGAGGCGGCTGAGCACGTTCGGCGACGGGGTCGGGGCGATGACGGCATCCGCCGTGGCCGCCGCGATGCGCGACCGGCGCAGCGTCACGAGCCAGGGGATGACCGCGAGCACGGCGAACACCGACCACAGCCCGAGAGAGAACCGCCATCCCGCGGTGTCGGCGATCGGCACCGCGACGAGCGGCGGCACGAAGGCCGCCACAGCGAGCATCGTCGAGTAGACCGCCGTCATGGTCCCGACGCGGTCGGGGAAGTACGTCTTGATCAGCGGCGGCAGCACGACGTTGCCGATGCTGATCGCGGCGAAGAGCACGGTCGTGGCGATGAGCAGGATGCCGGCATCCGGCGCCAGCGCTCGACCCAGCAGGGCAGCCGCAGCGACGACCATCGCGGCGACCGCGAGTCGCTGCAGGCCGAACCGCCGCTCGAGAATCGGAGTGATGACGCCGAAGACCGCGAAGCACACCGGCGGCGCCGCGCCGATGAGGCCGGCCACCCACGACGGCACGCCGAGGTCCGCGTCGATCTCGGTGAGGATCGGCGACAGCGACGCGACGGCCGAGCGCAGTGAGAAGGCGACGAGGATGACGCCGAGGAACGCGAGGACGCGTCCTCGCCAGAGCGAAGTCACGACTGCTGGGTGCCCTCGACCCAGTTCAGATACTCCTCGCTGACCGTCCCGGTGACGTAGCGCCCGTCGAAGCAGCTCATGTCGAGGTCGACGATGTCGGTGCCCTCGACGATCGCCGCCTTCAGGTCGTCGATCTCCTGGTACACGAGATAGTCGCAGCCGAGCTCCTCGGCGATCTCGGGGATCGTCCGGTCGTGGGCGATGAGCTCGTGACGCGAGGGCATGTTGATGCCGTAGACGTGCGGGTAGCGCACCGGCGGCGCGGCGGACGCGAACGTGACGCTCTTGGCACCGGCATCCCGGGCCATCTGGATGATCTCCTTCGACGTCGTGCCGCGCACGATCGAGTCGTCGATGAGGAGGACGTTCTTGCCCTTGAACTCGCTCGACATCGCGTTGAGCTTCTGGCGCACGCTCTTCTTGCGCACGGCCTGGCCCGGCATGATGAAGGTCCGGCCGACGTAACGGTTCTTGTAGAAGCCCTCGCGGTACTCGATGCCGAGCTTGCGCGCGACCTGCATCGCCGCCGGACGCGATGAGTCGGGGATCGGCATGACGACATCGATCGCACCCTGAGGGGTGTACTTGGCGATCGTGTCGGCGAGACGCTCGCCCATGCGCAGACGAGCCTCGTAGACCGAGATGCCGTTCATGATCGAGTCGGGACGGGCGAGGTAGACGTACTCGAACGAGCACGGCGCGAGCTGAGTCTGCTGGGCGCACTGACGCGTGTGCAAAGTGCCGTCCGCGTCGATGAAGACCGCCTCGCCGGGCTCGACGTCGCGCACGACCTCGAAGCCGCCGTTCTCGAGCACGAGCGACTCGGATGCGACGGTCCACTCGTCGCGGCCGTTCTCGGCCCGGCGAGTGCCGAGGATGAGCGGACGGATGCCGAACGGGTCGCGGAAGGCCAGCAGGCCGTGACCGGCGATGAGGGCGATCGCGGCGTACGAGCCCTCGACGCGCTCGTGGACGCGTTCGACAGCCTGGAACACCTGGTCGGGGTCGAGGTCGAGGCCCGAGATCGTAGTCTGCAGCTCGTTGGCGAGCACGTTCACCAGCAGCTCCGTGTCGGAGCTGGTGTTGAGGTGGCGGCGGTCCTTGCGGAACAGCTCGTCGGTCAGCTCGCGCGTGTTGGTCAGGTTGCCGTTGTGCACCAGCACGATGCCGTACGGCGCGTTGACGTAGAAGGGCTGCGCCTCTTCTTCGCTCGACGCCGTGCCCTTCGTGGCGTAGCGGACGTGGCCGAGCCCGATGTTGCCGAGCAGCGAACGCATGTCACGCGTGCGGACCGCCTCGCGCACCTGGCCGTTGGCCTTGAAGATGTGGAAGACGCCGCTGTTCTCAGCGGTCGCGATTCCGGTCGAGTCCTGGCCGCGGTGCTGCAGCAGCAGGAGGGCGTCGTAGATCTCCTGGTTCGCCGGGGACTGCCCGACGATTCCGACGATTCCGCACATGGGGTGTCAGTTCGCTCCTGCTTCGCGGTACCCGCCGACGAGACGCACTGCTCCGCCGTCGACGCCCTTGGCGCCCTGTTCGTAGTCGCCCGCGGGACGCGGACCCGTCGAGACGACGCCGACCTGCCAGGTGTCGATGCCGTCCGCGCCGAGGGCCGCGATCGCGGCATCCGCTGCCGCCGGCGACACGACGGCGAAGAAGCCGATGCCGAGGTTCCAGGTGCCTTCGGTGCGCTCGAGCTCGAGGCCGCCGAGGTCGGCGAGGACGCGGAAGACCGGCGACGGCGACCAGGTCGCGCGATCGACGTCGACCCACGTGTCCTTCGGCAGGACGCGCGCGAGGTTCGCCGCGATACCGCCGCCCGTGACGTGGCTGAGGGAGTGGATGCCGTCGCCGAGCTCGCCGATCAGGCGCAGCAGCGGCGAGGTGTACAGGCGCGTCGGCTCGAGCAGCTGCTCGCCCCACGTGCGGCCGAAGTCGGCGGCCTGGTCGCCGTAGCCGATGCCCGCACCGGTGATGATGTGACGGATCAGCGAGTAGCCGTTGGAGTGCGGGCCGCTCGAGGCGAGCGCGAGCACGACGTCGCCGTCCCGCACCCGGTCGGCGCCCAGCACCTGCTCGGACTCCACGACTCCCGTCGCAGCACCCGCGACGTCGTAGTCGTTCACGCCCAGAAGACCCGGGTGCTCGGCCGTCTCGCCGCCGACGAGCGCGGTGCCCGTCGCAGAGCAGCCGTCGGCGATGCCGCGCACGATGTCGGCGATGCGCTCGGGCACGACCTTGCCGCACGCGATGTAGTCGGTCATGAAGAGCGGCTTCGCGCCGACCACGACGATGTCATCGACGACCATGCCGACCAGGTCCTGCCCGATCGTGTCGTGCTTGTCGATGGCCTGCGCGATCGCGACCTTCGTGCCGACGCCGTCGGTCGAGGTCGCCAGCAGCGGCTTCGTGTAGCTGAGCAGCGCGCTCGCGTCGAAGAGGCCGGCGAAACCGCCGACACCCCCGAGGACTTCGTCGCCGTGGGTTCGCCGGACCGCCGACTTCATCAGTTCGACGGCGAGGTCTCCCGCCGCGGTGTCGACGCCGGCTTGGGTATAGGGATCAGTGGGACTCGAGGCCACGGCATCCAGAGTACCGGCCCGTGGAGCGCCCGAGCGCCGGGCGTGTCTCGCGGTCCCGAATCGGCCGGCGGCGTGCGGCAAACAGGCTCAGGTGAGCCAAGGGTTGCCAGCTGGGCGGTGGGGCGCAGTTCAGCCTGTTCGCGGAACCGCGGGCTGGGTGACCGCGGCGTCCCGCCGACCGGCGGAGCGCCCGCCCGCAGATAGGCCGCTCCGATGACCCGAACCGCCGCGCAGGCGCGACACACGCGCCGCAGACAGGCCCAGACGCGCCGAACCCCGCCCGCGCGGGCAGCGCGCCACCGCTCAGCCTGTTCGCGGCACAAGAGCCGGGCCCAACCGGGCACGGTCGGTGGGGCCCAACCGGTGGGCCCCAACCGGCGGGACCCAACCGGCGGGGCACGGTCGGTGGGGCACAGTCGGTGAGGCACGGCCGGACAGTCAGCTCCGGCGCTCGAGATCGGCGAGGGCACGCGGGTGTGCCGTCAACAGGCTCAGGTGTGCCGCACACCGCCCGGCGGGCGAGGTTGCACCGCTCAGCCTGTTCGCGGCACAACGCAGGGGCTCTCCTGGGCGGGACTACGCCCGTGCCCGCGGCTCAGATGCCCTGCCAGGCGGGCTTGTTGGCCCACGCGTGCCGGTAGTAGGGCGTCTGAGTCAGGGCGCTCGCGGCGGCCTCGTCGACGACGACCGTGACATGGGGATGCAGTTGCACGGCCGAGCCGGGCGCCGAGGTGCTGACCGGTCCCTCGACGGCGGCGGCGACGGCATCCGCCTTGGCCTCGCCGAAGGCCAGCAGCACGAGGTGGCGCGCGCGCAGGATGGTCCCGATGCCCTGGGTGATGCAGTGCATCGGCACATCGTCGGGCGAGTCGAAGAAGCGGGCGTTGTCGGCCCGAGTCTCCTCGGTGAGCGTCTTCACGCGCGTCAGCGAGGCGAGCGAGCTGCCCGGCTCGTTGAAGCCGATGTGCCCGGTGCGGCCGATGCCGAGGATCTGCAGGTCGACCCCACCGGCGGCGCGGATCGCGGCCTCGTACTGCTCCCCCGCGGTCTCGATGCCGTCGAGGTCACCGTGCGGCACCTCGATCCGGGCCGGGTCGAACCCGACGGGCTCGACGACCTCGCGCTCGATGACGCTGCGGTAGCTCTCCGGGTGGCCCGCAGGCAGTCCGACGTACTCGTCGAGCGCGAACCCGCGCACGCGCGACACGTCGACGCCCTCGCTGCGCACACGTTCCGCGAGATGCCGGTAGACCGCGAGCGGGGTCGACCCGGTCGCCAGCCCGAGCACGGCATCGGGGCGCCGCTGGATGAGGTCGACGATCGCGTCGCCGACGAGACGGCCCGCCTCCTGCTCGCTGGGGACGATGACGACTTCGGCCATGGCTCTTCCTTCTTTCGGTTCGGTCGGGAGGGCGGATGCCGGGGCTCGGCTCAGGCGAGCCCGAGGGTCTCCGACAGCACGAGGGCTGCGGCTCCCCGCAGTCGGAGGTCGCCGTGGGTCTCGGCGAGGCGCACGGTCAGGTCGTCGAAGAGGATCGGCAGCACGCGAGCTGCGATGGCTTCGCTCGCGGCGTCGATGAGCGCCCCCTCGATCAGCTCGGCCGGTCCGCTCAGCACGACGTCCGTCAGCCCGAGCGTCGCGACGAGCGGTGACAGCGCGATGCCGAGGCACCGCCCCGCCTCGCGGCGAACGTGCAGAGCGGCCTCGGCGTCGGGCGCCGCTGCGAGCCGAGCCTCGAGCTTCGGCACCGACAGCCAGGCCTCGAGGCATCCGGTGCGGCCGCACGCGCAGACGGGGCCCTCGCCCTCCGTCACGACGACGTGGCCGATCTCGCCCGCGGCCCAGTTGCGTCCGTGGACGACCGCGCCGTTCACGATCGCGGCGGCTCCGACGCCGGCGCCGATCCGGACGAGCAGCAGATCGTGATCGACCTTGCCGAAGCTCAGCTCGCCCATGCCCGCGGCGTTGAGCCCGTTGGTGACCGAGACCGGCAGACCGGTGCGGTCGAACAGGATGCCGCGGAGCGCGACGTCGTGCCAGTCCAGATGCGACGACTCGCGGACGACGCCCGCGCCGTCGACGACGCCCGGTGTCGAGACGCCGATCCCGAGGATCGGGGCCTCAGCCGTGCGGACCAGCCGGTCGATGAGGTCACCGAGCACGGCGAGCGCCTCGGCGCCGGTCGACCCGCCGCGCTCGACGACCTCGCGCGCGATGACGGTTCCCCCGAGGTCGACGACGGCGCCCTCGATCGTGTCGCCGCTCGAGATCGACACGGCGACCACGTTGCGCGACGACCTCGCCAGCGCGAGGGCCCGGGAGGGCGCGCCAGGCCCCGACCGGTGTCCGCGGCCGCTCTCGACGACGAGCTGCTCGTCGACGAGCTCACCGACCAGATCGGAGATCGTCACGCGCGAGAGTCCGGTCGCACGCGCGATGTCGGCGCGCGACAGCCCTTCCTCTCGGTGGAGCGCCTGCAGGACGAGGCGACGGTTGTTGCTGCGCGCGTCCTCGGGACGGATGCGGCGGCCGCGCGCCCTCGGCGAAGCAGCGCCTTCCGCTGACGTCGTAGTCATACGTTCCCCGATCGAGTACAGTTCCCGAGAAATAATTCGGAAACGTTCTTAACCAATACTGTCAGAACCCCGTTCCCTCGCGCACATCGGAGTGACCCGTGAAATTCTTCCAACGACTCGGCCGGTCGATCATGCTGCCGGTCGCCGTGCTTCCCGTCGCCGCCATCCTCATGGGCATCGGCAACTGGATCGACGCCGCTGCCGGCGAGAACATCGTCTCGACGTTCCTCCTCGCAGCCGGCGGCGCGATCCTCGACAACATGGCGCTCCTCTTCGCCATCGGCATCTCGATCGGCATGGCCAACAAGTCGGATGGCACTTCCGCTCTGGCGGGTCTCGTCTCGTGGCTCACCGTCACGACGCTCCTCGCCCCTGCCACCGTCGCTCAGTTCTTCGGCATCGCCGACGTCGCCGACGTCGATCCCGCGTTCACCAACATCAAGAACGTCTTCGTCGGCATCATCTGCGGCCTCATCGGCGCGTGGGCCTACAACCGCTTCAAGGACGTCAAGCTGCCCGACGCCCTGTCGTTCTTCTCGGGCAAGCGTTCCGTCGCGATCGTCACGGCAGGCATCTCGCTCGTCGTCGCCGTCGTGCTGCTGTTCGTCTGGCCCTTCGTCTACGGCGGCCTCGTGATGTTCGGCGAGTGGATCGCGACCCTCGGACCGGTGGGCGCTGGCCTCTACGGCTTCTTCAACCGCTTGCTCATCCCCTTCGGCCTCCACCACGCGCTGAACTCCGTGTTCTGGTTCGACGTCGCCGGGATCAACGACCTCAACAACTTCCTCGGCGGCGCGAACGGCGACGGTGTCTACGGGGTCACCGGCCAATACATGACCGGGTTCTTCCCGATCATGATGTTCGGCCTGCCGGGCGCTGCCCTGGCGATGTACGTGACCGCGAAGGACAAGCGCAAGAAGGTGGTGGCGGGCATCCTGCTCTCGTCGGCCGTCGCCGCGTTCTTCGTCGGCATCACCGAGCCCCTCGAGTTCTCCTTCATGTTCCTCGCGCCGTGGCTCTACCTCGTCCACGCCGTCTTCACCGGCATCTCGGTCTTCATCGCCGCGCTGCTTCCGACCCGGATGGGCTTCGGTTTCTCGGCGGGCTTCATCGATCTGGTGCTGGGCTGGTTCAACCCGCTGGCGCAGAACCCCTGGATGATCCCCGTGATGGGCGTCTTCTGGTTCGTCGTCTACTTCCTGGTGTTCCGGTTCCTCATCCTGAAGTTCCGGCTCAAGACGCCGGGCCGCGAAGACGACGACGCGCTCGACGCGGATGCCGCGACCGCAGGCCGCGACGCGGGGTACGGCCCCACCGCGGAGAAGATGATCGCGGGCCTCGGCGGTAAGGACAACATCGTCCAGCTCGACAACTGCGCCACCCGCCTGCGGCTCGAGGTCGCCGACACGTCGCGTGTCGACAGCGACGCGCTCAAGCGTGCCGGAGCCGCGGGCACGATGATCTCCGGCGCGAAGTCGGTGCAGGTGGTCTACGGGCTCAACGTGCAGTTCGTGAAGGACGCGATGGACGACGTGCTCGCCGGACGCGAGGTCGAGCCGCCCGCGGCATCGTCGGCACCGCAGGGTGCGGGCACGGTGACGACCACCGCCCCCGCGGTGGTGCGGCTGCGTCAGCCCATCGCCGGCACGGTCGTGCCGCTCGCGCAGGTTCCCGACCCGATGTTCTCGCAGGGGACCATGGGTCCGGGCCTCGCGATCGACCCGTCCGGAGACACGGTCGTCGCGCCCGCGGACGGCACCGTGACCACGGTGTTCCCGACCGGTCACGCCGTGGGCATGACCCTTGACGACGGCACCGAGCTGCTGATCCACGTGGGCATCGACACCGTCGACCTCAAGGGCCGTGGGTTCCAGGCGCTCGTCCAGCAGGGCGAAGGTGTGCATGCCGGGCATCCGTTGCTCCGCATCGACACGGGCGTCATCCGCGGCGCGGGCTACTCCCCCATCACGCCGGTCATCGTGCTGAACAACGAACACGCGTCGATCGAGTTCGAGTGACGTCTCGGCCGGTGCCGAGCGTCATCTCCTCGGCACCGGCCGCACCCCGCCACCCCCGCTCTAAACTGGCGCCATGAGCGCGGCGAAGACTCCCGAGTGGGTGGTGCGGGAGGATGCCGCGCCCTCGGTCGTCGTCGCGCTGTACCTGCGCCAGGCGCTCGGCATCCGCACTCCGGATGAGCTGCCCCACCTGCGTGGGATCGAGCCGACACCCGTCGAGCGCGACCCCGAGACGCAGGCCGAGCTCGAGCGGCAGTGGCGAGCGTACTGGGAGATGACGGTCGAGCCGCTCGCGCATCCCTCCCCCGTGCCGCTCGATCTCGTCGACGGCTTCGACACCCTCGTGGCACTGCCGACCGAGGGGTTCGAGCGACTCGAGCGCGAGATCCGCCCGCACGCGACCGAGGCGGTGGCTTTCGCGCGTGACGTGCACGCCCGGTACACGGCGCGCTCGTCGGGCGCCGGCGCCGTCGCCTATCGCGCCTACGCCGGAGCGCTCGCCCAGCACGAACGCCGCATCGGCCGGCGGGCGCACTCGTTCGAGCTGAACGTGCAGGTGCTGCCACTGAGCCAGCGCGGCGTGTGGTGGGTCGGCGCGCTCACGATCGCCGTCACCGACGGTCTGCGCAGCGACGTCGTGGCCTTCGACGCCGCGATCGCGCCGATCATCGCCGACATCGCCTGACCTCGCGCGAGCAAGCCCGCGTCAGGCGTCGTCGACGGTGCGGACGCGCTCGTGCAGGATGCGCACCTCGCGCGTGCGGCGACGTGCGGCGCGGTCGAGCACGAGGGCGATGACGCCCGCGATCGCCATGCAGACCGGGATGGCGCCGAGCGCGATGAACCCGAACACCTGACCCGCGGAGTACTGCAGGCCGGTGTTGGTGCTGACTCCCTCATCCGGGATGCCGAACGTCAGGGCCAGCGCGACGATGATGCCCGCGGCGGCCCCGAGCAGGAGGAACACGCTGTACTTGGGCACACGACGCACCCGCGCCGACTCGACCCGTTCGGTGATCTCCTCAGCCATGACTCCATTGTCGCACCGCCCGAGCAATGCCCGGGCGGTGCGACGAGAGGGCTCAGCGAGTCGTCAGAGCGCGCTGCGACGGCGACGCGTGAACGACACGGCGAGCGCGCCGATCAGCAGCATCCCGGCACCCAGCCACAGGGTGTCGACGGGCGCCTGTCCACCGGTCGCGGCGAGGGTCGCGTCGGTCGATGCGTCGCACGGCACCTTGGCGCCGAGCGGGAACGTGATGCTCACCGGGTCGAGCGCCTCACCCGCCGAGTAGAAGCCGGCGAAGGCCTCGGCCCCCGCGGCCGTCAGCGTGGCCGATGCGCCTGTCCAGCTGATCCGATTCGCCGTCGTCGTGGCGGCGGGCAGCGAGAGCGTCGCGAAGACGACGCCGTTCGCGTTCACGTCGGGCGACCCGTTGTATCCCTTGGACTGCACGTTCACGATCAGCGAGGCGATGTTCGCGCCGGTGATCTGCACGCGCGGGTTCGACAGGGTCATGTCGAGCAGACCGCTGTGGCCGGTGTAGTGCACCGAGCCGCCGAAGCTGACACGACCGCGATCGTTCTCGGGGCTGTACGCACCCGAGCCGGTGCCCCAGCCGCCGGAGATCTCTCCCTTGGCGATCGGGCCCGTGATGTACGAGCGGTACGACTCCTTCACACCCCAGTCGATCGTCGCTCCCGAGACCGACCGGGCGACGCACGACGGTGCGGCCGGCGACTCGACGGCTGCGGCGACAGCGGCAGCCGTGACCCGGAAGGGTGCGGATGCCGCGACGACGCCGCCGACGCTGAGCTCGAGCGTGTGGTCGCCCGTCGCGAAGCCGGTGGGAACCGCCCACGAGAACGACACGCGTCCGCCGGCATCCGCCGTCGCCGTGCCGATGGTGACCGGCTCGGAGTGCGCGACGGCCGTCACGACGTCACCGGGCGCGAAGCCGCCGCCGGTGAACTCGAGCACGCCACCCTGGGCGACCGTAGCCGAGCCCGCGAACGCGACGAACGGGGCCGTCGGCACCGCGACGGTGACGTCGGCGAAGGCGTCGAGCGTCCGGTCGGTCATCGACAGCTCGTGCGCCGCGGATGTGGCGACGTGGTAGCTCTTCGTCGGGTCGAGCGAGCCCGCGGGAATCGTCAGCTCGACGGTGAAGGCACCACCGACGATCGAGCCCGGGCGCACCCAGGCCAGCTGCACCCAGCCCTCGGCGGGCAGGGGCCCTGCCCCGGCCCAGAGCGACTTCTCGCCGAAGCCGACGTACGCGCCGTTGACGGCGCTGTCGCCGACGAAACCGCTGCCCGCGACCGTGAGCGTGTTGGCCACGGCCGGGTCGAGGTCGGCGTTCGGGGTGACCGTGATTCTCGGGCTCTTCGTCGGCTCGGGCTGCGGCGCGACCTCGGCCCACGTCACCGGGACGAAGAGCTCGTTGTCGGGCTGCAGACCCTGCGACTTCTCGTTGCCGAAGGTGAAGACGCCGAGGCGGTAGTCGTCGCCGGGGCGCTTCTCGTTCGCGGACTTCTCATCGACCCGGACGGTCCACGTGAAGTCGACCGTGCCATCGGCGTTCTCGGTCCACGGGAGGTTGGCGTCGCCGGTCGGATCGCCCGACACGCGGACGTATGAGACCGACGGGCGCGCGGCATCCGCGGCACCGTCGGTGGGCTTCCAGGTCTCGGCGACCCAGCCGAAGCGCAGCGCGAAGCCGGCGCCGACCTCGCTCTGGCGGTAGTTGCGTCCCTCGACGGTCAGCGTGGCACCGCTCGGATCGACATCCGTGTTCGGCGTGACCGTGAGGGTGGGCGCGGGGAGCGGCTCGGCCGGCGTCGTCGCGAACGACACGACCACCTTCGCGTCCTGGGTGCGGTTGGTCATGCCGGTGTGGTTGGCGATCGTGTAGACCGCCGTCGTCTCGCCCTTCGGCGCGACCGTCAGCGTGGTCTCGAACGAACCGTCCTCCGCGAACTTCACCATCGTCGCCGTGGTGGGGTTCGAGGTGACGAGCTTCGCGCCTCTCGTGCATCCCGCCGCGATGAAGGCGAAGTCGACCTCAGCGAGCGGGCGGTCGGCGCAGGTCGTGAGGTAGATCGGCTGGGCGGGGTCGTAGCCCGTGCCCCTGACGGTGATCTCCTCGCCCGCGGGGTCGAGCCCTGTCGACTTCGACAGCGTGAGGGTGGGCACGCGCACCGGGGTCTCGGGCTCGGTCTCCTTCGCGGTGACCGCGTAGCTCAGCGCCGGCGCGGTCGAGGCGGAGTAGGCCGTGGCGTCGGCCGGGGTGAACGCGGCCGCAATGCTGTGCGTGCCGACGGCGAGCGACGAGGTGACGATGCTCGCGACGCCCCCGTCGACCGGAGCCGAGCCGAGCGATGCGTCACCGGCCGTGAACGAGACGGAGCCGGATGCCGCGGGCGAGACCGTCGCCGTCAGGGTGACGTCGGCGCCCTCGACGGCCGTTCCGTCGGGCGAGACCGACAGGGTCGTCGTGGTCGACTCGGCGACGGGCGGGAAGAGCGCGTCCCAGTCGATCGAGACGTCGGCGCGGGCGAGGAGATTCGCCCCGGTGGGGAACGAACGAGACGGCCACGAGATGACCTCGTAGGCCTTCGTGCGATCGAGCTCGCTCGCGATCTGCTCGAGGCTTCCGGTGATCTCGCCCGCAGCGGAGACGTCCAACGAGGTGTTGGGCGTGGTCGCCTGGTCGACCGTCAGGTCGCCCTTCTCGACGAGGGCGATGTAGGCGTGCCGGCTCGGCTGGCCCGGGTACTGGGGGGCGACCTCGAAACCCGTGCCGGAGACGGCCACGGTGATCTTCTCGTTCGCGACGACGGTGGTCGACGTCGTCAGAACGGGGCCGGCGGCCGACGCCGGTGCGGCGACTCCGACGACGGCGGCCATGGCGATGAGCGCGCCGGTCAGCACGCTCGCGAGCGGACGCTGCAGCGCCGCCCTCCTGGTTCTCAGCATGGGAACCCTCCGAATCTCGATGCAGGTGAAGCTCGCGCGTCGGGCACGCGACTCAAAGTTAGCTTAGCCTTGCCTAATCCGATTTTGTGAAGAGGCTGATAGTCAGCGCTCGGCGTGACGGCGAGGGAGGATGACCGGGCGGCCGGAATCCGGATCGTCGAGCACGCGCACCTCGGTGCCGTAGACGGCCGTGACCCGCTCCGCCGTGAGCACTTCTCGCGCGCTGCCCCGGGCGACGAGCCGGCCGCCGTCGATCATCGCGACCTCGTCGGCGTACGCCGCAGCGAGCGACAGGTCGTGCAGCACGACGACCACCGCGCACCCGTCACGGGCGAGGTCGCGTGCGACGCCGAGGACGTCCTCCTGGTGCCGGAGGTCGAGCGCCGCCGTCGGCTCGTCTAGCAGCACGACGGGGGTGTCCTGCGCGAGCACGCGGGCGAGCGAGACGCGTGCCTTCTCGCCGCCCGAGAGTGACGGGTAGGCGCGATGGAGCAAGTGCGCGACATCCGCCCGTTCGACCGCTTCGGCGATACGCGCATCGTCGAGGGCCGCCTGCTCGGTGCCGATCCAGGGCGTCCGCCCGATCGCGACGACCTGCCCCGCCGTGAACGAGAACGCCACCTGGTTCGACTGCAGCAGCACGGACCGCCGCCGCGACAGGTTGCGGGCCGACCACTCGCTCACCCGGCGTCCGTCGAGACGGACATCCCCCGAGGTGGGTGCACGGTCGCCCGTCAGCAGGGAGAGCAGGCTCGACTTTCCGGCGCCGTTGGGCCCCACGAGAGCGAGCAGCCGACCGTAGCCGACATCCGTCGTCACGTCGTCGAGGATCGTCGCCTCACCCAACCGCAAGCTCGCATGCCGCACCTCGACGGCCACGCCCGTCACGACCAGCCCCCGGCGGTGCGGCGGGTGCGGCGGATGAGCCAGAAGAAGAACGGTCCGCCCACGAGCGACGTGAGGATGCCGATCGGCAGGTCTGCAGAGACGACGATGGTCCGCGCCAGGAGATCGGCGTAGACGAGCACGACGCCGCCGCCGAGCGCCGAGAGGGCGATGAGCCCGCGGTGCGCCGGCCCAACCAGCATGCGGATGATGTGGGGCACGACGAGACCGACGAACGCGATGATGCCGACGAACGCGACCGCAACGCCGGTGAGGAGCGCGACGAGGACGATCGACCCGACCCGCAGCGCCTCGACGCGCACACCGAGGTGCGCGGCGGTGCGATCACCGAGCGCGAGAAGGTCGAATCGGCGTGCGAGACCGAGGGATGCCGCTGTGCCGAGCGCTCCGACGAGCGCGACGATCGCCACCTCCGACCAGCGCGAACCGTTCATCGAGCCGAGCTGCCAGAACACGATCTGCTCGCGTGACGCGGTGTCGCCGACGAACATCAGCAGTGCCAGCGCGGCACCCGCGAACGCGTTGACGGCGATGCCCGTCAGAATGAGCGTGATCGACTCGGTACGCCCGTGCGCGCGTGCGGCGGCGTAGACCACGAGGGTCGCGACGAGGCCGCCCGCGAACGCGCAGACCGCGATCGACCACGGGCCGAGGAACGAGACGCCGAGCGTGATCGCGGCGGCCGCGCCGACGGCCGCGCCCGACGAGACGCCGACGACGCCCGGCTCGGCGAGCGGGTTGGCGAAGATCGCCTGCATGACGGCACCGGCGACCGCCAGCAGCGCGCCGACGAGCAGCGACATCGCGACACGGGGGAACCGGATCTGCCACAGCGTCTGCTCGATCAGCGGCTCGGTCGGCGCCCACGAGCTGGGCATGCCGATGGCGCGGAGCAACGACCCGACGACCTCGGCGGGGCCGACCGGCAGCTGACCGAGTCCGGCCGACAGCACGACGCCCACCGCGAGCAACGCCGCGGTCACGGACCCGACGAGGACTGCGCGGCGCCCAGCGGCACGCCCGCTCACGAGGCGGGATCGGGCGCGTAGACAGCGCGTGCCAGCGCATCGAGCACCCCCGCACTGCGCGGCCCGAACGACAGGATCTGCCCGTCCGCCATGTCGACGAAGCGGCGATGCTGGCCGGCTGCGGTCAGCGCGATCGCGGGCTTGTCGGCGAGCAGGCCATCGACGCCGCCGACCGATTCGAGCCCGGCGGTCATCACGAGGATGAGGTCGGGGTCGGCGGCGACCATGGCTTCGTCGTTGAGGGGCTGCATCCCGCTCCAGCCGAGCTCGCCGGCGACGTCGACCCCGCCGAGGGCGGTGATGAGCTGGTCGGCACCGGACTCGGACCCGAACAGGTAGTAGACACCCGCGGTGCCGCGCAGGTAGAGGAAGACCATTCGCAGACGCTCGCTCGCGGCCTCCGGTGCGAGCGCGGCGATCTGCGCACGCGTCTCGTCGACCTCGCTCACGATCCGCTGAGCGAGCTGCTCTCGCGCCTCGGCGACGCCGAGCACCTCGCCGACCGAGCGCGCCAGGTCGGCGGCGCCGTCGAACGACGCCGAACGCTCGACGAACACGACCGTGATGCCGACATCCCGCAGCTGCTGCACGACGTCGACCGGCCCGATGCTGCCGTCGGTGATGACCAGCGTGGGGGCGAGGCCGATGATCGACTCGGCGTTGACCGTGTGGCCGTTGCCCGTGACAACCGGCAGGTCCGCCGCACCGGGGAACGTCGTCGAGACGTCGCGGCCGACGAGCTCGCCGCCGAGGCCCAGGCCCCAGACGGTCGCGGCCAGCGAACCGGAGAGGTCCATCGCGATGATGCGCGAGGTGTCCGTCACCGTCACCTCGACGTCGCCGGTGAGATCGTGCGAGGTCACGGTGACGGGCAGGCTCTGGGTGGGATCCGTCACGACCGGCTCGACCGCAGCGTCGGCGAGGACGGCGGTCGAGGGGCCCTCGAGCGAGCGCGGGTCGGTCACCGGCGCCAATTCGCTCAGCGGGGGTCGGTCGATCACGACCTGGCCCGCGGCCTCGCCGTGAGACGTCGCAGCCGGAGCGCAGGCGCTGAGCGACAGGGCCGCAGCGGCGAGCGCCGCGACGAGGAGTCGCCGCATCTTCACGCGGCCGGCCCGTCGTCGGCGTGATCGGCGGGCCCGCCGCCGGCACGCACCTTCCGCTGCTTGCGACGCGAGGCGACGATCGCTGCGGTCGACCCGCCGATCGTCGCGACGAGCGCGCCGCCGATCGCGGCGATGAGCGCGACGGGGAGGGCACCGCTCGATCCGCTCTCGTCGTCGCCCGCCTCTGCCGCATCCGCGGCGGGAGACGCGTCGACGACGGGCGACGGCTCGGCCGTCGGGGTAGCAGCCGCGCACACCCCGCTCGCGGTGAACGAGAGCGGGTCGAAGGCGGTGCCCGTCTCGTAGTTGCCGAAGGCGGCGTACCCCTCGTCGGTGATCGCGGTGGCGGCATCCGTCGCGGCGAGGGTGAGGGCCTCGCCCGAGACCGTGCTCTCCAGACCCGCCAGGTCGACGGTCACGAACGGCACCTGGGGTGTCGTGACGACGGTGTCGTCGCCGGCGAGCGCGCTCTCCATCGAGACTCCGGCGAGGTCGACGAGAACACGCCCCGCCGCCGGCGCGATCTCGAGCGTGACGTTCTGCGCCGTCGAGTCGAGCAGGCCGCCGTGCCCGGTGAACCGGATGCCGCCGGGGAAGGCGATCGAGCCGGTACCGGTCGCCGGGTCGTAGCTGCCCGTGCCACCGGTCCAGGTGAACGCGGGCGTCTCGTAACCCACGCCGCCGAACGGCTCCCACGCACCCTTTGCGATGGAGCCGGAGATGTACGAGCGGAACGACTCCTTGAAGCCCCACGTGATGGTCGCGTCGGTGATGTCGCAGGCGGCCGGCGAGGTCGCGGCGGTCCGCTGCTCGACGGGCGCGGCGTCGCCGATCGCGAGGGCGGGGCTCGCGACACCGAGGACGATCGACGCAGCGGCGAGCACCCCGAGGGGCGCCCGGGACAGAAGGGAAGAGCGCACAGCAGACTCCAGAGGTAAGGTCAGGCTTGCCTAACCTTACCGGAGTCGGCGTCAGGGCCGCAGCGGCAGCAGCGCTCCGAGGTCGGCGCGGGTGCCCGACGCTCTGAGCCGGCCCGCGGTGGCGGCATCCGCCCAGGCCAGCTCGCCGAGGGCGAGGGCGATCCAGGTCGCGGCATCCGTCTCGACGACGTTGGGAGGAGTGCCGCGCGTGTGTCGCGGACCCTCGACGACCTGCACGGCACCGAAGGGCGGCACGCGCATCTCGACCGAGTTGCCGGGCGCCTTCTCGACGAGCAGCTGCAACAGGTAGCGCACGGCCGTCGCCAGGTCGGTGCGCGCAGGTTTCTCGCCGGACGCGTCGGCGGCGGCGACCGCGGCGAGCGCGGCGCGGCCATCGGCGGTGAGGATGCTGCGGGCCATGGGTTCCACGCTAGCCCGGTCGGTAGGCTGGCCGGGTGAAGATCCTGGTCCTCGGCTCGGGCGCGCGCGAGCACGCCATCATCCTCGCTCTCGCCGCGGAAGGCGCAGGTCACGACCTGCTCGCGGCCCCCGGCAACGCCGGCATCGCGCGCGATGCCGAGATCGTCCCGGGCCTCGACCAGAATGACCCGGTCGCGGTGACCGAGTTCGCCGGCAGCGCCAACGTCGACCTCGTCATCGTCGGCCCGGAGGCCCCGCTCATCGCCGGTGTCGCCGATGCACTGCGGGAACGCGGCATCCCCGTCTTCGGGCCCGGAAAGGTCGCCGCGCAGCTCGAAGGGTCGAAGGCCTTCGCGAAGCGCGTGATGGACGAGGCCGGTGTGCCCACCGGTCGGGCGGTGCGCGCGCGGAGCCGCGCCGAGGTCGAGGCCGCGCTCGACGAGCTCGGCGCCCCCCACGTGGTCAAGGCCGACGGTCTCGCTGCCGGCAAGGGCGTCATCGTCACCGATGACCGTGACGCGGCGCTCGCCCACGCCGACATCTACCTCGCGAGCGGCCCGGTGCTGATCGAGGAGTTCCTCGCCGGCCCCGAGGTGTCGCTCTTCTTCGTCTCGGACGGCGACACCGTCCGAGCCCTCAGCCCCGCGCAGGACTACAAGCGCGCCTACGACGGCGACGCCGGCCCGAACACCGGGGGCATGGGCGCCTACTCGCCGCTCCCCTGGCTCGCCGACCGGTTCGGCAGCGAGGCCGAGTTCGTCGCCGAGGTCACGCGCGACGTGGCCGAGCCCGTCATCCGCCACCTCGACACCGAGGGCACGCCGTTCATCGGCCTCCTCTACGCGGGCCTCATCCTCACCGAGTCGGGCATCAAGGTGATCGAGTTCAACGCGCGGTTCGGCGACCCCGAGACGCAGGTCGTGCTCGCGCGGCTGACCTCGCCGCTCTCGGAGCTGCTGATGGCCGCGGCGAGCGGGCGCCTCGAGTCCGAGCCCGAGCCGACGTTCTCGGGCGACGCCGCCGTCACGGTCGTGCTCGCGAGCGAGGGCTACCCCGAGAACCCGGTGACCGGCCGGGCGCTCACGGGGCTCGACGCCGCGGCATCCGTCGAGGGCGTGCACCTCGCGCATGCCGCGACCGCCGAGACGGTCGACGGGCTCGTCGCCACCGGCGGGCGCGTGCTGAACGTCGTCGCGCGCGGCACCGACTTCGCCGAGGCCCGTGACCGCGCCTATCGCGCGCTGTCCGAGATCAGCCTCGACGGCTCGCACCACCGCACCGACATCGCCGCCCGCGTCGCGGACTGAATCCACAACGCGGGCGGTCCCGTTCGGTCGCGGCCGGGGTCAGCGCCGGACGAGGTGGGCGGGGCGCTTGAGGAAGATCACGACGATCACGGCGACCCCGATGACGATCGCCGGCAGGATCATGGCCTGCGCCATCGCGGCGGAGAAGCCCTCGGCGATCGCGGGAGGCATCGCGCCGCCGCCGCCGAAGTCGCCGCCCGCGGCATCCCCGGCACCCGGCAGGTTCGCCGTCAGCCGCGACTGCATGTAGGCCGCGATCGCCGCCGAGCCGATCACCGAGCCGACCGTGCGGGTCGTGTTGTAGATGCCCGAGCCGGCCCCTGCCTGACGCGGCGGCAGGTTGCGGGTCGCCGTCGTGGCGAGCGGACCCCACATGCCGGCGTTGGCGACGCCGATGATCGCGGCGGGGATGAGCAGCAGCAGGACGGGCGCCTCGGTGTTCATGAGCAGCGCGTAGCCGACGAGGCCCAGGACCATCAGCGTCAGGCCGGGGACGAGCAGCAGGCGCGGGTCGACGCGGTCGAGGATGCGGCCGGCCAGCGGTGCGAGCGCGCCCGAGAGAACCGCCATCGGTACGAGCAGCAGCGCCGACTGCGTCGGGGTGAGCCCGCGCGCGAGCTGCGTGAAGAACGCCATCGGCAGCGCCATGCTCGTCACGGTGAAGCCCACCGCGGCGATCGCGAGGTTCGAGATCGCGAAGTTGCGGTCGAGGAAGAGCTCGAGCGGCACGAGGGGCTCGCTCTTCGTCCGTCCCTGCGTCCAGACGAACACCGCCATGACGACGATACCGGCCCCGATCATCGCCCAGATGCCGGCAGCCCAGTCGTAGTGCTCGCCCTCCTGCAGGCCGAAGACGATGAGGAAGAGCCCGATCGCGCTCAGCACGACGCCCACGACATCGAAGCGGTGCGGGTGCGTCTCGAGCTGCGGCACCAGGCGCCACGCCAGGACGAATGCCACGACACCGACGGGGATGTTGACGAAGAAGATCCACTCCCAGCCGAAACCGTCGACGAGAAGGCCGCCCGCGAGCGGTCCGACGAGGGTCGCGACACCGGCGGTCGCACCCCACAGGCCCATGGCCGCGCCCCGGCGCTCGGCGGGGAAGGTGCGGGTGATGACGGCCATCGTCTGCGGGGTCATGAGGGCGGCGCCGAGACCCTGCACGGCGCGCGCGATCACGAGCACGGCGAGCGAGCCCGAGAGCCCGCAGGCGAGCGAGGCGATCGTGAAGATCGCGAGCCCGATCAGGTAGATGTTCTTCGGCCCGAATCGGTCGCCGAGGCGGCCCGTGACCAGCAGGGGCACTGCGTAGGCGAGCAGGTACGACGAGGTGACCCACACCACGTTGTCGAGGTTGCCGGTCGACGGGTCGAGCGCGGCCTTGATCGCCGGGTTCGCGACCGAGACGATCGTGGTGTCGACGAGGATCATGAAGAACCCGATGACCATCGCCCACAGGGCGGGCCACGGGTTGACGGCGGGGGCGGCGCCTTCGGGGGCGCGGACGGTGCTGGTTCTCTCGCTCATGCGCGGGCGGCTTCTCTCTGTGCCAGGTAGCGGTCGGTCGCGGCGAGGTCGGTGACCCCCCACACGGTGTCGGGACGACGGATGTACTCGACCGCTTCGTCGAGCCAGGCGACATCCGCCGACAGCAGAGCCGTCTCGCGGTGCACCTCGATCCAGAACTGGGGATACGAGCCGCGCTCGATCGCATGGTCGCGCGCCTGGCGGTGCGCCTCGAGGGATGCCGCCAAGGCGTCCCTCCGCTCGCTGAGGAGCGCCACCACTTCGGCGCGCTCGAGGTTGTGCGATTCGGCCAGCGCGACGCGGAAACGCTCGGGGCGGTCGACGGCGGGGAGCTCGCGCCGCACCCACGCGGTCATCATGTCGGCGCCGGCGTCCGTGAGCGTGTACGTCGTCCGCTCCGGACGGTTGCCGTCGCGATCGGTGCCGACGTCATCGATGAGGCCCTGCCGCTCGAGACGCGCGACGGTGTGGTAGATCGTCCCGTGCGTCAGGGCGACGAGGCGGTCGGCCTTCCGTTCGCGCAGCAGACGGACCATCTCATACGCGTGCATGTCGTCCTCGTGCAGCAGCGCGAGCAGCATCAACCCCAGCGGGGTGAGGCGATCGACGGCATCCGGCATGGCACCCCCCTCTCGATTAGTCCATGTGGACTATACGCCCTTTCTCACGGGTCGGCGCGGCGTTCCCCGCTCCGGGATAATGGCCGGGTGAGCGCCCTCGATCTGCCCGGCTGGAAGCACGTCTACTCCGGCAAGGTCCGCGACCTGTACCGTCCGGCGGACGGCCCGGCCGACCGGATGCTCGTCGTCGCGAGCGACCGCGTCAGCGCTTTCGACCACGTGCTCGAGCCCGGCATCCCCGGCAAGGGCGAGCTGCTGACGCGCCTGAGCCTGTGGTGGTTCGCCCAGCTCGCCGGTCGCGACGGCGGCCACCCGATCCCGAACCATCTGCTGGGGCTCCAGCCGCCGGCAGCGGTCGCCGCGCGGGCGATGATCGTGCGCGAGCTCGACATGCAGCCGATCGAGTGCGTCGTCCGCGGCTACCTGACCGGCACCGGCTGGGCCGAGTACTCCGAGAGCGGCACGGTGTGCGGCATCCCCCTCCCGACCGGCCTGCAGAACGGCGACCGCCTGCCCGAGCCGATCTACACCCCCGCGTACAAGGCTCCCCTCGGCGAGCACGACGAGAACATCTCGTTCGAGCGTTCCGTCGAGCTCGTCGGCGCCGAGACCGCCGCCGCGCTGCGCGACGCGTCGCTCGAGATCTACCGACGAGCCGCCGCCCTCGCCGAGAGCAAGGGGCTCATCCTCGCCGACACGAAGTTCGAGTTCGGCCTCGATGCCGATGGCGTGCTGACCCTCGCCGACGAGGTGCTCACGAGCGACTCGTCGCGCTACTGGGATGCCGAGGCCTGGCGCACCGGCACGACGCCCGCCGAGCGCATGGCCAGCTACGACAAGCAGATCGTGCGCGACTGGCTCGCGGCGGCCTGGGACAAGACCGGCACTCCCCCGGCTCTCCCCGACGACATCGTCGAGCGCACCGCCGCGAAGTATCGCGAGCTGCTCGAGACGCTCGCGGGCTGAGGGCGGGCCGTACGCGCGCTCCGCGGAGCGCCGACGCGGCATGCAGGGATCTCACAGGTAGGGTAGGGCCGCTCTCGCGCTCCATCCCGAATCGTTCATCCTTTCCGAGGAGTCCCATGCCCATCTGGTCCCTCCACGGCGACGGTCGCACCGTCGCGCGCGGCGCCGTCGTCAAGCCCGGCGAGCGCCTGAACTGGCCCGGCACCATCGCGATCGGCGCGCAGCACGTCGTCGCCATGTTCGGTGCGACGTTCCTCGTGCCGATCATCACCGGCTTCCCGGTCTCGACGACCCTGCTCTTCTCGGGTCTCGGCACCCTCGTCTTCCTGCTGATCACGCGCAACAAGCTGCCGAGCTACCTGGGCTCGTCGTTCGCTTTCATCGCCCCCATCACGGCGCTCAACGGCGGCAACCGCCTCGAGACCGCCGAGCAGATCACTCAGGCGCTCCTCGGCGTCGTCGTCGCGGGCCTCCTGCTCGCGGCGGTCGGCTTCATCGTGCAGGCCTTCGGCACGGGCTGGATCGAGAAGCTCATGCCGCCCGTGGTCGCCGGTGCGATCGTCGCGCTCATCGGGTTCAACCTCGCACCCGCCGCCTGGAACAACTTCCAGCTGCAGCCCGAGATCGCCACGGTGACCCTGTGCGCCGTCATCCTGTTCAGCGTGCTGTTCCGCGGGTTCCTCGGCCGCATCTCGATCTTCCTCGGCGTGATCGTCGGCTACGTCGTGGCCGCCGTCACCGGACAGGTCGAGTTCGAGGCCGTCGGGGCCGCCGCCTGGTTCGGTCTGCCCGACTTCCACCTCGTGGCGATCGGGGATGCCGCGGCCTGGTCCATCGTGCCGATGTTCCTCCCCGTCGTGCTCGTGCTGATCGCCGAGAACGTCGGCCACGTGCGCGGCGTCGCGACCATGACCGACGACCCCTCGATCAACAAGCACACCGGCCGCGCGCTCATCGCCGACGGTGTCGCGACCACCCTCGCGGGCGGCTTCGGCGGCTCGGGCACCACGACCTACGGCGAGAACATCGGCGTCATGGCCGCGACCCGCGTCTACTCGACCGCCGCGTACTGGGTGGCCGGCATCGTGGCGATCCTGCTCGCCTTCTCGCCCAAGGTCGGGGCCGTGTTCAACACGATCCCCGCGGGCGTGCTCGGCGGCGTCACGACGGCCCTCTACGGCCTGATCGGCGTCATCGGCATCAAGATCTGGGTCGACAACCGCGTGGACTTCTCGCGTCCCGTGAACCAGTACACCGTCGCGGTGTCGTTCGTCATCGCGATCGCGGGGTTCGCGATGAACTTCGGTTCGCTGCAGTTCGGCGCGATCGTCCTCGGCACCATCGCGGCACTGGTGATCTACCACGCCGGCAACGCGATCGCCCGCTGGCGCAAGACCGGCGCCGACGACGGCGGCCCCATCCCCGCGGTGGGCCCCCTGGGAGGAGACCCCCAGTAGGCCCGCATCCCGAGTGCACGGCATCCCGTCGAAAGGACGACTTTCAGACGCGAGGATGCCGTGCACTCGGCGTTTCGCCGTGCACTCGACGCCGCTCCCGGCCCTGCAGGTGCTCGCCGCAGGCGGCGACACCGTCACCCTCGGGCGCGCCGGCCGGCCGGTCGTGATCCTGCGCCACGAGCCCGCGCTCCGCCATGCGGCCGCCGGGTCGGCTGGCTTGTTCCACACGGCCATCCTGTTCGAGACGCAGGCAGCTCTGGCGGCCGCGCTCTACAGCGTCGCCCGCCACGCGCCCTCGACCTTCACCGGCAGCGCCGACCACCTCGTCAGCCAGGCGTTCTACTTCACCGACCCCGAGGGCAACGGCATCGAGCTCTACTGGGACCGCGATCGCAGCACCTGGTCGTGGACGCACGGACAGGTCGAGATGGACACGCTCTTCCTCGACCCCAACGCCTTCTTACGCGAGCACCTCGATGCCGCGATGCTCGACAGCGGGCAGCGCCGGCTCCACGCCATCCGATCCCGCCCGCGTCGGCCACGTGCACCTCTCGGTCGGCGACGTGGTGACGGCACGGGCGTTCTACGTCGACGCCCTGGGGTTCGACACGACCGCGGCGCTCGGCGATCAGGCCCTCTTCGTCAGCGCGGGCGGCTACCACCACCACATGGCGATGAACGTGTGGAACTCCCGAGGGGCAGGGCCGCGCATGCCGGCGCTCGGGCTCGGCCGCGTCGACCTCGCGCTGCCGACGGCCGACGATCTGGGGGCTCTCACCGAACGTCTGCGCCATCATGGCATCGCGGTGCGCGACGACGGGCGCACGGTCGCGTTCGACGACCCCTGGAAGAACACGCTCCACGCCGCCCTGGCCTGAGCACGACGCGCCCTGACCCGAGCGTCAGGCCCGCGTCAGGCCGAGCCGCGGACGATGAGCTCGGTGTCGAGGATCGTCACCTCGGGGGGCGACATCCCCGCGAGCCGCGCGAGCAGGACATCGGCCATGCACTCGCCCTGCGCGAACGACGGCTGCCGCATGGTCGTCAGCTGCGGCTCGGTCGTCAGCGCGACGGGCGAATCATCGAAGCCCATGACCGCGACCTCGTCAGGGACCCTGATCCCCTCGGACGCGAGCACCTGCATGGCGCCGCGCGCCATGAGATCGCTCGCCACGAAGAGGCCGTCGAGCGGCTCGCCCGCCGCGAGGATGGCACGCATCGCCACAGCTCCGGACTCGGTCGTGAAGTCGCCCTGCACGACGGGGGCCGGCGTGAGTCCCGACTCCGCGAGCGCCACGCGGTAGCCCTCGGCGCGGTCGACACCGGCGGGCATGGACGGCGGGCCCGTGATCGCGCCGATGTGGCGGCATCCGCGGCCGATGAGGTAGGCCGTGGCATCCCGCGCACCGGCGACGTTATCGACGTCGATGTAGTAGTCGCCCATCCGCGAACGCACCGGTCGACCGCCGTAGACGACGGGAATCGCGGCCGCGATGCGCTCGATGAAGGTGTCGCTCGTGTGGTGCGACACGATGATCGCGCCGTCGACGGCCCCACTGCGCACGTACTGGGCCGTCTTGTCGCCGGGGTCGGCGCTGGCCATGATCAGGTTCAGCACATAGTCGCTGCGGCTGATGCGCGAGTTGATGCCCGACACGACCGCCGCGAAGAACGGATCGCCGAACACCCGGCTGGTGTCTTCGGGCACGACGAGCGCGATCGCCATCGTCGACCGGCTGGCGAGCGAACGCGCCGCGCGGTTGGGAACGTAGTTGAGCTCGGCGATCGCGCGGCGCACCGACTCGAGGGCGGCGGGGCTGACGGCGGTCGAGCCGTTGACGACGCGCGACACCGTCGAGCGCGATACACCGGCGACGGCCGCGACCTCTTCGATGGTCGCGGCCGTCCGGTTCTGGTCGGAGATCACAGTGGGCTACCTCGGGACGGCGGTCCGGGCGGCGTCCGCCGGAGCGGGAACGTCGATCGCACGATCTGCGATGACCCGACGATACTCCTTCGCGCTGTCCTTCAACGTCCGCTCCTGCGTGTGGTAATCCACGTGCACGATGCCGAAGCGCTTCTCGTAGCCCCAGGCCCATTCGAAGTTGTCGAGCAGCGACCAGTAGAAGTAGCCGCGGACGTCGGCACCGGCCTCCTGGGCGTCGAGGATGGCGCCCAGGTGCACCCGCAGGAACTCGGTGCGCTCGGCGTCCGGCACCGACTTCTCGCCGTCGACCTCGACGAGCTCGTCGTCGTAGGCGGCGCCGTTCTCGGTGACGTAGAGGATCGTGCCGACGGGCTGGGCGTACTCGGTCCACACGCGCTCGAGCAGCTGGGTCAGCCCCGCGGGCTGCACCTCCCAGTGCATCGACGTGCGGGGCAGACCCCGCTCGTGCCAGTAGATGTCGTGACCGGCGGGCCACGGCGAGCCGGTCTTGCGATCGGTGGGCGCGTCTCCCGGGGTCGGCGGGTTGGGGTCGGGACGACCGCCCACGAACTCGCCGTGGTAGTAGTTCACCCCGAGGGCGTCGAGCGGCTGCGCGATGATCGTCTCGTCGCCCGGGCGCACGGCATCGCGCCAGCGCTCGACCGCCGCGGCATCCACCTTCTCGATGTCGGCGACGATGTCGCCGGGGTAGGCGGCCCGGAAGATCGGGTCGAGGAACCAGCGGTTGAACTGGCCGTCGATGCGCCGCGCCGCGTCGACGTCGGCGGCATCGGCCGGATCGGCCGGTTCGGCCACCGTCAGGTTCAGCGTGATGCCCAGCGACAGCGACGAGTCGCGCTCGCGCAGGGCGGCGACGGTCTGCCCGTGACCGAGCAGCAGGTGGTGCGCCGCGAGCATGCCGTCGCCGATGTCGAACCGTCCGGGAGCGTGGATGCCCGCGGTGTAGCTGAGGAACGACGAGCACCACGGCTCGTTGAGCGTCGTCCAGTGGTGCACGCGGTCGCCGAGGGCGTCGTGCATGTCGAGGGCGTACTCGGTGAAACGATCGGCGGTCTCGCGAAGGGTCCACCCGCCCCGGTCCTCGATGGCCTGCGGCAGATCCCAGTGGTAGAGGGTCAGCCACGGGATGATCCCGGCACCGAGGAGCTCGTCGACGAGCCGCTCGTAGAAGTCGACGCCCTTCGGGTTGAGCGCGCCGCCGTCGGGACGCACGCGCGACCACGAGGTGGAGAACCGGTACGTGTCGAGACCGAGCTCCTTCATGAGCGCGACGTCGTCGCGGTAGCGGTGGTAGTGATCGCACGCGACGTCGCCGTTGTCGGCGTTGATCACGGCACCGGGAACACGGGCGAACGCATCCCAGATCGACGCGGTACGACCGTCTTCGAAGGCCGCGCCCTCGATCTGGTACGCCGCGGTGGCTGCTCCGAAGAGGAAGCCGGTGGGGAAGCTGCGCGAAGCGTTCATGTTCTCCTGCTGAGTGCGGTCGAGGTTCAGGGTCATCCCTTCACCGCCCCGGCCATGATGCCACTGACGAGCTGCTTGCCCGCGAAGATGAACAGCAGCAGCAGCGGGATGGTGGCGAGGATGACGCCCGCGAGCACGACCGAGTAGTCGACGAAGTAGTTCGACTGCAGCAGCGACAGCGCCACGGGAAGCGTCGGGTTTTGCCGGTCGAGCACGATGAACGGCCAGAAGAAGTTGTTCCAGGCTCCGACGAAGGTGAAGAGGAACAGCATCGCCGCGGCCGGACGCGCCGCGGTCATGCCGACGGTCCAGAACGTGCGGATCATCGAGGCTCCGTCGACGCGCGCCGCCTCGATCAGCTCGTCGGGCACCGCCTGACGCAAGTACTGCGTCATCCAGAACACGCCGAAGGCGCTGGTGAGCGCCGGGATGATGATGGCGCCGATCTGCCCCGTCCAGCCGAGCTCGGAGAACAGGATGTAGAGCGGCACGACGCCGAGCTGCTGCGGCACGGCCATCGTCGCCACGACGAAGACCAGCAGCCCGGGTCCGCCGTGGAAGCGCAGCTTCGCGAAGGCCCAGCCGGCGAGCGTCGAGGTGATCACGACGGCGGCGGCGATGAGGAACGAGCTGTAGATGGAGTTCCACAGCGCCGGCCAGAAGTTGACGGCCGGGTTGGAGATGACCGACAGGGCGTTCTCGATGAAGTTGCCGCCGGGGATCCACGGGAAGGGCTTGCGGAGCGTGGACGAGTCGCCCGAGCCGATCACGAACGACCAGTAGAGGGGGAACACGGCCGAGAGGAACACGGCGCCGAGGATGGCGTAGGTCCAGAACCCGGGACGGCTGCCGCGGATGCGCCGGGCGCGGCCACCCCGGCGCTGCTTGCGCGCGTTCGGGATGCCCTCTTCCACCGTGGCGAGGGGGACGGGAGTGCCGATGGTGCTCATGCCTGGTTCTCCTTCAGCGCGCGCTGCGCCTGCTTGGACTGCTTCTTCTGCTCCCGTTTGCTGAGCTCACGGCGAAGTCCTTCGTCGCGGACGAGGGTGCGCGTCACCACGAGGTTCACGAGTCCGATCAGCACGATGATGATGAACAGGATCCACGCCATCGCCGCGGCCCGGCCGAAGTTCCACTGTCCCCAGCCGACGTCGTAGAGGTAGAGGGTGATGGTCAGCCACTGCTGGGCGGATCCACCACGGCCGAACTGGTCGAACACGCGCGGCTCGTCGAAGATCTGCAGGCCGCCGATCGTGGCCGTGATGATGACGAAGATGAGCGTCGGCTTGAGCGAGGGCAGCGTGATCGAGAAGAACTGGCGCACGGGGCCGGCGCCGTCGACGGTGGCCGCCTCGTAGAAGTCGCGGTTCACGGCCTGCATGGCCGCGAGCAGGATGAGGGTGTTGTAGCCCATCCAGCGGTAGTTCACCATCGTGGCGATCGCGACATGGCTCCAGAACGGCTCGACGTGCCAGGGGATGGCGCCGATCCCGATCGCTTGGAGGATGCCGTTGATGAAGCCCGACTGGTCGGCGAACATCGCGTTGAAGATGAGGCCGACGGCGATGGGGGCGACGACGTAGGGGACGAGCACCGCCATGCGCCAGAAGGTCTTGGCGCGGATGTTCCGGTCGAGCACGGCCGCGATGAAGATCGCCAGCACGAGCTGCGGGACGCTCGAGAGCAGGAAGATGCTGAACGTGTTGCGCAGCGCGGTCCAGAAGTGGGGCTGCGACAGGATCCAGATGTACTGGTCGAATCCGATGAACTCACCCTCGCCGCGGATGAGGTCCCAGTCCATGAACGAGATCACCGCGGTGTACGCGATGGGGAAGAGCCCCACGATCGCGAACATGATGAAGAACGGCGAGATGTAGAGGTACGGCGAGAAGCGGATGTCCCACTTGCTGAGCTTCTGCGAGAAAGAGATGACTCGCGGAGGACGACCGCCGTCGTCGTTTCGGGGGGCGCGCGTCACTGGGCGCTGCTGAGTCGTGGTCACGATCGTCCTTCGGGTCCGAGAGGGGGACGCCGGGGCGCACCGATGATCCGATGCGCCCCGACAGGGTGGGTCAGAAGGCTCCGACCTCGGTCACCCAGGTCTTCCAGGAGGTCTCCTTGTCCTCGATGCCGTCGAAGACGCGCGTGATGGCGTTTCCGAGGGCGTCGTGGAACTGGAAGTACTTCGGGCCCTTGAAGGTCGTGACGGTGATCGCGTTGGCGCGGTCGATGCCGATCTGACCCGAAGGAGCGTCGTTGAAGTACTCGTTGACGAACCCGGTCAGGTCGGGGCTCGACTGCGCCTCGGGCTGGCTCGGGAACGTACCGGCGTTGTTGAAGGCCTTGATCTGCGTCTCGGGAGACGTCAGCCAGTCGGCGAGCTTCTGCGCGTTGGTCACGTTCTTGCCGTTGGCGGGGACGACGAGGTACGAACCGCCCCAGTTGCCGCCGCCCTCGGGGAAGGCGTTGGCGATGTCCCATCCGGCGATGTCGGGGGCTTCGCCCTCGATGATGCCGTGCATCCACGGCGGGCACAGCATCGCGGCGAACTTGCCACTCGCCATGGCCGCGTACCAGTCGTCGGACCACTGTCCCGGGTAGGCGGCGATCGGGATCGCCTTGTCGACGACGGTGTCGTAGGCCGCGCGGATGTCGGGGTTCTCGGTCGCGATGACCGTGCCGTCCGGCTCCTCGTAGGCGACGTCGAGCTGGTTCACGACGCCCTGCAAAACGGAGTTCGCCGAGTCGATGAAGGGCTCACCCGTCTTGGCGACGTAGTCACTGCCGACCTGGAAGAACGCGTCCCATGTCGGGAAGAGCTTGGCGACCTCTTCGCGGTCGGTGGGCAGGCCGGCTGCCTCGAACAGGTCGGCGCGGTAGCAGATCGCCTGCGGTCCGACGTCGGTGCCGTACGCGACGAGGTTGCCCGCGGCGTCGGTCGCCGCCTTCTCCTTCCAGTCGAGCCAACGGCCGGCGAGCTCGTCCGGCACCGGGGCGACGAGGTCGGAGTACTGCATCATCTCGGGGAACCAGTCGACCTCGACGCCTTCGACGTCGGCGAGGCCGGTCTTGCCAAGCTTCTGGAAGAAGTTGGTGCGGGCGTCGTTCGAGGTCGCCGCCTTGGTGTGTACGACCTTGATGCCGGTCTCCTCGGTGAACTCGGCGAGCAGTTCGTCGGTGTAACCGAAGTCGTTGAACGTCGCGAGCGTGACGGTGTCGGAGTCGCCCCCGGATGCGGCCTGGTCACCTCCGCCCGAGCATCCGGCGAGGACGATGGCCGAGGTGGTTGCGACGCCGGCCACGAGGCCGATCCGCCGCAGTGCGCGTGAATTCACGTGTCACTCCTTCGTGATTGCGGTATCTGGTGCGCGGCGGTTCGCACCCGACTATGGGAGCGCTCTCACCGATTGCCCATGACCATACGGGAGCGCTCCCAGGAACTCAAGAGAGCGCTCCCGAAGTGGATGGTCACGATCGGGTCACGACACCGGCCGGATGCGGCGGACGAGCGGCGCCTTCCCACCCGTAGACTGGTCGCGCACCCATCCCGCGACCTCCGGAGCGAGCAATGCCCACCATCGTCGTCGACGTCATGCCCAAGGCCGAGCTCCTGGATCCGCAGGGCAAGGCGGTGTCGGGAGCTCTCACTCGTCTCGGCGTGGCCGGCTTCTCCGACGTCCGCATCGGCAAGCGCTTCGAGCTCACCGTCGACCGCGCCGACGACGCGACCCTCGAGACCGCTCGCCGCATCGCCGACGAGATCCTCTCGAACTCGGTCATCGAGGACGTCGTGAACATCGAGGTCGTGGAGTGACCGCGCGCATCGGTGTCATCACCTTCCCGGGCTCGCTCGACGACCGCGATGCGCAGCGCGCCGTCCGTCTCGCGGGCGCCGAGCCCGTCGCGCTGTGGCACGGCTCGCACGACCTCGACGGTGTCGACGCGCTCGTGCTGCCCGGCGGCTTCAGTTACGGCGACTACCTCCGCGCCGGCGCGATCGCGGCGCTCGCGCCGATCATGGCCGAGGTGAAGGATGCCGCAGACAAGGGCATGCCGATCCTCGGCATCTGCAACGGCTTCCAGATGCTCGTCGAGGCGCATCTGCTGCCCGGCGGCCTGATCCGCAACGCCCACCAGCAGTTCATCCGCCGCGACCAGCGCCTCGTCGTCGAGAACGCCGACACCGCCTGGACGAGCGGCTTCGAGAACGGCCAGGAGATCGTCATCCCGCTGAAGAACGCCGACGGTGGCTTCACGTGCTCGGCCGAGACGCTGAAGCGGATCGAGGGCGAGGGTCTCGTGGCGTTCCGCTACCGCGGAGTGAACCCCAACGGCTCGCTCGACGACATCGCCGGTCTCACGAATGAGCGCGGCAACGTAGTCGGGCTCATGCCCCACCCCGAGCACGCCGTCGAGCCCGGATTCGGCCCGAACACCAGCGACGCGATGCGCTCGGGCACCGACGGGCTCACGTTCTTCACGTCGGCCGTCGCGGCGGTGCTCGCCCGCGTCTGAGCACCGGGTCGGTAGCGTGGGGGCATGATCGAATCCCCCCGCCCCATCGTCGTCAGCGTGCCCACCGACGAGCTGGCAGCCGACATCGGCGCCGTGCCCGAGGGGGTCGACCTCGTGGTGTGGGACCTGCGGTCCCCCGCGCCCCGAGACGCGTTCGACATGGTCGTTCCGCCGTACATGTCGGGCAAGCGACTCCTCTCGGCTCTCGAGAACATCAGCGTCGGGATGCTGCAGAGCCAGTCGATCGGCTATGAGGGCATGGGGCGTTACCTTCCCGAGGGCACGAAGCTGGCGAATGCGTCGAGCGTCCACGAGACGGCGACCGCCGAGATCGCGGTGGGCCTCGCGATCGCGGCGCAGCGCGACCTCGCCGACTACGTGCGCAACCAGGAGTCCGCGCGCTGGGCACCGCAGTTCAGCCGCAGCGTCGCTGATCGCACGGTGCTCGTCCTCGGCTACGGCGGGGTGGGCAAGGCCGTGGCATCCCGGTTGCTGCCGTTCGAGACGACGATCGTCCCGGTCGCGTCCCGAGCCCGGGACGAGGACGGCGTCCACGTGCACGGCATCGACGAGCTCGACGAGCTGCTGCCGCGCACCGACATCCTCATGATCACGCTGCCCGGTGGCGAGACGACGAAGGGCCTCATCGGCGCCCGTGAGCTCGCGCTGCTGCCCGACGGCGCGCTCGTCGTCAACGTCGGACGCGGCACGGTGCTCGACACCGACGCCCTCGTGTCCGAGCTGCAGTCCGAGCGCCTGCGCGCCGCCCTCGACGTCGTCGATCCCGAGCCGCTGCCCGAGGACCACCCGCTCTGGGGTGCTCCGGGCGCGCTCGTCGTGCCGCACGTGGGCGGCGCGGCCGACGCCATGCGTCCGCGGATCGCGAAGCTCGTCCGCACGCAGATCGAGCGCCTCGCCGCCGGCGAGGAGCCGCTCAACATCGTCGAGCCCTGAGCCGCCGGGCCCTGATGGGGCCCGGCGGTTCAGACGCGGAAGATCGTGTGGACCGGGCCGCAGACGTCCTGGCCGCCGAGCTCGACGAGCTCCATGAGAACGGCGGTGCCGACCGTCCGGTGCCCGAGGCCTTCGAGCAGGCGCTGGGCCGCGCGCAGCGTGCCACCGGTCGCGAGCACGTCGTCGACGAGGAGCACGCGCGTACCGCGTGGCAGATCGTCCGCCATCTCGATGGTCGCCTGACCGTACTCGAGGTCGTACGAGACGGATGCCGCCGGGCGCGGCAGCTTGCCCGCCTTGCGGATCGGCACCATGCCGACACCGCTCGCCGCCGCGACGGCGCCGGCGATGAGGAATCCGCGCGCCTCGACGCCGGCGACGACGTCGAACTCACGGGCGAAGGGCGCGACGATCGCGTCGACGACGGTGCGCAGCGCGGTCGCGTCGGCGAGCAGCGGCGAGATGTCGCGGAAGAGGATGCCCGGTTCGGGGAAGTCCGGGATGAGCGCGATGAGCGACTCAGCGTGCTCGAGGGGGTCGGAAGTCACCGAACCACCCTAGGCCCGTTTTGATGCTCCTCCGACGGCGAGGTCGCGACTGCAAGCGCTTGCACTAGAGTGAGCGCCATGACCTCCTCTTCCGTGGACACGGCGGCATCCACCCTCGCCCCGATCGGGATCTCCCGGCCCGGCGCCGAGTGGTGGCGCACCGCCGTCATCTATCAGATCTATCCCCGCTCGTTCGCCGACGCCTCGGGAGACGGCATCGGCGACCTCGCCGGCATCACCTCGCGCCTGGGCGACCTCGCCGACCTCGGCGTCGATGCCGTCTGGCTGAGCCCCTTCTTCCGGTCGCCGCAGAAGGATGCCGGCTACGACGTCTCCGACTACTGCGACGTCGACCCTCTCTTCGGCACCCTCGCCGACTTCGACACGATGCTCGACGAGGCGCACGCCCGCGGCATCCGGGTCATCGTCGACCTCGTCCCGAACCACTCGTCCGATCAGCACGCCTGGTTCCAGGAAGCGCTCGCGGCGGAGCCGGGCAGCGCCGAGCGCGCGCGCTACATCTTCCGCGACGGCAAGGGCGAGAACGGCGACGAGGCGCCCAACAATTGGGAGTCGGTCTTCGGCGGCCCCGCCTGGACGCGCACGACGAACCCCGACGGCACGCCGGGCCAGTGGTACCTGCACCTGTTCGACTCGACGCAGCCCGACTTCGACTGGGCCAACCCCGAGGTGGGCGACGAGTTCGAGCGCATCCTGCGGTTCTGGCTGGACCGCGGCGTCGACGGATTCCGCGTCGACGTCGCCCACGGCCTGGTCAAGTCGGACGGCCTGCCCGACTTCGTGCCGGCCGAGGACGCTGGATCGATGGGCGGCGACAGCCTCGACGTGCCCTACTGGGGCCAGGAGGGCGTGCACGACATCTACCGCCGCTGGAACCGCATCCTCGCCGAGTACGAGGGCGACCGGGCCCTGTGCGCCGAGGCGTGGCTGCCCACCGTCGACGAGACCGCCCTGTGGGTGCGCCAGGACGAGATGCACCAGGCGTTCAACTTCCCCTACCTGCAGACCGAGTGGGACGCCGACCACCTCACCGAGGTGATCTCCGAGTCGCTGCGCGCCTTCCCCGCGGTCGGCGCGCCCGCGACCTGGGTGCTGTCGAACCACGACGTCGTCCGCCACGCCTCACGCCTGGCGCTGACCGCGGAGAACCCGCAGGGCCACGGTCTCGGCCCCGACTCCCCCGGTCAGCCGGACGCCGTCGTGGGCCTGGCCCGCGCCCGCGCCGCGACGACCCTGATGCTCGCCCTGCCCGGCTCGGCCTACCTCTACCAGGGCGAGGAGCTCGGGCTGCCCGAGGTCGTGCACCTGCCCGATGACGCCCGTCAGGACCCGACCTGGTTCCGCACCGACGGTGAGCGCTACGGCCGCGACGGATGCCGCGTGCCGATCCCGTGGGAGGCCGACGCCCCCGGATACGGGTTCAGCCCGACCGGGGCCTCGTGGCTGCCGCAGCCCGAGGAGTGGCACGGCCTCGCGCGTTCGGTGCAGGACGGCGACCCCGCCTCGACCCTGACGCTCTACCGCGAGCTGCTCGCCGCACGTCGCCGGCACGACCTCGGCGCCGGATCGCTCGAGTGGGTCGATCTGCAGCTGGGTGACGACGTCGTGGCGTTCCGCAACGGCGACGTGCTCGTCGTCGCCAACACCGGCACGGATGCGGTCGCACTGCCCGCCGGTGAGATCCTGGTCTCGAGCGTCGCCGATCTCGCCGAGAGCGCCGGTGACGTGGCCGAGCTGCCCGTCGACGCGGCGGTCTGGATCCGCGTGAGTTGACGAGAGGAGCGGGAGATGGTCGGCATCGACGACGTCGCGCGACGCGCCGAGGTCTCGACGGCGACCGTCTCCCGCACCCTGAGCGGCCGGGGTCCGGTGTCGCCCACGACGCGCGAACGCGTGCTGCGGGCGGCATCCGATCTCGGCTACGTCGTCTCGTCGGCGGCCTCGAGCCTCGCGTCCGGACGCACCCGCAACATCGGCGTACTCGTGCCGATCCTCGACCGCTGGTTCTTCTCGCGCGTGCTCACGGGCATCGCCGCGACCCTGCAGCGCGACGGCTACGACGTCGCGCTGTACGCCCTCACCGCCGAGGCCGACGAACGCCGCCGGGTGTTCGCGACCTCGCTGCGACGGCAGCGCGTCGACGGCGTCATCGTCGTGTCGATGGCACTCGCACGCGACGAGATCGCGCAGCTCGGCGACCTGGGCCTGCCGGTCATCGCGATGGGCGGGCAGCTCGCGGGCCTGCGGTCGCTCACCGTCGACGAGATCGAGGTGGCCCGGACGGCGACCGAGCACCTGCTCGGCCTCGGGCACCGCGACATCGCCCACATCGGCCTGCATCCGCAGTTCGAGGGCGACTTCCACATCCCCACACAGCGTCGCCGGGGCTTCGAGGCCGCCCTGTCCGAGGCCGGCGTCGCCCCGCGGACAGACCGCTTCGCGGCGGCGGACTTCACGATGGCCGGCGGGCATGATGCCGCGACGCGGTTGCTCCGCGACGCCGAGACCCGCCCCACCGCGATCTTCGCGGCCTCGGACGAGATGGCGATCGGGGCGATGCTGGCGGCGCGCGAGCTCGGGCTGCGCGTTCCGGAGGACGTGTCGATCATCGGGGTCGACGGCCACGACCTCGGCGAGTTCTTCGGCCTCACAACGGTCGACCAGTTCCCGGGCCGACAGGGCGAGCGCGTGGCCTCGGCGATGATCGCCGCGCTTCGCGGGGCGGCGTCCGAGCCCCCGGCCGACCTCGACTTCGCGCTCGTCGAGCGGTCGAGCACGGCCCCGCCGGCCTGAAACCGGCGCAGCGACCCCCGGGCAGCGCGCAGGCGCCCTCCCGTAGGCTCGGAGCATGGCCTTGGACCTCGACGCCCTCTACACCGACCTGCACCGGCACCCGGAACTGTCGTTCCAGGAGACGCGGACGGCCGCCGTCATCGCGGCTCGGCTCAGCGAGCTCGGTCTCGAGTACCAGGAGGGCATCGGCCGCACCGGTGTCGTGACCGCGATCCGCAACGGAGACGGTCCCGTCGTGTGGCTCCGCGCCGACATGGACGGCCTCCCGGTACCCGAGCAGACCGGCCTCGAGTACGCCTCGACGGCGCGCGGCGTCGACCCCGCGGGCAACGACGTGCCCGTCATGCACGCCTGCGGCCACGACATGCACGTCACCGCGCTTCTCGGAGCCCTCGAGCAGCTCATCGCCACGCAGCACGAGTGGTCGGGAACCGTGGTCGCCGTCTTCCAGCCCGCTGAGGAGTACGGCGCGGGCTCGCAGGCGATGATCGCCGACGGCGTGCTCGACCGCTTCCCGAAGCCCGACATCGTGCTGGGCCAGCACGTCACGCCCCTGCCCGCCGGCGTGATCGGCGTGCGGCCGGGCACCCAGATGGCGGCATCCGACGGCCTCAGCGTCGTGCTGCACGGTCGCGGCGGCCACGGCTCGCGCCCGCACTCCACCATCGATCCCGTCGTGATGGCGGCGGCGACGGTCATGCGCCTGCAGACGGTCGTCTCGCGCGAGGTCGACCCGCGCGACGTCGCCGTCGTGACGGTCGGCTCGATCCACGCCGGCCTGAAGAACAACATCATCCCCGCCGAGGCGAAGCTCGAGCTCAGCCTGCGCTACCCCGACGACGCCGCGCGCGAGCGCGTCATGGCAAAGGTGGAACGCATCGTGCGCGCCGAAGCGGCGGCATCCGGTGCCGAGACCGAGCCCGCGATCACCGTCGACCACACCCTGCCCCCGACGATCAACGACCACACCGCGACGGCCCGTCTGACCGCCGCATTCGAGCGCGCCTTCGGCGAGGGCAGCGTCGTCGACCCCGGCATGTTCACCGGCAGCGAGGACGTCTCGTGGTTCGCGCGCGAGGCCGGCGTTCCCCTCGTGTTCTGGTTCTGGGGCGGCGTCGACCCGCAGAAGTTCGCGGATGCCGTCGCAGCAGGCACCGTCGAGCGCGACATCCCCACCAACCACTCCCCGTTCTTCGCGCCGGTCATGCATCCGACGATCGAGCGCGGTGTCGAGAACCTCGTCGTGGCAGCCAAGGAGTTCCTCGCATGAGCGACCCCAACGACCCGTTCGCCGATTTCGAGCCCTACGAGCCGCCGGCCAAGCCCGAGCGCGCGAAGCGCGAGAAGGCGCCGCGGGAGCCGCGTGAACCGCGTGAAGCGCGTCAGCCGCGCGAGCCTCGCGAGAAGAAGCCCCGCGCGTCGCGTGAGCCCGGACCCAAGCGAGAGAAGGCGTCGGGGATGCCGTCCGTCATGGCGGACTGGCCCGACGAGCCCCTCGCGCCGCGTCCTGCCGAGCGGAGCGACGACGGCGGCGGCGGCGATCGTCGCCTGCTCGTCATCCTGTCGAGCATCGCCGGCTTGCTCGTGGTCGCCGTCATCGTGGTGTTCGCGATCTATCTGACGCAGCAGTCGCAGCGACAGGAGCCCGCGGCCGGCCCGGTGCCAACTGCTCCGGCGACGCAGTCGATCCCGCAGCCGTCCGGCACTCCGCAGCCTTCGGAGAGCCCGAGCGCCCCGGCCGCGGCCGCGGGCGTCGCGGTGACCGCGGACGGGTTCACGATCACCGATGCCGGCGGATCGACGACCTTCACCCACGCGTGGGCGGATGACGCGGCTCCGGCCGTGGCGGCACTCACCGAGCTCTTCGGCGCGGCTCCGACGGAGGACTTCCAGAACGGCGACGCCGAGAACTATGCGTATCGGATCTACGTCTGGGAGGGTTTCCGGCTCTACGACGTGTATCTCAGCGAGAGCAACCGCCCGCGAGCCGAGGTTCCCGCACCGACCTACGTCTCCTACGACTCGGACATCGACGTACCCGTGACGGACGACTTCGGGGTCGAGCTCGACATGTCGGCCGACGAGGTCGCGGCGCTCGGTCCCGACTCCGGCCAGGGCGGTTCGTTCGTGTTCGGCTCGGACCGCAACACCTTCTACCAGGACGGTCAGCGCCGCTTCGGAGCAGCCGTCACGGTCGAGGGCAGCAAGGTCACGGTCACCTACACCTTCCGCGCCGGGCGCTGAGAGGGTCTCCGTGCCAGGCCGGGATGCCGCCGGCGGTGACTCCCCTGCCAGGATGGCGGGTATGACCACAGCGACATCGCGGCGCCCCCTCATCGTGCTCTCGATCGTGGCGGGGGTGCTGCTGATCGTGGCGGCGGTGGTCGTGTTCCTGCTCGCGCAGCGCGATGCCGCACCCGCGGCTGCGCCGTCGTCCCCGGCCCCGACTCAGACCAGCGCGGCATCGGGGCCGACCCCGACGCCCACGCCGACACCCACACCGGCGGATGCCGCACCCGTCGCAGCCGAGGTGGTCATGGCCGCGACCGGTTTCACGATCGTCGCCGATGACGGATCGACGCTGCTCGAGTTCCGCTGGCGCGATGAGGTCGGGCCGGCCGTCGCCGCACTGACCGAGGCGTTCGGAACGGAGCCCGAGCTCGGCGTCCAGACCGGAGACGGCACCCACTTCCCCGACTACACGATCTACGACTGGGCCGGCTTCGCGCTGTACGACATGATCTTCGTCGACGGCAACAAGCCGCGGGACGAGTACGGCATCCCGACGTGGGTCAGCATCGGGGCGAACGAGGTGCAGGAAGTGCCCATCACACCCGAATTCGCGCTCACCATCGGCTCGGCCGCGGATGCGGTGCGCTCGAACGGTCCCGACGACGAATGGGCGATGCCCGGCGACGGCGAACTGCGCTTTGTCTTCGACATCGACCGAACTGATTTCCTCTCTCCCGACGGTCCGGTGCGAGACCTGTCGTACAGCGTCTTCGCGGACGCGACCGAAGGCCTCGGCGTCACCGACATCCTGTACCGCCCCTACAGCGGGCTCTGAACCGAACGCAGAAACCACGGTTCGTCAACGCTCCGGTGACGCTCGGCGCGGCGAGATTGCGCAGGATGCCGCGCCAGGCGTAATGTCGCCCGCCGTGACCACTGACAGTCGCGAACCGGGCGAGGAAACCACGCCGATCGCGAAGCGCATCCTCATCGGCGACCCGCTCGATTCCGAGAAGCTCGACGACCAGCTCCTCCCCAAGCGCCGGGCCCTGCCGATCTTCGCCTCCGACGCCCTGTCGTCGGTCGCGTACGCGCCGCAGGAACTGCTGATGATCCTCGCGATCGGCGGCACGGCGATGCTCGCCTTCAGCCCGTGGGTCGCGCTGGCGGTGGTGGCCCTGCTCATCGTCGTCGTGCTGAGCTACCGGCAGCTGATCAAGGCCTATCCCTCGGGCGGCGGCGACTACGAGGTCGCGCGCACTAACCTGGGCGAGAAGGCCGGGGTCGTCGTGGCCGCGGCGCTGCTCGTCGACTACATCCTCACGGTGGCCGTGTCGGTGGCCTCCGGCGTCGACAACATCATCTCGGCGTTGCCCGGCCTCGCCCCCTGGCGGGTCGAGCTGGCGGTCGGGTTCGTCGTCCTCATCATCATCGTCAACCTCCGCGGGGTGCGCGAGGCCTCGTCGGCATTCGCGGTGCCGACCTACATCTTCATCGGCTCGGTCGGCGTCATGGTGGCGACCGGGCTCATCCGCACGCTGCTCGGCGACGCCCCCGTCGCCTCGAGCGCGCAGTTCGCGATGGAGGCCGAGAGCCTCAGCCAGGTCGCGCTCATCCTGCTGATCCTGCGCGCGTTCTCGAGCGGCTGCTCGGCCCTGACCGGAGTCGAGGCGGTCTCGAACGGTGTGCCGGCCTTCCGCGCCCCGAAGATCGCGAACGCGCAGAAGACCCTCGTCATGATGGGCACGATCGCCATCCTGCTGTTCTCGGGCCTGACGGCGCTCGGCCTCATCGCCGGCGTCCACTACGCCGAAGATCCCTGCGCCCTCGTCGGCTTCGACTGCGTCAACCAGCCGCAGCCGAGCCTCATGGCGCAGATAGCCGCCGCGACGTTCGGCATGGGGTCGATCCCGTTCTTCATCATCCAGGCCGCGACCGCCTGCGTGCTGCTGCTCGCCGCGAACACGGCGTTCAACGGGTTCCCGCTGCTGGGCGCCGTGCTCGCCCGCGACGGCTACGCGCCGAAGTCGCTGAACACCCGCGGCGACCGGCTCGTCTTCTCCAACGGCATGATCATCCTGGGGCTCGCCGCGATCCTCGTGCTCGTCGTGTTCCAAGCCGACCTGACCACCCTCATCCAGCTGTACATCATCGGCGTGTTCGTGTCGTTCTCGCTCGGTCAGGTGGGGATGGTCAAGCACTGGCGGCGTGAGTTGCGGCTGCTGCATCCGACCGCCGCCGCCGACCGCGCGGAGGCCCGCCGCGGACTGATCATCAACGGGATCGGGGCGACCTTCACCGTCGCGGTGCTCGTCATCGTCACCGTGACGAAGTTCACCCACGGCGCCTGGCTCGTGTTCATCGCGATCCCGATCCTGGCGTTCCTCATGGTCGGGGTGAGCCGCTACTACCGCGACGTCGAGCACGAGATCGCGATGGATGACGACGTGCACTACGGCTCGACGGGCGACGTCGCCCTCGTCCTGGTGAACCGCCTGCAGAAGCCCGTCGCGAAGGCCGTCGACTACGCCCTTTCGGCGAAGCACGACAAGACCATCGCGGTGCACGTGGCGGTGTCGAAGGAGTCGGCGCAGGATGTGCAGACCGACTGGGAGGTGCACCGGATGCCGGTGCCGCTCGTGATCATCGAGTCGCCCTACCGCCAACATGCGGCTCCCCTCGCGGCGTTCATCCGCAAGTACCGCGAGAAGCACGGCTCATCCGTCGTCACGGTGTACCTGCCGCAGTACATCGTCGGACACTGGTGGGAGACCTTCCTGCACAACCGACGCGCCCGCCGCATCGCTCAGCAGCTGATGATGGTGCACGGCGTCCAGATCACCCTCGTGCCGTGGCTGCTCGATTCCTCCGAGATCGTCTACGGCCGACGCTCGCGCCCGATGCCCGGCGACGACCGCGCCGGCCGGGCCTCCGCGACCTACGGCCTGGTGGCGCACACCGATTCGCCCGACGAGCGCTGAGCCCGGCGCGGCGGTCTCGCGCGAACGCGCGCAGTAACTCCTCAAGCGCGGGCGCAGCACCGCCGCCAGCAGGCCGGTCCGGCCCTCGATGGCACGGGTTTGAGGAGTTACGGCAGGCTGACGGAGGCGGAAGCTCGGATCCGCGGCCCCGAACCGCTCCGAGCACGCGCCGCCGCCCCGAGCGACCCGAGCCCGGGCCGGCGGGCGGGCGTAGCCTAGAGGAGTGAGCTCTCCCGCCGTTCCCGCCGCTTCGCCGCGCGTCAGCCCGCTCGACGCGGTGTCGTTGCGCGCCGACTTCCCGATCCTCTCGGAAGAGGTCAACGGGCACCGGCTGGTCTACCTCGACTCCGCCGCGACGAGCCAGAAGCCCACGGCGGTCCTCGACGCCGAACGCGACTTCCTCACGCACGCCAACTCCGCCGTCCACCGCGGTGCCCACACCCTCGCGGCCGAGGCGACCGATCTCTTCGAGGATGCCCGCGCCGCCGTCGCCGGTTTCGTCGGCGCCCAGCCCGAGCAGCTCGTCTGGACGAGCGGCGCGACAGCCGGCCTGAACCTCGTCGCCTACGCGATCGGCAACGCCACGCTCGGCCGCGGCGCGCCCGCATCCGCACCGTACGCGCTGACCCCGGGCGATGAGATCGTCACGACGGCGATCGAGCACCACGCCAACCTCATCCCGTGGCAGGAGCTCGCCGCCCGCACCGGCGCAGTGCTCCGCCACATCCCCGCACGGGCAGATGGCACGCTCGACCTGGATGCCGCGGCATCCATCATCGGTGAACGCACCCGGATCGTCGCCTTCACCCACGTCTCGAACGTGCTCGGCATCGTCAACCCGGTCGCCGAGATCGTCGCCCTCGCGCAGGCGGTCGGCGCTACGACCGTGCTCGACGCGTGCCAGTCGGCCCCGCACCTGCCGCTCGACCTGCCGGCGCTCGGCGTCGACCTCGCTGTCTTCAGCGGTCACAAGATGCTCGGCCCCTACGCGATCGGCGGACTGTACGGCCGCGCCGAGGTGCTCGACGCGCTGCCGCCGTTCCTCACCGGCGGATCGATGATCACCACCGTGACGCTCGACCACGCCGAGTACTTACCGGCTCCCCAGAAGTTCGAGGCCGGAACGCAGGCGGTCGGACCCGCGATCGGTCTCGCCGCGGCCGTGCGCTACCTGCAGGACGTCGGACCCGAGAACATCCACGCGCACGAGGTCGCCCTGGCCGAGCGCATGGGCGCGGGCCTCCGCGAGATCCCCGGCGTCCGCCTGCTGGGCGACGCCCCGGGCGCGGAGCGCGTCGGCCTGTGGTCGTTCGACGTCGCCGGCGTGCACGCGCACGACGCGGGCCAGTTCCTCGATGCCCAAGGCATTGCGGTGCGGGTCGGGCACCACTGCGCCGCGCCACTGCACCGGCAGTTCGGGATGACGGCATCCGTCCGCGCCTCGGCGGCGCTGTACAACACCGAGGACGACGTCGACCTGTTCCTCGACGCGGTGCGCGGCATCCGCGGCTTCTTCGGCGTCAGCGATCAGGCCGAAGGGGCGCACGCATGACCGGGCTCGACTCCCTGTACCAGGAGCTCATCCTCGACCACTCGAAGCACCCGGTCGGCAACCCCCTCCACGACGTCGGCGATGCGGCGCACGCCGACTCGCACCAGAAGAACCCCGTCTGCGGCGACGAGATCACGCTGCGCGTCGCCGTCGACGGCGACCGCATCACCGAGGTGTCGTGGGAGGGCACGGGCTGCTCGATCTCGCAGGCCTCGGCCTCGATGCTCGCCTCGCTGGTCGAGGAAGAGGTCGAGGGCGACGGGATGACGCGGGCCGACGCGGCCGCCCTCATCGAACGCTTCCGCGAGGCGCTGCGCTCGCGCGGCAGCATCCCCCTGGACGAGGAGACGTTCGGCGATGCCGCGGCGCTGTCGGGCGTCTCGAAGTTCTCGGCGCGCGTCAAGTGTGCGATGCTCGCCTGGGTCGCCCTCGAAGACGGCCTCGGCCGGGCCTGAGCCCCGGCTCACCGCGGATCGGCCGCAGAGGTCGGTTCAGGCCGAGGGCCGAGCGCCGGTCAGGCCGAGGGCCAGGCGACGGATGCCGCGGGCCAGTCCGATCGCTGCAGTTCCGCGAGCGTCTCGCGCTGGCGCTGCACCGACTCGAGCGAATCCGTGCGGAACGCCGTCGCGATGACGACCTCGCGCCAGTACTCGTCGCGACCCTGGTACGTGGTGAACGCGCGCGTCGCCAACGGCTCGAGCAGCGCCCACGCCTCGTCGGCGGTCAGGTACCCCGCGACGTAGGCGTAGCGGACGCCGCCGATCGCGCGCTCGATGTCGGCGGCCAGCAGCAGCCGGGGCGGACGCTCCTCATCGCCACGCGCGAGGTCGTGGATGTCGAAGACCGGCAGGTCGGTGAGGGCCGCGATGCGCGACATCATGTGCTCTGCCGCATCGCTCTGCGCGACCTCCGCGAACCGCGTCGAGAGCACGCCGCGGGCGAGCGTGTCCGCGACGAGAAGCTCGGCGTCGGAGCGCGAGACGATCTTGAACTGCTCGTCGAGCGCAGCGCGGAGCTGCTGCATGCCCGGCAACGGCATCGCGAACCAGGGTGATCCGTCGGCGCCGTCACGGTGCTTGGCGCGCAGGTCCTGCGGCAACTCGGCGAACGTCGGCGTGAATGCGAGCGAGGAGTTCCACCCGCGCATCGCGAAGTCGCTCGCGGCGTCGAGCGCCAGGATCTGCTGCTGCCGCGGCGTGAGCGGACTCCGCGCCGCGAGCGCGAGGTACTGCCGCTGCGCGTTGCGCGGAGCGCGGGCGTCGCGCACAGCGAGGACGATCGACGCGACGAGCAGGCCCGCGCACATCCCGAGGAAGAGACCGAACAGGTTGTTCCCGAAATCCTCGCTGCCCACCCACACGTACGACAGCACGAAGCCCAGGATGCCGATCGGCACCGCGATCGCCGTCACGGGGAACGCCCGCTTGCGCATGGCCTTGGGGTCGGCCTTGCGCCGAGCGTCCAGCATCCGTGTGTACCGCCGCCGAGGGCGGACGGGGAACTCCACGTCGCCGGGATGGTTCTGGAGGGCGATCACGGGTTCCGTCACCCCATCATTTTGACAGCACCTCCGCCTCGAGGCGGGCGTAGGAGTCTTCCATGCCGTCGGCCATGCCGGTAGCGAGGACCGTGTCGCGCGTCTCCTTGTCGGGATACTCGATGAGGAGCGTGAGCAGGGTGGCGCCGTCCTCTTCGTAGAGCTGGAGGTCGTTGACCGTGCCGGGCCCCTCGACTCCCGACATCCGCTCGGTCGCGACCTCGCGGCGCGGCGCGTCGAGCTGCAGCAGCTCGCCCTCGAACCCGAACGCCGTCTCGGGGGCGCCCTCCTGCTCCCACGCGTACCGGAACGTCCCGCCCACCTCGGTGGCGGGCTCGGCGACCGTCATCGACCAGCCGTCCGGACCCAGCATCCACTTCTTCAGCAGCTCGGTCTCATGGTGCGCGCGCCAGACGAGCTCACGCGGACCGTCGATGAACCGGGTGATGCGCACATGCGTGTCGTCGAGCAGTTCGACGTGCGTGCCCTGCCCCTGCGCGTAGGCGCGGAGGTCCTGCACGACCGCGTCGAGCTGGCCCATGGCGAGGCGCGAGCCCTCGATGGCGCCCATCGCGATGACCTGCTCGAGCCCCTCAGCGGACGTGAAGTAGGTGACGTTCGTCAGGCGCGAGCCGGTCTCGGTCGTCTCGAACGAGAACAGCATGCGCATCGCCGGGAACTGCTCCATCGGCTCGCCGTTCTCGTCGGCGAACGCGTCGAGCACCTCGAAGCTGCGGCCCTCCTCGATCGTGATGAACTCCCAGGTTCCGCGCGACTTCTCGCCCTGCGGGCTCGACATGGCGTACTGCGCGCGTCCGCCCGGGGTGAAGTCGAACCGCGTGAAGGTCGCGGGCCAGCCGGGAGGGCCCCAGAAGCGCTCGAGCTGCGCGGGCTGCGTGAACGCGCGCCAGAGGCGGTCGACGGGCGCGGCGACATCCGCCACGAGCGTCATCGTGAGGTTCTCGGCATCGGTGGTGATGTCGGTGACGGGCATCGAATTCTCCTTCGAACGGATGGTGCGCGTGGGGTGGGTGTGCGGGCTTGCGGGTCTGCGGGTCTGCGGGTCTGCGGGGGTCAGTCTTCGGGCTCGGCGAGCAGGGCGTCGAGGCGATCGACGCGGGCACGCCAGAGGTCTTCGTAGCGGGCGAGCAGGGCCCGCGCGCGGGCGATCATGGCGGGGTCGGCGCGGACGAGGCGCTCGCGCCCCTCCGCCCGCTTGACGATGAGGCCGGCCGTCTGGAGGACGCCGACGTGCTTCTGCACCGCGGCGAACGACATGTCGTAGTCGGCCGCGAGCGCCGACACCGACTGCTCGTGCTCGATCGTGCGGCGGAGGATGTCGCGACGCGTCGCCGTAGCGAGCGCGTGGAAGAGACGGTCGATGTCGTCATCGCTCAGCTCGCTCCGCTCACTCGGTCGGGGTTCGTTTCGTGCAACCATTTGGTTGTACGTTAGGGCTCGGGGTGGCGGGTGTCAACACCCGCGGCGGAACGAATTTCGGAGATCGACGCGAAACTCGGACCGGGATGCCACATCCGTCCGAATCTCGCGCGATTCTCCGAGGTTCGACCGGATGCGGGCGGCGTGAACAGCTACGGGCGCGGCTAGCGCGAAGCGCAGGCGACGCACATCGTCGCGTGGGGGCGGACCTCGAGGCGCTCGACCGGGATGTCGCGGCCGCAGCTCGCGCACACACCGTAGGTGCCTGCGGCGACGCGGGCGAGGGAGGCCTCGACCTCGGCGAGCTCTGCCCGCGCGGCTCGACGTAGAGCCTCGACCCGCTGCCACTCCCCCGACAGCGTCGACCCCTCGGGGTCGTGCTCGTCGTCGGCGGTGGCGTCGGCGCGGTCGTGACGAAGGCTGTCGTCGTCGGCATCCAGCCGGTCGAGCTGCACGGTGAGCTCACGCTTGCGCTCGTGCAGTCGCGCTTCCGGGTCCATCCCGCGACCCTACGCCCGCAGGAGGTCGTCGTGGCGACGCGGCTCGCGCCAGCTGTGTCTCACGACGACACCGGCCAGGATGACGGTCACGGCGAGCGCATGGAGGGCGATGATCGACGGCCCGAAACTCGGCCCGACGAACACCGACTCTCCCGTGGGGGCCGTGTAGCGGCATCCGACGCCGAGGGGAAAGAGTTGCCAGGCGCCCTGGGCCGCGACGGATTCGGGCACCACGGATGAGTCGAACACGAGACGGTTGCCCGCAGCGTGCGCGCAGGCGCCGCTCGGCCCGTCATTGATGCCGGGGGGCATCGCTGCCAGCAGGGCTCCAGCCCACAGCACCGCAGCCACGAAGGCGAACAACAGTTTCAGCGCGCGGGTGCCCGTCCGGGACGTCATGCGGGAACCCTACCGATGGGCCCCGCGCGGTACGGGCCCGGTCCCTTCGGCCACACGAGTCGCTACGTCAAGCCGGTGACATGGTCGGCCGGATCGGCGCACGCTGGGAGTGGAAGGGAGAACGACATGACCGATCACCACGACAACGAGGCCGAGCACGCCGACGAGGGTGCCCAGCACGCCCCCGACGAGAACCCCTCGACGGAGGAGCTCGAAGAGCCCAGCGTCGCGAAGGAGCCGGGCGAAGAGCCCAAGGCTCCGGAGCAGAAGGACGAGGAGCCGAGCCACCACGCCGTCGGCATCGGGGTCATCGACGACGAGTCCTCGCCCCTCGCGCCCTGACCCCGCCCCTGATCCGGCCGGGAGGCCCGGCCTGGCGATACATCTGCAGGACCGGTGGTGCTGGTGTCGTCTGGGCGCACGTCGGAGGCGACAGCAGCACCGGCCGCCCGACGGATGTATCGCCACCGGGCGCCGAGCCGGCACCAGAACCGTGAGGGCGGCGTGAGGAGCGGGCGCGGGGCCGTATGGATTCCGTGAGGACAGCGGGCGCGGCATCGGGCGGGGTGTTGCATCGGATCTCGTGCTCGACCTCATCTATCTCGCCGCGATCCTCGCGCTCTTCGCCGTCGCCGGCCTCATCGCTCGGGGGGTCGAGAAGCTGTGATGGTCTTCTCGCTCCTCGCGGCGGTGCTGGCCGTCGCCGCCATCGTCTACCTCGTCGTCGCCCTCGTGCGGCCCGAACGGTTCTGACGTGGATGCCGCGCAGATCGGGTTCGCGTCGTTGCAGATCGCGACCCTCGTCCTCATCCTCGTCCTGCTGTACCGGCCCGTCGGCGACCACATCGCTCGCGTCTACACGTCGCCGCGCGACCTCGCCGTCGAACGGGGCGTCTACCGCCTGATCGGCGTCGATCCACGCGCCGAGCAGACCTGGCAGGCCTACGCCCGCGGCGTGCTGCTGTTCTCGCTCGTCGGCGTCGTGATCGTCTACGGACTGCAGCGCCTCCAGCCGCTCCTGCCGTTCAGCCTCGGCCTGCCCGCACCGAGCGAGCATCTCGCGTTCAACACCGCCATCTCGTTCGTGGCCAACACGAACTGGCAGTCGTACTCCCCCGACACCACGCTCGGCTACACCGTGCAGTTCGCGGGTCTGGCCGTGCAGAACTTCGTCTCGGCCGCGGTCGGCATGGCCGTCGCCATCGCCCTCGTCCGCGGCTTCGCGTATCGCCGTTCCGGCACGATCGGCAACTTCTGGGTCGACCTGGTGCGCGGGCTCGGCCGCATCCTCCTCCCGATGGCGATCGTCGCGGCCGTCGTGCTGCTCGCGGGTGGGGTGATCCAGAACTTCGCCGGCTTCACCGACGTGCAGACGATCGCCGGCGGGGCGCAGTCGATCCCCGGCGGACCGGTCGCCAGCCAGGAGGCCATCAAGCTGCTCGGCACGAACGGCGGCGGGTTCTTCAACGCGAACTCCGCCCACCCGTTCGAGAACCCGACGCCGTGGACGAACCTGTTCGAGATCCTGCTGCTCCTCGTCATCCCGTTCGCCATGCCGCGCGCCTTCGGCCGGATCGTCGCCGACGATCGCCAGGGCTACGCGATCGTCGCGGTCATGGGCGGGATCTTCCTGGCCTCGATCGCCCTCGGCTCGTGGGCCGAGGCGTCGGGCGGCGGCACGGCGACGCAGCTCGCCGGCGCCGCGATGGAGGGCAAGGAGACCCGGTTCGGCGTCGCCGCATCGGCGCTGTTCGGCGGCGCTTCGACGCTCACCTCGACCGGCGCGGTCAACGCGATGCACGACAGCTTCACACCGCTCGGCGGCATGATGCCGATGCTCAACATGATGCTCGGCGAGATCGCTCCCGGCGGGGTCGGTTCAGGGCTGTACGGGATGCTGGTGCTCGCGATCCTCGCCGTTTTCGTCGGCGGCCTGCTGATCGGACGCACGCCCGAATACCTCGGCAAGAAGATCGGGCCGCGCGAGATCAAGCTCGCGAGCCTGTACATCCTCGTGACGCCGACGCTCGTGCTCGCGGGAACGGCGCTGAGCTTCGCGATCCCGGCCGTGCGCGCCGACGTCGAGGGCACCTCGATCTGGAACCCGGGCGTCCACGGCCTGAGCGAAGTCCTCTACGCGTTCACCTCCGCGGCGAACAACAACGGCTCGGCTTTCGCCGGCCTCACCGCCAACACCCCGTGGCTCAACACGGCGCTCGGCGTCGCGATGCTGCTCGGCCGGTTCATCCCGATCGTCCTCGTCCTCGCCCTGGCCGGCTCGCTCGCCGCTCAAGACACCGTGCCGTCCAGCGCCGGCACCCTCCCGACACACCGCCCGCAGTTCGCGGGCCTGCTCGCCGGCGTCGTCGTCATCATCACCGCGCTCACCTACTTCCCGGTCCTCACCCTGGGCCCCCTCGCCGAAGGACTCTCCTGATGTCTGCCCCTCTGACCGAAACCCGGCCCTCATCCGGCCCGTCGTCCGCGGACCCGGACGCCAGCCCGGCACCGCGCCGGCGCAGCGCGTTCAGCCTCGAGCAGGTCGGTGCCGCCCTCCCCGGCGCGGTCCGCAAGCTCAACCCCGCCGCCCAGTGGCGGAACCCCGTCATGTTCCTCGTCTGGGTCGGCGCGGCCCTGACGACGGCGATCGCGATCGCGGAGCCGTTCCTCGGCGGTCCCGAGACCTCGGGCGGCACGGCGGTTCCGGCGGGCTTCACCTGGGGCATCGCGGTCTGGCTGTGGCTCACGGTCCTCTTCGCGAACGTGGCGGAGTCCGTCGCCGAGGGCCGCGGCAAGGCGCAGGCCCAGGCGCTGCGCAAGACCCGCACGACGACGACCGCGCGCCGGGTGGTCTCGTACGACGAGCGGACGGATGCCGCGGCCCGTGGCTCCGCGACCGAAGAGGTGCCCTCGGCCGACCTGCGACTCGGGGATGTGGTGCTCGTCGAGGCCGGTGAGCTCATCCCGGGCGACGGCGACATCGTCGACGGCATCGCGACGGTCGACGAGTCGGCCATCACGGGCGAGTCGGCTCCCGTCGTCCGCGAGTCCGGCGGCGACCGCAGCGCCGTCACGGGCGGCACCCGGGTGCTCTCCGACCGCATCGTCGTAAGGATCACGTCGAAGCCCGGCGAGACCTTCGTCGACCGGATGATCGCCCTCGTCGAGGGCGCTGCGCGTCAGCGGACGCCCAACGAGATCGCCCTCAACATCCTGCTCGCGAGCCTGTCGATCGTCTTCGTCGTGGTCGTGCTGGCGATGAACCCCATCGCGTCGTACAGCGCCTCGCCCGTCAGCATCCCGGTGCTCGTCGCGCTGCTCGTCTGCCTGATCCCGACCACGATCGGCGCCCTGCTGTCGGCCATCGGCATCGCGGGCATGGACCGTCTCGTGCAGCGGAACGTCCTGACCATGTCGGGCCGTGCGGTCGAGGCGGCCGGCGACGTGACGACCCTGCTGCTCGACAAGACCGGCACGATCACCTACGGCAACCGCCGCGCGTCGGAGTTCGTCGCGATGACCGGCGTCGACGGCGCCGAGCTCGCCCGCGCGGCATCCCTCTCGTCGCTGTCGGACCCGACACCCGAGGGCACCTCGGTCGTCGAGCTCGCGGCCTCGCAGCACGTGGTGGGCGAGCTGCCGCGCGACGCCGTGGCGGTCGCCTTCACGGCGCAGACGCGCATGAGCGGGGTCGACCTGCCCGACGGCACACAGGTGCGCAAGGGCGCGTCGGGGTCGGTGCTCGCCTGGCTCGACGCATCGGCACGACCGGTCTCGGCCGAGGCCCGCGCCGAGCTGCTGCACCACGCCGACGCGATCGCGCAGTCCGGCGGCACGCCGCTCGCCGTCGCGACCCTCGACCCATCCGGTGCCGGGACGCTGCTCGGGGTCATCCACCTGAAGGATGTCGTCAAGGACGGGCTGCGCGAGCGCTTCGACGAGCTGCGCTCGATGGGCATCCGCACCGTCATGATCACCGGCGACAACCCGCTGACCGCTGCCGCGATCGCGAGAGAGGCGGGTGTCGACGACTTCCTCGCGGAGGCGACGCCCGAAGACAAGCTCGCCCTGATCCGCAAGGAGCAGGAGGGCGGTCACCTCGTCGCGATGACCGGCGACGGCACGAACGACGCACCCGCCCTCGCGCAGGCCGACGTCGGCGTGGCGATGAACACGGGCACGTCGGCGGCGAAGGAGGCCGGCAACATGGTCGACCTCGACTCGGACCCGACCAAGCTCATCGACATCGTCCGGATCGGAAAGCAGCTGCTCATCACGCGCGGCGCCCTCACGACGTTCTCGCTCGCGAACGACATCGCCAAGTACTTCGCGATCATCCCGGCGATGTTCATGGGGGTGTTCCCGGGGCTCGCGGCGCTCAACGTCATGCAGCTGTCGTCGCCGGCGTCCGCTGTCACGAGCGCCATCGTGTTCAACGCGATCGTCATCATCGTGCTCATCCCGCTCGCGCTGCGCGGCGTGAAGTACCGCGCGGCGAGCGCCTCGTCGATCCTGAGCCGCAACCTCGTCGTGTACGGGCTCGGCGGGGTCATCGCACCGTTCGTCGGCATCAAGCTGATCGACCTCGTCGTCAGCCTCATCCCGGGCTTCTGAGCCCCCCTCCTGGAGACCTGTCATGTCCACCGCTCGCGCCTCGTTGCGCACCTCCGCCGTCGCCGTCCGCGCGATGATCGTCCTCACCCTCGTCCTCGGCGTCGGATACACCCTGCTGATCTCACTGGTCGGGCTCGCGCTGCCGTCGCAGGCGAACGGCTCGCTGCTGCGCGATGCGGAGGGCGAGGTCGTCGGCTCGTCGCTCATCGGCCAGTCCTTCACGGATGCCGACGGCGAAGCGCTGCCGCAGTACTTCCAGTCACGCCCCTCGGCGGCCGGCGACGGCTACGACGCGGCGGCGTCGAGCGGGTCGAACCTCGGCCCGAACAACGCCGACCTCGTGACCGCGATCGAGGAGCGCCGCACGGCGATCGCCGACCGCGAGAGCGTCGACGTCGCCGACGTGCCCGCGGATGCCGTCACCGCCTCGGGCTCGGGCCTCGACCCGCACATCTCGCCCGCCTACGCCGCGCTGCAGGTGGCCCGCGTGGCTGCCGAGCGCGGGCTGCCCGAGGCGGAGGTGCGCGACCTCGTCGCCGCGCACACGGCGGGCCGCGACCTCGGGTTCCTCGGCGAGCCGCGGGTGAACGTCGTCGAGCTCAATGCCGCCCTGGACGGCCTCGCGCGGTGAGCTCTCCCGGGCGCGGGGAGAACTAGGGTGATGCCGTGAAGCGGGGACGGCTGCGGGTGCTGCTGGGTGCGGCGCCGGGCGTGGGCAAGACCTACGAGATGCTCGAGGAAGGACGCCGGCTTCAGGATGCCGGGATCGACGTCGTCGTCGCGATCGTCGAGACCCACGGCCGCGCCGCGACCGCCGCGATGACCGCGGGCCTGCCGATCGTTCCGCGCCGCCGCCTCGAGCACCGCGGCGTCACGCTCGACGAGATGGACCTCGAGGCCGTGCTCGCCCGAGCCCCGCGCGTCGCCCTCGTCGACGAACTCGCCCACACCAACGTCGGTGGGTCGCGCAACGAGAAGCGCTGGCAGGACGTCGAGGAGCTCCGGGATGCCGGCATCGACGTCATCACGACCGTCAACGTCCAGCACATCGAGTCGCTCGGCGACGTCGTCGAGCAGATCACCGGCGTCGCGCAGCGCGAGACGGTGCCGGATGCCGTCGTGCGCTCGGCCGACCCGATCGAGCTGGTCGACCTCGCTCCGCCGTCGCTCCGCGACCGCCTCGCTGCCGGCCTCGTCTACCCCGCCGAGCGCATCGACGCCGCCCTGTCGAACTACTTCCGGCTCGGCAACCTGACGGCGCTCCGCGAACTGGCACTTCTCTGGCTCGCGGACGAGGTCGACAGCGCCCTGCAGGACTATCGCGCCGAGCACGGCATCCGGGGCACGTGGCAGGCTCGCGAGCGCGTCGTGGTCGCGCTGACCGGCGGGCCCGAGGGCGAGACGCTCATCCGGCGCGGGGCCCGCATCGTCGACCGTTCGGCCGGCGGCGAGCTGCTGGCCGTCCACGTGTCGGGCCAGGACGGGCTGCGCACCGCCGACCCGGCGGCCCTCGCTGCTCAACGGGCTCTCGTCGAATCGCTCGGCGGCAGCTACCACCAGGTCGTCGGTGACGACATCCCCGCCGCCCTCGTCGAGTTCGCGCGGTCGGTCAACGCGTCGCAGCTCGTCGTCGGTGTCAGCCGTCGCGGCCGGCTCGCTGCGGCCCTCAGCGGTCCGGGCATCGGCGCCACCGTCATCCGCGAGTCGGGCGATATCGACGTGCACGTCGTGACGCACGCCGCCGCCGGCGGCCGCTTCACCCTGCCCCGTGTCGCCGGCGGCGCTCTCAGCGTGCGGCGCCGGATCCTCGGTTTCGTCGTCGCGCTGACCGGCGGTCCGCTGCTCACGTGGCTGCTCGTCGCGCTGCGGAGCCCCGAGTCGATCACGAGCGATGTGCTCGCGTACCAGCTGCTCGTCGTCGTGGTCGCGCTCGTCGGCGGACTGTGGCCCGCCGTCTTCGCAGCGGTGATGTCGGGGGTGACGCTCGACTTCTTCTTCGTGGCTCCGCTGTACACCGTGACGGTCTCCGATCCGCTGCACGCGTGGGCGCTGATCCTGTACGTCGTCATCGCGCTCCTCGTGAGCGTCATCGTCGACCGCGCGGCCCGGGGCACGCGCGCGGCCCGGCGGGCGGCGGCCGAGGCCGAGCTGCTCGCGGCGGTCGCGGGCAGCGTGCTGCGGGGCGATGGCTCGATTCCGGCCCTCGTCGCGCGGGCGCGCGAGGCCTTCGGGATGTCGGGTGCGCGCTTGGTCGCGTCGGACGGGACCGTGATCGCCGCCGACGGCGAGCCCGTGCGCGACGACCGCCACCTGCGCGTCGACGTCGGACGCGAGGCCGTGCTCGAGCTCCACGGCAGCGAGTCGGAGCAGCTCGACGGCTCGGAACGCCGGCTGCTGGATGTCGTCGTCGCGCAGCTCGCCGCCGCGCTCGAGCAGGCCGACCTGCAGCGGGCGGCGAGCTCGGCGTCGGTGCTCACCGAGACCGACCGGGTACGCAGCGCCCTCCTCTCGGCGGCGAGCCATGACCTGCGGCGACCTCTCGCCGCCGCCGTCGCGGCGCTCGGGGGGCTCCGCGCGGCCGGCCCCGCACTCGACGACGCCGACCGCGACGAGCTGCTCGCGACCGCCGACGAGAGCCTCGGCACGCTGACCTCGCTCGTGACCGACCTGCTCGATGTGAGCCGCATCGAGGCCGGCGCCCTCGCCGTCGCCCTGCGACCGGTCGACACGGCCGATGCCGTGCTCGCCGCGGTCGACGAGCTCGGTCTCGGGCCCGCTGCGGTGGAGCTGGCGCTGGACGAGGCGATCGGGCCGGTGCTCGCCGATGCGGTGCTGTTGCAGCGAGTGCTGGTCAACGTGCTGGCCAACGCCCACCGCCATTCGCCTGCCGGAACGCCGGTGCGCATCAGCACGAGCTCGCTGGGCGGGCAGGCCCAGGTCCGCGTGATCGACCACGGACCCGGCATCCCGCCCGAGCGTCACGGCGACGTGTTCACGCCCTTTCAGCGGCTCGGCGACACCGACAACACGACCGGACTCGGGCTCGGGCTCGCGCTGTCGAAGGGTTTCACCGAGGGGATGCGGGGCCAGCTCGTGCCCGAGCAGACCCCTGGCGGCGGCCTCACCATGGTGATCGAGCTGCCCCTGGCATCGGCGGCGGCGCAAGAGGGCAGGATCGAGGGGTGAAGGTCCTCCTCGCCGACGACGACCCGCAGCTCGTGCGGGCGCTGCGCATCACGCTCGCGGCCCACGGGTACGACGTCGTGGCGGCCGCCGACGGGGCGGCGGCGATCGCCGCGGCCGCGGCCGAGCACCCCGATGTGATCGTGCTCGATCTGGGGATGCCGCGCCTCGACGGCGTCGCCGTCATCGAGGCCGTGAGGGGATGGAGCGCCGTGCCGATCATCGTCGTCTCGGGGCGCACCGGGTCGGCAGACAAGGTGTCGGCGCTCGATGCCGGGGCTGACGACTACGTCACCAAGCCCTTCCAGATCGACGAGCTGCTCGCGAGACTGCGCGCGCTGACCCGGCGGGCCGGCGGTGCCGCATCCGTCGCCGTCGTGCGGTTCGCCGATGTCGAGATCGACCGGGCCGCCAAGACCGTCACGCGCGGCGGCGAGCGCGTGCACCTCACGCCCACCGAGTGGCGGATGCTCGACTTCCTCGCCCGAACCCCCGGGGCACTCGTGACCCGGCAGGACCTGCTGAAGGAGCTGTGGGGCACCGAGCAGGTCAACGACACCGGGTACCTGCGTCTCTACGTCTCGCAGCTGCGGAAGAAGCTCGAGGCCGATCCCGCGCATCCCGAGCACCTGCTGACGGAGTCCGGCATGGGGTACCGGCTCATCGTCGACTGAACGCCGCTCGGTACGATCGGGCCGTGCCGCTCGACATCCGCCCGCCCAGCCCCGGGGAGCTGGATATCCTCGAGGGCATCGAGAACGACGCCGACGCGCTGCTGCGCGATCGGCTCGATCCGCCCACCTGGTGGCCGGCGCCGCCCGGGTCTGCTCGCGCTGCGGAGTCGGGATTCCTGCTCGTCGCCCACGTCGGTGACGGGGTGGTCGCGGGGTTCGTTCATGTGCTTGAGCTCGAGGGTCATGCCCACCTCGAACAGCTGTCGGTGTCGCCCGAGCACGCTCGCCGCGGGTACGGCCGCAAGCTCGTCGAGGCGGCGATGGCGTACGCGCGCGACCGCGGCCACGATCGGATGTCGCTCCGCACCTTCGCCGACGTGCCCTGGAACGCCCCGTTCTACGAACGCCTCGGCTTCGCGGTGACCGACCCGCGTTCGGAGTTCGAGCTCATGCTCGTCGAGACTGAGGAGCGCATCGGCCTCGACGCCCTTGGCCCGCGCGTGCAGATGACCGCGAAGCTGTAGATCGCTTCTGTATGAGACTGGGAGCCATGGCAGGTTTCCATCACGTCGAGCTCTGGGTCAGCGACATCGAGAGCGCACGCTCCGACTGGGGCTGGCTGCTCCGGCGGGTCGGCTTCGACCTCGAGAGCACGTGGCCGCAGGGCGAGTCGTGGGCGGGGGGCGGGGCCTACTTGACGCTCACCACCTCGCCGAACACGGTCGGCACCGAGCACGACCGTCGGCGCCCGGGGCTGAACCACTTGGCCTTCCACGGCGGCTCCCCCGCCGAGGTCGACGCGATCATGGCCGACGCCCCGACCGCAGGATGGATGCCGCTGTACCAGGAGCGGTACCCGCACGCCGGCGGCCCGCAGCACTACGCGGGCTGGCTCGAGAACGCGGCGGGCTTCAAGGTCGAGGTCGTCGCGACAGGGACCAGCTTCGTCGCGGAGATGAACCAGCACGCAGGCATCTCCTCGTCGCTGTGACCACGCCAGCCTGATCGGGGCTGCCCGGCGAGCACTGCCCGAGGGATGCCGCCGTGTCAAGCCACTGGGGAACCGCTTCTCGCTTCTTCTAGCTTCGGCCCCACAGGACGGCATCCATCAGGTCCTGCGGGTTCGAGGCCTGGAGGACGACATAAGCAGTACCGCTCGCGCGCGACCGACGACGGTCGGCGCCACACGGCCGGGGCGCATCCGGCAGAAGTACAACAAGCGCGAAGCGCTCGCGGGCTACCTCTTCCTGACGCCGTGGATCATCGGCTTCCTCGTCTTCACCGTCGGGGCGATGATCTACAGCCTGTACATCTCGTTCAGCAGCTACAACCTCGCCACGAACTCGTCACGCCCCATCGGCTTCGACAACTACGCCCGGCTGTTCGAAGACCCCCGCGTTGCCGTATCCCTGGCCAACACGCTGTTCTACGCCGTCATGGCCGTGCCGCTCGAGATCATGTTCGCGCTCGTGCTCGCGCTGCTGCTGAACCGGATGGGTCGCGGCGCGGGGATCTTCCGCACGCTCTACTACCTGCCGAAGATGACGCCGGCCGTCGCGACGGCCGCGGTCTTCTTCCTCCTGCTCAACGGCAACTCCGGCGCGATCAACCAGGGGCTCGCCGCCATCGGCATCCAGGGTCCCCAATGGCTCGTCGACCCGGCGTGGGTGAAACCCAGCATCGTGATCATGGCGCTGTGGACCGTCAGCGGCACGATGGTGGTCTTCCTCGCCGCGCTGAAGAACGTCCCCGTCGAGTTGTACGAGGTGGCATCCCTCGACGGCGCCGGCCCGGTGCGGAAGTTCTTCTCCATCACGCTGCCGATGATCTCGGGCGCGATGTTCTTCAACGTCATCGTGCTGTCGATCGCAGCCTTCCAGGTCTTCGACCAGGCGTATCTGCTCTTCTGGCGGGATCAGAGCAACGCGTCGCCCGAGGCGTCGCTGTTCTACGCCATCTATCTGTTCCAGCAGGCGTTCCGGCAGTTCAACTTCGGGTTCGCGGCGGCCATGGCCTGGCTGCTGTTCGTCATCATCATGGCCGTCACGGTCATCCAGGTGAAGTTCGGCAACCGCTTCGTCTACTACGAGGGCGACCGCTGATGGCGACGAGGTTCCGCACCCCGAAGACCGTCGCCGGCCGCGTCACGCTCGCCGCCATCTCGACCGGCTTCGCCCTGCTGTTCCTGTACCCGTTCGCGTGGCTGCTCGCGGCGAGCTTCAAGCCCCGCGGCGAGGTGTTCGACAACCGCCTCATCCCGCAGACCTTCGTGCCCGAGAACTACGCCGAGGTGTGGAACCAGCTCCCCCTGCTCAGCTGGATGTTCAACAGCGTCGCGATCGCGCTGCTGGCGGCGACGGCGGTGTCGATCTCGAGCTCGATCGTCGCGTTCGGGTTCGCCTACTTCTCCTTCCCCGGACGCAAGCTCCTGTTCGGACTGGTGCTCGCCACGATGATGCTCCCCGGCGCCGTGACGATGATCCCGGTCTACCTGATCTGGAAAGAGACGGGCCTGCTCGGCACCTGGGTCCCGCTATGGGGCGCGAACCTTTTCGGGTCGGCGTTCTACATCTTCCTGCAGCGCCAGTTCTTCCTCGGCCTGCCGCGCGAGCTCTTCGAGGCGGCGCGCATCGACGGCGCCAGCTACTGGGGGCTCTTCTGGCGCATCGCGATGCCGTTGTCGGTGCCCTCGTTCGTGATCGTGTTCCTGTTCGAGTTCCAGGCGAGCTGGAACAACCTGCAGTCCGCGCTCATCTACCTCAACGCCGGCTCGGTCGACGAGTTCACCGCACCGCTCGGCATCGCCTACGCGATGACCAAGTACAGCCCTACCGCCGGCGGCCAGGGCGACTACCAGTACGTGATGGTGGCCTCGCTCATCGTCACGCTGCCCATGCTCATCCTCTTCGCCTTCGGGCAGCGCTACTTCATCGAAGGCGTCGCCACCCAGGGCCGCAAGGGATGATCCGCGTGCTCGCGCGGGACCACGACAGGAGGAATCACATGCGCAATCGACTGATCGGAACGACCGCGGTGGCCGCGGCATCCGTCATCGTGCTGGCGGGATGCAGCAACGACGCCGGCACCGCGGAAGACGTCGACTTCTCGGCGACGCCCACCGGAACCCTCGCGGCGTGGGGCTTCGAAAACGCCGACGACGTCGGCACCGCGCGACTCGACTATGCGGCGGAGCAGCTGTCGGATGTCGAGGTGCAGCTGGATGCCACGGCCTTCGACTCGCAGAAGTTCACGACCCGCATCGCGAGCGGCGACGTGCCCGACGTCGTGCAGATGGATCGCCGCTACGTCACGCAGTACGCGGCACAGGGCCTCATCATGCCCCTCGACAGCTGCTTCGAGGCACAGGACGTCGACGCGGACGACCGGTGGTACGAGTCGGTCGTCGACGACGTGCGCTACGAGGATCAGGTGTGGGGTGCGCCGCAGTTCTACCAGCCACCGGCCATCATCCTCAACAAGCGGGTGATGGACGCCGCGGGCGTGACGGCGGACGAGATCGACACCTCGCAGCCCGACGTCTTGCTGGCCGCCATCGAGAAGATGTACCAGGAATCCGGCGGCGTTCCGACGCGGCTGGGCCTCGACCCGGTGTCGACCGGTCAGTCCGCGCTGTGGATCCTCGGCGCGGGCGGCCAGCTCACCGATGACGACGGCGTGCCGACCCTCGACGACCCGAGCAACCTCGCGGGCATGGAGCTGCTGCAGCGGATCAACGACGCGCAGGGCGGGTTCGCGCAGGTGAAGAGCTTCACCGACGCGTTCGACACGTTCGGCGATGCGAACCAGTACGTCACCGATCAGGTCGGTGCGCAGGTCAACGCGCAGTGGTACCCGAACGTCCTCTCGCCCTACCTCGAGCAGATCGACATCGAGGCGGTGCCGTTCCGCGACAGCGACGGTGAGCCGTTCTCGGTGTCCGGCGGCCAGGCTTTCGTCATCCCGGCCGGAGCGAAGAACCCCGGCGCGGCCTGCGCGTGGGTCTCGGCTCTGACGAGCGGCGAGGCGTGGAACGCGGCGGGCGAAGCACGCGCTGCGACGCGTGCCGCCGACGGCGGCGCCAACACCGGCCTGTTCACGGGATCGCCGCAGCCCGACCAGGAGATCCGCGAGAAGTGGGTCACGCCGTCGGGCAACGAGGGTTTCGACCAGGTCGTCGCGACCTACTACGACGTGGTCGATTACGGCACCTCGTTCGGGTCCTCCCCCGCCGGGCAGGACATCCAGAACGAGCTGAACAACGCGGTGACGGCGGCCCTCCTCGGCGACAAGACCGCCGAGGAAGCGCTCGCGGACGCACAGGATGCCGCCATGCGGGCCTACGAGAACGCCGTAGCGTCGCGCTGACGGTGCGGTACCTGGTCACCACCCGCCGATAATGGGCAGGTGGAGCCGTGGGAGATGCACGCCTGGTACGCCGATTACCTGGAAGCCTGCAACCGCCACGACCTCGACGCCATTCGCTCGTTCATCGACCCGAACGTCCGGCGAGCGCACCTGCCGGGCGGAGCCGACGCCTGGATGACCGACGTCGTCGAGGTGCTCGATGCCTTTCCCGATTGGCAGGTGCGCCGCATCCAGCTCGTCGTGGAGGACGACCGCATCGCCGCGCATGTGCGCGCCAGCGGCACGCACACCGGCCCGTTCCGCGGTATCCGGCCCACCCGACGTCACGTCAATGTCGCGGAGTTCGAATTCCTGCGGCTGACGGGAGGGCGAATCACCGATTTCGCCGGCACCACCGACCACGCCGCCCTGCTGGCCCAGCTGCGCGACTGACCCGAGAGGAATCGCATGACCGACATCGACTGGTCCGCGGGCTCGTGGACGAACGAGCCCGCCGAGACGGCGCTCGACGGCGACGACCTGTTCGTCACGGCACGCGAGGGGAGCGATGCCTGGCGCGTGACGTCGTATGGGTTCGTCCACGACGACGAACACGCTCTGCTCGCCCCGATGCAGCCCGACACCGCCGTCGAAGTGGCGTTCGTCCTCGACTTCGCCGCGCAGTTCGATCAGGCAGGCGTCTTCCTGCGCGTCGACGACGAGACGTGGATCAAGGCCGGGATCGAGCACAGCGACGGCGCCGACAGTCTGGGCGCGGTGGTGACCCGCGGGATGTCGGACTGGTCGCTCTCGCCCGTTGCCGACTGGGCTGGTCGCGTCGTCACCGTGCGCGCGAGCAGGTCGGGCGACGCCGTCACGATCAGGGCCCGCGTCGACGAGGAGGACTGGCGGCTCGTCCGGGTGGCGCCGCTCGATCCTCGGGCGGAGGTCGCGGCCGGGCCGTTCTGCTGCGCGCCGACGCGCGCCGGTCTCACGGTTCGATTCGTGTCGTGGCGGAGCGTACCCGCCGACGCGTCGCTGCATCCCGACCACTGAAGCGCCGACGCGCCCACCGGTCGACGCCAGCCGCCGCCCACACCGCGGCCAGCCCTCCGACGACGACGATGCCCTGCATCGCCAGCGCGTAGCCGCCGCTCGTGGCGTTCGCCTCGACCAGCCGCGGACCGACGATGGGCGGCACGAGCGCGACGACGACGACGACCCACGACAGCGGGTGCCGCCCCCGTGCGATCACCCAGCCGCCCACCCCGGCGAGCAGCGCGATGAACCCCTGATTGAGCACGACCTCCCACAGCGGATCGAGGTGCGCGAGGTGGCCCGCACCGCGCAGCAACCCGAAGGTGGCCCACAGGAACAGCGCGACGCACGCGAGGGTCACGCCGCCCAGACGACGCATCGGCGAGGTGGGCAGCACGGCGAGCGCGGCGACGAGGGTCGCGACCACGAGCACGAACTGGAGCGTGTCGACGTACGGCATGTCGTTGGTGATGGTGCCGGCGTACATCTCGGCCTGCACGATCGCGGAGAAGTCGGAAGCGACGGCGAGGTAGGTCGCGAACATCGCCGCGACGATCGCGGCACCGTACCGGGCTCCTCGATCGAAACGCAGGCCGTCATCCATGGTGTGAGAGTAGCCTGATCGCCGAGGACCGAGGGAGGGACCCATGGCCGACGCGGATCGCGATGAGACCGACGCCTCCTGGGCCAGCCGACGCCCGTCGCGCCGCGACTTCCTCCGCCGCGCGGGCCTGGGAGCCGCGGGCCTCGCGATCGGGGGCTCAGCCGGTGCCGCGGTGACGGCGGCGATGACCGCGCACCCGCCCGAGTTCGCGCCCCTCGCGGCGCGCAGCGTTGCCGGGTTCGACCACGTCGTGGTGCTCATGTTCGAGAACCGCAGCTTCGACAACCTGCTCGGCCACCTCTACACGGCCGATGAGAAGAGCGCGGCCGAGTTCGACGGCATCCTGCAGGGCGACTACGCCAACACCGCACCCGACGGCACGGCCGTGCCCGCGCACGTATACACGGGCGCGACCGACCACATCATGCAGCAGCCGCAGCCCGACCCCGGCGAGACCTACCCCCACGTCAACACCCAGCTGTTCGGGACGATCGACCCGCCCGCCAACGCCGACATCGCCCGCAGCGGACTGCAGCCGCCGTACAACGCACCCGCCGCCGGGAGCGCACCGCGTAACGACGGCTTCGTGCACGACTACATCGTCAACTACCGCCTCGCCAAGAAGCGCGAGCCGACCGCTGATGAGTACACGACGGCGATGGGCGGCTTCGCGCCCGAGATGCTGCCGGTGGTGTCGACCCTCGCCCGCGAGTTCGCGGTCTACGACCGCTGGTTCGCCGGGGTGCCGTCGCAGACGTTCTGCAACCGCAGCTTCTTCCACGCCTCGACCTCGCACGGCTACGTCGTCAACCACACCGGCGACAACTACGACAAGTGGATCGACGCCCCCGCGGCACCCACGATCTTCAACCGGCTCGAAGACGCCGGCCTGTCGTGGCGCGTCTACTACGACGCGACGCAGCTCGTCTCGCTCACCGGCATGCTCCACGCGCCCGTGCTCGAGCGCTACTGGAAGACGAACTTCCGCGTCATGGAGCAGTTCTACGAGGATGCCGCGAACGGCGAGCTGCCCGACTACGCGTTCATCGAGCCGCGGATGGTCTTCAACCACAACGACATGCACCCGCCATGGGGCGCGACCCGCGAGGGCGAGCTCGAGTTGCCCGACGGCAGCCGCATCCGCATCGCCAACAGCGCCGACAGCGACGTCCGCGCCGGCGACAAGCTCGCGCAGGACGTCTACGACGCGATCCGCACGAGTGCGTCGACCTCCGGCTCGAACGCCATGAACACCGCGCTCGTCATCACCTTCGACGAGCACGGCGGCACCTTCGATCACGTCGCCCCGCCGTCGGCAGCGCCGCCCGACGCGAGCGGTCCCGGCGAGATGGGCTTCACGTTCGATCGCCTCGGTCTCCGGGTGCCGGCCATCGTGGTGAGCGCTTACACCGCGGCCGGAACCGTGATCCACGACGAGATGCACCACGGCTCGGTGACCAACACCCTGTGCCGGCTGCACGGGCTGCGGCCGCTCAACGTCCGCGACGAGACCGCCAACCCGATCTTCAACGCGGTCAACCTCACGACGCCGCGCCAGCCCTACACCTGGCCGCAGCCGCAGTCGCTGTATGTGCCGCCGAACCCCGAGAAGGGGACGACAAAGGCCCCGGACGAGAAGCACCACAAGCGCCCGCTCACCCCGCCGGCGCGCGGGCTGCTCGGGCTCCTGGCCGCCCGATTCGACCCCGGCAGCACGTTGCCCTCCACATACGGGGAGGCCTACGACGCCCTGGTCGAGCACGGCACCGGCCTCTTCGGCGCGTACAACCCCTGACCCCCCAACTAGACTGATCGCGTCCGGCATCCCGAGTCCTGGAGTCCAGCCGCGTGAGCACCCCTGTCGCAGATACCGTCGAGAACGCCACCGCCACTCCGGAGCGTGAGCAGCCCTACGGAGCCCTGGGCCTCAAGCCCGACGAATACGCGAAGATCCGCGAGATCCTCGGCCGCCGCCCCACCTCGGGCGAGCTGGCGATGTACTCGGTCATGTGGAGCGAGCACTGCTCCTACAAGTCGAGCAAGAACTACCTGCGCCGCTTCGGCCAGAAGGTCTCCGACGAGATGAAGACCCGCCTCATGGTGGGCATGGGCCAGAACGCGGGCGTCGTCGACGTCGGCGAGGGCTGGGCGGTGACCTTCAAGGTCGAGTCGCACAACCACCCGAGCTACATCGAGCCGTTCCAGGGCGCCGCGACCGGTGTCGGCGGCATCGTCCGCGACATCATCTCGATGGGCGCGCGTCCCGTCGCCGTCATGGACCAGCTGCGCTTCGGCGCCATCGACCACCCCGACACCGCTCGCGTGGTGCACGGCGTCGTGAGCGGCATCTCGTTCTACGGCAACTGCCTGGGCCTGCCGAACATCGGCGGCGAGACGGTCTTCGACTCGGTCTACCAGGGCAACCCGCTCGTCAACGCCCTCGCGGTGGGCGTCATGCGCCACGAGGACATCAAGCTGGCCAACGCCACCGGCGCCGGCAACAAGGTCGTGCTGTTCGGCGCGCGCACGGGCGGCGACGGCATCGGCGGCGCCTCGATCCTGGCCTCCGACACCTTCGCCGACGGCGGGCCCACCAAGCGCCCCGCCGTGCAGGTCGGTGACCCGTTCGCCGAGAAGGTGCTGATCGAGTGCTGCCTCGAGCTGTACGCGGGCGAACTCGTCGAGGCGATCCAGGACCTCGGCGCCGCGGGCATCTCGTGCGCCACGAGCGAGCTCGCCGCGAACGGCGGCTCGGGTATGCGCGTCGACCTCGAGAACGTGCTGCTGCGCGACCCCTCGCTCACGCCCGAGGAGATCCTCATGAGCGAGAGCCAGGAGCGCATGATGGCGATCGTCGCCCCCGAGAAGCTCGATGCGTTCCTCGCCGTCGTCGGCAAGTGGGATGTCGAGACGAGCGTGCTCGGCGAGGTGACCGGCGACGGCCGCCTGCAGATCTTCTGGCACGGCGAGCAGATCGTCGACGTCGACCCCTCGACCGTCGCGGTCGACGGCCCGGTCTACGACCGCCCGGTCGCCTACCCGACCTGGATCGACGGCCTGCAGGCCGACTCGGCGGCATCCCTGCCCCGCGCCACCGATGGCGACGCACTGCGCGAACAGTTCCTCCAGCTCGTGGCGAGCCCGAACCTCGCCGACACGTCGTGGATCACCAACCAGTACGACTACTACGTGCTGGGCAACACCGCCCTGAGCTTCCCCGACGACGCCGGCATGATCCGCGTCGACGAAGAGTCGGGCCTCGGCTTCGCGATCGCGACCGACTGCAACGGCCGCTACTGCCAGCTCGACCCGTACGCCGGCGCCCAGCTCGCCCTCGCCGAGGCGTACCGCAACGTCGCCGTCACCGGCGCGAACCCCACCGCAGTCACCGACTGCCTCAACTTCGGCAGCCCCGAGAACCCCGAGGTGATGTGGCAGTTCGGTCAGGCCGTCGACGGCCTCTCCGACGCCTGCCTCGAGCTCGGCGTGCCCGTCACGGGCGGCAACGTCTCGTTCTACAACCAGACCGGCGACCAGCCGATCTTCCCGACCCCGGTGGTCGGTGTGCTCGGCATCGTCGACGATGTCGCCCGCCGCATCCCGTCGGGCTGGCAGGACGCCGGCGAAAACATATACCTGCTCGGCACGACCGCCGAGGAGCTCGACGGCTCGGCGTGGGCCGACACCATCCACGGCCACCTCGGCGGACGGCCCCCGAAGGTCGACCTCGCCGCCGAGAAGCGTCTGGCCGGCCTCATCCAGGCCGCCTCGCAGCAGGGACTCATCTCGGCCGCGCACGACCTGTCGACCGGCGGCCTCGGCCAGGCTCTCGCCGAGGCGACGACGCGCTTCGGCGTCGGCGCCCGCGTCTGGCTGAGCGAGATCGTCGAGCGCGACGGCGTCGACGTCGCGACCGCGCTGTTCAGCGAGTCAACCGGCCGCGTGATCGTGTCGGTCCCGCGCGAGGAGGACGTCAAGTTCCGCGGGCTCTGCGAGGGCCGCAATTACCCCGTCATCCGCATCGGTGTGACGGATGCTGCCGAGGGCGTCGAGTCCGTGCTCGACGTCCAGGGTCTGTTCTCGGTGCCCGTCGCCGAGATCCGCGCCACGTCGCGCGCGACGCTGCCCGCCGCCTTCGGCGAGATCGTCGACGAGGTGCCGACGTCATGAGCGCGTCATGAGCGGGCGCGACCTGACGCCGCCGGGTGAGGACGACGAGTACGCCGGCTTCGCGCGCGGACGCTCGCGTCGCATGCGCGTGACCGCGTGGGTCGCGATCGTCTCGCTCATCCTCGTCGGCGGCGGCTCCACCGTCTTCGCGCTGCTCTTCGGCTGATACAGCTGCAGGACTCGTGGGGCTGCTGTGGCCTCACAGCCGGTTCGACCGCGCACCAGCACCACCGATCCGACAGGTGTATCCCCAGCCGGGACGAAGACGGGACTCGGCGAGGTGCGTAGGCTGAAGGGGTGGATCCGATCCTCATGCTCGCGGCCGAGTGGTGGTGGATCGCGCCGGCGGGAGCCAGCGCGGGCGCCCTCGGCTGGGCCGGCCTGCGCCGGGGACGACCGTCGCAGCGTCGCCTCGAGCTCGATGCCGCGCAGCTCGACCTGCGCCGGGCGCAACAGGCTGTGACGCACGCTCGCGCGCAGCTGAAGGTGGCCCGCGCGGAACTGATGCGCGCCCAGGCCGAGAAGGCGACCCCGCGCGCGACAGCCGGAGCGGTGCCGGAGGCCCGTCGCCGCCTGCAGATCGCTGAGCGTCAGGCGCGCGCCGCCGTGGCCGAGCTGAAGGCGCGCCGCGCGGGCGTGCAGGCGGCGCGAGCGATGATGCCGACCTCGCGCAAGGAGGTCGACCGGATGCCGCTGGCCCGGCTGATGGCCGAGCACGACGTGCTTCTGGCGCGGTGGATGGACTACGAGACGGATGCCGCGAAGGCGATCGGGTTCCCCATGATGCTCGATGCCCGCTGGCCGCCGATGGACCTCTTCCTTCGCGAGCACCAGCAGGCGTCGTGGCTGCGACCCGCCTCGCGCGATGTCCGCATGTCCCCGGCCGATTACAGCGCCTACCGCGAAGCGGTCCGTCGGGCGACCCAGGCGTTCGACGCCGCGGAGCGCGCCGCCCGGCAGGGCACGCCGCGCGAGCTGCCCGAGCCCGACGACCGTCCGGCCGATTGGGCGGAGGTCGCGCAGGACCTTCTCGACAACGCCCAGCGCGCCATCACCCGGTCGACCGAGATGTGGAACCGGATGCGGCGCGATCGCCCCGACCGCCCCCGGCGTCCCTCATCACCCGAGTGACACAGCGCCCCGGGGCTAGCATGGCGGTGTGGATGGATTCTGGTCCGGACTGTGGCAGTTCGCCGGCAACTACTGGTGGCTGATCTTCATCATCGGACCCGCAGCCGGCGGCGCGGCGAAGGCTCTCGAACAGTCCGCGCGGCGACGGCACAAGCGCCGTCTCGAGATCATCCGCGCCAAGGCCGAGGCGAAGAGCATCGTGCGCTCCGGTGCCGTCCGAGCCGGCGACGCGTCGCCGGTCGCCGCGGATGACGAACAGCTGAGCACCGGCGCTCGCCTGCAACAGCTCTTCGACGCCCATGACGACCTGACGCACCGCTGGCTCGAGTACGAACTCGATGTCGCGAAGCTCATCGCCTTCCCGGCCATGAGCGACGGACGGCAACCGCTCACCGCCGCGTTCCTGCGCGCGAAGAAGGTCGCTGACGGCCTGCGCCCACCGACGACGTCGGCGCGCATCGGTTCCGCCGACCTGACGGCCTACCGCGATGCGCTCACCGACGCCGAGGTCGCCTTCGACGTCGCGGAACGCGACGCCCGCCGTCAGCGCGATCGGGCCTTCAGCGAGCCGGAGCGCCGCCGACTCGACACGGCCAAGCGTCTGCTCAACGTCGCGGTGGACGAAGCTGCCACGCCCGCCGAGCGCCGAACGGCGTACGAGCGCGTGCGAGCCGAGCTCGACGGGCTCATCGCGGTGTCGGATGCCGCGATGGAGCGTCTGGCCGAGAAAGCTGCCCTGCAGCTGCCGCCGACGGCATCCTGACGCACGAAACCCCCCGGGGAGGCCCCGGGGGGTTTCGTTGTCCGTCAGACGGGATCAGCTGGTCTGGAGGCCGTCGACCTGGCTGCCGTACTCCTCGAGCCAGGCGGTGATCGCCTCGGCTTCCTTGCCCTCGCCGTACTGGTTGACGACCATGTCCTCGAGCGCCGCGTACTGCTCGTCGTCCAGCTTGATCTTTCCGATCAGCTCAGCCGCCTCGGGGTGCTCGTCGGCGAAGCCGGACGTGGCGAGGAAGTGCAGCGCCTCGGTGTCGCCCATCGCACCGCGCGGGTCTTCGAGGTCCTTGAGGCCGTAGCGTTCGTTGGCCCAGAACGGACGCCACGAGGTCACGACGATGTCGCGCTGCGCCGCGATCGCGGTGTCGAGCTCGGTGAGCATCGCCGCGGTCGACGAGGTGACGAGCTCGTACGTGCCGTCGAGGCCGTACTCGGGGATCATCGACTCCTGCGTCTGCTTGGTCAGACCCGCGCCCGGCTCGATGCCGTAGATCTGGCCGCCGAAGCGGTCGGCGTTGGCGGCGAGGTCCTCGATCGAGGTGATGTCGACGTACTCGGGCACCGCGATCGTGAGCTTGGCGTTGTCGTAGTACGCGCCGAGGTCGTCGATCTGGTCGCCGTAGCGCTCCATGTACGAGGCGTGGGTGAGCTCGGGCCAGGCCGACGGGTAGATGTCGACGTCGCCCTGCGCGAGACCGGCGTAGAGCGGGCCCGCCTCGGTGAGCTCCTGCATCTCGACGGTGTAGCCGAGCTGCTCGAGCTGGTTCTCGAGCAGGTACGCGGTGCTGAGGCCGTCGGTCCACGAGGGCAGGTAGCCCAGCGTGATGGTTCCCTTGCTGTCGCCGTTCTCGCCAGAGCCGCCTTCGGCCTGGTTACCGCTCGCGCAGCCGGCCAGGGCGAGGGATGCCGCGGCGCCGAGCGCCACGATCCCGGTGAGGTGTCGCTTGTTCATCGTGTGCCTTCCGTATGGATTCATTTCGTTCCGTATGGGTGGTGCAGGGAGGATACGTTCGGATGCCGCGGGGTCAGGCGGCGGGGGCGAGCTCGCGCTTCTCCGCGGCAGTGGCGGCGGCCGCGGCTGTCCGGCGACGGCCGATCACGCCGAGGATCGACCCCTTCTGGCCCTTCATGTCGCCGAGGGCGGAGGTCAGGCGATCGAGGTAGATCGCGAGGATGACGACGCTGAGGCCCGCCTCGACACCGGTGCCGATGTTGACGGTCGACATCGCCTGGACGATCTCCTTGCCGAGCCCGGGCGCACCGGCGATACCGGCGATGACGGCCATCGAGAGCGCGAGCATGATCACCTGGTTGACGCCGGTCATGATCGTCGGCATGGCGAGCGGCAGCTGCACGCCGCGCAGGATCTGCCCCGGCGTGGCGCCGAATGCGTGCCCGGCCTCGACCGTCTCGGAATCGACGCTGCGGATACCGAGCTCGGTCAGGCGCACGCCCGGGGGAAGCGCGAAGATCACGGTCGCGACCAGACCCGGTACGAAGCCGATGCTGAAGAACACGATCGCGGGGATCAGGTACACGAACCCGGGCATCGCCTGCATGAGGTCGAGCACGGGCTTGATCACCGCGCTGAAGCGGTCGCTGCGGGCGGCGAGGATGCCGAGTGGCACAGCGATGACGACGGCGATGACCGTCGCGATGACGACGAGCGCGAGCGTCTGCATCGCGGTGACCCACTGTCCGACGCCGAGGATGATCGCGAACGAGATCGCGGTGCCGATCGCGAACTTCCACGACCGCAGGAACCAGCCGAGCAGTGCTGCGACGACGATGACGACGACGATCGGGGCGCTCAGCAGCAGGTCGGCGAGCGAGCCGACGAGCCAGCCGACGGCGGTGGAGATCGCGCCGAGCAGCCACGAGACGTTGTCGCGGATCCAGTCGACCGCGACCTCGGCCCACTGGCCGAGCGGAATGCGGAAACCATCCATCAGCGCACCTCCCCGTTCTGGAGAGCGGCGCCGTCGACGGCGGTCGCCTCCGCGAGCACCTCGTCGATCGCGGCCTGCGGCATCGGCTGCAGCGGGATCGTGATCTCCTCCGTCGCGCCGGGGCCGGGGCCGAGGGCGGCGAGCAGGGTGATGCGGGGGATGACGCCGACGAGGCGCCCGTCCGCATCGGTGACGGCGAGCGGCAGCGGCGACTCGACGGCCGGGACGAAGAGGTTCATGAGGACCTCGTCCTGGCTCACGGTCTGCGGCGCGGGCTTGATGACCGACGACAGCGCCGACTCGCCGCGGCGGACGAGCTTGACGGCGTCGCGGTCGGTGACGACACCCAGCAGCTTGCGGTCGCGGCCCACGACGTAGGCGGCCGACATGAAGGCATCCCGCATCTGCTTGAGGGCGACGCGCGGTCCGGCGGACTCGGCGACGACGGGACGCGGCCGCTCCATGACGTTCGCGGCCGTCAGCACACGGGCACGGTCGACGTCCTGCACGAACTGCTCGACGTAGTCGTTGGCCGGGTCGGTGAGGATGTCTTCGGGCGTGCCGATCTGCACGATGCGGCCGTCACGCATGACCGCGATGCGGTCGCCGAGGAACATGGCCTCGTTGAGGTCGTGCGTGATGAAGATGATCGTCTTCTGAAGCTTCTGCTGCAGTTCGAGCAGCTGCTCCTGCATCTCGCGGCGGATGAGCGGGTCGAGTGCGCTGAACGCCTCGTCCATGAGCAGGATGTCGCTGTCGGCGGCGAGCGCGCGAGCGATGCCGACACGCTGCTGCATCCCGCCGGAGAGGGCGGACGGCAACTTGTCGCCCCAGCCTTCGAGCCCGACGAGCGCGAGGATCTCCTCGGCCTTCGCGAGGCGCTCGACCTTGCCGACGCCGCGCAGTTCGAGCGGGTAGGCGACGTTCGCGGCGACGCTGCGATGGGGAAGCAGCGCGAAGTGCTGGAAGACCATCGCGATGCGCTCTCGACGGATGCTGCGCAGGCGAGCGGGGGCGACGTCGGTGATCGAGTCGCCCTTCACCGTGATCGTTCCGGCGGTGGCGTCGTGCAGCCCGTTGAGCATGCGGATCAGAGTCGACTTGCCCGAGCCGGAGAGGCCCATGATGACGAAGATCTCACCGGGCTGGACAGTGAAGGAGGCGTCGATGACGGCGGCGGTCCCGGCGTCGGCGATCTCGTTGCGCTGGGCTCCGGCCCGCAGCTTCTCGACGACGGACTTCGGGTTGCGCCCGAAGACCTTGTACAGATTCTTGGCTTCCAGAGCGGGGGAAGTCGCTTCCCCCGGAGAAGACGGACTGGTCACAGGTCACCTCGGCAGCCGGTGCAGGCTGCATCGGTTACGCCCGGGTGGCGACCTCCTGGCGCGCGTCTCGCGACGGCGTCTCGGCTGCGGATGTCGGATCCACGAGCACAGGCCGCCGACCATACGTTCGCCGGTCTGGCACCCCCAGGGTTGCCACCAGCGACCGCGGACTGGTCGGGTAGTGGCCCGCGGCGGGCCTCATCCAACGTTTCACGTTCGGGGGTCAGTCGCAAATCGGATTCGGGATTTGACCTCTGATCGGCCATTCCGATATTCGCGCGCGCACGCGCAGGTGTCGTCGAAGCGACTGAGCCTCAGTCCGCGATGTCCTCGGCCGCGATGCGGTGATGCCGGATGACCTCGGCGACGACGAACCCGAACCACTTCTGGGCGAACTCGGGGTCGAGGTCGGCCTCTTCGGCGAGACGCCGCAGGCGAGCGATCTGCCGCTCCTCCCGGCCGGGGTCGGAGGCGGGCATGCCGTGAGTCGCCTTGAGCTCACCGACCTGCTTCGTGCAGCGGAACCGCTCGGCCAGCATGAAGACGAGCGCGGCGTCGATGTTGTCGATGCTCGCCCGCAGTCGGTGGAGTTCGGTCGTGGCGTCGGTCATGGTGGCTCCTTCCCTCGCCGACCCTATCTGCTCCGCAGGCGCTCGCGACCCCACCGCGAGCCGTGAACCCCGCGCCTAGAGTGTGACCATGACGAAGCCTCGCTCGAACAGCCCAGCTCCCGCGGCGCCCTCCGCTCCGGTGGCCGGGCCGGCCACGCGTGATCAGCCCATCTGGGGCGCGCTGTCCCGGCCGTTCGCGGCCGGCTTCTTCCTGGCGCTGGGAGCCCTCGCGGCGATCGTCCTGGGGCTGGCGGTCTCCAGCCTGTCGACGGTTCTCATCTACGTCGCGATCGCACTGTTCGTCGCCCTGGCGCTCGACCCCGTGGTGCGGTTCCTCGTGCGGCGCGGCATCCCGCGCGCCTGGGGCATCGTCATCACGTTCGCCGCGCTCGCGCTCATCATCGCCGGCATCCTGTGGGTCGTCCTGCCGCCGGTCGTCCTCCAGGTCGAACAGTTCGCGAAGGACGTGCCGTCGATCGTCAACGACATGTTGCGCAGCGACACCGTGCGCTGGCTGGAGAGCACCTTCGGCGACAGCCTGAGCGACGTGCTCAACGAGGTGCAGAGCTTCGTGACCAACCCGTCGAACATCGCGGCGATCGGCGGGGGTCTGCTGCAGGTCGGCGTGAACGTCGTCACGGCCATCTCGGGTTCGATCATCGTGCTGGTGCTGAGCCTGTACTTCCTCGCATCGCTGCCCCGCATGAAGAACGCGCTCGTTCGCATCTCGCCCGCGCGTTCGCGCGCGACCGTCGCCGACATGACCCGGCAGATCACCGAGTCGATCGGTGGCTACCTCTCGGGCATGGTGGTACTCGCGCTCATGAACGCGACCTTCGCGTTCATTCTGCTGACGATCCTCGGGGTTCCGTTCGCGGCGCTGATGGCCGTGCTCGCATTCGCGATCACGCTCATCCCGCTCGTCGGAACCGTGATCTTCTGGGTGGGCGCCTCGGTCATCACGCTGCTGACGAACCCGACCGCCCCACTGCCGGCGATCATCTTCGCCGCGGCCTACCTGCTCTACATGCAGGTCGAGGCATACGTCCTGACGCCGCGCGTCATGAACCGGACGGTGTCGGTCCCGGGGTCGCTCGTGGTCATCGGAGCGCTCGTCGGCGGCACCCTGCTAGGCCTGCTGGGCGCGCTCGTCGCGATCCCGGTCACGGCGTCGATCCTGCTCATCATCAACCAGATCGTCATCCCGCGTCAGGACGCGAAGAAGCTGCCGCACTGAGCCCCGCGGTGGGGGCACGCGATCACGCGACCGGCAGGATGCAGGTCGGGCTCGGGGCCGCTACACGATGGCGCACGCGGCCGGGAACCCCGGTGCGCGGGTCGCGCGTCATCGAGACCACCTCGCTCGAGAGCTGTCCCGCGACGAGCAGGGTGTCGCGCACGACCACGTGGTGGCGCGGCCAATCGACCCCCGCATCGACGAGCGCGAGCTGCTCGAGTCGATCACCGGCACCGCGGACGCGGAGCACCCCGAGGGTGTTGCTGCCGCGGACGCCCGCGTAAACGGTCTCGCCGTCGGGTGTCATGGCGATCTCGGCCGCCGTGTCGTCGTCGAGGGCTCCGAGGAGGCCCGTCGCCGACAGCATCCGCCATTCACCGGCGCGGTCGGCGCCCAGCACGAACACCTCGCGAGAGAGCTCTGTGAGCACGTACAGGTGGCCGCTCGGGTGCCAGAGGGTGTGACGGGGGCCGCTCCCGAGCGGCAGGGCGACCTGCTGGACGAGCCGGAGCCCCCTCGGGTTGTCACGCCAGAACCGCACGAGGTCGAGACCCATGTCGGTCGTCACGATCAGACCGCCCGAAAGGTGTCGCGCCTGGTGCGAGCGCGAGGGGCGTGCGGCCTCGGCATCCTGATCGGGACCGGGATGCGGCGGCGCCGGCACGTCTGAGCCGGGCACCAGGTGCGCGAACTCGGGTCCGGCCGCCTCTCGAAGCGCCCGCGCGGCGGCGGCGAGGTCGAGGTCTTCTGCGGCCGGCTCGGCGGAGGCGTCGGGTCCGTACGGGTCGACGGCCGCTGGCGCGATCACCGGAGCCGACGGGATGCCGGCGTCGTCGAGGCTCATGCGGACGACACGTCCGTCGCTCCAGCAGCTCGCGATGAGCGATGCTCCGTCGGGCGCGACGGCCACGTGGCACACGGCCTCGCCCGCCGGGACGGGACGCCCGAGCGGCGCCCACGCGTCGGGGCCGGTGCGCCGGTAGGCCTGCACCTCGCCGCGGAACTCGAGCGCGGCGTAGACGACATCCCGGCGCGGATGGCGGGCCACCCACGACGGCGACGACGCGGCGACGACCTCGGGCCGCAGCGAGAGCTGACCGTCGGCGGTGGCGCCGTCGGGATCGCCGGCGTGCAGCAGGCCGATGCCCGCGGCCTCGCCGCCCATGTCGGCGGTGTAGCCGCCGAGCAGCAGCCGCACGTCAGTCGACGAGGTCGTGGCGGACGATCACGGCGTCGCGGGCGGGCCCGACGCCGATCACCGAGATGCGCGTGCCGCTCATCTTCTCGAGCGCCAGGACGTACTCCTGGGCCGCGGTGGGGAGATCGTCGAACGTGCGAGCCGTCGAGATGTCCTCCTTCCACCCGGGGAAGTACTCGAGGACCGGCTTGGCGTGGTGGAAGTCGGACTGGTTGACCGGCACCTCGTCGAATCGCTGGCCGTCGACGTCGTAGGCGACGCAGACCGGGATGCGGTCGAGGCCCGTGAGGATGTCGAGCTTCGTGAGCACCAGGTCGGTGATGCCGTTGATGCGCGTCGCGTAGCGCGTGATCGGGGCGTCGTACCAGCCGACGCGGCGGGGGCGGCCGGTCGTCGTGCCGAACTCGAAGCCGCGCGAGCGGAGGAAGTCGCCGTTCTCGTCGAACAGCTCGGTCGGGAACGGACCGGAGCCGACGCGCGTCGTGTACGCCTTGACGATGCCGACGATGCGGTCGAGGCGATTGGGGCCGACGCCCGATCCGGTCGCGGCGCCACCGGCGGTGGCCGACGACGAGGTGACGAAGGGGTACGTGCCGTGGTCGACGTCGAGCATGGTGGCCTGCCCTCCCTCGAAGACGACCACGTCGCCGTTGTCGAGCGCCTCGCTCAGCAGCAGGCCGGTGTCGCAGACCATCGGACGCAGGCGATCGGCGTACGAGAGCAGGTCTTCGACGATCTCGTCGGCGGTGATCGCGCGACGGTTGAAGACCTTGACCAGCAGGTGGTTCTTCTGGTCGAGGGCGCCCTCGACCTTCTGCCGCAGGATGTTCTCGTCGAACAGGTCCTGCACGCGGATGCCGACGCGGTTGATCTTGTCGGCGTAGGCCGGCCCGATGCCGCGGCCGGTGGTGCCGATCTGACGCTTGCCGAGGAAGCGCTCGGTCACCTTGTCGAGCGTGCGGTGATATTGCGTGATGAGGTGCGCGTTGGCGCTCACCTTGAGCCGGGAGATGTCGAGCCCGCGCGCCGACAGCGCCTCGAGCTCGGCGAACAGCACCTCGAGGTCGACGACGACGCCGTTGCCGATGACGGCGTTGACGCCCGGCGAGAGGATGCCGCTCGGCAGCAGGTGCAGGGCATACTTCTCGTCACCGATGACGACGGTGTGCCCGGCGTTGTTGCCGCCGTTGAACTTGACGACCCAGTCGGTGCGGTCGCCCAACAGGTCGGTGGCCTTGCCCTTGCCCTCGTCGCCCCACTGGACGCCGACGATGACGATTCCCGGCATGCGGATCTCCCTTTCTGTCGAGGAGGGATTGCACCCCATCCTATCGACACGGACGCAACCCCCTTACGGAGATCGCGGCGCGCACGCCAGGGTGATGACGCAGATCGGATGTATCGATCGAACGCGCACGGAGGAGGGTCTCATGCACCACCGGCTCGCCGCAGCGGTCGGCGCGGTCCTGTTGCTGCTGACATCGTCGTTCGCGCTCACGGGGTGCGGGCTGTCGATCCCCACCGACCCGTCGGGCACGCTCGCCACGGTCGAGGGCGGCACACTGCGGGCCGGGGTCTCCCCCGACGGTGAATGGGTGCAGGTCGACGGCGACGAACCGCAGGGCAGCGAGCCCGATGCGATCCGAGCGTTCGCCGACTCGCTCGACGCCGACGTGGAATGGACGGTCGGCTCGGAGGAGGCACTGGTGCGCGAACTCGAGGACGGCGGGCTGGACCTCATCGCGGGCGGCATCACCGACCAGACGCCCTGGACCGACAAGGCGGGAGTCACGCGCCCGTATGCCGAGGCCACGGCGAAGGACGGCAGCACGCTCAAGGTCGTCATGCTCGTGCCGCTCGGCGAGAACGCGTTCCTCTCGCGCCTCGAGACCTTCCTCTCGGAGCGGGCGAAGGCGGGCGAGCTGTGAACCGGTCGGAGGTGCGATTCGGGCAGACGGAGCTGCCGCAGCGTCAGGTCGAGGTGCTGCGTCGCGCCGTGCGGCTCGAATGGGTCACGATCGGATTCCTCGCGGTGACGGTGACCCTCGTCTTCCTCGTGCTCGGCAATTCCCAGGCGATGAAGGCGGCGTGGATCGAGGATCTGCTGTCGTTCATCCCGCCGCTGGCTTTCCTCATCGCGATCCGGGTCAACCGGCGCCGGCCGACGCTCAAGCATCCGTACGGCTATCACCGCTCGGTCGGGGTCGGCCACCTGGTGGCGGCCGTCGCCTTGACCACGATGGGCACCTACCTGATCGTCGAGTCGGCGATCGGGCTGCTGAGCGGCGAGCACCCGACGATCGGGACGGTCGAGCTGTTCGGCGCGTCGATCTGGCTCGGGTGGCTCATGATCGGCGTCATGGCGATGACCGCCGTGCCGCCCGTCCTCCTCGGGCGCGCGAAGCTCAAGCTGGCGCGCGAGCTGCACAACAAGGTGCTCTACGCGGATGCCGATATGAACAAGGCCGACTGGATGACGGCCGTCGGCTCGATCGTCGGCGTCACCGGCATCGGTCTCGGCCTCTGGTGGCTCGACTCGGCGGCGGCGCTGTTCATCGCGGCGGGCATTCTGCGCGACGGGCTGAAGAACCTGCGGGCCGCGATCGTCGACCTCATGGATGCGCGGGCGACGACCTTCGACGACGCCGAGCCGCATCCTCTCGCGGGCGAGATCGACGCGTACCTCGCCGGCCTGCCGTGGGTGTCGGCCGCGGGCAGCCGGGTGCGCGACGAGGGCCATGTGTTCCACGTCGAGTCGTTCGTCGTGCCGCGGGACGGGCGGATGCCGAGCCTCGGTGAGCTGGAGGCGGCGCGCGAAGGCTGCGTCGAGCTCGACTGGAAGGTGCAGGACATCGTGCTGGTGCCGGTGCGCGAGCTGCCGATCGTCGTGCCGGTCAGCGAGTGACGAGCTTGCGCAGCGCCAGACAGCGAGAAGATGCCGGAATCGGCGGACCAGTTTCCACCGCTGTCTGAATCCATCGGGTCACTGACAGTATCGAGTTCGTGAGGCGCGACTATCTGGGGCGTGCCGCGCTGGCGGCATCCGCGATGTTCCTGCCGGGGATCGGCAGCGTCGTCATCCTGCTGATCATGGCGACGGCCTACTCCGACGACGTGCAGGCGGCGATCGGCCTGGGCGGTTCGACCGCCGCGATCGTGACGGTCGTGGCATCTGGTTTCGTGGTCACCACCATTCGTGCACGCACGGCGGGACGCTCCCTCCAGGGCGAGCTGACGGGGGCCGTCGGGGCAGCGATGCTCCTGCTGCTCGCATCGATCGCGATCGCCTTGCTCAGCCCGGTGCTCTCCCGCTCGGACGCGGGCGGGTTCTTCGCCGCCTACTGGATCGCCACCATCCCGGCGACGGTGCTCACCCCGATCGGCTTCGTCTTCAACGGAGCGTTCCAGGCGCTGCACCGCGACGGCACGAACCTGATCACCGCGGTCACCGGGACGCTCGTGAAAGCGGCCGTCGCGGCGGTCGTCGTCGTGCTCGGCGTCTCACCGCTTGCTGCCGTCGCGGCAGTGGGGGCCACGACGTCGGTCGCGTCGATCCTGGGAGCGCTGGTACGAGGATCCCAGCTCGCGCGGGCGGACATGATCTCGTGGCCCATGTTCGCGGCGGCGACGCGCGAGCGCGCGGACGCCATGCGTCTGTCGACGGTCCAGACGAACTGCTTCGTCCTGCTCGCGGCGATCGCGGTGGCGCTCACGATCTCGCGCCTCGCTCTGCCGGTCTTCGACCAGCTCGGCTGGCTGGTCGTCGCGATGATGGCCGTGCAGCTGCTTATCGAACCGTGGGCAGGCGTCCTCTACTCGTACCGGAAGATCGCGCTGTCGACGGCGGCCGGGCTGCCCGCCCTCGTCATCGCGTACGGGGCGGTGGCCGGCCCCGGGTTGACGCTGCTCGCGGTCACGCGTTCCGGCTCGGCGGAGGCCATCTGGGCGGTCCTGCTCGCGACACGCGTCGTCTTCGCCGTCCTGTTGGCCTGGACTCCTCGCATATCGATGCCCGCAGGTCCAGACTGGCGTCGCGGCGTCATCCGCCGCAGGCGGGATGCGACATGAGACCTCTCCGGTATTCGATCAACGTGACGCTCGACGGCTGCTGCCACCACGAAGCGGGGCTGCCGCCCGACGAGGAGTCGATGGACTTCTGGACGGCGCAGATGGCGGGAGTCGATGCACTGCTCCTCGGCCGGGTGACGTACGAGATGATGGCGGCTGCCTGGCGGCGGCCGGCTTCGGGCGAGTGGCCCGAATGGATGGATGCCGCTGAGATCCGGTTCGCCGAAGCCATCGACGGCGCGCGGAAGTTCGTCGTGTCGTCGACCCTCGCGGACCCCGACTGGAACGCCGAGCTGATCTCGGGCGACCTCGAGACGGCGGTGCGGCGGCTGAAGGCCGAGCCGGGCGCCGGGCTCTGGGTCGGCGGCGTCACCCTGCCGACCGCCCTGGCGAACCTCGGCCTCATCGACGAGTTCGAGTTCCTCGTGCAGCCCGTCATCGCGGGGCGGGGACCGACCCTGCTCGCGGGCCTGCATCAGCAGATCGGACTCGAACCGGTCCAGCACACCGCCTTCCGTTCGGGAGCCGTGGCCACGCGCTACCGGCCGCGCACCTCGTGACCTGAACCCGCGACGCGAACCCCTGTTACGACAGGTGTCGCCGGATGACGCGCGGTCTTGGCACCGCTCGGGCCGAGGTCGACAGTGGGCTCATGTCTCACCGCATCCATCTCGCCGTCGCCCTCGAGCGGGCCGGCTGGCACCCCGCCGCATGGCGTGATTCCGGCCTCTCGACGCGGTCACTCACGACACCGCGCCACTGGGCGGACCAGGTGCGTCTCCTCGACGGGGCGGGCGTCGCTTTCGCAACCATCGAAGACGCGCTCTCGCTGACCGATCGCATCGAAGACCCGAACGATCCTGACCCGCGGCGCCTGCACGGGCGCATCGACGCGGTGCTGCTGGCATCGGCGCTCGCGCCGCTCACCCATCGGATCGGCCTGATCCCGACAGTCACGACGACGCACACCGAGCCGTTCCATGTGGCCACCGGCATTCAGACGCTCGACTTCGCCAGCCGCGGCCGCGCGGGCGTGCGCCTCGTCGTCGGCGGCTCGGCCGCCGAGCGAGCGAACTTCGGGCGCCGCGACGAGATCGACCTCGAGACCGGGTTCCGCGAGGCGGGCGAGGTCGCCGACGCGCTCGGGCGCCTCTGGGACTCATGGCAGGACGACGCCATCATCCGGGATGCCGCGAGCGGACGCTTCGTCGATGCCGACCGCATCCACAACATCGACTTCGCGGGCGAGTTCTTCTCGATCACCGGCGCGTCGATCGTGCCCCGCTCGCCCCAGGGCCGCCCGATCATCTCGGTGCTCGCGCACCAGACCGTGCCGTTCCGCCTTGCGGCCGAGCACGCCGATGTCGTGTTCATCACACCCCACGATGCGGCCGCGGCGACCGGCATCCTCGCCGAGCTCGACGGAGCAGCCGCCGAGCTGCGCCGCGCTCGCGAGCGGCTGCGAGTGTTCGCCGACGTGATCGTGCTGATCGAGGAAACCTCGACCGCCGCCCGCGAGGCGCTCGCGCGGCTCGACGACCTGGCTGGGGCCGAGTTCCACTCCGACGCGCGCATCGTCGCCGGCACGCCGACCGAGGTCGCCGAGCACCTCCGCGCCCTCGCCGAGACCGGCGTCGACGGCGTGCGGTTGCGTCCCGCACGTCAGCCCGACGACGTCGTCGCGATCGCGGAGCGCCTCGCCCCGCTGCTGCGCGCGACCCGCGTGCTGCGCGACGACGACGCGGCCACCCTGCGGGGCCGGCTCGGCCTGCCGCGGCCCGACAGCCGGTACGCCGCCCCGACGCACGATTCCGCCCCGGCACGAGAGAAGGTCGCCCTGTGAGCCGTTCGCCCCGCCAGATCCACCTGGCCGCCCACTTCCCCGGCGTGAACAGCACGACGGTCTGGACCGATGCCGCCTCGGGAAGCCAGATCGACTTCGCGGCATTCGAGTACTTCGCCCGCACGGCCGAGCGCGGCTTCTTCGACTATGTCTTCCTCGCCGAAGGCCTGCGGCTGCGCGAGCACAAGGGCCGCGTGCACGAGCTCGACGTGCTCGGACGGCCCAACACTCTCGCGGTCCTGGCGGCGCTCACCGCGGTCACCGATCACGTCGGCCTGGTCGGCACCCTGAGCACGACGTTCAACGAGCCGTACGAGCTCGCCCGCCAGCTCGCGACGCTCGACCACCTCTCGGGGGGCCGCGCCGGATGGAACGCCGTGACGAGCTCCGACGCGTTCCACGGCGCGAACTTCCGCCGCGGCGGGTTCCTCGACCACGCCGATCGGTACGAGCGCGCAAAGGAGTTCGCCGCGCTGTCGAAGAAGCTCTGGGACTCGTGGGACGAGGGCGAGGCGCTGCCGCGCCGCATCCGTCACTCCGGCCCGCAGTTCGACGTCGACGCCCTTTTCGATGTCTCCCGCTCGCCGCAGGGGCGCCCCGTGATCGTGCAGGCCGGCGACTCCGCCGACGGGCGCGACTTCGGGGCCGAGCACGCGGAGGTCATCTTCTCGCTGCACCAGGACTTCGACGCCGCCCGGGTGTTCTACGACGACGTCAAGGGGCGCCTCGCCGCCTGGGGTCGCGACGAGGACTCGCTGAAGATCCTGCCCGCCGCGACCTTCGTCATCGGCGACACGGATGCCGAGGCGCGCGAGCGGTCGCGTGAGATCGCTCTGCAGCAGGTGAGGCCCGAGCAGGCGCTGACCTACCTCGAGCAGGTGTGGGGTCGCGACCTCAGCGACTACGACCCCGACGGTCCGCTGCCCGACGTCGAGCCCGACACCGGCTCGGAGACCGCGCGCGGCTGGGCGAATCGCCACAGAGCCGTGCAAGCGCGCATCGCGTCGCTGCGGGAGCTGTCGGAGGCCGAGGGGCTGAGCGTGCGCGAGCTCGTCATCCGGCTGACGGCGAAGCACACGTTCGTGGGCACGCCCGAGCACATCGCGGGCGAGATCGACCGCTACGTGCAGGAGCGCGCGACCGACGGCTTCACCGTCGTGGGCCACCTGACCCCGCACGGCCTCGACGAGTTCGCCACGCGTGTCGTCCCGCTGCTGCAGGAACGCGGGTCGTACCGCGACTCGTACGACGAGGGCGCGACGCTGCGCGACCTGCTCGGGCTGCCGGCTGCGGTGCCCGCCGCTGCGCCGGTGCGATGACGCGGCGGTTCGCGTGAGCGTCCATCGGCTCGTCTTCGTGGGCGCCGGCCCGCGCGCGATCATGCTCCTCGAGCGGATCGTGGCGCGATTCGGTATCGCCGCGGGCGCGGCCGACGCACGCGCCGTCAGCGCGCCACGTCTGCACGTCGAGCTGATCGACCCGCATCCGCCGGGCGGGGGCCGGATCTGGCGGCGAGCGCAGTCGCCGCTGCTGAAGCTCAACTCGATGGCGCGCGACGTCACGGTCTTCACCGACGACAGCTGCGCGATCGATGGACCGATCCGTCCGGGGCCCTCGCTCATCGAATGGGCCGAACTCTGGCGCAGCGGCGAGCTGGCCGCGACCGGACGGGGCATCGAGATCGACGACGAGGTGGTGGCGGCCGAGGCGCGCGGTCTGCGCGGCGACAGCTTTCCCACGCGGCGGCTGCACAGCTACTACCTGGAGTGGTTCTCCCGCCGCACGATCGCCGAGGCGCCGGCAGGGGTCACCGTCCGCTGGCGCCGCGACACGGTGGTGCGGGTGAGCGAGGCGAACCGGGTCACGCTGGCGAGCGGTCTCGAACTCGAGGCCGACGCGGTCGTCTACGCGGTCGGTCACAACGGACGCGAACCGGATGCCGCGACCGCGCAGCTCGCGGACGCCGCACGGCGCGCGGGGCTGCAGTACGTCCCGCCCGCGTTCACCGCCGATGCCGACCTCTCGCACCTCGGGGCGGGCGAGGACGTGATCGTCCGGGGCATGGGACTCGCCGCGGTCGACCTCGTCGTGCTGCTGACCCAGGGCCGCGGGGGTCGCTTCCTCGAGGAGGGCGACGGGCTGCAGTACGTGCCGTCGGGAAGCGAGCCGCGCCTGCATCTCGGGTCGCGGCGGGGCGTGCCCTACCGCTCCAAGGTGTCGTCGACGCTGCGGGGCGAGGCGCCCCAGCGCGAGGTGCTGACGCCGGCGGCCATCGAGGCGCTGCTCGCGCGGCCCGGCGAGGTCGACTTCGAGGCGGACGTGTGGCCGCTCATCGCGGGCGAGCTGCTGCACGGGCACTACCGAGAGCTGTTCACGGGGCACCCCGACCGCGTCGTGGGTGACTGGGCGTCGTTCCGCGCGGTGCTGCATTCCCACGCGTGGGACGACCCCGCGCTGCTCGACGCGATCGCGGCGGCGGTTCCCGACCCCCTCGACCGTTTCGACGTCGCGTCGCTGGATCGGCCGTTCGCCGACGCGACCTTCGAGGGCCGCGATGACGCGCACGGGCGGGTGCGCGAGCACATCGTCACCGACCTGCATCTGCGCACGGCCCCGGAACGCAGCGCCGCGCAGGGCGTCTTCCTCGCCGCGCTGCTGTCGTTCCTCGCCCTTGCCGAGATCCCTGCGGAACGATGGAACGAGCACTCGCGGACGGTGTCGCTGCCGGTGCGGTGGCACACCTTCTTCAGCTACGTCGCCAGCGGCCCGCCCCCGCATCGCCTCCGGGAGCTCTTGGCCCTCGCGGATGCGGGCGTCGTGCGGTTCCTCGGACCGGGAGTCGACGTGCGCGTCGAGCCGGGGCGCGGCTTCATCGCGTCGAGCCGTCGTGTTCCCGGCGAGACGGTCGCCCGCAGCCTCGTCGACGCGTGGCTGCCCGGGCCGGGGGCTGCCGCCAGCGACAATCCGGTGCTCCGCGCGCTCGTGGAACGGCAGGGCTCCGCGCTGCGGGTGCTGACCGACGCCGACGGCCGGGTGCTGGAGCGGGACGGCGTGCCTGCGGCATCCGTCTTCGCGATCGGCCCTTTCACGTCGCTTCCGGAGGGCGGGGCGTTCACGCGCCCGAACTCGAATGCCCTGTCGATCCGCCAGACCGACCGCACGGCCGGGGCTGTTCTCGCGGCACTGGTGTCGCTGGTTAGGGTAACCTAACGTTCGGTCGGGCTCCCGGCCGAACACCCTCCAGCGTTCAGGATCACGCATGCGCACCGCTCTCTCCCGTTCCGGGGGCCGCCTCGCCGCGGCCGCCGCCGCCCTCGCCATCGCCGGAGCCGGGCTGGTCGCCTGCTCGCCCGCTGAGTCGGGAACGAGCGCGTCGCCCTCGACGGCAGGCGACGCCTCGGGGGCCTTCCCGGTCACGATCACGTCGGCGCTGGGCGACGCCGTGATCCCCGAGAAGCCCGAGCGCGTCGCGACGTGGGGCTGGTCGGCGCAGGATGCCGTGCTCGCGCTCGGCGTCGTGCCGGTCGCGATGCCCGCCTTCGCCTACGGCGGCGTCGACGGCGTGCTCCCGTGGGACGCCGATGCGATCGCCGAGCTCGGGGGCGAGACGCCGACCCTCCTCACCGGCGGCGACACGAGCGAGCCGAACATCGAGGAGTTCGTCGAGGCCCGTCCCGACGTCATCCTCGCCCCCTACTCGGGCCTGACACAGGAGCAGTTCGACGCCCTGAGCAAGGTCGCGCCCGTCGTGGCCTACCCCGACCAGCGCTGGGCGACCTCGTGGGAGGACCAGACCGCCATCGTCGGACAGGCGCTCGGGATGTCGGATGAGGCGGCCGACCTCGTCGCTCAGGTCGACTCGGACATCGCCGACCTGGCATCGCAGCATCCCGCGCTCGCAGGGAAGTCGTTCGCCTACGGGGCGAACAACCAGCCCGAGATCCTCAACGTCTTCCGTGACGACGACCCCCGCGTGCAACTGCTGACGCAGCTGGGGATGACGGTCGCCCCCTCGGTCGAGGAACTCGCCCCCGACGGCGACGACAGCTACTTCTACCAGCTGGGCTTCGAGAACCTGAACGCTCTGGAGTCCGACGTCCTCGTGGCGTACTTCGGCACGCAGGCCGACGTCGACGCGTTCGTCGCCGACCCGCTCGTCGCCGCGATGCCGCAGGTGCAGCAGGACCGCTTCGCCCCGATCGTCGGCGAATCGTTCGTCATGGCCTCGAGCGCCCCGACGGTGCTGTCGATTCCGTGGATGCTCGACCAGTACGTCCCCCAGCTCGCAGCCGTCGCCGAGCGTGTCGGCTGACACCCTCGCGCTCTCCCGGGGCAGGGACCGCTCCTCGCGGTCACTGCCCCGTCGGCGTGTCTGGGCCGGGGCCGCGGTCGCCCTCGCGCTCGCGGGTGTCGTCTTCGCGAGCCTCGCGATCGGGACATCCGAGATTCCGCTCGACACCGTCTGGCACGCGCTGACGGCGTATGACCCCGCCGATCCGGAACACATCGCGATCATCGAGAAGCGCCTGCCGCGGACGATCGTCGGTATCGTCATCGGCGCCGCGCTGGGACTGTCGGGCACGATCGCCCAGGGGCTGACCCGCAACCCACTCGCCGATCCCGGCATCCTCGGTGTCAATCAGGGCGCAGCGCTCGCGGTCGTCACGGCCATCACCGTCTTCGGAGCCACGGGCCCCGGCTCGTACCTCTGGTTCGCAATCGGCGGCGCCGCGATCGCGGCCGCCGTCGTCTGGGTGCTGTCGTCGCGGGGACGCGACGGCGGGACCCCCGGCAAGCTCGCGCTCGCGGGAGCAGCCGTGTCGGCGGCGCTGTTCTCACTCGTCTCGGCCGTGCTCATCGTCAGCCGCGAAGCGCTCGACGCCATGCGGTTCTGGCAGGTCGGCGCCCTGGCCGGGCGCGGCCTCGACGTGCTCGTCCCGGTGCTGCCGGTCTTGATCGTCGCGGCCGTCGTCGCCCTGTCGGCCGGGCGGACCCTCAACCTCTTCGCGCTCGGCGATGAGACGGCTGCGGCGCTCGGCTTGCGCGTGAACCGCGCACGCCTGCTGCTCGCGGTGGTGCTCGTCGTCCTCGCGGCGGCGGCCACGGCCGTTGCCGGACCCATCGCGTTCGTCGGCCTCGTCGTCCCGCACGTCGTCCGCGGCATCGTGGGTGCGGACTACCGGTGGATCCTGCTGTTCGCAGCGCCGGTCGCCGCGATCCTCCTCGTCGCGGCAGACGTCGTGGCCCGGATCGTCGCTCGACCGGGCGAGCTGCAGGTCGGCATCGTCGTCGCGGCGATCGGTGCACCCTTCTTCATCGCGCTCGTGCGGCGCGGACGGATGGTGGGACTGTGACGACGGCGACGGGCACCGGCCCCGCGGCGATCACACGGCCCCTCCGTCGGGCCTCCGTTCGCCGCGTCGCGATCGTCTCGGCGAGCGCCGCCGCTGTCGTGGCCGTCCTGTTCGGGATCGCGCTGCTGCTCGGGCCGGCCGCGCTCGCACCGGCGGAAGTGATCGAGGCGATCACCGGCCGAGCCCAGCCGGTCGTCTCGTTCGTCGTGTGGGAGCTGCGGATGCCGCGCGCGCTCGCGGCCGTCGTCGTCGGCGCCTGCCTGGGGGCAGCCGGCGCCGTCTTCCAGTCGGTGCTGCGCAACCCGCTCGCAAGCCCCGACGTGCTCGGCGTCACAGCTTCGGCCGGTGCCGTCGGTGTCGCCGGGGTACTCGGGTTGGGTGCCAGCGGCATCGCGCTGACAGGTCTCGTCGCCGGTGGGTCGGTCGTCGCCGCGGTGATCATCGGCGTCCTCGCCTGGCACCGCGGGCTGCACGGCATGAGGCTCATCCTCGTCGGCGTCGGATTCTCCGCGTTCGCGACGGCGCTGACCGGAACCGTACTCACCCGCGCCGAGATCCGCGACGTGAGCGTCGCATACACGTGGCTCGTCGGCAGCCTGGGCGGCTCGTCGTGGGAGGTGGTCGGCACGAGCGGGGTCATCGCTCTCGCGGTCTTCGCCCTGCTGGGCCTGCAGGCGCGGGGTCTGCGGGGGCTGGAGCTCGACGACGCGACCGCCGCGGCGCTGGGCGTGCGCGTGCAGCGGGTGCGCGTCGGCGCTCTGCTCGCCGCCGTCGTCCTCGCTGCGATCGCCGTCGGCGCGAGCGGACCGATCGGCTTCGTCGCCCTGATGGCGCCGCAGATCGCGCGGCGCCTCGTGGGGCCGGGGTCGATCTCAATCGTGGCCTCGGCCGCCGTCGGCGCCGCCCTCGTCAGCGCGGCGGATCTCATCGCGCAGTACGCGGTACCCGGCATCCCCTTTCCCGTCGGGGTCGTGACGGGAGCGATCGGCGCGCCCTACCTCGCCTGGCTGCTGACACGTTCCGACCCCACCCGACCGGGAGGCACCCGATGACCACCGCCGACCACCGACTCAGCGCCGAGGCGATCACGCTCGGCTACGACGGAGTCACGATCGTCGACGGCCTGTCGCTCGCCGTGCCACCCGGGCGGATCACCGTGATCGTCGGAGCGAACGCGTGCGGGAAGTCGACGCTGCTGCGGGCTCTCGCCCGGCTGCTCACGCCCACCGCGGGCGCGGTGCTGCTCGACGGCGCCGACATCCGTTCGCGGCCGACCGCGGAGGTCGCGCGGGTGCTGGGACTGCTGCCGCAGTCGCCGGTCGCGCCGGAGTCGATTCTCGTGGCCGACCTCGTCGCCCGCGGGCGGTACCCGCACCAGAGCTGGCTCCGCCGGCGCGCGTCGGAGGACGACGCGATCGTCGATGCGGCAATGCGCACGGCGGGGGTGGACGACCTCGCCGACCGTTCCGTCGACACGCTCTCGGGCGGTCAGCGTCAGCGCGTCTGGATCGCGATGGCCCTGGCGCAGCAGACCGACCTCATGCTGCTGGACGAGCCGACGACCTACCTCGACATCAGCCACCAGATCGACGTGCTCGACCTCCTCGTCGACCTCAACCGCGAGCGGGGGACCACGGTCGTGATGGTGCTGCACGAGCTGTCACTCGCGTGCCGTTACGCCGACCATCTCGTCGCGATGTCGGGTGGCCGCATCGTCGCCGAGGGAGCGCCGTCGGACATCGTCACCGCGGACCTCGTGCGCGAGGTCTTCGGGATCGACGCGATCGTCATCCCCGACCCGGCATCCGGTACACCGCTCGTCTCGCCGCTCGGCCGTCACCACCGCGCCTGAGGTGCGCCTCCCCCTCCCCCGGAGGTCGACTCGCCACGTATTGCGGATGAGGGGGCGTCAGCATCCGCATTTTCTGGCGACTCAACGCAAGGCGGGAGGGGATAACCCTGCGCTGGATGACGCTGCGTGACGGGGTGTGAAGCTGGGTGTCGGGGTCTTCCGCTGTGTGACGGGGGCGCGCGCGGGCCGCGTCGATGGTCGCGAGCCTGGGACGCATGCCTCTCCTCCACGCCCGTTCCCGCGCCCGCACTCGTTCTCGTGCGCTCCGCGTCACCGCACCGACCGCGCTCCTCGTCGGCGCGGCCGCCGGTGCCCTACTCCTGTCCGCCTGCAGCTCGACGACCGCCGGCGCGAGCCCCTCGCCGTCGGGCGAGCCCGTCTCGGGCGGCACGCTGACCTTCGCGATCTCCGTCGACAGCCAGTGCATCGATCCGCAGCAGGTCGGGAACAACGACGCGATCGCGATCGCCCGGCAGACCGTCGCGTCGCTGACCACGCAGGATGCCGAGACGGGCGAGATCCTGCCCTGGCTCGCCGAGGACTACGAGGTCAACGCCGACGCCACGAGCTTCACGTTCACGCTGCGCGACGGCGCAACCTACGCCGACGGCGCTCCGATCGACGCCGCCTCGGTGAAGACGAACTTCGAGGCGATCCAGGCGCTCGGCGCGAAGGCCCCGCTGGGGTCGTCATACCTGGCCGATCTCGCGAGCATCGACGTCGTCGACGACAGCACCGTGACGATCGCGTTCTCGCGTCCGAGCGCGCAGTTCCTGCAGGCGACGTCGACGTTCAGCCTCGGGCTGCTCTCGCCCGCGACCGCCGCGGTGAGCCAGGCCGACCGCTGCCTCGGCGACTACGTCGGCTCGGGCCCGTTCTCGGTCGAGAACTACACGCCGAACCAGGGCGCGACGCTCGTGCGTCGCGAGGGCTACGACTGGGGCCCCTCGACCAACGATCACACCGGCGAGGCCTACCTCGACGCGATCGAGTACGTCGTCGTTCCCGAAGCAGGCAACCGCACCGGCAGCCTGCAGTCGGGGCAGATCGACGCGACCACCGGCATCTCGGCGACCGACGCCGTGCTGTTCGAGGGCGACGGCTTCTGGAGCGAGAACCGCGCCAACCCCGGCGTCGTCTACAACCTCTACGCGAACCAGTCGACCCCCAAGCTCGCCGACCCCGACGTGCGCCTGGCGATCCAGAAGGGCATCGATCGCGAGGAGATCACCGCGACCCTGCTCGGACCCGACGACAAGCCGGCGGTGTCGCCGCTCGCCTCCTCCACGCCGTACTTCACCGACCTGAGCGACGTGCTCGAGTACGATCCGGATGCCGCGGGCGACCTGCTCGACGGGGCCGGATGGACGGTCGGCGCCGACGGCATCCGCGAGAAGGACGGCGAGAAGCTCAGCTTCCTCGTCACGTACTGGCAGTCGCCCAAGGAGGTGCTCGAGCTCGTCCAGCAGCAGCTGCGCGAGATCGGCGTCGACCTGCAGCTGAAGTTCGCCAGCATCGCCGACTCGCAGGCGGCATCCGCTGACGGCACCTACGACTTCGTCTACGGCAACCTGACCCGGTCCGACCCCGACGTGCTGCGTACGGTCTTCACGGCCGACAACCCGACCGGCAACACCCGGCGCACCACACGCACCGCCGTCGACGACCTGCTCGACGAGCAGTCGGCGATCACGGATGCCGCCCAGCGTCAGACCGTCGTCGACGACGCGGCACGCGCGCTCGTGACCGAGGGCATCACCATCCCGATCTACGAACTGTCGACCACCATCACCGCGTCGTCGAAGGTGCGGGGTCTCACGTTCGAGGCGTCGAGCCGTCTCGACTTCTACGACGCCTGGATCACCGAGTAAGCGCGCCGAACGGACGGGGAACGGATCATCATGTGGCTGGCATACATCGCGCGACGCGTCGGACAGGGCCTGGTCGTGCTCTGGGCGGCGTACACGATCTCGTTCCTCGTCCTCTATCTGCTGCCCGGTGACGCCGCGGCGTTGTTCGCCGGCGGTGCCGACCAGGAAGCGGTCGACCCCGAGCTCGTGGCGCGGCTTCGCGCCGAGCTCGGGCTCGACCGGCCCCTGTGGGAGCAGTACCTCACGGCGCTCGGCCGGGCCCTGGTCGGCGACTTCGGCACCTCGACGCAGACCGGTCGTCCCGCCGCCGACCTGCTCGGTGAGGCGCTGCCTCCGACGCTCGCCCTGACCGGCTTCGCCTTCGTCCTGTCGATCGTCCTCGGCGCGGTCCTCGCCCTCGCGGCCTCGCTCACGCGGACCCCGTGGCTGCGCAACCTGCTGTTCTCGCTCCCCCCGATCGGCGTCTCCATCCCGGTGTTCTGGATCGGTCTCCTGCTGCTGCAGGCGTTCTCGTTCCAGCTGCGGCTGTTCCCGGCGATGGGCGACGACGGCTTCGTGAGCCTCGTGCTGCCCGCCGTGACGATCGCGATCCCCTCGGGGGCGTTCATCGCCCAGCTGCTCTCGCGCAGCCTGCGCTCAACCCTCGCACAGCCCTACGTCGAGGTCGTCCGCGCGAAGGGCGCCGGCGAGGCCCGCGTGCAGTTCGGCCACGCGCTGCGCAACGCCGTCATCCCGACCCTCACGATGGGCGGCGTTCTCGTGGGCGGGCTGCTCTCGGGCGCCGTCGTGACCGAGACCGTCTTCTCGCGCCTCGGCATCGGTCGGCTGGTGGTGACCGCCGTCAACAACCGCGACGTGCCCGTCGTGCAGATCGTCGTGGTGTTCGCCGCCCTCGTGTTCGTCATCGCCAACCTGCTCGTCGATCTCGTCTACCCGCTCGTCGACCGCCGCATCACGCTCGCGCGCACGGCGTTCGTCGCCGCCTGAGCCGGAGGAACCATGGCCATCATCCTCGACGCACCCGCCCGTCCCGCCGACCCCGCCGACCCCACCGGCACGGGGCCGAGCGGCAGCCACCGACCGCCCCGCACCGGAGCGGATCGGGCACGTGCTGCGCGCGGCATCCGATCGTTCCTGCGCCAGCCGACGCTCGTGCTCGCCGTCGCGGTGCTCGCCCTGGTCGTGCTGTGGGCGGTGGCGCCGACCTGGTTCACGTCGTGGGACCCGATCGAGGGGGTGGCGCGCGACCGGCTGCAGCCGCCATCGCCGGAGCACCTGTTCGGCACCGACAACCTCGGCCGCGACCTGTTCGCCCGGGTCGTGCACGGGTCGGCCACGTCGCTCGCCGCGACGAGCGTCGCCGTCGTCGTGGGGCTCACGGTGGGATCGGTGTTCGGGCTGCTCGCGGGCTTCCTGCGCGGATTCGTCGACGACGCGATCATGCGCTTCATGGACGTGCTCCTTGCGATCCCGAGCCTGCTGCTCTCGCTCGCCCTCATCACGGCGCTGGGCTTCGGGACGATCAACGTCGCGATCGCGGTCGGACTCGCGAGCGTCGCGTCGTTCTCGCGCGTGATGCGCGCGGAGGTGCTGCAGGTCGCGACGGCCGTCTACGTCGAGGCGGCCCGGGTCTCGGGCGTGCGGTGGTACACGATCCTCGCCCGTCACGTCCTGCCGAACGCATCGGGGCCGGTCGTCGCCCTCGCGGCGCTGGAGTTCGGCGTCATGGTGCTCGCGATCTCGTCGCTGTCGTTCCTCGGGTTCGGCGCACCGCCGCCGACGCCCGAGTGGGGATCGCTCGTGTCGGGCGGCCGTGACTACCTCGCCGTGGCCTGGTGGCTGACGACGCTCCCGGGGCTCGTGATCGTCGCCGTCGTGCTCTCGGCCAACCGCATCTCGCGCGCCCTCGAACGCAACGGAGGAAGCCGATGACGGCCCTGCACACCCCCCTGCTCGAGGTCGACGGCCTGACGGTGTCGTACACGGTCGACAGCGAGACACGCACGGCCGTGACGGATGTCTCGTTCTCGGTCGACCGCGGAGAGGTCGTCGCCATCGTCGGCGAGTCGGGTTCGGGAAAGAGCACGACCGCGCATGCCGTCATCCACCTGCTCGCACGCAATGCCCGCGTCGACGCCGGTGCCATCCGGTTCGACGGCGAAGACCTCACCGGGCTGTCGTCCCGGGCCTGGCGCGAGGTGCGCGGTCGCAAGATCGGTCTGATCCCGCAGGACCCGGGAACGAGCCTGAACCCGGTGAAGCGCGTGGGTCGCCAGGTCGGCGAACCGCTCGTGATCCACGGACTCGCCTCGCGCCGCGCGGCCGACCGGCAGGCGGTGCAGCTGCTCGGGCTCGCCGGCATCCCCGCGCCCGAGGCCCGGGCGCACCAGTTCCCGCACCAGTTCTCGGGCGGGATGCGGCAGCGCGCACTCATCGCCGCAGCGCTCGCGGCCGAGCCGCAGCTCGTGATCGCCGACGAGCCGACGAGCGCCCTCGACGTCACGGTGCAGAAGCAGATCCTCGACCACATCGACACGCTCGCCGACACCCTCGGCACCGCGGTGCTGCTCATCACGCACGACCTCGGAGTCGCCGCCGACCGGGCCGACCGCATCATCGTGATGCAGCACGGGCGCATCGTCGAGCAGGGACCGGCGAGCGCCGTGCTCGGCGACCCGCAGCATCCCTATACGCGCGCGCTCATCGCGGCGGCGCCGGGACTGCGCGCGACCGGTCTGCGAACCGCGGATGTGCAGCCCGCAGCGGATGTGCAGCCTGAAGCGGATGTGCAGCCCGCCCCTCTCCTCGAGGTCACTGGGCTGCGCAAGGAGTTCGCGCTTCCCGGACGTCGCCGCCTCGTCGCGGTCGACGACGTGTCGTTCACGGTCGGACGGGGCGAGACCCTCGCGGTCGTGGGCGAATCGGGGTCGGGCAAGAGCACGACGGCGCGGCTCGCGCTGCGGCTCGAGCAGCCCACGGCCGGCGGCATCCGCTTCGACGGGGTCGATCTCGTGAGCGCCGGCCGCGAGCAGCTGCGGTCGCTCCGCCGTCGGTTCCAGCTCGTGTACCAAAGCCCGTACGCCTCGCTCGACCCGCGGTTCACGATCGCGGACGTCATCGACGAGCCGCTGCGCGCGTTCGGCATCGGTGACCGGACACGACGCGCAGCCCGCGTCCGGGAGCTGCTCGATCGGGTTGCACTGCCCGCCGACACCGCGCGGCGCCGACCCGCTGAGCTTTCGGGCGGGCAGCGCCAGCGCGTCGCGATCGCCCGCGCTCTCGCGACGGATCCCGACCTCGTCGTCCTCGACGAGGCGGTCTCGGCCCTCGACGTCTCGGTGCAGGCGCAGATCCTCGATCTGCTCGTCGAGCTGCAGCAGCAGCTGGGGGTGTCGTACCTCTTCATCAGCCACGACCTCGCCGTCGTACGCGAGATCTCGGACCGTGTCGCGGTGATGCAGAAGGGGCGCATCGTCGAGAAGGGGGCGACCGCCACGGTGCTGACGTACCCGCGCGAGGAGTACACGCGCCGCCTGATCAACGCCATCCCCGGACGCGCACGAGAGGCCGTCGCATGAGCGGCATTCCGGGGCTCGCCGAGCAGACGACCGAGCTGCTGCAGCAGCTGATCCGAAACGCCGCGGTCAACGACGGCACCCCCGACTCGGGGCAGGAGTGGCGCCAGGTGCGCACGCTGCAGGAGTTCTTTGCCGGCTCGGGCGTCGAAGGCGTCGTCGTGGAACCGCATCCGGGACGTCAGTCGCTGATCGTCCGGATCGAGGGCACCGACCGCGGCGCTCCGTCGCTCGCGCTCGTCGGCCACACGGATGTCGTGCCCGTCGAGCCGGCCGGCTGGGAGCGCGATCCGTTCGGCGCCGAGATCGTCGACGGTGTGCTGTGGGGACGCGGAGCGATCGACATGCTCAACCTCACCGCGGCCTACGCCGTCGTCACCCGGGCGATCGCGACGAGCGGCTTCCGTCCGCGCGGCGACCTCGTGTTCGCGGCCGTCGCGGACGAGGAGAGCGGCAGCAGGTTCGGTGTCGGTTGGCTCACCGAGCACCGACTCGACCTCATCGACGCCGACTACGTCCTGACCGAGTCGGGCGGCGCGCACGCCGGCTCCACGCCGTCGCTCGGAGTCATGGTGGGAGAGAAGGGCGGAGCCGGCCGCCTGCTGCGGGTGCGGGGCGTGCCGGGCCACGGCTCCGCGCCGTGGGGGACCCGCAACGCCGGCGTGATCGCAGCCGAGGCGGTGACGCGGCTCGCGCAATTCCGCGGCCCCACGGTCATCACGCCGCAGTGGCGCGCCTACGCGGAGGCCCTCGAGCTCGACCCCGACGTGAGTGCGGCGGTCACCGATCCTGCCCGGTTCTTCGAGGGCGTCGACGCGCTCGGAGACCTCAACGGCTTCGCGCACGCATCGACGCACACGACCATCTCGCCCAACGTGGTGCGCGCGGGCGAGAAGGCCAACGTCATCCCCGGCGAGGCGACCGTGCAGCTCGACATCCGGATCCTGCCGGGCGTGACGCGCGACGACGTCCACGGCTACCTGCGCGAGGCGCTCGGCGATCTGCTCGAGCACATCGAGATCGAGGGCGACTGGTTCGGCGAGTCGACGATCTCGCCGACGGACACGCCGCTGTTCGCCGCGCTCGGAAGCGCCGTGCGCCGGGCCTACCCCGGCGCGGAGCTGCTTCCGATGCTCGGCATCGGCGGCACCGACGGCCGGTTCTACCGGCGGCGCGGCATCCCCGCCTACGGGTTCGGCGTGCTCAGCGAACGCTGGGACTACGGCACCTTCCGCCGGCTGTTCCACGGCCACAACGAGCGCATCGACCTGGCCTCGCTCGACCTCACCGTCCACGCGCTCGACCACGTCGTGCGCACCTTCCACGATCAGGAGAACACATGAGCACGACGATCGACGACAGTATCCCCGGGGGCACCATCGACCGCGCGGCCTTCGGTCGCGACTGGGAGACGTGGCACCGCGAGCACGAGGCGCGGCGGGCCGACCCGCACGGCTTCCTCGCGGTGACGGGGCTGCACTGGCTCGGCGACATCGCCGTCACGCTGCCCGACGCACCCGGCACATGGACGCTCGGGCCCGACGGGCCGGTCGTGAGCCTGGCCGACGGCGAGACGCTCGACCTCGACGGCGAGACGCTGCGCGGCGAGCACGCCTTCGGCGAGATCCCCGAGCGCGGCGGTGTGAACCTCGGCTTCGCGGACGGCGATGTCACCGGGGTGATCGAGCTCGCGCAGCGGGGCGGTCACACGATCGTGCGCCCGCGACGCGACGATCATTCCTTCCTGGCGTCGTACACCGGCACGCCCACGTACGTTCCCAATCCGCGCTGGCGGGTCGCGGCGCGGTTCCGGGCGTTCGACGAGCCCCGTCCGACCGAGGTCGGCGCGGCCGTCGACGGCCTCACCCACGTGTACGACGCTCCGGGAGTGCTGGAGTTCTCGTGGCGCGGTGAGACGTTCTCGCTGACCGCCCTCCCGGGCCACGCCGGGCCGGGAAGCCTGCTCGTCCTCTTCACCGACGCGACGAGCGGACTCACGACGTACGCCGCGAACCGGTCGGTCTCGGTCGCGGCGCCCGACGACGACGGCTGGACGGTCATCGACTTCAACCGCGCCGTGAACCTGCCGTGCGCCTACACCGACCACGCGACGTGTCCCCTGCCCCCGGCGGAGAACCGGCTGCCTATCGGCATCGAGGCGGGCGAGAAGACTCCGCTCGCCCGCGTCAGCGCCGACACGGAGGTGTCACGATGAGGTTCCAGCTGCTCGACATCGTGCCCTACCGCCCCGATCCCGTCACCGGCCACCAAGTGTCACCGGCCGACCGGTTCGCCGAGACCGTCGAGCAGGCGGTCCGGGCCGAGGAGTGGGGGCTGGATGCCGTCGCCGTGGGCGAACGCCACGCGGGCCACTTCATCTCGTCGTCGCCGACCGTGCTGCTCGCGGCGATCGCGGCGCGCACCAGCCGCATCCGCCTCAACTCGGGCGTCACCGTGCTGTCGGTCCTCGATCCCGTGCGGGTCGCCGAGGACTACGCGACGATCGACCAGCTCTCCCGCGGCCGCCTCGACATCACGATCGGGAAGGGCAACGAGGTCGCGCAGTTCCCGTTGTTCGGCCTCGACATCGACGACCAGTGGGAGCTGCTGGCCGACAAGTACGCGCTGCTGCGCACGCTCTGGCGCCATGAGGACGTGTCGTGGCCGGGCTCGCCCTACACACGATCGCTGACGGGCGTCACGACCCTCCCCCGCCCGTTCGCCGGTGCGCCCCGGGTCTGGCACGGCTCGGCCACCACCCTGTTCTCGGCGGCGCTGGCCGCGCAGTACGGCGATCCGCTGTTCAGCGCGAACGCCATCCAGCCGCTCGAGAACTACGGCGTGCTCGTCGACCACTACCGCGCCGAGTTCGCCCGACACGGGCACGATCCCCGCGGCGCGTTCGTCGGGGCGGGGTCGGGTGCGCTGTTCATCGCGGACACGACCCAGGAGGCCATCGCGGCCTACGGCCCGGTGTACAACGCGCTCGTCGCGGCGACGAACGTGCCCGGCAACAACACCCCGTTCCGCGACATCGAGCACGCGGTCGCCGAGGGGCCGGCACTGGTCGGCACGCCGCAGCAGGTGATCGACAAGATCGCGCGCTTCCACGGCCGGCTGGGGCACGACCTGCAGTCGATCAGCCTTCCCACGACTGTGCCGTTCTCGCACCAACTGCAGATCCTGCACCGCTTCGCCACGGAGGTCGCGCCGGTGCTGCGGCGCGAGCTGCCGACGAACCTGTGGACCGACCTCGACCCCGCCGCGGATCGGGCGCGGACCGCCGCCGACCAGGTGGCCGTGCCCGCGTGACTCCCCGGGCGGCGCTGTGGGCGTGCCTGGCGGCCGGTTTCGCGACGTTGTTCGACGCGACCGTCATCACGTACGCGGCGCCGGATGTCGCGGCATCCCTCGACGCATCGACCGCTGGCGTGCAGTGGCTGCTCGCGTCGTTCTCGCTCACGTTCGGCCTGGGACTCATCCCCTCCGGCCGGCTGGGCGACGTGTACGGGCGGCGGCGGCTGTTCCTGCTCGGCCTGGCGATCTTCCTCGTCGGCGGGGTCGTGGCGGTGACGGCTCCGTCGATCGGGCTGCTGGTGGCGGCCCGCTTCGTCCAGGGCCTGGGTGCGGGTGTCATCAGCGCGCAGGTGCTGGGCACGATCCAGGACCTCTTCACCGGGGCAGCCCGCTTGCGGGCGCTCGGCGCCTATACGGCGACGGGAGCCCTCGCGGGACTGCTCGGGCCGGTGGCGGCGGCCCTCGTGTCGACCGCGGCACGCGCAGACGGAGCCTGGCCCGACGGAGGGTGGACGGACGGGGCCTGGCGCATCGTGCTGCTGATGCCGCTGCCGTTCGTGCTCGCGGCGATCGCGCTCGGGGCTCGCGGACTGCCCGGTCCCGTCCGCCTCGGTCCGTCGGACGATCGCCGCGTCGCCCTCGACCTGCCCGGCATCGTGCTGCTCTGCGCGATCGTCGTGGCGGCCACCCTGCCGGTCGTCGAACCCGGCCTCTCGGGAGTCGCCGGGATCATCGTGGCGGCCGCCGCCGGCGTGATGATCGTGGCGCTCGTCGCATGGGAGCGTCACTACGGCCGGCGGGGACGGCTGCCGCTGTTCGCGCCGGCTCTCGTGCGCTCGCGCGGCTTCGTCGCGGGCAACGTCTCGGCGCTGCTGTGGTTCGGCAGCGGCATGGCCTCCGCCTCGGCGGTGACCCTGTACTTCCTGCAGCGTCCCGGGCTGACGCCGTTCGCGATCGCCCTGCTCTTCGCCCCGGGAGCGGTGGCCAGACTCGTGGCCTCCCTGCTGAGCCAGCGGGTGTTCGCGAGGATCGGCACGGCGACCGTGTCGCTCGGGCTGACGATCCAGCTCCTGCTGCTGGCGCTGATCGCGGTCGCCGCGCCGCTCGTCGACGACGGCGCGCTGCTGGTCGTCGCGGCTGCGGCCCAGGTCGGCCTCGGGTTCGCCGGCGGTCTGGTCGAGCCGCCGATCCGCGCGCTCACGCTGTCGTTCGCGTCGGCGCGACTGCACGGCGTCGCGGCATCCTTCCTGCAGCTGACGCAGCGGCTGGCGGCGACGTTCCTCGTGGCGCTGACGACCGGCATCCTGCTGACCGCCAGTGGTCAGGCGACGGCCGGTTCGCTGCAGGCCGCGGTCGCCGTCTGCGCCCTCGCGAGCGCGCTGTCTCTCGCCGTTGCGCTGCACCCCGCGCTACGCGGTACCCCCGTCGAGTCGCCAGGAATTGCGGATGCGGCGGGTCCAGGATCCGCAGTTCGTGGCGAGTCGACGGGGGTTGCCGCAGGGGCTCGGGGGTCAGGCTGAGACCGTCACCAGGACGCGCTGCCAGCCACTCGAGCCGTCGGGAGCGATCGGGGCGCGCTCCTCGATCTGCGTGTCGCCGTCCTTGTTGACGGCGCGCACCTCGACGTAATGGGTTCCCGCCTCGGCCTGCCACTCGAGCATCCACTGCACCCACGTGTCGGCGTTGATCGGGTTGGAGAGCGTCGCAGCCTGCCAGTCGCCGTCGTCGATGCGCACCTCGACACGCTCGATGCCCACGGTCTGAGCCCAGGCCATTCCCGCGATCGCGACGGTTCCCGCCGCCACCGGGGTACCCGTGCGCGGCGTGTCGATGCGGGAGGAGAACTTGATCGGCGCTTCGGCTGCGTACCCACGCGGGGTCCAGTACGCCTCATCGGCCTCGAACGTCGTGACCTTCAGCTCCGTCACCCACTTCGTCGCGGAGACGTAGCCGTAGAGCCCGGGCACGACCATGCGCACCGGGAATCCGTGCTCGAGCGGCAACGGCTCGCCGTTCATCTTCACGGCGAAGATCGCGTCCCGCGCATCGTCGGTCAGAGCTTCCAGCGGAGTGGATGCCGTGTAGCCGTCGACGCTCTTCGAGAGCACCATGTCGGCGCCGGACTGCGGCCCGGCCATGCGCAGGATGTCGCGGATCGGGACGCCCTGCCAGATGGCGTTCCCCACCAGCCCGCCGCCGACCTCGTTCGAGACGCAGGTGAGCGTGACCGCGTACTCGTCGAGGCCCATGCCGACGAGGTCGTCGAAGCTCAGCTCGACACGCTGATCGACCATGCCGTCGATGACGAGGCGCCACGTGGTGGGGTCGACCGAGGGGACGGTGAGCGCCGTGTCGACGCGGTAGAAGTCCGCGTTCGGGGTGATGAGCGGCGAGATGCCCTCGACCTCGAGCTCGGCGCCGTCGGGGATCGTGACCGTCGACCGGGGTTCGGGGATGCGCAACTCACGGCGGAGGGCGTCGACCGAGGCCGTCGTCGCATTGAGCAGGCGGGCTCCGACGCCAACGATCACGGCCGCGAGGCCCACGCCGCCCGTCGCGACGAGGAAAGATCGACGGCCGAGGCCGCGCTGCTCAGCGGCCGGCGCGGCCGGGGTGTCGGCCTCCGCGGCATCCGCAGCGCCCGCCCAGCGCCGGAGGCGCGTGATGAGGAGAACGAGGACGAATACCCCGACCAGCGTTCCGATCACCGGCGGAACGAACGCCAGCGGGCTGGCTCCGGTGCGGGTGATGATGGCAGCGGTCGAGATCACCCCGGCGAGGGCGATCACGATGACGCCGAACGGCCGCACGAAGAACTGCAGGATGCCGGCGACCGCGGCGGCGATCACGACGGCGAGCGCGAGACTGCCGAGCAGGACGACCTTGTCGGCCGAGCCGAAGGTCGCGATCGCGAACTCCTTGAGGGGTTGCGGCACGATGTCGATGACGAAGGCACCCACCGCGAGGATGGGGCTGCTCTCGCGCGCGACGAGGAGCGCGATCAGTTCGGCGACGGCGAGGAAGGCGGCCGCGCTGACGATGCCCGCGAGGGCGCTCCACAGGCCCCAGGCCCAGCGCCGACTCTTCACCTGGTTCGCGGATGCGGTTGATTTCGCCATCGCTGTCGCCTCTCGATCGGCAGATCACTCGTACCGTGCATAGTTCTTCGTCGCCGAGCCCGCAACGGATGGAAATCCGGCGGAAACGGTGCGTGCTCGGCGGCGGGGACGGGGTGGGGCGGAGGCTAGAGGGGCTTGGCGAAGCAGCGGGAGAACGCGTACTCGGTGTACGGCGCGTAGATCGGGATGGGCGTGTAGCCGAGGCGTCCGTAGAGCTCGACGGCGTCATGCTGGCGGTCGCCGGTCTGCAGGATGACGCGTTCCGCGCCTCGATCGAGAGCGATGCGCTCGAGCTCGGCGAGCAGCGCCCGGCTCGCGCCGAGACCGCGGGCACGGGGGTGGACGTACACGCGCTTGATCTCGAGATCCCGGATGCCGTCGTGCTCGAGGACGCGGAGTGCGCCGTGGCCCACGGCCTCGCCCGCGGCATCCGTCACGAGCACCGTCGCGACGATCGTCGCGGGGTCGATCGCGAAGGCGCGGGCGGACCGGGCGGCGGCCTCGGGATCGGCGTCGTCGAAGCGGTCGGCGTAGCGCGGACCGACCTCACGGTCCATCTCGGCGCGCAGGGCCGCGGCACGCGGGTCGTCGTAGTCGATGTGCTCGAACAGCCACGTCATGGCCGAGACGCCGGCAGTGGTGCGGGTTGCCGCGCGGGGCTCCGGTGCGAGGTCGTATCCGAACGCGAGCAGGTCGACGAAACGGCCCGGCTCGACCTCGATCCGGCCCTCCCGCTCGGGCAGGCGCGTGAAGCCGAGCTTGGCGTACAGCGCGTGCGCGGCGGTCATCTCGGGCCCGCTGTTCATGACGACGCGATGCGATCCGCGCTGCCGGGCCAGCTCGATGACGTGCCGGGTGAGCGCCTCGCCGACTCCTCGGCCACGGGCTTCGGGGGCGACGGCGAGCTGGCGGAAGTCCGTCTCGCCGGGCTGCGCGACGCCGGCGAGCGGACGGTTGGGCCGGGCGACCCAGACGGTTCCGAGGATCTCGCCCTCATCCACCGCCACCCACACATCTCCGATCCGCACGCGGGCGGCGACGTCCCTCAGCGAGTCGAGGTACTGCTCCGAGAGTCGGTCGTAGCTCTGCTGGTAAGCGCGCGCGGTCAGCTCGCCCGCCCGAGCGAATTCCTCGGTGCGGACGAGCCGGATGGTGAGCGCTGTCGCGGTCGATGTCACGAGGCGACGCTACCTCTCACCGCGACCTGTTCACGACGCATAGCCGTTCATGACGCGGGGAGTCCGGGCGGGTTGATCTCGCTCTTCCCGATGCGCTCCGACTCGAGCCCCCACGTCTCGAGGACCTCGTCGTACTGCCCGCCCTCGATGAGGGCGTTGATCGCGATCGACACCGGCTCGATCAGGCCGTTGCCCTTCGCGGTCGCCGCGGCGATGTTGGCGGTCTGCGGCCAGCCGCCGGGCACGAGGCCGACGAGCTTGGTGTCGCCGGTCTCCCGGGCCGACCAGGCCGAGGTTGCGTTGGGGCCGAAGGTCGCGTCGACGCGGCCGGACTGCAGCGCGAGGACGGCGGCGGCGTTGTCGTCGTAGTACTGGAGTTCGGCGGGAGCCTCGCCGGCAGATTCGAGCTCCTCGTTCCAGGCGAGCAGCACCTGCTCCTGGTTTGTGCCCGAGCCGACCACGATCTTCAGGCCCGAGATGTCGGCGGCTCCCTCGATCTTCTCGATGTCGCTGTCGGCGCGGACGTAGAAGCCGAGGAGGTCTTCGCGGTAGCTCGCGAAGTCGTAGAGCTCCTTCCGCTCTTCCGTGACGGTGACGTTCGAGGTGATGAGGTCGTATTTGCCCGACTGGATGCCGAGGGGCCAATCGGCCCACGCGACGACGACGGGGTTGTACTCGAGCCCGAGCGCTTCGGCGATGAGCGATCCGATGTTGGGCTCGGTTCCGGCGGCCTCGGTCTCGCCCTCGGGGATGTAGCCGAGCGGGGGCAGGTAGGCGGAGTGGGCGACGGTCAGCTTGCCCTCCTCGACGGGCTGGAAGCCGCTCGCCTCGAGGGCCGCGACGGCCTCGGCGACGGGTTCGTCGAGGTGCACCCAGTGGATGTCGTCGGTCGCGACGTTGGCCGTGGTGGGTGCGGGCGCCGCGGCCTCGGCTTCGGCGGGTCGGTTGAGGTTCACGGCGGTGACGATGCCGCCGACGATCGCCGCGACCGCGACGACGCCGAGTCCGGCGGCGATGCCCTGCTTCTTACTGATGGCCATGCTGTGGGTCTCTCTCGAAAAGTGGGGTGCGGGTGGAGGGGTGGGATGGGATGTCAGGCGAGGACCTTGGCGAGGAACTCCTGCACGCGGGGGTGCTTCGGCGCGACGAGCACCTCGGCGGGCGGGCCCTGCTCGATGATCCGGCCGCCGTCGAGGAAGACGACGCGGTCGGCGACCTCGCGGGCGAAGCCGATCTCGTGGGTCACGATGATGAGCGTCGTCCCGAGCTGCGCCAGGTCGCGGATGACGTCGAGCACCTCGCCGACGAGTTCGGGGTCGAGCGCGCTCGTCGGCTCGTCGAACAGGATTACCTTGGGCTTCAGAGCCAGCGCTCGCGCGATCGCGACGCGCTGCTGCTGCCCGCCCGAGAGCTGGCGGGGGTAGTGACCGGCCTTGTCGCCGAGCCCGACGCGGTCGAGCAGCCCGAGCGCGAGCTCGCGGGCGTCGTCCTTCGACAGCCGACCGAGCGCGATGGGCGCTTCGGTGACGTTCTCGAGGGCGGTGAGGTGGGGAAAGAGGTTGAAGTTCTGGAAGACGATCCCGATCTGGGTGCGGCGTTCGAGCACCGCCTTCTCGCGCAGCTCGTAGAGCTTGCCGTTCCGCTGCTCGTAGCCGATGAACTCGCCGTCGACCGTGACCGATCCGCGGTCGACCGTCTCGAGATGATTGATGGTGCGCAGCAGCGTCGACTTGCCCGAGCCGCTCGCGCCGAGGATCGCGACGACCTCGCCCGGCTCGACCGTGAGGTCGATGCCGCCGAGCACCTCGACTCCGGCGTAGCTCTTGTGGACGTTGTGGATCTCGACGAGACCGATGGTCATGACTTTCCTCCGGGTGCGAGGGGGCGGGGTGCCGGCGCGTCGTCGCCGAGCCGAGCCCATTGCGCCGCGATCCAGCGGCGCGCGCGCTGGACGGGCGTGGGCGGCAGAACTCGTACGGATCCCCGCGCATAGTGACGCTCGATGTAGTACTGAAGGATGCTGAGCACCGTGGTGATGATCGTGTACCAGACCACCGCGACGAGCAGCAGCGGGATGACGCGGCTGTTGCGGTTGTAGATCACCTGCACCGCGTAGAACAGCTCGGGGATCGCGATCACGAACAGCACCGACGTGCCCTTGACGAGGCCGATCACCTCGTTCGTGGCGTTGGGGATGATCGATCGCATGGCCTGCGGCAGCACGATGCGGCTGAGTCGGCGACGCGGCGGGATGCCGAGGGCCGCGGCCGCCTCGAGCTGGCCCTGGTCGACCGAGAGCAGGCCGCCGCGGATGATCTCGGCGGAGTAGGCCGCCTGGTGCAGGCTCAGGCCGAGCACGCCCGCCGCGAACGCGCTGATGAGCTGCACCGTCGGGAACTCGACGATCCAGAAGTCGGTCGTGAAGGGGGTGCCCAGCCCGAGCGTCGGATACAGGTAGCCGAGGTTGTACCAGACGACCAACTGTACGACGAGGGGGACCGAGCGGAAGAACCAGATGAAGCTCCACGCCGCCGCGTTCAGCAGCGGCGACTTGGCGAGCCGAGCCAGCGCCAGCACCGTCCCGAGCAGGAATCCGATCGTCGCCGACACTGCCGTGTAGACGAGGGTGAGGCCGAGTCCCTGCAGCACCGGGTCGGAGAAGAAGTACTGCGCGAAGTAGCCCCACTCGTAGTTCTCGTTCGTCACGAGCGACCACAGGAACTGTGCGACGACGAACACGATGATCGCGGCGATCGCCCACCGGAACCAGTGCCGCGTGCGGACGACGGGGATGTCGCCGAGGTCGACGCGCTGCGCGGTCGGCGCAGTGTCGCCGACGCTGCGGTCGACGCGCGAGACGGTGTCGGTCATGCGGATCTCCTCGGAACGGCGCGGATGCAGCGGATGCTGCGGATCGCCCGACAGTAGAGCGGCGCGGGCGCCGCTGTCGCGGCGCCGCCACACACGGCGACACGCACGGAGACATGGCGTAATACAGGCGACTCCTCGGGCCGATAGCGTTCGTTCGTGATCCCGTTCGAGAACCTGCTGGCGTTCCTCCTCGCGGCTGTCGTCATCATCGTGATCCCAGGCCCCGGTGTGCTGTTCGTCATCGGCCGATCGATCGCCCTCGGGCGTCGCGCCGGCGTGCTGAGCGTGCTCGGAAACGCGCTCGGGAACGTCCCTGCCCTGCTCGCGGTGGCGTTCGGGGTCGGCGCGATCGTCGCGTCGTCGGTCGCCGCTTTCACGGTCATCAAGATCGTCGGCGCCGCGTATCTCGTGTGGCTCGGGGTGCAGGCGATCCGCCACCGTCACGCGCACGTGCGCACGCCCTCGAATGTGCGTACGTCGCCGATGCGCCTGCTTGCTCAGGGGTTCGTCGTCGGTGTGACGAACCCGAAGACGATCGCGTTCTTCGTGGCTGCTCTCCCGCAGTTCGTCGCCCCCGGCGCTGGTCCGATCTGGATGCAGCTCCTCGCGCTCGGCCTGATCTTCCAGGTGCTCGCCGTGGTGAGCGACAGCCTGTGGGCGCTCGCGGCGGGAACGGCCCGCGCGTGGTTCGCCACCTCACCGCGCCGCATGGCGACGCTCGCAAGCGCGGGAGGCGTGATGATGATCGGGCTCGGCGGAACCCTCGCGTTCGCGGGCGCGAAGGGCTGACGACGGCGCGCGCCGCGCGCCCTGCTACCCCAGGATGTTGAGCACGAGAAGTGCAGCGGTCGCCAAGAGCGACGCTGCGCCGGTCGCCGGTCGGAGGCGGACCGGGATGAACGCGGCGATGAGTGTGACGCACGCGATGGCCGCCATCGCGAACGCAGCGATCACGAGCACAGCGTGGAGGAGATACCCGCCGGGATCGAAGAGTTGGAGGATCAGGGTGGTCGCGCCGCAGAGCACGGATACGAGCACGACCGACACCAAGGGCGCTGTTGCTCGAGACCACCCGACGGCTTGTTGCACTCGAATCGCAGTCCCCCCGATCACTCCCCCGCACACGAACCACAGGGCTGAGTAGGCGAGGAACCGAAGAGGACCCGACTGGTTGGGCGCCGTGAGGCTGATGATGCTCGCGGGAATGAGCGCGATGACGCCGACGAAGACCGCGGCAGCGAGCCACCGCCGGTATGAAGGCCGAGCGACCGTCCGTTCTCCCGCATTCGACCCGCCAGCATTCCGGTCAGTCACCTCGGAGCACCCCTTCGTCCACTCCACCCTCGCATAGCGCCCGCGCACACGTCAGGGGATATCACCGCGCGTGCTGCTGCGTGGTCCGATCGACTGGCGCGGCTGGCGTCAGAAGGGTGCTGCTTCACCCGGCGGCGGTCCGCCGAGTGCGGCATCCGGTGGCGGGTCCGCGGTGTCTATCGTGAAGCAGACGGCGGGTATGGGGACGTCTTCGCGGTAGACCCGGCCGAGGGGTGAGGTCCATTCCAGGACCCCGCCGCCGACCTGCCTGACTTCCCACTTCGTGAATTGCTTCATCGAGTGGTGTCGTTGGCAGAGGTGGGCGAGGTTGAAGATGTGGGTGTGCCCACCCAGGGCGTAATCGACCGTGTGGTCGAGTTCGCACCGGATCGCGGCCCGCCGACATCCCGGGAATCGGCAGTGCTGATCCCGCGCCATCAAAAGTTTCTTCATCGACGCGGTCGGCCGGTACGTGTCGATCTCGACCGGGGTGCGGGTGACGGGGTCGATGAACAACCGGTCCCACTCGCTGACCTGCCCGGCGAGCTCGCGCGCCGTATCCGCATCGATCAGCGCACCCCCGACGGCTTCGGCGGGGTTCTCGTCACGCCCCATCAACGTTTCCGCCGTGACCGCGACCTGAACGCGTGCCCGGATCGCCCCGAGCCCACCGGCCCGGTCCGTCCCGTACGTCGGGTCGACCACGGGCGCCCCGCCGAGGACGAGGTCACCGAGGATGTCGGCGCGCAGCTGATCCATCGTTCGCGTATCGGCCGGCTCGCATGCGCCTGCGGCATCCGCCCGGGCGTCCTTCACCAACTGCCCCATCTGCGTGAGCCGGTCGAGCATGCCCACCGCGATCACGGTCGGGACGGTCGCGATGACATCCGACATCCCGTCCGTCCCGTGCGCGACCCGCACGCACCGCCCGGCGGCGGCTTCGCGGTGCCGGTCGGTGAACGTGCGCTCGTGCAGCTTCTCCGCGAGGGCACGCAGGGCCGGTTTCACCCGGGTGGCGATGTCGCGCTCGCACACCGCGATCGCCGCGACCTCGAACTCGCCCCGCACCTCATCGGGCAGCCCGGTTCCCGCTTTGACGACCGCGTCGACGTGGTCGCGGGTGATCCGCCGCTCCTCCCACGCCGAGAAGACGGTCGGGTAATCGTCGACGATCGTCAGCGCATGGTCGATGTCGGCCTGCAGGCGCCTGTCGGTCCGCCGGGCCAGCCCCGCAGCTTCAGCCGCGACCGACCGCAGCTCCATGTCCGAGGCCATCCCACGCACTCCGTCACGGCGCGCCTCACGCAACGCGGACCGGCCCAGCTCGGCCAGAGCCCGCACCGAAGCGACATCCGCGTCATGCACCAGCGCGAGCGCCTCGCCGTAAGCCGCGATCGCGGGGCCGTGCGGCGAGACCTCGATCTCGTCCGAGCCGCAACCCCTGTTCGCTGACATGTTCCCATTGTGGCAGCGGGGTCAGACATTTACGTCGAACAAACATACGAAGAGCGAAACTCGTCAGAGCGCACGACTGGGGAGGAATCGCCGACCGGGAACCGCCGGTCAGGGCACGCGCACGCCCGTGAAGTTCGTCCGCTGCCGCAATTCGAACCCCAGCTTCTCGTAACCGGCGATCGCGTTCACGTTCGACGCCGCGGCGTGCATCATCGCTCGGCCACCCCGCTGCTGGATGTGGAACGCGACATCTAGCACCAGCCGCGACGCGAGCCCCTGCCGCCGGTACGCCTCGTCGGTCGCGACGGCGCTGATCTCGGTCCATTCGCCCGGCTGCAGCCGCTCCCCGGCCATCGCGATCAGCCGGCCGTCGCGCCGGATGCCGATGTACCGGCCGAGCAGGTGGGTGCGCGGCCGGAAGGGACCGGGCCGGTTGCGTTCGACGAGCGCGAGCATGTCGGCGACATCCGCCTGCCCCAGCTCGACCGCCTCGTCGTCCGGTCGCGGCTGCAGGCGATCCGTCTCGACGAGCTGCACTCCCGCGCCACCGAACGTGCGCACCCACCCGTCAGGCAGCACCGGCCCAGCACCATCACTACCGCCAACGTCCGCACGGTCGGGCGTACTGATGCTGAACTCATTGCCCGAACCCACCACGGTCGTGAGCGAGTCCCACACCGCGGGGTCCTCCCATGTGCGCACGCCCACGAAGCCGGCCACGTCGTCGGGATACCGGCGGACGAGGTCGTCGCCGATGGCGAGGTGCGCGTGCGCCCCGGTCAGCGAATGCCATGCGGCGTTATCGCGGACGTCGGGGCCGCCCAGAACAGGAGGGGTGGTGATGGTCATCGGGTTCGTCCTCTCGCGCGCCGCGTGCTGCCTTCGCCGCGGTCGCCGTCGGACCCAACGCGTCGACGCGCCGATCCATGCCCGCGGATGCCGCATCGCGACGCTATCCGTGACCGGACGCGACATCCCGGACCGCCGCCACATGCGTTCACGTACGGCAGTCGAGCGATAGTGTGCCCACGTGCAGAGCTCGAGGCAGGCGACGGTGTGGTCGCTCCTGCGGCTGGCGATGGCCGTCGTCATCCTCGCCGCCGTCATCACCCAGCTGACCGTGTCACTGACGCGAACCGCCGAGTCCGGCGGCGACGTCGCGACCGTGTTCGCGAACTTCTTCAGCTTCTTCACGATCCTCTCGAACGTCATCGCAGCAGTGGTTCTCGCGACGGCGGGCGTCCGCGCACTGATCGGCCGCGCCGGGCCGGAATCATCGCTCGGGCTCTCCGCCGCGCTCACCTGCGCCACGGCGTACATGGTCATCACCGGAGTCGTCTACAACGCACTCCTGCGCGGGATCACGCTCCCGCAGGGATCCGAGCCGGTGCCGTGGTCGAACGAGGTGCTGCACCTGATCGGCCCGATCTTCCTCGTGCTCGACCTGCTGATCGGCGCCCGGCGCCGCGCCCTTCGCTGGCAGGTCGTATGGGTCGTGGTGGCGTTCCCGCTGCTGTGGGTGGCCTACACGCTCGTCCGAGGCCCGCTCGTCACGAACCCCACGACGGGCGAGCCGTACTGGTACCCCTACCCGTTCCTGAATCCGAACGGCCCTGGCGGATGGGGGTCGGTCGCGGCGTACGTCGTCGTCATCGCGATCGGCTTCGTCGCCGTCGGCTTCGGAGCGGTGTGGGTCACCCGCCGCCGCGCCCGCGTCCTGCCGACGGAGATCACCGCGGCAGGGTGAGAATCTCGGCCGCTCCGTCGGTGATGGCGATCGTGTGCTCGGTGTGGGCGGTGAGGCATCCGGTCGAGCTGCGGAGCGTCCACCCGTCCGCGTCGGTCACGAGCACATTCGTGTCTTCCATGACCCACGGCTCGATCGCGATGAGCAGCCCCGGCCGCAGGATGTAGCCCCGCCCCGGCCGCCCGGTATTGGGGATGTGCAGGTCGCCGTGCATCACCGACCCGATGCTGTGCCCGCCGAACTCGGTGTTGATGGAGTATCCGGCACCGGAGAGCACATTGCCGATCGCGCGCGAGATATCGCCCACCCGGTTGCCCGCGCGTGCGACCTCGATGCCGGCGGCGAGGGCGCGTTCGGTCGCGTCGATGAGGGCTGCCGCTCCCTCCGGGCGCCGATTCCCGACGACGAAGCTGATCGCGGCGTCGGCCGCAAGGCCGCCCTTCGTGACGGCGAGGTCGAGCGTGAGGAGGTCCCCGTCGGCGAGGCGGTAGTCGTGCGGCATCCCGTGCAGCACGGCGTCGTTGACCGCCGTGCAGATGTAGTGCCCGAAGGGGCCCCGCCCGAACGACGGCGCGTAGTCGACATAACACGACGTCGCCCCGTTGTCAGCGATGAGCTCGCGCGTCCACTCGTCGATCTCGAGGAGGTTCGTACCCACCTGCACCCGCGAGCGGATATCGCGGAGGATGCCGCCGACGATGGCCCCCGTCTCGCGGGCGCGATCGACCTCGCGCGGTGTGAAGATCTCGATCATGGTGCGCTCCTCCGGTATAAAAATACCGGTCAAACTATACCGCTACGATGAGCGCATGATGGTTCGTCGCGCGCTCACGCCCGAAGCCGTCGAGCGCGGCCGTCGCCTGGGCGCCCAGCTCCGGCGAGCGCGGGGAGACCGGTCGATCACGGAGGTCGCCGCAGCCGCCGGCGTATCACCCGAGACACTGCGCAAGATCGAGACCGGCCGGCTGGCGACCCCGTCGTTCGCGACCGTCGCCGCCGTCGCCGCGAGCCTCGGCCTGTCGCTCGACGCGCTGGCCGCCGAGGCGCTGCTCACGGACATCGCCTCGACGACGACCTGATCAGCGAGACCGCCGGCGCCCGGCCCCGCCTCGCTGAGGAGAAGCCGGACGCCGGGTGCGGGGCGGCTCAGGCGCCGTCGCGCAGATCGCGGAAGAACGCGTCGACGTTGGCCTGCAGCGTCGCGATGCGGCGATCGCGCGCCGCTGCCGCGTCGAACCCGAGGTAGGGCGGCGGGTCGAGACGCCGGACGTTCCGCGAGCACTCGAACCCCGAGCACAGGAGCGTCCCGACGGTGTTTCCGGCACGACCGGCCTTGCCCGCCCGCTTCGCGGCGAAGAAGACGACCTCGTTGGGGAGGGTGACATCGCAGCACCACGAGCATTGCGGGCGGGTGCGCGTGGCCTGATCTGCCTGACGCAGCTGCAGGCCGACGGCCTCGCCGTCGACCTCGGCGACGATGAACCCGAGCAGCGGAGTCTTGGGGTCGCGCCACCCGTAGTAGTCACGGGTAGACCAGTGGACGTCCCCGAGGTCGGCGGGGACGACGAGCGAATTGCGCTCGCGGAGCGAGACGTTGATGAACGAGGAGCGGATGGCTTTCGCGGTGAGGGCGAACATGGAAAGGGTCCTGTCTGAGTACGCGTTCGCGCACCACCGTCGCGCCGGCGCCCGGAACGGGCTGCGAGCAGACGGTCGTGAGCGGATCATCCCGGAACGACGGAGTCGGCGCCCGGGACCGGGAGAGCGCGTCGCGGACATGGGTCGACGCGACGCGCGCCGGATCAACCGGCGAGGAGGACGAAGGATGCCGCGCCTGTGCCACCGGCGCTGAGCGCGCCGGAGACCCCCTCACGCCCAGAGGGCATCGGCAGACGGACGGTACTCACGCGTCCAGGCTACTCCCTGCACACCGGCCGGTCACCGGCGATAGCATCCACCCGTGACGACGAACGATCGGGGACGACGGCTCGTCGAACGCGCCAGCGCCCGCCTCGAGGAGCATCATCCCTCCTTCGTGACCTCCCACCCCACGGCCCTCGGCCTGCTGTGGATGATCACCGTGGTCGCCCTGCTCGTCATCTGCGATCTGCTCGGCGGCCCGCACTGGCTGCGCGCGACCCTCACCCTTACAGCAGCACTGCCTCCGCTCGTGGCGACGCTCATCGTCCTGTCGCAGACGCCGAGGTCGCACTTGGAGTACGAGCCGTCGATCCTGACCCATTTCTTCGCGCGGTTCCTCGCGCTCTTCAGCGCCTTCGTGTTCTGGCTGGGCTCGGTCGTGATCGGCGGCGCGATCGCGGTGCAGCTCGCCGACGAGAGCGGCACCGACATCGAGACGGCCTGGGTCGCCGCCGGTGACCTCTTCGCCCGCATCGTCCCTCCGGTCACCGTGCTGCTCTACTGCGTGCTGATCATCCGCTACGCGAGCTACCTGGTGCGACTGCGCGGTTGGTCGGCCGTGCCCACGCGCCACCGCATCCCGGAGCACTTCCTCGCCGACGCGCCGCGCACACGTCAGATCGTGATCGGCCTCGCGCATCCGGGTCTGCTCCTCGCCTCGGGACTGCTGTCGACACTCGTCGCGATCGCACTGACCCTGCGGGCAGAGGCGCTGCTCTCCTGAACGAGGAATACACCTCGGGGAGGATGCGCGTGCGCCTGAGAGCGGATGCCGCGCGGCCGCGCGCTTCCTAGCGTTGCTGGGGTGAGCACCGCCATCCCCCGATCGTCGATACTCCCCGTGTCCGCTGTCGCCGTCATCGCGGCGGCCGCACTGCTCATCCCCTGGTGGGGCGCGAGCCTCAGCGTCCTGGCGACGCGCGGGGCGATGACCGCGGGCCTCGCGCTTCCGGCGACCGCGTACCTCTCGGACCAGTTCCTGTCGCTGCTCGCCGTCGGCACGGTCGTCGCGTTGGCCGTCGCGCTGCGAGGCGGGTCACGGCACCGCATCCTCTCCATCGCCGCAGCGGGCGGAGTCGTCATCGCCTACGCGACCAGCGAGATGGTCAAGGTGGCCCTCATGCAGGCACGCCCGTGCACCCGCTGGGCAGCGCTGTCCGCCTGCGACGCCACCGACTACTCCTTCCCCTCGAACCACGCCGTCCTCGCGATGGGCGCGGTCTGGGTCATCGCCGTGGCGGCGCGCCGGACGTGGGCGACGTGGGCGGCCGTGGGCGCAGCGCTCATCGTGCTTTCGGGTCGACTCTTCGAGGGCGCGCACTACCTGCACGATGTCGCCGCCGGCGCTCTGCTGGGTATCGCCGTGCCGGCGCTGCTGACGATCGTCGCGGTCGCCGTCACGCGAGAACCCCGGACGACGCGGTCGGCGCCGGAGATCAGTCGACGGCGGCGCGAACCAGCTCCCGCACGCGACTCTCGACCTGCGGAGTGACCTCGACGATCGCGAACGACGTCGGCCACATCGACCCGTCGTCGAGCGTCGCCGTCTCGTCGAAGTTGAGCGTCGGGTAGCGGGTGTCGAACTTCGACTTCGGCTGCACGAAGATCACGACCTTCCCGGCGCGCGCGTAGGCGGGGAACCCGTAGAACGTCTTCGGGTCGAGGTCGGATGCCTCCTCCGACACGATCCGGTGGACCATGCGGGCGACCTCGCCGTCGATCCCCTCGAGCGCGTCGATCGCGTCCATGCAGGCCTTGAGCTCCTTCGCGAGCTTCGCGGCGCCCTTCAGACCCTTTGTCGAGCGGAGCTCCTCGGCCCGCTGCTTCATCGCCGCCTTCTCCTCGTCGGAGAACCCGGCACCGCCCGCCGTGCTGTCAGCCATCGCCACCCCTTCCGCGGCCCGCGGCGCGGGCGTCACGGTCCGATCGTGCCACTCGCGCCGCGTGCTGACCAGGTTCCGGCATCCGGCTTCGCTCGCGACGGCCAACCGCGTCGATCCGGGTACCCGACCGGCGGCATCCGAGACCGTAGGCTCTGAACATGCGTGCTCGTCTCGGTTCCGCCCTTCTCGTCCTGTCGGCTCTCGCTCTCGCCGGATGCGCATCGTCGCCCACGCCCGCCGAGCCCGACACCATGCCGACCGCCGAGACCGTTCCGGAGGGCGCCTGCGCCTACGTCGAGGCTCCCGGCGGCGTGCGCGACGTCGAGCTCCCGCCGGCCGAGTCCGAGGTGACGGGCCAGGTCTCGGCCGTGCTGCAGACGTCGGCCGGCGACATCCCCATGACCCTCGACGCCGACCGCACGCCGTGCACGGTCGGCAGCTTCGTCTCGCTCGCGGAGCAGGGCTACTACAACGACTCGCCCTGCCACCGCCTCACCACCTCGGGCATCTTCGTGCTGCAGTGCGGCGACCCGTCGGGAACCGGACGCGGCGGCCCCGGATACAACTACGCCGATGAGCTCGACGGCAGTGAGACCTACCCGGCCGGAACGGTCGCGATGGCCAACGCCGGCCCGAACACGAACGGCTCGCAGTTCTTCCTCGTGTACGAGGACACCCCGCTGCCCGCGAAGTACACCGTCTTCGGCACGCTCGACGAAGCGGGCCTCGCGGTCGTGCGCGAGGTCGCTGCCGCCGGCGCCGAGGGCGGTGCCCCCGACGGCGCCCCCGCCACCCCGGTGACGATCACCGGTGTCTCGCTGGGCTGAGCCCGGGGGCGTCGGCCCGCCGAGAATGCACCCTCTCGGCGAAAACGCACCGTGCGGGGTACGCGCTCGCGGCGACGGTGCGCGCTCGCGCGTCGGCAAGGGACGGCGACATTTGGGGTAACGGGAATTCGGTGCGACGCGTGAAGGACGGGAAACTCGGGGTTACGCCGGCGACCCGACGGCGCAGACCTCCGAAAGGCCCGACCGTGATCGCGCTCGAGCACGTATCGAAGACGTACGGCGGATTGACCGCCGTCGACGACGTCTCGCTGCAGATCCCTTCCGGGGAGATCTACGGCATCGTCGGCCAGTCCGGCGCCGGCAAGAGCACCCTCGCCCGCATGGTCAACCTCATCGAGCGGCCGGATACAGGCCGCGTGGTCGTCGACGGGGTGGATCTGACCGCCCTCGACGCGAACAGCCTGCGCGCGGCACGCCGTCGCATCGGGATGGTGTTCCAGCGGTTCAACCTCCTCGGCAGCCGCTCGGTGCGCGGCAACGTGGAGCTCGCCCTCGAGCTCGACGGCAGCCCCCGGACCCGGCGGCGCGACCGCGCGCAGGAGATGCTCGACCTCGTCGGCCTCGGCCACCGGGGCGACGCCGGCGTGCACGAGCTGTCGGGCGGGCAGCAGCAGCGCGTCGGCATCGCCCGCGCCCTCGCGAGCGGCCCGAGCGTGCTGCTCTCCGACGAGGCGACGAGTGCCCTCGACCCCGAGACCACGACCTCGATCCTCGACCTCTACCGGCGCATCAACGCCGAGCTCGGACTCACCGTGCTCCTCATCACGCACGAGATGGATGTCGTGAAGTCGACGTGCCACTCGGCGGCGCTCATCGAGCACGGCCGCGTCGTCGAGAGTGGTCGCCTCACCGACGTCATCCGCACGCCGGGCTCGCGCCTGACCTCGCAGCTCTTCCCGCTGGGGCCGATCCCCGCGGGAGCCGACCCGAGCGCGACGGTCATCGACATCACGTTCGCCGGCGGCACGGCCGACCGTCCCGTCATCGCGCGGATCGCCCGCGACCACGACGTCGACGTGTCGCTGCTCGGCGCCCTCGTCGAGCAGATCGCCGGCACGCAGGCCGGCCGCACCCGTCTCGAGGTGCCCGCGGCCGCGGCATCCGCCGTCATCGCCGACCTGCGCGGCCAGGGTCTCATCGTCGACGTCCTGCAGGGAGGGGATGCCGCGTGAACGAGCAACTGCTCAATCTGCTGCTGGTCGCCACCGGCCAGACGCTCTACATGGTGGGCGTCGCGCTGCTGGCGACGATCGTCGTCGGCCTCCCGCTCGGCGTCGTGCTCGTCGGCACCGAGCAGGGGCGCTTCCTCGCGACCCCCTTCGGCTCGCGCCGCGTCGGCATCGTCATCAACCGCGTGCTCGACTTCATCGTCAACCTCGGCCGGTCGGTGCCGTTCATCATCCTGATGGTCGCGCTGATCCCCTTCACCCGGCTCATCGTCGGCACCTTCATCGGACCGACCGCGGCGATCGTGCCCCTGTCGGTCGTGGCCATTCCGTTCTTCGCCCGCATGGTCGAGATCGCGATCAAGGAAGTCGATGACGGCCTGCTCGAGGTCGCCGCATCGCTGGGCGCGAGCCGCTGGCAGCTCGTGACGAAGGTGCTGCTGCCCGAGGCCGCGCCCGCGATGCTGCTCGGCCTCTCGACGACCGTCACCTCGATCATCAACTTCTCGGCGATGGTGGGCACCGTCGCCGGTGGCGGTCTCGGCGACGTCGCGATCCGCTACGGCTACCAGCAGTACAGCTGGATCCACATCGTCAGCGTCATCGTCGTGATCTTCGCGATCGTCATGGTGCTGCAGGGCCTGGCGAGCTGGGGCGCCCGGCGCCTCGCCCGCCGCTCGCCCCGCGGCCGCACCGCCGCCCCGAGCGCACGGATGCAGCGGGCCGACGCCCGCGGCACAGCCTGACGCCCCCGCACCGCCCCTCCAGCCACGCACCGCCCGACCGCACCGTCATCCCGAGAGGAACCCTCCATGTCCCGCACGGCCCGCACCACCCGCACCCCGCTCCTCATCGCCGCCGTCGCCGCGGCGGCCCTCCTGCTCGCCGGATGCGCCGGCTCGCCGGCATCCGAGTCGGGCGGCACCGACGGCGACGGCCTCGGCACCCTCAAGGTCGGCGCACTGCAGACGCCCGCCGGCGACATCCTGAACCACATCGCCGAGAACGGCGCAGCCGAGCTGGGACTCACGATCGAGTTCGTGCCCTTCACCGACTACAACACGCCCAATACCGCGCTCGTCGACGGCTCGATCGACGCGAACCTGTTCCAGAACTCGACCTTCCTCGAGAACTTCAACACCAACACCGGGTCGGATCTCATCAGCGTCGGCGAGGCGTACCTGCCCTCGGCCGCGTTCTACTCGAGCAAGGTCGACAGCCTCGACGACCTGAAGGACGGCGCGACGATCGCCATTCCGAACGACCCGACGAACGAGGGGCGCGCGCTCAAGCTCCTCGCGCAGGAGGGCCTGATCGAGGTCTCCGACGACGTCGCCGACCTCACCGGGATCACCGACAACCCGCGCGACTTCCGGTTCCAGGAGATCGAGAACGCGACGCTGCCGCAGGCCGTGCCCGACGTCGACGCCGCCTTCGTCACGATCAGCTTCGCGCTTCCGGCGGGCCTCACCGCCGACGAAGCGATCCTCACCGAGGGCGAGGGCAGCCCGTACTACAACGTGCTCGCGACGCGTCCCGACCTGAAGGACGACCCCCGCATCGTCGCGCTCTACGACCTGCTGACCTCGTCGGAGGTCGCCGACTTCGAGAACGAGACCTGGGGCGGCCTGGTCGTCCCCGTCACGAAGGACTGACCCCCGCTCAGTAGGATTGTCCCCATGTCGAAGGTCCTCCAGTCCCTGCCCGTCGGCGAACGCGTCGGCATCGCCTTCTCGGGGGGTCTCGACACCTCCGTCGCGGTCGCGTGGATGCGCGACAAGGGCGCCGTCCCGTTCACCTACACCGGCGACCTCGGCCAGTACGACGAGGACGACATCGCCTCGATTCCCGGCCGCGCGCTGCAGTACGGCGCGGAGGGCTCGCGCCTCATCGACTGCAAGCCGATGATGGTCGAGGAGGGCCTCGTCGCCCTTTCATGCGGCGCCTTCCACATCCGCTCGGCCGGCCGCACCTACTTCAACACCACGCCGATCGGCCGTGCCGTCACCGGAACGATGCTCGTGCGCGCCATGAAGGAGGACGGCGTCGACATCTGGGGCGACGGCTCCACCTACAAGGGCAACGACATCGAGCGGTTCTACCGCTACGGCCTGCTCGCAAACCCTGCCCTGCGCATCTACAAGCCGTGGCTCGACGCCGACTTCGTCACCGAGCTGGGCGGCCGCACCGAGATGAGCGAGTGGCTCGTCGCGCACGGGTTCCCGTACCGCGACTCCGTCGAGAAGGCCTACTCGACCGACGCCAACATCTGGGGCGCGACCCACGAGGCCAAGACCCTCGAGCACCTCGACGTCTCGCTCGAGATCGTCGAGCCCATCATGGGCGTGCGCTTCTGGGATCCTGCGGTCGAGATCGAGACTGAGGACGTCTCGGTCACGTTCGAAGCGGGCCGCCCCGTCGCCATCAACGGCGTCGAGTACTCCGACATCGTCCAGCTCGTCATGGAGGCGAACGCGATTGGCGGCCGCCACGGTCTCGGTATGAGCGACCAGATCGAGAACCGCATCATCGAGGCCAAGAGCCGCGGCATCTACGAGGCGCCGGGCATGGCGCTGCTGTTCGTCGCGTACGAGCGCCTCGTCAACGGCATCCTGAACGAGGACACCCTCGCGACCTACCACGAGCAGGGTCGCCGCCTCGGGCGCCTGATGTACGAGGGCCGCTGGCTCGAGCCGCAGTCGTTCATGCTGCGTGAGTCGATCCAGCGCTGGGTGGGCTCCGCGATCAGTGGAACGGTAGCGCTGCGCCTGCGGCGCGGCGAGGACTACACGATCCTGAACACCGAGAGCCGCAACCTGTCGTACTCGCCCGAGAAGCTCTCGATGGAGCGTGTCGGCGACTCGGCCTTCGGTCCGACCGACCGCATCGGCCAGCTCACGATGCGCAACCTCGACATCGCCGACTCGCGCTCGCGCCTCGAGCACTACGCCGGCATCGGCCTCATCGGCGGCCCGACGGCCGAGCTCGTGGGCGACCTCGAGCGCGGCGGGGCGGCCGAGATCACCGGCAACGTCGAATCGACCGATCAGCATCTCGCCGAGCGGGTGGATGCCGCGGGCGAGTCCGCGTCGTTCGACTTCGGCGCCGACTGACCCGCAGCACGCGTTCTCATAACTTGCACATGTGTGTGCAGGTTCGTATCATCGACGGGTGACCGACACCGTCTCCCCCCGTCGTCCGCGGAAGGATGCCGCCGCCAATCGCGCCGGCCTGCTCTCCGCCGCCGCGCGCACGCTCGCGCTCGACCCGAGCGCGTCCGTCGACGCGATCGCCCGCGCCGCCGGGCTCAGCCGCCGCGCCCTCTACGGTCACTTCGACGACCGTGACGCGCTCGTGCGCGAGCTCGTCGCGTCGGGCGCCCAGCGTTTCAACGCCATCGCCACAGACCCCGAGCTGCGACTCGACACCGAGCCGGTTCCGGTCGCGCTGGCCCGCCTGACCGGTCGGCTCTGGGGCGAGGCATCCCACGTGCAGGTGGCCGCCGCCGTCGCCCTCGATGAGCGGCACGTCGAAGACTCCGCCGCCGCGCTCGCCCCGCTTCGCCGCGCACTGATGAACCTGGTGCGCCGCGGGCAGGACGAGGGCGCGCTGCGGACGGATGTCGCCGCGCCGACTCTCGCTCGTCTCATCGAGGAGACCGCGCGCACCGTCATCGTCCGGCTCGACGCGTCCTCACCCGAGGCGCGGTCGCTCGTCGTGCGCGCGGTCCTCTCGATCGCGGGGCTCTCGTGGCGCGACGCCGCCGCACTCATCGACTCGCACCCCGATGTCGTGGGGGCGGTCTCCTGATGCGCGTCGAGCTGCGTGCCGTGGCGAAGGGCCGCAAAGACCTCGCCCTGCCGCCCACGACCCTGTCGTTCCGCACCGGCCGTGCCACCCTCGCGATCGCCGAGACGGAGCAGCGCCCGACCGTCCTGGGCCTCATCGCGAGCGGACGGATGCGGCCCGACGACGGCACCGTCCTGCTCGACGGCGCTCGCGCCTCGCGCACGCTGCGGCACAAGACCGCACTGATCGACGCGCCGGACGTGAGCGACCCGCCCCCGAACATCTCCACGGTCGGCGTCGTCAGCGAGGAGCTGATGTTCGCGGGCCGCCTCGCCGACCCGATCTCCGCGCGGCGGTGGCTCGACGAGCACGATCTGCGCTCGTACTCGCGCGTCCCCATCGGGGACGTGCCCGCGACCGACCGCATCCGGATGCTGCTCGAGCTCGCGGTCCTGCGGCCGGGCGTCGAGGGCATCGTGCTCGTCTCCCCCGACCGCCACGGCGGCGATCCGCACGACTGGTGGACCCTCGCCCGGGAGTTCGCGGGACGCGGCCTCGCGGTGCTCGTGATCGCCGGCCAGGCCGCTGCGACGCTCCTCACCGAAACCGATCCCCTCGCGCCGCATCGACGCCTGGTGCCCAGCGGCATCCGGCTGCGCGGCACCCGTCCGAAGGCCTCCCGATGAAGATCCCCGCCCTCATCTCCGCCGAACTACGACGGCTGACGGCCACCCGGATGTCGGTGGTCGCGCTCATCGCGCTCATGCTCGTCCCCGTCCTCTACGGCGGCCTGTACCTGTGGGCCAACCAGGACCCGTACGGGAAGTTCGCCGACATCCCGGTAGCGCTCGTCGACCTCGACTCGGGGGCGCCCAAGAGCGACGGCAACGGCACGGTCAACTACGGGTCCGACGTCACCGACAAGCTCGTCGAGGGCCGGGCCTTCGGCTGGAAGGACATGACCGCCGCCGAGGCTCAGGAGGCGCTGCGTACCGGCGATGTCGACTTCTCGGTGACCATCCCCGAGGACTTCTCGCTCGCCCTGACCAGCGCCGCAGGCGACGAGCCCCGCCAGGCGACGCTCGTGCTCGCCACCAATGACGCGAACAACTACCTCGCTTCGTCGATCGGCTCGCAGGCGGTCGAGCGGATCCGCTCCTCCGTCGCCGAACTCGTCGGACGGGAGGCGGCATCGCGGCTGCTCACCGGCATCGCCGACATCCGCGTGCAGCTGCAGAACGCCACCGACGGGGCGAACCAGCTCGTCGACGGGGCAGGTCAGGCGCTCGACGGCGCCAACCAGCTCGCCGACGGAACCGGGCGGCTGTCGAGCGGAGCCGTGCAGCTGCGCGACGGCGCGAACCAGCTCGCCGGCGGCGCGTCGCAGCTCGCCGACGGCACCCGCACGCTGGCTCAGGGCTCGTCAGACCTGGCGTCCGGTGCGGCCCAGGTCTCCGACGGCACGACCGAGCTCGCGGGCTACGCCGACCGCGTTCGCGCAGCCGTCGACGATGCGGCGGGTCAGCTGCCGCAGGTGCGCACAGACATCGCCGCGCTGCTCGCCGACGGAGGTCTCGATCAGACGCAGATCGCGGAGGTCCTCGCCCGCCTGGATCCCATCGGCGACCGTCTGCAGTCGGGCGCGACGCGCGTCGACGAGGCGACGGGTCAGATCGACCGCCTCGCCGCGGGGGCGGCCCAGGTCAGCTCGGGCGCCGCACAGCTCGCCACCGGTGCTGCGCAGGCCGCCGACGGTGCGGCATCCGTGTCGTCGGGAGCCGGCCAGCTCGCGTCGGCGACGGACGAGGCCGCGACCGGCGCCGCTCAGCTCGACGAGGGCGCCCGACAGCTCGCCTCGGGACTCGGGACGCTCGACGGCGGGCTCGTCACCCTGCGCGACGGGCTGAGCTCCGGCGTGGCCCAGCTGCCCGTCTCTACTCCCGAGCTGCGCGAGCAGCAGGCGCAGACGATCGCCGACCCGGTGGCGGTCGACTCCGGCAACCTCGCGAAGGCCGGTGACTACGGTGCCGGCCTGGCGCCCTTCTTCGCCGCCCTCGCGGGATGGATCGGCATCTACGCCCTCTTCCTCATCGTGAAGCCGGTCTCGCGCCGGGCGGTGACCGCGCTGCGTTCGCCCCTCCGCGTAACCCTCGCCGGCTGGCTCACTCCGGCGATGCTCGGCGGAATCGGCATGATCGTCCTCTTCGGGGTGCTGTCGATCGCGCTCGGATTCAACTTCTCGAGTCCGGTCGGCACCCTCGGGATGCTGATCACCGCGTCGTTCACGTACGCCGCGATCATCCTCGCGCTCAACGTGTGGCTGGGGTCGGTCGGTCAGTTCATCGGCCTCGTGCTGATGGTGCTGCAGCTCGTCACCGCGGGCGGGACCTTCCCCTGGCAGACCCTGCCGGCACCGCTCGCCGCCCTGCACCATGTTCTGCCGATGGGCTACGTCGTCGACGGCATGCGGCAGTGGATGTACGGCGGCGACCTGAGCCGGGTCAGCCTCGACCTCGCGGTGCTGTTCACGTGGATGGCCGGAGCACTCATCCTCGCCGCGATCGGCGTGGCCCGGATGACGCACGGCCGGACGCTGCGCGACCTGCAGCCGAGCCTCATCGGCTGATCGTCGCTAGGCCCGCGCCCCGTCGACCGGTCGGGCGTGCTCCGGCGGCTGCCCGACCTCGGCGACGCTGTGGCCCTCGCACTCCGCCGCCGTGACGTGCGCCCGCTCGACGCGATCGACCGCGAACCACCGCATCGCGTCGCGCAGTCGACACCATCCGATGAGGTACCACCGACCGCCGTTCGACGCGAACAGCACCGGCTCGACGTCGCGCGTGGTGGTGGCTCCGCTCTCGGCTGTGTAGCGGATGCGGACGACGCGCTGCTCGAGCATCGCCTCCTCGAGCGCTGATCGGACGGCTCGCGAAGCCGCGGGCGCCCCGTCGACCCAGACGCGTCCGGCGAGGTCGACCGCGCGCTCCCGCGTCCGGGGGTCGAGCACGTCGACGATCTTGCGCACCGCGGCCGACGCGAGGTCGGCATAGGGCGCATCCGGCGCAGCGGCGACGGCCGCCATCAGTGCCACCGCCTGGGAGGGCGACAGGCTGACGGGCGGGAGCGAGGACCCGGCGGCGAGCCCATAGCCGCCGCCCGGACCGGGCCGCGACCAGATCGGCGCACCGCTGCGTTCGAGTGCATCGAGATCGCGCTTGATCGTCCGGACCGAGACCTCGAACTCACGTGCCAGACGCTCGGCCGACACGCCGCGCGTCCCGCTGCGCCGCAGCGTCTCGGCGAGGGCGTGCAGGCGCTCCGCGCGCTTCATCGTCGAAGCCGCGGCGAATTCATGACATAGATGATGACACACTGTTGTCCAACGCGCGACGGATGCTGATCTCATGACCGATCACTTCACGCCTCCCCCACTCGTCCTCGTTCCCGGCCACTGGCTGGGCGCCTGGGCGTGGGACGATGTCGCCGCCCATCTCTCCCCCATCGACGCGCGTGCACGAGCGCTCACCCTGCCGGGCCTCGACGCCGACGACCCCGAGCACGCGACGCGCACGCTCGAAGATCAGGTCGGCGCGATCCGCGACACGCTCGACGAGCTCGGAGCGTCGCGGGACGATCCAGCCGTCCTGGTCGCCCACAGCGGCGCCAACGGCCCGGTGAGCATCATCCTCGACCGGCATCCGGAACTCGTCCGACGTGTGGTGTGGGTGGATTCGGGCCCGATGGCGAGCGGTGCCGCGTTCGCACCGGGACTCCCGGAGGCCGTCTCGGAGCTGCCGTTGCCGCCCTTCGACGAGCTCGCACAGCAGGCGAGCCTCGACGGCATCGAGCCCGAGGGCCTGACGCGGTTCCGAGCTCGGGCGGTCGCCGAGCCGGCACCCGTGGTGAGGGAACCGGTGATCCTCACCGATGGCGCCCGCTACGCCGTGCCGACCACCCTGGTGTGCTGCTCGATCTCCGGCGAGCAGGTCATGCGGATGGCCGAGAGCGGTCATCCCATGTTCGCCGAGGTCACCCGGCTTCGGGACGTCGACGTCGTCGACCTCCCCACGGGCCACTGGCCGATGTGGAGCAGGCCGCGCGAGCTCGCCGACATCATCCGGGCGGAGGTCGCACGAGGCTGCTGACGAGCGCGCGGCATCCCGGTAGTCTCGGGGCACCGTTGCAAGGAGGTCGATCATGCGCAGCGTTCCACGGATCTCATCGGCGCTCGCGGCGGTGCTCGCTCTCGCCTTCGCCGCCGGAGTCGCGCATGCGGCGCCCGCGAGCGCGCACGAGGAGGCGCGCCGCGGCGCCGGACCAGCGGTCGCCCCGACCTCGGGCCCGAATCCGCTCGCTCGGGGTGCCGCGCTGCCGACCCATTCGGCTGCGGCCCAAGCGGCGTCGGACGCGCGAGCTCAGGGACGCACGGCGGTGGCCGATGCCTTCGACGTGATCGCGCGCATGCCCACCGCCACCTGGCTCGGGGAATGGTACAGCGATGCCGAGCTCGTGCAGGTGCTGCGGGCGGAGACCGCCGCGGCGGCCGCACAGAACAAGGTGGCGACGTTCGTCATGTACGCGATCCCTGCCCGCGACTGCTCCGCGTACTCGCAAGGCGGGCTGCCGGTCGAACGCTATGGGGAGTGGGCACGGCTGATCGCTCAGACGCTGCGCGGCACGGCATCCGCCGTGATCGTCGAGCCCGACGCCCTGTCGATGCTCGGCGACTGCGCGGGTCAGGGGCCCCGGACGACGCTGATCCGCGACGCCGTCCGTGCCCTCACCGAGGCCGGCGTCACCGCCTACATCGATGCGGGGAACGCGAACTGGGTGCCGCCCGAGACGATGGCGCAGCGGCTGCGGGATGCCGGCGTCCTCGACGGCCGCGGGTTCTCCACCAACGTGTCGAACTTCTCGCCGACCGCCGACGAGCAGCGGTACGCGGAGCGCCTGCGAGCATTGCTGGGCGGCAGCCCGCGGTACGTCATCGACACGTCGCGCAACGGTCGCGGGTGGCAGGGCACGTGGTGCAACCCGAGCGGCGTGGGCCTGGGGACGCCGCCGAGCGTCGGCGCGGATGGCTCCGGACTCGACGCGCTGTTGTGGATCAAGCGACCCGGCGAGAGCGACGGGACCTGCAACGGCGGTCCCGCGGCGGGCAGCTGGTACGAAGAGGCCGCCCTCGAGTTGGTGCGGAACCGCGCATTCTGAGGCCGACGCCGGCGATCAGGCCGTGCCCCAGGTCACGGCGATGACGGTGGCGTCATCCTCCTGTTCGCTTCCGGCGGCCCGAGCGACGAGTTCGCTGACGACGGTGTCGATATCGGGCCGGCTGCTGACGAAGTCGCGATAGCGGTCGATGGAGTCGAGCGATCCGCCGAACAGATCGAGTACGCCGTCGCTGACGCTGATGACGCTGTCACCGGGGCGCAACGAGAGCTCATCGCTCGTCCAGCTGGTCCCGACGCCGATCGGAAGGTGGCCCGAGCGGAGGAACTCGCTGGTGCCGTCCGCGCGACGGATCACGGTGAGGCCGTGACCCGCATCGACCCACCGCAGCATCCCATCGGGGCTGATGCGCGCGTGGAAGCACGTCGTGAACTGGGCTCCGATCGTGTCGGTCGGACCGGTGTTGAGACCGATCGCGGCGCGGCGGAGTGCGGCGGCGGGGTCGGGATCGTCGACGTTGCTCCGAATGACCGTGCGGACGGCGGCGGCGATCATACCGGGACCGACCCCCTTGCCCATGACGTCGCCGAGGGTGAAGGCGGTGCCGCCGTCGGGGGTGGCGTACCAGTCGTAGAAGTCGCCGCCCACGGTGCGGGCCGGGACGCACGCGCCGGCCACCCGGAAGCGCGCCGGCAGATCCGACCCGTCGACCGGCTGCAGAGACCGCTGGACGACGGCAGCCTGCGACACCTCGGCCTCGGCCAGACGCCGGTGCCACTGCGACGCCGTGAGCTTCTGCAGCGAGCGGCGCGACAGCTCGTTCACGACGGCGCCCGCTGCAGCGTAGACGAGTACGGCGATGATCAGTCGAACGAGCTCGCTCACGGTGAGCACCTGGTCGGGCGCGAGCACCAGCGGCAGCAGCAGCGTGACGCACACACCGACGAGCGGGAGCACGATGCGCCAGCGCCCCGGTCCGGCAGCGATCCAGATGACGGGGAGGACGACGATCGCGAGGAACACCGATTGCGTGTCACCCGTGCCGAACCGCAGCAGGCCGATCGCGATGAAGTCGCCGATCGGGATGACGAGCTCCGCACGCCGCAGCGCCGGCCATCGCGCCATGAGCGCGCCGAGGACGAGGAGCACGACGGCGAGCGCCGCTCCCTGCCACATCCTCGCCGCATCCGTCACGGGGAGCCACGGCACGACGGCGCTCGCGATGGCCGCTCCGACGACGAACGCCGCGACGATGGCCTGCCGCGCGAGGTTCTCCCACGACCGGTGCACGGGCACCACGACCGCGGGAGCGGCCTCGACGGATGAGACCCGGGCGTCAGGCGGGGCGTGCGTCATGTCTCCAGTCAATACGACTTCGGGCCTCGGTGGGCGACGAAGGGCGCCGGTTTTAGTAACACGCGCGTGCTAACATCGCTCCATCCGCCGAACCGAGAGGACTCGACCATGATCCTGGCCGCCATCATCGCCTGCGAGGTGGGATTCTGGGTTGCGATCATCGCGGGCCTCGCAGCCCGCTACGCGTTCAACCGACCCCGCCTCGGCGCGATGCTGCTCCTCGCCGCGCCGCTGATCGATCTCGTTCTGCTGCTGCTCGTCGCGGTCGACCTCCTCGGCGGCGGGACGGCCTCCTGGCACCACGGGCTGGCGGCGCTCTACATCGGCATCTCGGTCGCCTACGGACACCGGATGATCGCCTGGGCCGATGCGAAGGTCGCCACGCGTTTCCGGGGCGCGGCGCCGCGCCCCGCGCTGTACGGCACCGCATACGCGATCGCTTGCTGGAAGGATGTGCCGCGCACGCTGCTCGCGTCCGCTATCGCGGCTGCGATCCTCGGCGGGCTCATCCTGCTCGTCGGCGACGCCGACCGCACCTCGGAGCTGCTCGGGTTCTTCCCGATCCTCGGGGTGATCGTCGGGATCGACCTGCTCTGGGCCATTAGCTACTCCGTGTGGCCCAAGCGTGCTCCGGTCGCTGCGGGATGATGATGACATGCCCCGCCTGATCGACCACGACCACCGCAACGACGAGATCGCCGCGGCCGCGTTCCGAGTGCTCGCCCGCGACGGAGTGGCGGCGCTGTCGGTGCGGCGGGTGGCCGACGAGGCGGGGATCGCGACGGCATCCCTTCGTCGTGCGTTCCCCACGCAGGATGAGCTGCGCCGATTCTGCTTCGAGCGCCTCCACCAGGACGTCACGACCCGTCTGCTCGCCGTGACCGGCCAGGGACGCGAGCGCGCGATGCGCTGGATGCGCGAGCTGCTGCCGCTCGACGATTCGCGGCGCACCGAGCTCCTGGTTCAGCTGCAGCTGAGCCGGCTCGCGCTCACCGACGACGGCTTGCAGGGCCACGCCCGCGACCTGCATGACGGCGTCCACCGGGTCTGTGCCGCCGTGATCGGCGAGCTCGGGGGAACGGGAGGCCTCAGCGCTGACATCGATCCGGTCCTCGAAACGGAGCGCCTGCATGCCCTGCTCGACGGGCTGGCGCTGCACCTCATCTGGACGTCGTCGACCGAGCCGGCCGTCGATGTCGACCGGGTGCTCGACCGTCACCTCGACTCGCTCGCCGGTTAGCGGGTCAGTCGCGGGTGTCGCTCGGAGCCGGGGCGTCGGCGAACTCGTCGACGAAGAGCGACTCACCGTCGAGCGTCTTGTTGCGGTACGCCTGACGTCCGACCATGTGGGCCGACAATGGCGCGGTCGCGAGCTGGATGAGCGCCACCGGCACGAGGAACGCGACGACCGGCCACGAGTGCAGCGAAACCCCCACGGCGATGCAGATGAGGATGAAGCCGAGGACCTGGGGCTTCGTGGCGGCGTGCAGACGCGTCGGCACGTCGCGGAAACGCAGCAGCCCGATCGCTGCCGTGAGGCACAGCAGGGCCCCGATGAGGACGAGCACGAGGGCGATGACGTCGGTGATGCTCATGAGGCGTCCGTGTTGTCCTTCCGCGCGACGAAGCGCGCGATCGAGATCGAACCGAACACGCCGACCGCGGCGACGATCAGCAGCACGGGCAGGGTGCGGGTGTGATGGTTGATCGCCATCTCGGCGCCGAGCGCGCAGATCACGAGCGTCAGCAGCACATCCGAGGCGACCGCGCGGTCGAGGATCGACGGGCCGACGATGATGCGCCACAGCGTCAGCAGCGCGGACACCGCGAACACGACCGAGATGACGACGACGAGCCAGGTCATGAGCGCTCCCTCCGCAGGTCCGACAGCTGGTGGGCCTGCTCCTTCGATCCGACTGCGCGAACGATGCGCTCCTCCCAGTGCTGGATCTCGCGCCGCTGGTGCTCGAGCTGCTCTTGCGAACGGATGCCGATGGCGTGCACGTACAGGATGCGGCGGTCGCGGTCGATGTCGATGATCAGCGAGCCGGGGATGAGGGATGCCGTCACCGCGACGTGCGTCATGATCAGGTCGTCGTCGGTGCGCAGCGGCACGGCGATGATCGCGGCGCCCGGCTGGCGGCGCGGATCGATGACCTGCCAGGCGACCAGCAGCGACCCCTTGACGAGCGAGAACAGGAACTCGAGGAAGAAGACGACGCCCCACCAGATGTTGACCCGGCCCGACAGCTCGACCGGCGGCAGCCGGAACACGCGCGTCACGAAGAGGGCCACCACGATGCCGGTCAGCGCCGCGAGCACGGTGAACTGACCCCACAGCAGCATCCACAGCGCGACGAGCCAGACGAAGAACGGCAGCTGTCGCCAGAGCGCGGTCGCAGCGTTGCGTTTGGCGTCGCCCATCATCACTGCACCTCCTGCTCGAGCTGACTGATCGTGACCGGCTGCAGGAGCGATTCTCCGATGGCGGCGCAGAGGTCGTACAGGGGTCCGGCGAACACGGTCAGCGCGACCGTGACGGCGACCATTCCGGCCGTCGCGGTCGTCATGATGCGCGGGATGACGCGCTTCTCGGTCTGAACGTCGGCCCCTTCGGCATCCCCGAGGTAGGCGATGCGCGCGTCGGTCTCGCTCTCGCCCTCTCCGACCTCGTCCTTCTCGCGCCAGAACGACAGGTTCCAGGCGCGCATCAGGGCGTAGAGCGTGAGGAGCGAGGTGATGATGCCCGCGACGATCAGCACGTACATCAGCGGACTGCCCTCGTCGGCGGCCGCGTCGAACAGCGCGTACTTGCCGATGAAGCCGGAGAAGGGCGGGAGACCGCCGAGGTTGATCGCCGGGATGAAGTAGAGCACGGCCAGCAGCGGCGCCGCGCGCATGAGGCCCTTCACCTTCAGGATCGAGGTCGACCCGGCCCGTCGTTCAACGAGACCGACCGCCAGGAAGAGGGTCGTCTGCACGACGATGTGGTGGACGATGTAGTAGATCGTCGCGCCGACGGCGGCCGGCGTGGCTATGGCGAGGCCGAAGATCATGTAGCCGATGTGGCTGACCAGCGTGAACGACAGGATGCGTTTGAGCTCGGCCTGCGCGACGGCGCCGAGCACCCCGACGATCATCGTCGCCAGCGCGACGATCAGCAGCAGCGTGTTGACGCTGTTGTCCTGGAAGATCTCCGTCTCGGTGCGGATGATCGCGTACACGCCGACCTTCGTCAGCAGCCCCGCGAACACCGCGGTGACGGGAGCGGGCGCCGTCGGATACGAGTCGGGCAGCCAGAACGACAGCGGGAAGACGGCGGCCTTGATGCTGAACGCGAGCAGCAGCAGCAGGTGCAGGACGAGCTGCGTCTCCTGCGGCAGCTCCGTCATCCGCTGCGAGAGCTGCACCATGTTCACGGTGCCCAGCGCGCCGTAGATCGCCGCGATCGCCGACAGGAACAGGATCGACGACACGAGCGAGACGACGATGTAGACGACGCCCGTGCGGATGCGCGACTCGGTCGACCCGAGCGTGATGAGCACGTACGACGCGACGAGCAGGATCTCGAATCCGACGTACAGGTTGAACAGGTCGCCCGCGATGAAGGCGTTGAAGATGCCCGCCGAGAGGATGAGGTACGACGGGTGGAAGATCGAGACCGGTGTCTCGTCGTCACCGTCGGCGGCGCCCTGGCCGACCGAGAAGAGCAGGACCGCGAGCAGGACGACGCTCGAGACGACGACCAGCAGCGCGGCCAGCCGGTCGACGTAGAGCACGATGCCGAACGGGATCGGCCACCCGCCGACCGAGACTGCGATCGGCACGCCGGTGGCGTTGATGACGTTCAGCAGCACCGCCGCGATCACGAGGGTCGCGGTGAGCGTGACGATCGAGACCCCGACCTGGATGCGGCGGCGGCGACCGAAGATGAGGGCGACCGCGGCCCCCAGCAGGGGCAGCGTCACGAGGAGGGGAACCAGGGCGCTCATCGGTCTCCTCCGGGGCGATCGGTGGGCGCGTCGTCGCGCAGCGCGTCGAAGTCGCGCGAGTGCAGCACGGTGATGGGTGACGTCTGGTCGCCGACGAAGTCGGTCGTCGCGTCGTCGTCTTCGTCGGTGATCTCCTGCTCCATCGCCTCCTCGTCTTCGGCCATGCGATCGCGCACGGCGAGGTCGGCCTCGTCATCCTCGACCGTGTCGGCCTGACCGAGCTGCCAGGAACGGTAGATCAGGGCGAGCAGGAAAGCCGAGACGGCGAAGGTGATGACGATCGCCGTGAGGGTCAGCGCCTGCGGCAGCGGGTCGCTGAACTCGGCAGGGTCATCGGCCGAGCCGTAGAACGGCGCGACACCGGGCGCCCCCATGACGACGAGGAGGAACAGGTTGGCTGCGTTGCCGAGCAGCAGGAAGCCGATCAGCACGCGGGTGAGGCTGCGCTCGAGCATCGCGTAGACGCCGGCGGCGAAGAGCGCGCCCATGATGATGATCAGGATCAGTGAGACGTTCATCGGGCGAGCTCCTCTCGCTCCTTGCGCTGCCGGTCGACTTCCGCGCCCAGCGAGCGGAGCACGTCGAGGACGAGCCCGATGACCACGAGGTAGACGCCGACGTCGAAGATCGTCGAGGTGACGAACTCCACGTGGCCGAGAACGGGCAGCTCCGCCTCCCAGAACGTGCTCGTCAGGGCGGGCGCACCGAAGAAGAGGGGCACGACCGCGGTACCGACAGCCAGCGCCATCCCGACGCCCAGCAGTCGCCCGGCATCCGTCGGAGCGGCAGCCCCGAGCTCGTACGGTCCGCCCGCGACGTAGCGCATGACGAGCGCCATCCCCGCGACGAGTCCGCCGGCGAAGCCGCCGCCCGGCAGATTGTGGCCGGCGAAGAGCAGATACAGCGACACGACGATGATCGTGTGGAACAGGATGCGGACGATCACCTCGAGCATGATCGAACGCGTCTCGGGGCGGAGCTTCTGCCCGCCCACGAGCCAAGCCTGCCGCGACGATCCCGATCCGGCGCGGGGCCGCGGCCCCTCCGAGGTCTCGACGAGCGGACGGCGCGTGCGCAGCGCGCCGGTGGGCAGCGACGAGATCGCACGAGAGAGCGTGTCGGAGCGATGCGTCACGAAGACGAGCGAGGCCACACCCGTCGCCGCCAGGATCAGCACCGACAGCTCGCCCATCGTGTCCCAGCCGCGCAGGTCGACGAGGGTGACGTTGACGACGTTCTTGCCGTGACCGATCTCGTACGCGAGGTCGGGGAACGCGGTCGAGATCGGCTCGGCGACGCGCGCGCTGGTCGCGACGATCGCCACGAGTGCCATCGTCGCGCCGACGCCGATGCCGAGCAGCGCACGCCCGATCGGCCAGACCGAGGCATTGTGGTCGCCCATCCGCGAGGGGATGCGGCGCAGCACCAGCGCGAAGGCGATGAGCGTGACCGTCTCGACCAAAATCTGCGTCAGCGCGAGGTCGGGCGCACCGGCCGACGCGAAGAGCGCGACCATGCCGAGCCCCGTCACCGACACGAGCACGACTCCGGTGTAACGTTTGCGGGCACGCACCGCGATGATGCCCGCGATGATCATGATGGGTGCGACGAAGACCTGCATCGGCGAGTGCCACGCGGCGAGGTCGGCCTGCCAGCCGCCGTGCGCGATGAGCGCCGTGCCCTCGGCCGCGACGAACACGACGAAGATCGTGCCCACGTAGACCGGAAGCGACCCCCGCTGGGTGAGCGACGTCGTCCACACCGAGGTCCGCACGATGGCACGAACCGTCCCGTTGTAGGCGTCGACGGCGGTGAAGGGGAGCCAGCGACGCTGCGTGCCGGGGCGCCGCCCGACGAACCAGAACAGCACGAGACCGGCGAGGATGCTGCCGACCGAGAGGAAAAGCGCGGGTTCGAAACCGTGCCAGAGGGCGAGGTGGTAATCGTAGCCGTCGGCTCCCGCCGCCTCGGGCATCGTGGCGGCGTAGCCCGAGAACGCGGCATCGAGCAACGGTGCGGCGATGCCCCCGACGACGGTGAGGCCGCTCAGCAGCACCGGGGCGGCGAGGAAGCCGATCGGCGGATCGGGCCACTCCGTGCGAGGCAGGGTCGCGCCTGCGGCATCCTTCTTCGTGAAGAACGCGCCCCACACGAAGCGTGCGCCGTAAGCCGTGGTGAGCAGCGAGCCGAGCACGATGCCGATCAGCGGTGCGAGGGCGAGCGGATCCGTGCCCCCCTCGAGCAGCGACGAGAGCGCGGCTTCCTTCGCGACGAAGCCGATGGTCGGTGCCACGCCCACCATCGAGGCGATCGCGATGATCGAGAAGACTGCGAGCGTCGGCGCCTGGCGTCCCACTCCCGAGAGCTCACGGATGTCGCGGGTCGACAGCTGTCGGTCGATGACGCCGACCACGAGGAACAGCGACGACTTGAACAGCGCGTGGCCGACGAGCAGCGCCAGGCCGGCCAGGGCGGAGTTGCGCTCGCCATAGCCGAGAACGACCGTCAGCATGCCGAGCTGGCTGACGGTGCCGAAGGCGAGGATGCGCTTGAGGTCGGACTCGCGCAGGGCCTGCAGACCTCCGAGCAGCATCGTGAAGACGCCGAGCCCGATGACCATGGGACGCCACGGGTCCTCGTGTGCGAAGGCGGGCGCGAGACGGGCGATCAGATAGATGCCGGCCTTCACCATCGCCGCGGCGTGGAGGTAGGCGCTGACCGGGGTGGGCGCCGCCATGGCGCCGGGCAGCCAGAAGTGGAAGGGGAAGATGGCCGACTTGCTCAAGGCACCGACGAGCGTGAGGGCGATCGCGACGTTGAGCAGCACACCCTCGGGTGCCGGCGAGGAGACGATCGTGCTCAGGCTCGTGGTGCCGTAGAGCACGACCAGCATGACGACCCCGATCAGCATCACGAGACCGCCGAGGGTGGTGACCAGAAGCGCCTGGAGCGCGGCACGGCGGCTCGCTCCTCGGCCGTTGTAGAACCCGATGAGCAGGTAGGAGAGAACGCTCGTGATCTCCCAGAACATCACCAGCACGACGATGTCGTCGGTGAGAACGAGTCCGTACATGGCGCCGGCGAAGGCGAGCAGCACGGCCGCGAACTGCCCGACGCCGACCTTCTTGCCGTCGAAGTACCAGCGGCAGTAGATCATCACGAGCGCACCGACGCCGGTGACGATGAGCGTCATGATCCACGCGAGGGTGTCCATCCGCATCGACAGAGCGATGTCGAGCTGAGGGATCCAGGCGTATGACTCGAACGGAATGCCGCCGCTCAGAACCTCAGGAGCGCGACGGGCCGCGTCGACGAACGCTGCGATGGGCAGGAGTGCTGCGACGAAGAATGCGCGGGCGCCGATCCGCTTGATCAACCACGGCAGAACCAACGGAAGAACCGCGAACGCACCGAGGAAGATCAGCAACAGGCCTCCTCTGGGCGTGGGGGGTCGTGTCACCCATCCTACCGACAGGATGCCGGTCTACGGTCGATCGGCTAATACTTGACAGCGACCGGCCCCGTCGTGTTCCCCACACGGAACGTACTCGTGAACCACTGCGAGTCGGGCGTGTCTCCGGCCAGGAGCGCTGCCACAGCCTCGCCGGCGGCTCGCCCCTTCTGCCACGCCGGCTGCACGAGTGTGGTCAGTTCGTAGGGCGCGAGACCGTCGACCACGATGCCGTCGAAGCCCGTGATGCTGACATCCTCCGGTACCCGCAGCCCGGCCTCCTCCGCAGCGCGCAGCACACCCACCGCGAGCAGATCGCTCTGCGCGATGACCGCCGTCGGATGCGGGCCGTCGCCCGCGAAGAGCGCGCGTCCGACTGCCGCGCCGGCGTCGATCGAGCTGTCCCCGGCGGCGTAGGCAGCGGCATCCGGAAACACGTCGCGGAATCCGGCGAGCCGGTCGGCCACCACGTCGACCGACGTCGTGCTCTCGTCGTCGCGCGACAGCCAGCCCGACTCCGATCCCCACCGCACCGGCATCGTCACCGCGACGACGTTCGTGTGCCCGAGATCGCGCACGTGCTCGGCTGCGAGGCGCTGCGCCTCGCGGTTGTCGAGCGCGATCCGGGGCACCCCCTCGCCCCCGTCGCCTTCGATGACGACGACCGGGATGCCACGGGCCCGAACGCTCGCGAGGTGGTCGCGCAGCAGCGCGCTGCATCCGATCAGCACGGCGGCGTCGATGGGAGCCGTCATGAGCGTCGGCTCGCCCGCGACGACGCTGCCCTCGCGCAGCAGCAGCAGTCCGGCGCCGATCGGGGCGACCGCGTCGGCGAGCGCGTCCATCGTCGTCCGCATGACGGGGTCGCCGAAGACGCTGCCGAGCCGCCCGCCGCTGACCACCCCGATGATCCCGCTGCGTCCGCGCCGGAGCGACGCCGCGCGCGGGTCGGGTCCGAGGTATCCGAGCTCGGCGGCGGCCGCGAGGACCTTCGCGCGGGTCGCTTCGCTGACGGGCGTCTTGCCGCTGAAGACGACGGATGCCGTCGACGGCGAGACCCCGGCCGCATGCGCGACGTCCGAGATGGTGGGCCGACGTGCGTTCACGCCCCGATCGTACCTGGCCGTAGTGCAACGTCGAATCGATTCGGTACGCTGACCCGGTGACCGATGTGCTCTCCCGTTCCGTCTACCTGCGCTGGCGCAACGCCGTCTTCGCGATCTTCGCCGCGAGCGGCCTGAGTATCGCCACCTGGGCCGCGCGCGTACCCACGATCAAGGAAGACCTCGGCATCGAGAACCGCGAGATCGGACTGGCGCTGCTCGCGATGGGGATCGCCTCGATCCTCGGGCTCTCCGCGAGCTCCGTCATCATCGCCCGGCTCGGCACCCGCACCGGCATGTTCGGGGTGCTGATCACGCTGTCGATCGGCCTCGCGATCCTCGGGCTCGGCAGCGGTTTCTTCCACTCGTACGCGATGCTCATCGTCGGGCTCGCGCTGTTCGGATTCGGCAACGGATGCCTCGACGTCATGATGAACGTCGACGGAGCCGCCATCGAGACGCAGTCGGGCAAGACGATCCTGCCGCTGTTCCACGCCTTCTTCAGCTTCGGGACCGTGATCGGCGCAGGGCTCGGCGCGATCGCCGCCAGCCTTCGCATCGGCGTCGCCATCCACGCCGTCACCATCGCCTCGCTCATCGTCGTGCTCGCGATCGTCGCGATCGCGAACGTCCCCCGCCGGGCGGTGACCGACGCCGTCGCCGCCGATTCCGCGTCGGCGGAGGCGGCCTCCGCCGACGGCCCCGCGCCCGGGTGGCGTCAGCGCCTCGCGGTCTCGCTGTCGGCCTGGCGCGAGCCGCGGACCTACACGCTCGGCATCATCATGCTCGGCATGGCCTTCGCCGAGGGCGGTGCGAACGACTGGCTCGCGCTCGGCGTGGTCGAGCACGAGGGCGGAACCGCCGCCATCGGCGCCGCGGCGCTCACCGTCTTCAGCGTTTCGATGACCGTCGTGCGCGTCTTCGGCGGTCCCCTCGTCGACCGCTTCGGCCGGGTCGCGACGCTGCGCGTGCTCGCCGTCGCCGCGACCGCCGGCATCCTGCTGTTCATCCTCGCCCCGAACCTGCCGCTCGTCTTCGTGGGAGCCGCACTGTGGGGCATCGGGGCGTCGCTCGGCTTCCCGCTCGGGATGTCGGCCGCCGCAGACGACCCCGCCCACGCGGCCGCCCGCGTGAGCGCCGCCGCGACGATCGGTTACGTCGCGTTCTTGTGCGGACCGCCGATCCTCGGATTCATCAGCGACCACATCGGCCTGCTGCCGACGCTGTTCATCCTGGTGGTGCTCGTCGCGGCATCCGGTCTCGCCTCGTCGGCCGCGAAGCCGCTGCCCGGAGCCAAGGTCGGCGCCGGCCGCCACTGACCCGTCGCGCGAGGTCCGCGCCGCTTCACCGCGCCGCGAGGTCCCAGTTTGGCCGGGTATCCCGTCGCCATTCCCGGCCCAACTGGGACCTCGGCGGAGCGGTGAAGCGGGCGGGGGCAGATGGCCTGACGGACGAGTCGGGGTCGTGTGAGCCGAGCCGGTCCCGCCCGGTCAACAGGCTCAACCGTGCTCGCTGACGGCCCGCGGGGCTTCAACGGCAGGTGAGCCTGACGACGGGACAACCGGCAGATGCCGGCGCGGTAGCTCAGAACCGCGGCAGCGGCACCCCCATGCCGCGAAGCAGGGCGCGCACCGCGTCGACAAGCAACCCGGTGGGGACGGGCGCGGCGAGCGCGGCGGCTGCGGCTCCGTCGAAGAGCCAGCGGATCGCGCGAGCCTGGCCGGTGCACCTCGCCGGGTCTGCATCGAGAGCCTGCGCGAGGTACTGCGTGAGGAAGTCGTCGATCGCCGCGGTCTCGGCGGCGAGCGATTCGCGGACGGGCTCGAGCCGTTCGACGTCGCCGATCGCCCGGACGAGCCCGGGGTACAACTCGTCGGCGAGCTCCGCCTCGAGGTGCGCGGCATAGGCCAGAACGGCATCCATACCCGCTGCCCGCTCAGTGATCTCGGCGAGCGCCCGTTCCGTCTCGGAGCGCCCGGCCTCGAGCACTCCGACCAGGAGGTCGAGCTTCGTCGGGAAGTAGTGGAACAGCGTGCCCGACGACACGCCCGCGCGACGGTGGATCGACGCAGTGGTGGCGGCCGCGTATCCGGATGCGGCGAACTCGGCGGCCGCCGCATCCAGGATCACGGCACGCCGCTCCTCAAAGCGTTCAGGATCGCGACGGCGTGGCACGGGAGCCACCCTAGCCCGCGAAGCTTTACTAGAGCAGCAACTCTAGAGCGGTTACTCTGATGTCGTGGAATCGGAATCGAACCCCGCCACGGCACCGACGAACGCGACACCGCCAGAGCCCCGGCACCAGCCGCAACGGCCGCAACCGCCCCGCCCCCGCGCGCTCGCCTGGACGACCGTCCTGGTCGGCATCGGTCTCGCGTGGTCACCGATGTGGCTACCGGAGGTGCTTCGCGCCGTCGGAGCCGACCCGCGTCCCCCGCTCGCGGCGATCGGGCTCGCGGGACCGGCGGCCTCGATCTTCTGGAACTGCCTCGCGACGGCGCTCGTCCTCGCGTGGGTGTTCGGTGTCGAGCCGCGCGGGCTGTCGTCTCTGCGCATCGTGCGGCCGACTGGCAAAGACCTCGAGTGGGCACTCATCTTCTTCGGTGGCGCCATGGCCTGGAGCTGGCTCGCGCAGCTCATCCGTCCGCAGAACGCACCCGACACCGGCTCCGCCACCATCGCGGCGCTCCCGATCCTGGTGGTCGTCGCGATGATCCTGAGCGCCGCGATCTGCGAAGAGATCCTGTTCCGCGGCTATCCCCTCGAACGATTGACCGAGCTCACGGGGCGACGCTGGGTCGCGGTCGCCACGACGCTTCCGTTCTTCGTCGTGCCACATCTGTTCACCTTCGGACCCGAGTGGCTGCTCTACCACGCGAGCGGAACCGTGGCGATCTACGTGCTGTACCTCTGGCGCCGCAACCTCGTCGCCTGCATGGTGCTTCACGCCGCCGTCAACGCGCCGATCCTCATCCCGACCGTCGCTGCGCATATCGGCTGAACACGCGGGCGCGCGCCCGCGCCGGCACTCTGCCAGGATCATCCGCGATGACGATCTCCACACAGCCCTGGTACCTCCCGGCATCCGACACCGGCGTCCACCTCGACATGATCCCCGAGCAGGTTCTCCATGCCCTCGGGGCAGGTGACACGGCGAACCTCGACCCGATCTACGCCAACCCGTTCCTCACAGGCCCGGAATGTGACTGGCTCTGGCGGCACCGCAGCGCACAGGTCGGGAACGCGCCTGGTGACGCTCCGTGGATCACCCGGCTCATCATCGATCCCCAGCGCGACGCCGCCGTCGGCGTGGCCGGCTTCCACGGCCCGCCGGATGCCAGCGGCATGGTCGAAGTCGGGTATCGCGTCGACCCCGCGCTGCGGCGCCGCGGTTATGCACGACAGGCTCTCGAGACCCTGCTCGACGTGGCACGCAGCCACCCCGATGTGCGCACGGTGCGCGCGACGATCAGCCCTGACAATGTCGCGTCACGAGCGCTCATCGACGGTTACGGGTTCGTCGAGCGCGGCGAGCAGTGGGATGACGAGGATGGTCTCGAGATCATCTACGAGCTCTCCGTCGCCGATGCGGTCGCCGACGCCGACGACGCCGCCGCCGCCGCCAGCGATAGCGCTTAGGCTCGACGGGTGCGTCTGGTCATCGCCCGCTGCTCCGTCCAGTACACGGGGCGCCTCAATGCTCACCTTCCGCTCGCCACCCGTCTGCTGGTGCATAAGGGCGACGGAAGTTTGCTCGTGCACTCCGACGGCGGGTCGTACAAGCCGCTGAACTGGATGAGCCCGCCGTGCACGCTCACGGTCGAGACGCCCGAGGACGACCCGGATGTCGAGGAGCAGGTCGTCGAGCAGTGGCGGGTGACCCACGCGAAGTCGGGCGACACCCTCGTCGTGCGCATCTACGAGATGATCCACGACTCGTCCCACGAGCTCGGCGTCGACCCCGGTCTCATCAAGGACGGCGTCGAGGCCGATCTTCAGCGCCTGCTCGCCGAGCAGGTCGAGGTGATCGGTGAAGACCTGACGCTGGTCCGCCGCGAGTTCCCGACCGCGATCGGACCGGTCGACCTGCTGCTGCGCGATCCCGCGGGCGGAACGATCGCCGTCGAGGTCAAGCGCCGCGGCGACATCGACGGTGTCGAGCAGCTCACGCGCTATCTCGAGCTGCTCGGCCGAGACCCGCACCTCGCGCCCGTCACCGGGGTGTTCGCGGCGCAGGAGATCAAGCCGCAGGCGAAGGTGCTCGCCACCGACCGCGGCATCCGCTGCGTCACGCTCGACTACGACGCCATGAAGGGCATCGAGTCGGGCGCGCCGCGCCTGTTCTGACGCGACGCGCCCGAGCCTCTCAGGAGCCGAGCTTCGACAGCTCCTCGAACTCGTCTTCGGTGAGCTCGATCTCGGCACCGCGGAGGTTGTCCTCGAGGTGCGCGACGCTCGAGGTGCCCGGGATCGGCAGCATGACCGGCGAGCGCTTGAGCAGCCACGCGAGGGCGATCTGGGCGGGGGATGCCTGCTTGCGCTCGGCGAGCTCGCTGAGCGGCGAGTCGGCACCGGTCAGGCCGCCGGTCGCGAGCGGGAACCACGGGATGAAGCCGATGCCCTGCTCCGTCGACCAGTCGAGGAGTTCCTCGGCATCCCGCTTCTGCAGGTTGTAGAGGTTCTGCACCGACACGATCGTGGCGATCTGCTGCGCGGCCTTCACCTGATCGACGGTGACCTCGGAGAGTCCGATGTGGCGGATCTTGCCCTCGTCCTGGAGCTTCTTCAGCTCGCCGACCTGGTCCTCGAGGGGAACCTGCGCGTCGATGCGGTGGAGCTGGAAGAGGTCGATGCGGTCGAGACCGAGGCGCCGGAGGCTCATCTCCGCCTCCTGGCGCAGGTACTCCGGTCGCCCGAGCGGCGGCCACTCGTTGGGTCCGGTACGCGTGAGTCCGGCCTTCGTCGCGATCACGACGTCGTCGCCGTAGGGGTGCAGCGCCTCCCTGAGGAGTTCCTCGGCGACGTAGGGGCCGTACGAGTCGGCGGTGTCGAAGAAGTTCACGCCGAGCTCGACGGCGCGCTTGAGAACGCGGATCGCCTCGTCGTGGTCCTTCGGCGGGCCCCAGACGCCGGGGCCGGTGAGCTGCATCGTGCCGTAGCCGAGGCGGTTGACCTCGAGGTCGCCGCCGATGCGGAAGGTGCCGGAAGCGTGGGCTGAGGACGTGCTGGATGTCGTCATGAGGATGTCAGCGCGCGGGAGCCGCGAGACATTCCCGCCACCCGCATAGCCACCCCGGCGGGCCTCATGAGCGAGACCCATAATGGGGCGGTGCCGAAGATCACCGCTGCGACCGTCGCAGAGCACCGCGTCGCTCAACACGGAGCGCTCCTCGCCTCGGCGAAGGCGATCATCGCCGAGGCCGGCGTCGCCGCCATCACTCCGCGTTCGGTGTGCGAAAGGGCGGGCCTGTCCCGGTCGAGCTTCTACGAGTACTTCCCCTCCAAGGACGACCTCCTCGCCGCGATCGCGATGCAGGCGTTCGAGGAGTGGGGTGCGGAGCTCGAGGCCGCGATGGATGCCGCAGCCCCCGGCCGCGCTCGCCTGCACGCCTACGTCACCGCGACGATCCGGATGACCGCTGATGGCAAGCACACGCTCGCCACGGGCCTCCAGCAGACCGACATCTTGCCGAAGAACGTCGAGGCGATCATGGCGATGCACGACGCCCTCACCGCACCGCTGCGTCACCTTCTCGAAGAGCCCGGAATCCCGGGGGCCGCAACCCGTGCGGCCCTCGTGCAGGGCGTCATCAACGCCGGCATGCAGCTCGTGGAGCACGGGGTCGACGCCGACGATGTGATCGCGGGAGTCATCGGGGTTCTCGATGGGGGCGTGCACGGCGCATGCGACCGCGTTCCGAAGATGGTCGACGGCCCCCTCACGCCGTACTCCGCGTCATCGCGCACGTAGGGTGGGACCTATGACCCGATCGCCGTTCTCCTGCGCCCTGTGGGACATCGACGGCACGGTCGTCGACGCTTCCGAGGGCATCCTCCGCCGCCTCACGATCACGCTCGAGCACTTCGGCCGCCCCGCGCCGACGCGCGAGGAGCTCATCCACTGGATCGGTCCGCCGATGCACGAGTCGTTCCAGACGAACCTCGGGATGACGCCCGAGAAGGCGACCGAGGCGGTGTCGTTCTACCGCGTGCTCGGCAAGGCAGACGGCTACACGACCGGTGCACGCCTCTACCCCGGTGTCGCCGACCTCATGGTCGAGCTGGATGAGGCGGGCGTGCCGCAGTCGACGGCGAGCTCCAAGCCCGAGATCCAGGTGCGGGCGCTCATGGAGCACTTCGGTCTCGCGCCCCGGCTGCGCGAGATCGTCGGGGCCACGAGCGACGAGAAGACGCTGAGCTCGAAGTCGGACATCGTGGCCGAAGCTCTCCGGCGTCTGACCGCCGATGGCGTCGACGTCTCGCGGCCCGTTCTCATCGGAGACCGCCACCACGACGTCGAAGGCGGCGCCGCGAACGGTGTGCCGGTCATCTTCGTGTCGTGGGGCTTCAGCACGCCCGACGAGGCCGACGGCGCGATCGCCGTGGCGGCCGACATCGACGACCTGCGGGCGCAGCTGCTGTCTGCAAAGTGAGCGTCGGAGAACTCCCCCATTCGACGCCCGGGCTGCGTGCCAGAAATGCAGCGCCCGGGCGTCGACGGATCCCCCCGGATACGTCACGCGATGCGTGACGGGACAACTGTACTGATTCTCGCGCCGCACCGATACCCGTAAATGAGACGGATTTCATCCGCGTAGCGTGCCGGTGTGACTCACGTGGATCTCCGCCCCTTCGACGATGACGACGCGGATGCCGTCTTCGAGATGATGCGCGACCCGGATGCGGTCGCCCAGGCCGCGTTCACCGCCGACGATCCCTCGGACCGCGACGCGTTCGACGCCTGGCTCGAACGCCACCGCGCCGACGACCGCGTCTCGATGTTCGTCGTGACCGATGACGGCGGCTTCGCCGGAACCGCCGCCGCTTTCACCGTCGACGGCGACCGCGAGGTCACCTATTGGATCACCCGACACGCGCGAGGTCGCGGCGTCGCCTCGGCCGCGCTGCGCCTGCTCGTCGCCCGCGAGGCGGAGCGCCCGCTCTATGCCCGGGTCGCCGCCGACAACGCGGCATCCATCGCCGTGCTCACCAAGAACGGCTTCAGTGAGATCTGCCGGCAGCGCGCCTACGCCCCCGCCCGCGGCGAGGAGATCGACGAGCTCGTGGTCGCCCTGCCGCCCACCCTCGACGGAATCTGACGCGACTGTTCGATGTCGGGCGAGCCGTCAGGACCCGACATTGTGGCAGCGAGCGGGACTCAACAGAATCGCCTCCATCGCTGCTTGGTACGCCTTCCTTCGTAGGCAGCTCCCCGACTGGGAGCTCTTGCTCCGACCACCAGGTCGGCAGCCCGCGCTCGTTCCGCTTCTCTTCGAGGTGGTCGATGACCTCCTCTAGAAGCACGGCGTTCGAGACGCCGGCGTGCTGGGCGAGCTGATTGAGCCGGTCCTTCGAACCCGCTTGATCGCCCAACCCCGGCTCCCTGGGTTCTCACGCGAACCCCACGGGAGACGACGGTCGGTCATACCGCGACACCAGCCATAGACCGAGCGAGTCGCGAGTAACACGCCGCGTGTTGCCATAGATCAAGACAGAGTGACACGGACGTGTCAACTACTTGAGCTGCCGGCGCCGGCGGCAGCGGGGGAGCGCGTCGGCTCGGAACGCCTCAAGGGTGCTGCGCGGATTCCTGCGGAATCCCGGCGGGGCCAGTCCTTGACCCGCTCCGAGCCGACGCGCGGGCGGCAAGTATCAGCTGATGGCGAAGCATCGGCTGAACGGCCGAGGACCGCAGAGAGGATCACGGGCGATGAGCATTCATGTCACGGTGTACGGGGCCGAGGGCTGCACGAAGTGCACGAACACCTGCACAGCGCTGCGCCTGGCCGGTATCGACTTCGATCTCGTCGACGTCCACGCCGACGCCTGATCGACGAGCTGCGCGTTGCCGGCGTCCACGAGCTTCGTTGGTCGTGACCGACAACGGCGACAGGTGGCGGCGCACCATGACCTTCGCCGGAGCGTTCAGTCAAAATCTGCTGCTGAGGCGGTCTTCGGCTTCACCGAGAGCACGGTTTAGCTGAGCTAGTTCATCTCGGACGCGCTGGACCTTCTCGGGAGTGAAGTACTGGATGCCTAAGGAGGAGACGGCTTGGGCAATCGCTGTGTCGAAGCGATACTCGTGCTCGATTGCTTCGCTCAGGTGATCGCCGGTTGGGAGGCGAAGAACGAGGTCCAAAAACCGTGAGGGGTCGTTGAGAACGTCGAGATAGGCGTTCAACAGACGCTTTCTCTCGATCTGTAGTTCGCGATGATTCATCTGGACACACTATCCGGGTGACTCGACCTGAAGTCGAGCCCCCCGGATACCCTCAGAACGTCGCGCCCGATGTGCCCGTGTGAACGACGGTGTAGGTGTGGCTGTTTCGCAGGAACCACAGTGGCTGACCGGGATCATGGTAGGTCGTGATCTTCCCACTCAGCTCGACGTGGTACTTCGTGCCGGGCGCCGAGCCGTGCTGGTAGTTTTCCTCGAAGATCAGCGGGCCTGTTCCCATCCCTCGAAACTGTGCGCTGTCACAGTTATTCCAATCGTGCAGAACCTGGTCAAAGAGGGGGAGCTCGTAGTAGGTCTTGCACTCCAGCGGATTGACCTCAATGAGTGAACCGGCGATTGCGCGGACTTCACCATCAAGAGTGACAGTGGGATACTCGTTGATATTGTACGAGAATTTAAGTTGAACGGTGCCTACGACCGGCCCACAGCCGGTTCCGTCGGGACGACAATATCCGTAGTCGAGCTTCTCGTCCAGGTACCAGATTTTCCCGATCACTCGCCCGTCTCGGATTGCGGGGGCACGTAGAGCATCAGCCTGCACTCCGCCACGGCTGACATCCGTAGACTCCGAGGCCGTCGCTTCGGCCAGAACTGCTCGAAGGTCCGCGGCGGACGCGCTGTCAAGGTTGGCTGACTTCTTCTCGACGAATGCTGTAGCTCCAGCGCTTTCGCCTTGCGCCACCAGCTGCCGAACGGCTGCCTCTACCGGATCCTCGTCAGCAGATGCGAGGTAAGGTGCACAATCTCCAGCTTGCTTCTCATCGATACTGCACGGCTGTGCTGCGGTGCCACTCGCCCATGCAGGAGTTACCGCGGCGGTAGCAAGGATCGTCAGAACCGCGGCAGAGAGTGCAGCGCGGGTCAGAAGTCTCGTTTTCAACTGATTCCCCCATAATGTGATTCGGTCGAGCCGACCGTTTCACGATTTATGCCAGGAAGCAACGAAACGATCGAGGTTCCTCAGTTGGGAGATCGAAACATCCCCTCATTGGGCAGTTATCCCGATGATCGAGAACTGGGCTCTCGACAGCTCACCCGCCGCGGCGGCCGACGGTCGCAAGAGCAACCAAGCGGTACCGGATACCCCGATAATCAACGTTATGTCAGGTTCCTGACATATGTCCGGTTGCGTGCCCCTAGATGGGTGCGTGAACGCACGCGGCCGCTTGGGGCATCCGGCGATGGGGCTAGCGCTTAAGGCTTGTGGAAGCTCATGGTTCAGAAGGTCAGGAGGCTGACCAGGTTGTTAGTCCACTTGACGTCGGCATGAGTACGCAGGTACGGCTGCCCGTTTTGCGGCCTGACAACCCCGACTGCTACACGAGCGCTCCCAGCGCCGACGTAGGCCTTCCCTCCGTTGTCGATCCAGGCAACCAAGGTGGGCTTGTCGCTGTGCTTGACTTCGCCCGTCTGCTCGCTCTTCCATTTGTATGAGACGATCTCGTCCTCCGTCTTCCGAGTCCCCCCGAAACGGACGTGTGTGATCTGGATGGACATGGCCCCTCGCTTCCTGTCGCAACACTGCGGCACTGAAACGGATCATGGCACGAAGGCACGACAGCCCAGTCCGGTCAGTTCGCAAACGGCCGCATGAGAACGCGAACGTGGCGACAACGTGGCTACGCGCCGGTGAGCGATTCGCGCTCGTCGGCCGGAGAAGCTACACGGGCTTGACCGCCAACACCCCTGGTACAGCCGACTGCGCGTCGACCCAGCTGCTCAGGTCAGGATCGATGAAGCTTGTAACAAGCAGGATGTCGTCATATCGACCTTGAAGGTCCTGCGACCAGATGCGGTGGTGGTGCCCGATGCGATTGCGAAGGTCGCGAAGCCGACTGACAGGCTCTTGCACCGTGTCCTGCGCTCTGTCAGGAGCGTGTGGGAACCCGGTCGCGATGTCCGGCCAGAACCGCATCTGACTCTGGGAGACCATCTGGTGCCAGAACCCGAAGGAGATCTCCGAGATGACTTGGCTTGGCGTAACCGGCTTCTGGTTCTTTGTGACGCGCCTCTTCGCGGTGTCAACGTCGACGTACGGGTACCGATGCTTAGTGGGTGGGTTTCTGCGACCGAACTCACGATGGTCGTCCCAGATCCAATGGCTCGCGCGCCCGAGTTGCGCGTGCCGGTCTGACATGCGGGCATCGATGGTGTTGCGCAGTGCCACCTCGAGGTGTCCGAGCGAACCCCAGAACGCCGAAGCAGCCTCGACGTTCCACTGGTAGAGCTCCTCCGCCCTCGCAGTGTCTCCGCGCGCTTCGGAGAGATAGTGTTTCAGCCGGTCCGGGCCGAAGTGTTGCTCGTAGAACGCCTAACGCTGATTGACCATCGTCCCCCACTCACGTAACATGTAACGCAACACCCCGGAACCGTCCCTGTAGGCCTCGCAAAGGTCAGATCACACGGCCGGGGTTCTGCTTTTCTACCAGGCGGTCACGGGTGCCCGCGACCGCTAGCGCTGGGAAGTCTGCAGGCGGCACTCACGCTTGCTCAGTCGCGGGGAGATAGAGCGCGTCGAACGCTCGACGACCCTACCCCGAGGACCCGTCCGATACTCTCCCAGCTGTGATGCTCGGCGCGTAACTGTCGAGCCGCCGCGATTCGCTCTGGAGTCATCACGCTCGGGCGGCCGCCGACACGTCCCTGGCTGCGGGCGTACTCGAGACCTCGCTGAGTGTTGTCCCGGATCGTGTCCACGCGCAGCTGCGCGAACACGGCCACGATCCCGAACAGCGCACGACCCATAGGCGACGTCGTGTCGATCATCGGCTCGGTGAGACTCACGATGTTCACCTGGCGCGCGTCGAGATCCTGCAGCGTCTCAATCAGGATGCGCTCACTGCCGGCGAGACGATCGAGCCGGCGGACCTTGAGGGTGTCCCCCGGCCTCAGGTAGTCGAGACATGCCAGCCACTGCGGCCGATCGGTGACGCGGCTCGATTCGCCATGGTCGACGAAGACACGTTCGCAGCCGGCGGCGCGGAGCTCGGCGGACTGAGCATCCGGGTTCTGCTCCCGCTTCGAGACCCGGGCGTACCCGACTTCATGTGCCATGCCGAAAACGGTACCGCCAGGGTTCCGGCGCGAAACGGTTTCGGCAGGGGGTTTTGGCGGATCGATCCTCGGCGTGTCGCGCAGCTGCTCATCGACGTCGACGAGCCCACCAGAAACGATCAGTTTCGGCCGATTGTGGACCTCTACAAACGGCGAGCAGGTTCGCGTTGCGGCTTCCACTCCGCCCCGCCACGCTTGATCAGGACAGCCGCTCCGGGCCCGTGCAGTTCACCCGGGATGACCGGCCGGCCAGAAAGCGCGACAAGGAGCGACAGCGCCCGACCGCGCACCTCCGCACCTTGGCCGATCTCGGTCGCCGCGTCGTTGGCGACCAACCGGAGGCCTTGCGCTCGTGAGCGCGAGTACTCCGTGAAATCGTGACGCGCGAACCATTGCAAAGTGGCGGCCGCCGTTTGAACGGGTACACCGTCTCGGATACCGACAGGCCGACGGATCTCTTCGCCGTGGATCAGGACTTCACCCAATCCCGCCATGAGCGGACCGGCCGCGCGTCGCTTGTTGCGGATCGCTCGTTCATACCTGGCCAATGTCTCAGCCGGCGAAGCCCCCATCCTGGTGACTACTCCCCGTTCCTTATGGAGCTCAAAGTCAAAGCGCGCGGAGAACACGCTGCGCAGCCAGGCTGGGATGCTCTGTTCTGCTCCAGCCGTCAGATGTGCGATGGTCTGCTCGAGAGTCCAAGAGCCAACGAGCGCGGGAGATCGCCATTGCTCGGCGGTGAGGGATTGAGTCTGGTCATGTAGACGCTGCCGCTCGGCGTGGATCAGCGACCAGAGCGCGGAGGCCCTCATCACTTGACTCGACGCTCGATGTGGACGGTGACGGTGTCTCCCACGTCCTTGCCCAGCTTGCGGCGGAACGCAGCGTTCAGCGACACCATGTGGCCGCCCGTCCCGGTGACCATCATCCCGACGTCTTTCAGCGGCAGGTCGTCAACTGTAAGGTCTACCCGAACGGAGCGGCCCGTGCCGAAGAAATCGGCAGAGTCGGGCATCTCGACGCAGGCCCAGACCTCGCCCTTCACGTTTACGCCGATCGGGGCGGTGAAAGTGTGATCGAGCGTGATGGGGTCAAACGGCATGGGATCTCCTCGGTCGTCGGAACGCTGTCGATAGGTGAGACTGCGCGGCGCGGGCAGAATCGTCGCATGGCGCAGAACTTCTCGGACATACCCGTCGTAGAGCGCGAGAGCGCCAACGAGAACTCTCGTGAACGATTCGAGCGGGCGGTAGCACCACTGCGGCAGGGCCTGCACGCTCACTGCTATCGCATGCTTGGGTCGGTGCACGACGCCGATGATGCTCTGCAAGACGCTCTCTTGCGTGCCTGGGCGGCGTTCGACCGGTTTGAGGGACGCAGCTCGGTCCGAACGTGGCTCTACACGGTGGCCACTCGGACATGCCTGGATACCGCCAAAGCACGGGGACGACGAGCGCTCCCGATCGACCTTGGCCCTGCCGCCACCGAACCCGCCACCGACTCGACACCGGACACCGAAATCGAGTGGCTGACGCCGTACCCCGATCCGGCAGACTTGGCGCAGCGCACCGAACACTTAGAACTCGCCTTCGTCGCGACGTTGCAACTCCTGAGCGGCAACGAGCGGGCCGCGCTTCTCCTCGTGGACGTCCTCGGCTTTTCGGCCTTCGACGCGGCCTCAGCAATGGGGACCAACACGACCTCGATACATTCGGCTCTCGCTCGCGGGAGGCGAACTCTGGGGGAACGCAGCGCCTCCCCGGCGAATCCGACACAGCCTCGTCCGTCGCAATCGACGCTTTCCCTGGCTCATCGGTTCGCAGAGGCACTCGCCAACTCCGACCTACGGACGTTCGTCGACCTTCTGGCTCCCGACGTGACCTGGCAGATGCCACCACTCACGGAGTGGTACGCCGGCGCGGATTCTGTCGCAGCCTTCGCACATGCCGTCCCGATGACGCTGTGCCCAAGCTGGCGCACCCGCGTGATAACCGCCAACGGGCAGGCCGTGGTCGCCTTCTACATCGGAGCGCACCATGCCGCGCCGCACGAGGCATGGTCCTTAACGCTGGTCGATACCCAGTATGAGGCGATCACAGGCATCACCTCGTTCATCGACCCCGATCTCTTCGCACGGTTCGACCTGCCGGCTTCACTGAGTTGAAGGCGACCGAAACCCCGTACCGAAACCGTTTCTCCCAAAACCAGGTTTCGACACGGTCCTAGGTTTCGGCAGGCTCCCGCAGCGCCATCCGCCGAGGTGCCGTAAACGATCGTTTACGGCAGGCAGGCGGCCGAAAGTCACAAATACGCTCGGAGGCTCTGACAGGGTGAGAGCATCATGTTTCTCTCCTCATCTGGCCCTGACACCGCGTCGCCTGTGCTTCTTCTCCACGGCGGTGGGGTTGCCGGCTGGATGTGGGACTCCTTGCGGGAGCGGCTTGCACCGAGCTACGCGGTCCTTGTTCCCGACCTACCGGGGCACGGACGGTCAGCCGCTGAACCTTACGTATCTCACGCGAACACCATTACCGCGATCGCAGAGCTGCTCGCGACTACTGTCCCCGGTCGCCCCACGACCGTCATCGGGTTCTCCCTCGGGGCTCAGCTCGCCATACAACTGGCCTCAGGGCACCCTGAACTCGTCAGTCAGGCGGTCATCGTCAGTGCTCAAGCAAAGCCCATGCCGTTCACCGACCTCACGCTTGCCGCGCTCGGCGTCAGCGCACCGCTTGCTCGCAAGCGATGGTTCGCTAAGTTGCAAGCTCGGGAACTCTTCATACCCCCTCATCTGATGGAGGAATACATCAGCACCAGCGCGGGAATCACGAAAGAGACACTCGTCGGCGCTGTCGGCGCCAACATGAGGTTTACGCTGCCCGACGCATGGTCGGCGTTCCGCGGGCAAACTCTCGTCATGGTGGGCGGGCGAGAACGACGCCTGATGCGCGACTCAGCCGACTCCATCCACGAAGCCCTTCCCAGCGGTGAACTTCTGGTCGTCGACGAATGCGGACACGGCGTCCCGTTACAACGCCCGGATTGGTTCAACGATCGCGTCGTCGATTGGCTCCCCGCGGACTGATCCTCGACCAGTGGTTCCGCCTGAAACGGTAGTTGGCAGTGTGGCGTGCTGTCCGTAGACGTGCAGAACACGGCCGCATGGCCGGCGCGTTAGGAGATCGGTCGGAGGATGTTGTGATCGACGGGGAACGGCGTCGAGTAGTACAGCTCGGTAGCCGAGGTGTTCCCCCAGTCGTCTTTCTGCAGTCGTATACCTCGCGGCGAGAGTTCCGCGATGCGCACCTTCAGCCATGACCCGTCGATCAACCGGAGCTCATGAGGGTCGGCCAAGTACGTCAGCCCCAACGCGTCGAGCGTCTCCTCTGCGGTCAACCAGTCCACCGCCTCAGTGCGATTACGACCAAGCAGATCGATGGCAACGAAATCTTCACCGGTCGGTTTCATCCATCCCAGGAGTTCGCCGTCATCGGAACGTCGATGCTCGATCCAGTCCGCGTCCATCCGAACAGCCTAAGAGACGGAAAACCCCTGCCGGAACCGAGTTGCGGCCCACGTTATCGGTGATCGGTGAGGACCGCACGGCGCTCACGCGCCGGAAACGATCGGTTTCGCACCGCTCGCAAGCCGGTGGGTCCGCGATGTCATAGGTTCCACCTACGATTCCGACATGACCGACTCGCTGCTGCGATCACTTCGGGACCGCGCCCTCGACGAGACCGAGCCTCTTGCCGGGCTGCTACGGAAGTGTCTGCTGCTCGGCGCCGAGACCGGATCGAGCGCGCTACGCGATTGGGCTCGTCTGGAGCTCAACGGCTACACGGACGAATCGACGATTCCCGATTATCGCAAGCTGCCGGGCGTCCCCATCACGGTCGACTCGATCAGCGGGAACACGTGGACAAAGGGACAGATCGTCACACGCTGGCAGCTGCCCAAAGCGGCCCAGGGCTACGTGCCCGAGTTGCTGTATCTGACCCAGCCGATCGAAGAGCTTGAACGTCAAGCACAGGAGAAGTCGCTGCGCTTCAAGCCGCCTGGGCTGGCGGCTGCGCAGAGCGTGTGGGACCGGGAACTGGGACCGTTTCAGTCCATTGTGAACATGTCCTACATCCTCTCGGGGACGTCTATCTCGGGTCTCCTCGGGCAAATCCGTACGAAGCTGATCGACGTGATCGCTGATCTGACCGTGACCACACCGCTGACGGAGCTGCCTCGACGCGAAGATGTCGACGCCGCCATGCAGCAACGCATCGGTCATCTCGGCGACGTCTACACGACCACGGTCGTGCATCCGTCCGGCCCGACTGCCATCGGTGCCGGAGCAACGGCTTCTACGGGTCTGCGCGTCAGCGATGTCCTCCCACTTCTCGACGCCGTGAGAGCGGCCGCCCAAGCCACCGATGCCGACACGACAGAGGTTGAAGCGGCTGTCACCGAGCTCAATGAGGTGGTCTCGAAGCCTGATCCCGAAACGGGCGAGGTCATCAAGCGCGCAGGCAAACTCCGCGAGGTCGCGGACAAACTCGGCATCGCCGCTGTCTCGAGTGCGACGAGCGCGGCCGTATCAGCGCTCACCGATCTCGCGATGAAGGGCGCGTTTGGTTGACCGACCGCGGTGAGGTCCGCTTCTGCGTGCCGGAACCGCGGCTTAGATCAGCGGTGATCGCCGGGTGAGCGCTCCGGCCCTTCTCTAAACGTAGCTGAGACGTCTCAGACGAGCTCGCTGACGAGCTGCTGGATCCGTTCACGGATGTCGTCGCGGATGGGGCGCACCGCGTCGATACCCTGCCCGGCGGGGTCGTCCAGCTTCCAGTCCTCGTAACGCTTGCCGGGGAAGAAGGGGCACGCGTCTCCGCAGCCCATGGTGATGACGACGTCGGAGGCCTGCACGGCCTCGGTCGTGAGCACCTTGGGCTGCTCAGCGGTGATGTCGATGCCGAACTCGGCCATCGCCTGAACAGCGGTGGGGTTGATCTGGTCGGCGGGCATCGACCCCGCGGAGCGGACCTCGATGCGGTCGCCGGCGATGTCGCGCAGGAATCCCGCGGCCATTTGGGAGCGGCCGGCGTTGTGGACGCAGACGAAGAGGACGGAGGGCTTGGTGTCGGTCATGGTGGCTCCGGTCAGCGGGCGGGGGTGAGTGTGGCAAGGAGGGCGTCGACGCGGCGGGCGATGTCGTCGCGGATCGCGGCGACGCCTTCTGCGGAGGCGAGGGCGGGGTCACCGACGGTCCAGTCCTCGTAGCGGACGCCGGGGATGATGGGGCAGACGTCACCGCAACCCATGGTGATGACGACGTCAGCTGCGCGCACTGCGTCATCGGTCAGCGGTTTCGGGAACCGCGGTTCGTCGTCGCCGAGGGTCAGCTCGTCGATGAGGGGCTGCACATGGGGGTGGATCTCAGCGGCCGGGGTCGATCCGGCCGAGCGCGCCACAACGGCGCCGCCCGAGCGCTGATTCACCAGCGCCGCGGCGAGCTGCGATCTACCTGCGTTCGCGACACAGACGAACAGCACCTGCGGCTGTCCCTGCGTGCGGTCACGGGTGATGTCGGTGAGCCGTTGGTGCGCGAACCGGTCGGTGAGCGACAACAGGTGGTTCTTCACCCGAGCGCTTTTGGCCAAGGCCGTGTACGACTCGCGGACGATCGTCGCCACCAGGCTGCCGTCGAGCTGCGGGTAGTCCTGACCGAGCGCTTCGGCCAGGTGGGCGAGAGCGTCGTCGACGTTCTCGAGCCCCGCGTGCTCAGCGCGGACGGGGGCCACGGCGGCGGGCGCGAACGAGTCCAGCAGCGTCGTCACCGCCGGGCGAAGGGGCGGGGCGATCCGATACCAGACCCACGTGCCACGCCGCTCGGAGGTGAGCACGCCGGTGTCGCGGAGCACCTTGAGGTGGTGCGACACGGTGGGCTGGGACACCTCGGCCAGTTCCGCGAGGTCGCACACGCACGATTCACCGCGCGCGTCGGTGGCAATCGCGGACAGCATCCGCAACCGCAGCGGATCGGATAGTGCTTTCAGCGTGGTGGCGATCGCGGTGGCCGCGTCGTCCCCGATCGCGTGCGTGGGGGACGGCGCGCAGGTGTCTTCTGCGGTAGTGGCGGGAGCGCTCATCATCGAGTCCTTTCCAGGGCAGGTTCGGGAATCGCGTAGGGGTCGGTGTGGAACCATGCCCGCGCGGCCCACAGTGAGACGTAGACCAGGCCGACGAGCACGGGGACCTCGATCAGTGGCCCCACGACACCGGCGAGGGCGTGCCCGGACGTGGCGCCGAACGTGCCGATCGCGACGGCGATGGCGAGTTCGAAATTGTTGCCGGCCGCGGTGAACGCGAGCGTCGACGAGCGGGCGTAGCCCAGGCCGAGGGTCTTACCGGTGATGAGGCCGGCGAACCACATGATGGCGAAGTACACCAGCAGCGGGACCGCGATCCGCACGACATCGAGCGGCCGTGAGGTGACCTGTTCCCCCTGGAGGGCGAACAGCAGCACGATCGTGAACAGCAGCCCGTACAGCGCCCACGGTCCGATCTTGGGCAGGAACGAGCCCTCATACCAGGCGCGGCCCTTGCGGCGTTCCCCGATAAGACGGGACGCGAACCCGGCGACCAGTGGCACGCCCAGGAAGATCAGCACGTTGAGCGCGATCTGCCACACGGACACGTCCAGGCCTTGGCTGTCGAGGCCGAGCCAGCCGGGGAGGACGGTGAGGTAGAACCAGCCGAGGATCGAGAACGCGATGACCTGGAACACCGAGTTGATCGCAACAAGCACGGCCGCAGCTTCCCGGTCACCGCAAGCGAGGTCGTTCCAGATCACGACCATGGCGATGCAGCGTGCGAGGCCGACGATGATCAGTCCCGTCCGGTACTCGGGCAGGTCCGGCAGGAACACCCACGCCAGGGCGAACATCAATGCAGGGCCCGCGATCCAGTTCAGCGCCAGCGACGAAACGAGGAGCTTCTTGTCGCCGGTCACGGCGGCGACCTTGTCGTATCGGACCTTCGCGAGCACCGGGTACATCATGACCAGCAACCCGAGCGCGATCGGAATCGAGATCCCACCGACCTCGAGGTGTGACAGCAGTTCGGACAGCCCCGGGATGAACCGGCCCAGGAGGATGCCGCCACCCATCGCCAAGCCGATCCACAGCGGTAGCCACCGGTCGAGGGTCGAGAGGCGGCGAGTAGCGGGTGCTGCGTTGCTCACGCGAAAGCCTCCGCCAGGGCGGGAACATCGAGCGTGGCGAGGTAGTGCTGCGCGTCCTGTGCTGCCGCGCATCCGGTCCCGGCAGCGGTGATCGCCTGCCGGTAGGTGTGGTCGACGAGGTCGCCGGCGGCGAAGACCCCGGTGAGCGAGGTGCGCGTGGAGGGGTGGTCCACCAGCACGTAACCATCGGCATCGGTGGTGACCTGGCCGGTGACGAGTTCGGAGCGAGGGTCGTGACCGATAGCAACGAACACGCCCGTCACGGGGAGGTCACGCTCAGCACCGGTAACCGTGTCCCGCAGGCGAACTCCGTGCACCTTCTCTTCCCCCTGCAACGCAGTGATCTCGCTGTTCCACGCGACGTCGATCTTCGGGTGCTCCAGCACCCGCTGCGCCATGATCTTCGACGCTCGGAACGAGCTGCGGCGGTGCACGACGGTCACTTTCCGAGCGAACCGGGTCAAGAACAGTGCCTCCTCCATGGCCGAATCACCGCCACCGACCACGACGATGTCCAGGCCCCGGAAGAAAAACCCATCGCACGTCGCACACCACGACACGCCATGACCCGACAGGCGCTCCTCGTCGGGAAGCCCGAGCTTCCGGTACGCCGACCCCATGGTGAGGATGACGGCGCGGGCGTGGAACGTCTCCCCGGCGCCGGTCTCGATGACTTTCGTGTCGGATTCGAGATCGACGCGGATCGCGTCGTCGAGGAGGATGCGGGCGCCGAAGCGTTCGGCCTGCCGGCGCATCGTGTCCATCAGCTCCGGTCCCTGGATGCCATCGACGAACCCGGGGAAGTTCTCCACCTCCGTAGTCGTCATAAGCGCACCGCCCGCAGTGACAGAACCGGCGATGACAACGGGGGCGAGCCCGGCCCGCGCCGCGTACACCGCCGCCGTGTAGCCCGAGGGGCCCGACCCGACGATGACCAGCTCAACCTCTTGAATCGACATATATCTATATTGACAGGTGCCTATGCAAGACGCAATCCTGATCATCGACACCGCAACGTACCGAGGAGAGCCGGATGAAACCGACCGTCCTGTTCATCTGTCAGCACAACGCCGGCCGCTCTCAGCTCGGCGCCGCTCTCCTCGAGCACCTTGCAGGGGGCCGCTTCACCGCAGCGTCCGCCGGTCTCGCCCCGGCCGAGACGGTGAACCCTGCCATCGCCGCGACCGTTGCCGAGCTGGGAATGGACATTACGGGGCGCGTGCCCCGCGCGGTGACGCCTGCTGACTTGGAGGCTGCCGATGTCGTGGTTCTCATGAAGCCCGGGTTGGCGCTGCCCAGCGCTCCGCGCGGGGAGGTTCTGGAATGGTCCTTCCCCAACCCTGAGTCCTGGGATGCCGACGCGGTCCGTCCGTTGCGCGAAGCGGTGTCCAACAAGATCCAGGCGACTCTCCTTACCCGCTGAGCTGACAGTGAGGGGGCAGGCCGCCGGCCTGCCCCCTCTGCGTTCTCATACCGATGCCGGCGCCCGTCCGATCTGCAATACCGGAGGCGCGCAGCACGCCCCGCCTAGCGACGCCCCGGATGCATCGAACAGCCCTGCGCCGCCGCAAACACCAGTGTCCGGGAGGACGAGCTCGACGCGGCGGGCGGCTTCGCGGTCGCCCGCGATTTCAGCTGCAACGCTGCGGACTTGCTCGTACCCGGTGAGCGCGAGGAATGTCGGCGCACGGCCGTAGGACTTCGCCCCGACGAGGTAGAAGTCAGGTTCGGGCTGGGCGAGGTCGCCGGCGCCGGTCGCGGCGACGGACCCGCAGGAGTGCACGTTCGGATCCACCTCCGCGGCGATCCGAACCGGCGCCTGCAACGTCGGGTCCAGCTCCAACCGCAGCTCGGAGAGGAACGACAGGTCGGGGCGGAAGCCAGTGAGCACCACCACCCGGTCGGCCGTGAGAGTGCGACCGTCCTCCGCGACTAGGACGGGGCGCTCACCGTCACGGGTCACGCGTTCGACCCGGAACCCGGTGACGAGGGATACCAGGCCGGCATCGACGTGCTCTTTCGCCTTGATCCCCAGCGCGCCGCGTGCGGGCAGCTCGTCAGCGTCGCCCCCGCCAAAGGTGTTCCCAGCGGTGGCTCGGCGTAGCGCCCAGGTCACCGTCGTCGAGGGGTCCCGGCGAGCCATGCGGGCAAGGGCCAGCACGGCCGTCACGGCCGAGTGTCCCGAACCGATGACAACGGTGTGCTTGCCGGCGAAACCAGCACGGTCACGAAAGTTGGGGATGCGGTACGAGAGCAGGTCCGCGGACGCCGCCTCACCGATAGCGGGGAGCCCGTCAGCTCCCGCCGGGTTGGGGGTCGACCAGGTGCCGGATGCGTCAATCACAGCTCGGGCTTGCAGCCGATACTCCTCCCCCTGAGCAGGCGAGACGTGAACGGTAAACGGCTGATCCCCGCGGCCAGCATCAACAAGTCGGTCCCGGCCGAGCCGCGAAACTCCCATCACCCGGGCACCAAAGCGAACGCGATCACCCAGGGCGGCAGCCAGGGGCGCGAGGTACCTCTCAATCCACTGCGCCCCAGTGGGGTACCCCGTCGTCGGAGCCTGCCACCCCGAGCCGTCCAGGAGACGAGCGCCCGCCGCGTCGATCAGCTCAGGCCACTCGGAGAACAGCCGCACGTGCCCCCATTCCGCAACCGCAGCCGCAGGAGAACTGCCAGCCTCAAGCACCACAACGGGCACACTTCGCTCAAGCAAATGCGCGGCCGCGGCAAGACCCTGAGGACCCGCGCCGATCACAGCCACCGGCAAGACGTCTTCCACAGCAACCTCACTCATCCATTGACGAACATCGATGGGTAGAGCATCATCGATACATCGACGACTGTCAATACGACGTGAGAGGATCGCAGTATGACTGCACAGCTCCCGCTCCTTCCTCCCGCGGAAAGCGAATCGTGCTGCGCTCCTGTGACCGGGGCGGTGATTTCGCTTGAAGACGCTGAGCGCACCGCTCGAACATTCAAAGCACTCGGCGACCCCACCCGCGTACGCCTGCTGTCCTTGATCGCCGCATCCGCGGACGGGGAGGCGTGCGTCTGCGATCTAACCGAGCCCGTAGGCCTATCGCAGCCGACCGTGTCACACCACATGAAGCAGCTCGTCGACGCCGGTCTCGTTACCCGCGAGCAGCGCGGCCGATGGGCCTACTACCGCGTCATCACCGACGCTCTCGACGCCGCATCCCGCGCCCTCCGCGCATGAGCGACATCGCCGTACGGGCCCTGACCGAGAGGGACTGGCTCGAGGTCGAAACGATCTACCGTGAAGGCATCGCCGCCGGAAACGCGACGTTCGAAAGCGAGCCTCCATCCTGGGCCGACTTCGACCAAGGAAAGCTCCAGGTTGGCCGACTCGTCGCCACCGATCCCGCCGGCTCAGTCCTCGGCTGGGTTGCCGCATCCCGCGTCTCTGCACGCGAGGTCTACCGCGGAGTCGTAGAACACTCCGTCTATGTTGCCGATCGCGCCCACGGGCGCGGCGTCGGCACGGCACTTCTCACCTCCTTCCTGCGCGCAGCTGACGCCGCTGACATCTGGACGGTGCAAGCAAGCATCTTCCCCGAAAACACCGCCAGCCTGGCCCTTCACGAGCGTGCCGGCTTCCGCCGCATCGGCCACCGCGAACGCATCGCGTACATGACCTACGGCCCCTGGGCTGGCAACTGGCGCGACACGATACTCATCGAGCGCCGCCGCCCCTAAGGCACGTCAAAACCCCCTGCCGAAACCGTTTGTCCCGAAACCGGGTTTCGATACGGCCCTGAGTTTCGGCAGGCTTCCGCGGCGCACGACTCGACCGTCCCAGAAACGATCGTTATCGGTCGGCACGCGTCTCGCCCAGTTCATGCGACCGAGTGAAATGGAACACCCCTGCCGCGACGAGGGAGATGCTGGCGAACCGCCCCAACAGTGGAGGGTGGAGCAGCGCCCCCACTCACGGAGCACGGCCGGGACCGCCACGATCAGGAGCAAGATCGGCCCTTCTAGGGTGTTCCCGTGGGGAGAACCAGTGATTCCCCGCTCGGTAGTATCACCGGCCCGTCTCCAACCACCGCCCCGTCCAGTTCGAGACCGCCGTGAACGGTGATCGCGGCTCCCGGTAACTCGATCACGCCATCACCGGAGATCTCTACGTCGCGAAGAATCACGTCCGATAGTCGACTGATCCGCGCAATGCTCAGGTTGACCCGGCCGCCGCTTATCTGAGCGTGGCTCACGTCGACAGTGCCATGGTTCTCCACCCTTGTATGGGAAAAGCTGATCAGGCCCGCTTTCTGAATCCTCACGAGAGTGAGCTTTGCGGAGCCTTTGTAGCCGATCCGCGCCTGATCGAGTCGGATAACGCCCGCGACATCAGCCCGAGCCAGAAGGACTTGCCCGTCGTACTGCACGGCCAGCTTCCGGAACGACAGCGCCCCACCATGCCGGATCACCGAGCCCGAGAATGTTAGAACGCCCTGATCCTGCACCGTCGCGTCGTCAAAGAAGACGCGACCTCCATCGAGCACGTGCAGGCGGACGAATCGCAACAGGCTTCCGCGACCGATGTGCGCGCTCGCGAAGCTCACGCTGCCGTGGGGGAGGATGACGGCCCCGCTGAGGTCGACAGTGAAGTCGATGTGGGCGCCAGCGAGGTTGATCGTCCGGTTGTGCCAGCCGGACTCGGAACCGTCGTACAGGTGGTTGCGAATAACCGTGTAGCCGGCTTGCTTGACTGCGACTTCCTGGGGGGTGGTGCACTGCGCCCTCCGACGTTCCTCAGGAGTGGGCGAGTCGTCTGGATCGAGTTCATCATCCGGCGGGAGGAGCATGTCGTCGGAGCGAGGAGCACGAAGGTAGCCCGCGAGAACCTCGATACAGACCTGTACCTCGTCGGGCTTCTCGAATGCGTGCCAGTCATCCGCGAGGGAGCCGAGCGCGAACAGTGCCGCTTGCCGGTTCACGGGCGATCGGTCACTGAGCAGCTGAACGGTCGTCACGAAGCGCTCTCGCAGGGTTCGCTCTGTCTCAACGCGCCACTGTGCATCTACTTCCTCCCGGCGCGATTGCTCCCGCGCCCGGTCGTCGTTCAACCGATCAAGGTCGCGCTGGGCCGCCTCGCGTTCCTGGTGGTGGCGAGAGAGGCTGATCCCGACACCAATAACGGCAGCAACCCCGCCGATCGAAAGTAGGACGAGGTTCCCTGCTGAGCCCAGCAGTTTGCTTCGCTCCAGGTCGTCGAGGTCCGGCAGCCAGTTGTTCAGCAGCTGTCGTGGAAAGTGATGACAGCGTAGAGAGCGACGACCAGGTAGACGACTACGCCAATCGCTACGAGCCGACCGTAGTTTCTGCTCAACCAGCTCGGCTTCTTCGGTGTGGGGGTGCTCTCATACCGATTGCGGCTGAGCGCTCGAGGCTCACGCCGCATCTTCACCCCTCGGGGCCACGCCTGCCCCTGCGGTACAAGACCGGGGACATCTGCGCTGTAGTCCTGAGCGCGCCCTTCGCTGACCGCGACGGCGACGAGTGCCTTGCCGGCTTGGTCAAGGGCGGGCGTGAGGAGCGGAGCGATGCCCCGTCTGAGCGCTCGACCGCGCTGCGATCCAGGTTGGGCGGTGGTGTGGCCTGCGACGTGCCAGGCGTCGCGTTTGGCCGTGATCGCAAGCGTGGCGTCCCGCTCGGGGGTCATGTAGTACCTGGTGTGGCGGCGAAGTGCGATCATCGCCGGGTACATGAGAGCGAGCGCTGGCGCCCCAATGATGCAGGCCACAAACATCAAGGCTGAGAAGCGGCGTGCACGCTTCGTGCTTTTACGGCGCTCGGCGCCGTGGGTGAAGCCGCGGAGCGTCCAGCCGAGGATGCGCAGACCGTCACGGATTGGGCGTGCGTCGGGGTAGCCATTGATGGCGGGGGTCTGCGCGTCATGGTGCGATTCTGCCGCCGCCACCTGACACATGCTTCCCCAGCTGCTCGCCGGTGAGCCATTCGGAGAGCCGGTTGATCTCGCGTGCGGCTTGATCGGGGTCGGCGTGGACCCCTCACACGGTTCGCAGCCCGCCGGGAACGATCGTTTATGGCCGGCCATCGCCAGGCACTTGGTTTGCGCTGTGAGGCCTGCTGACCCGGCCGGCATCCCGGCCGCTACGCGTCCAGGGGGTAGGCGCCTATCGAAAAACGATCTATCGTTTCTCGATACTTAGTGAAGGAGCGCGATATGAGCCGGACCCTGATCGCCACCGCCAAGATCGTCTTCGCCGTACTTGCCCTCATCGGGCTCGCGCTCCAGCTCTTCATCATCCCCGCGAACGTCGCCGGCCTCGCCAGCGCATACGCGGAGGTCGCCAGTATCGCGCCCGCCATCATCGGGTGGGGAGCCTTCGTCATCGCCTGCGGTCAGGCAGCGGTCATCGTCACGTGGCGCTTGCTCGATCTTGTGCGCGACAACAGCATCTTCACGACCGACGCCTTCACGTGGGTGCGCGCGCTGACGTGGTGCCCCGCCGCGATCGGGCTCAGCACCCTCGCGATGTTCGTGGTGCTCAACGCCGCGCATGTCACGCCGCCGGCGCTCATGCTCGGCATGCTCGCCGCGATCGGAGTCAGTGCCGCGGCGACGTTGATCCTGGCCGTGCTGTTCACGCTGCTTCGGCAGTCCGCCTCCATGCAATACGACCTTGCGGAAGTCATCTGATGCCGATCGTCGTCGACATCGACCGGCTCATGGACGAACGCGGCATGACCGTCGCTGAATTGTCCGCGGCGATAGGAATCACGCCAGCGAACCTTGCCGTGCTCAAGAACGGTCGCGCGAAGGCCGTCCGCTTCTCCACGCTCTCTGCCCTCTGTGAGGCGCTCTGCTGCCAGCCCGGCGACATACTCCGATACGACAACGCCCCAGCCGTCACGTAGGCTCGGGCACCCGCCGGTGTCTTGCATCCGGTCGCCGGACGTGCGGATGGCGAGATCCGCCGACGCTCGACGGGATCTGACCGACAGTTCGATGTCGGCGCGCCGGATACTGTTGCATGGATGGGAAGTACTCGCGCTGAGGCCGCATATGTGCGTGCGTTGTCGGCGTTCCGTACCCCCACGCTCGATCTCCTCCACGGCCGCTACGCGCCGTTCGTGGTCGCAACGCTCTCACTCGTCTTCTCCGTCGACCGGCCGTCCGTCGAGATCTCGGATGCGCATGCCGAGGTCGCCGAGATCGTCGACGAGCTGCGTGCAGCCGGATACGACGAGGACGATCGCGCGCTGCCGGCCGGTACAGCCCGCGAGATCTGTCGCTACTGGGTGCGGGTGGGATGGCTCGTCCCCCAGATCGACGGCGACGTCGAGGTCTACCGGCTGACGGCCCACGCGGTGGGCGCCCTGGAGATCACCGGACGCACGACCGGCGGACGCACCCGAGTCTCGAACTCCCGTGTCCGCACCCTCCTGGAAGCCGTCGAACGACTCTCCGACCACGCCGAAACCGACCCGGAGGTGCGCCTCACGCGCCTCATCCGCGAACGCGACGCGCTCGACGCCGAGATCGCGCGCCTTCAGCTCGGGGAATCCGAGCCGATCGACGATGAGCAGCTCCTCGAAGAGGCTGAGAACGTGCTGCATCTCGCGCGCGAGCTGCCCGCCGACTTCACGCGCGTCGCGGAGTCGATCAAGGCCATGCAGCGCGATGTCATCGCCGACCTCCGGCGCGACGTGCGCCCCACCGGCGAGGTACTGCGCGAGTACCTGCAGCGCGGACAGTACGTCATGCAGTCGACGCCGGAAGGCCGGGCGTTCGCCGGCGCGCTCCGGCTGATCGGCGATCCCGAGCGCATCGACAGCCTCACAGACCAGCTGCACACCCTGCTCACACAGCCCTTCGCGCGTCTGATGGACACCGAGCAGCGCGCCGAGCTCGACGCGATCTCGAGGCGCGTCGAGCTCGGCGTCGAAGAGGTTCTGACCGCCCAGCGCCGTGCGTCGCGGGTCATCACCGCGCAGGTGCGCACGCACGACCCCATCCGCGATCGCCACGTCGACGATCTGCTGCGCGATGTCATGGCCGGTCTGCAGGCCTGGACGCACAGCACGTCATCCGAGGCCACCGTCGACATGATCCGCAGCCTGCCCACAGCCGACATTCGCCACCTGCGGCAGTCGACGACCGACATCCGCCCACCGCGTGCGCCGGCACCGCTGTCGGCGTCCGACGGAGACGCGGAGATTCTGGATGCCGATACACGCGCGTGGGGCGGTCCGCGATACGCCGAGCTCGAGGCTCACGTCGCTGCCCTCGGCGAGGAGTTCGATCTGGGTGAGGCCTTCCTCGCCGCGGACGACGACGTGCGCCGTCCGGTCGACCTGGTCGGACTCCTCGAGATCGCCCACCGCAACGGCATGCGCGAGAGCGACGACCTCTCGGTGGTCGAGGCGCGCCGCCCCGACGGGACGACACGGCGCTTCGCGTTCGGATCCGTGACCGCCCGCACCTCGAAGGAGCCCGACGATGACTGACACCGCCACCCTCGGCACAGCCGACAGCGAGGCTCCGGTCGACGGCGCGTTCGTCGAGCCCGCTGCGATGGAAGACGACCTCGGCGAGCTCTTCCCCGGCGATCGTGGGGTGCTCGATCCCGCGGTGCGCCGCGTGCTCGTCCACCTGCTGCAGCGGCGGTTCGTGCTCGCCGACCGCAACCGCGAGGAGTGGACGGCCCTGCTCGACAATCAGCAGCTCGTCGAATCTCGCCTCAATGACCTGTTCGTGCGGCTCGTGATCGACCACGACCGCGGCGTCGCCTACAAGCAGCAGGTGCGCTCGGACGAGCTCGATGTTCCGATCCTGCTTCGGGATGCCGCATACACGCGGTCCGAGACCCTCGTCCTCGTACACCTGCGCACGGTGTATCAGCGGGAGTCGGCGGCCGGGGAGCCGGCCGCCCGGGTCGACATCGAGGACGTCGAGCAGACCGTGATGAGCTACTTCGCGGATGCCGACGGCGACACCGCGAAGCGGCAGAGACTGATCCGCAAGGCGATGGACCGGCTCGCTCGCGACGGCATCGTCGACGAGGAGACGACGGGACGCTTCCGCATCAGTCCGCTCGTCGAGATCGTCCTCAGCGCCGAGAAGCTGCGCGAACTGCGCGATTGGCTGCGCGACCGGTCGGAGGCGGACGACACCGGTGGCGTCGCGGCCGACGAAGACGACGAAGACGACGAGCCTCAGGAGGAGGAGCTGTGACGATGCTCGAGACGCTGTTCGGGCTCATCCCGGCGGCATCCCGCGGCCAGCAGTGGCTCGCCGAAGACCTTCAGCTCATCAACTGGGGCGGCTACGAGGGCGCCCACCGCGTGCGCTTCTCTCCCGGTGCCACTCTTCTGTGCGGTGGTTCGGGGTCGGGTAAATCCACGCTCATGGACGCCTACATCGCGCTCATGATGCCCCACACCACTCCCTTCAACGGCGCCTCGAACGGTGGCGTCACCGGGCGTCCGCGCGGCTCCGAGCAGCGCAACATCCTGTCCTACGGCCGCGGCAAGATCGACGAGTCGCGCACCGAGGACGGCACGAAGATGACCGTCCTCCGCGGCGACGGCGAAGACACCTGGACCGCGGTGTCGATGACGTGGATCGATCACGACGGGTCGCAGTTCACGGCGGTGCGAGCCTGGTACATCCCGGCGAGTGCACGCGTGCTCGAGGACACCGTGCGTGTGCGGGCGACGACCGATCGGGCCTTCGATCTCCGCTCACTCGAGCCGTCCGCCGCGCAGCGACTTTCCGATTCCGCCGTGCGCGCTGCGGGCCTGGAGCCCGTCGGAACGGACCGCGAGTTCTCGGCCCGCCTGCATGCCGTGCTGGGCATCGGCGCCGCGGGGGCCGGGGCCAAGGCTATGAGCCTGCTCGCGCGCATCCAGGCCGGCCAGCAAATCACGACCGTCGACGACCTCTACAAGCGTCTCGTGCTCGAAGAGCCCGAGACGATGGAGACCGCCGACGCCGTCGTGGCGCACTTCGACGGACTCGAGAGCACCCGCATGCGCATGCTGACGGCCCGGCAGCAGGTCACTGCGCTCACGCCCATCCCCCAGCTGCGCGCCAAGATGGCCGCCGCGACCGAGCGCGTGAACCTGATCGACGAGGTCGGCTCCTTCTCGGATGCCGGTTCGCTCGCCACACTCTGGCGAGCGAACAGACGCCTGGCGATGCTGCGTGAGGTCGAGACCGAGCTGCGCGAGCGCAAGACCGCGGCCGAGGTCACGCTGCGCGAGAAGCGCGCCCTCGCGGATGGCGCCGAGGCCGAACGCGACGGCCTGATCGACGTGCTCCGGCTCTCCGGCGGGGATCGCCTGGCCACGGCGCAGCGCGAGCTGCGAGAGGTGGAGCGACGGCTCGCCGACGTCCGGCGACACCGCGAGGTGTTCGACACCGCCGTCAAGAGTCTGGGCGTCGAACTCTCGAACCGCGACGAGTTCACCGCGTTCATCTCCCGCGCCCGGGCAGAGCTGGCCGACTCCGATGCGAAGGCGCGTGCCCGCTCCGCCTTCGCTGAAGCCGCGTCGACAGCGAAGGCCGCGCGGATCGAGGTCGCAGAGCTGGAGGCGGAGGCTCAGCGCGTAGCCTCACGCCACGGCAACATCCCGCCCGCTCTGCACGAGTCGCGCGAGCGGCTCGCGGAGGCCGCGGGACTCACGACCGCGGATCTCCCGTTCGTCGGCGAGCTCGTCGAGGTGCGCACCGAGTTCGAGCCGTGGCGCGAGGCGTTCAACCTCGCGCTCGGCGGCTTCGCGACCACGGTGCTGATCGACACCGCTCACCTGGAGCGCTTCCGGGCGGCGATCGAATCGGTCCACACCCCCGTGCGGTTGCGCTTCGAGGGCGTGCACGCAGGCATGGAGCCGGTCGCCAACCTCGACCCGCAGACCCTGCCCGGGCGCCTCGACTACCAGACCTCGCCGTTCACCGGTTGGCTGCAGGAGCGGCTCGAGACCCGCCACGGATACGTCTGCGTCGATTCCAGCGCCGAGCTGCCGAAGCATCGCATGGCGCTCACGATCACCGGACAGGTGGCGCAGGGCAACCGCGGCGCGCACGGTGGCCACGGTCGCGAGAACGTCCTCGGGTTCTCGAACGAGCGACGCCGGCACGACGTGGCACGTCTCGTCGACGACGCTCGCCGCCGTCTCGACGACGCCCTGCGGGAGCGGAAGGTCGCCGAGAGCGAACTAGACACCGTCGACTCGCGCCTTGCCGTGTACGCCAAGATCACCGACCTGACCTGGGAAGAGGTCGACGTCGAGGCGGTCACCGCGGAACGGGATCGCTGGATCGGCGTGCAGAGCGACGTCACGGCCGCCAACCCCGAGATCGCCGATGTGCAGCGACGGATCTCCGACATCAAGGACCGGATCTCACACCTGCGCGATGAGATCGCCCGCGTGTCGATCGAACGTGATCAGATCGAGGCACAGTGGGCCGAGGTGATCGACGACGTCGATTCGGATCAGTCCGTGCTCGACGACGCCGAGCGGGCAGAGCGCACTCTCACCGCCGCACAGTCCGCGTTCCTCGACGAGCGATTCCATCTCGATGGGCCGACCTCTGACGGCAGCCCGTCCCAGGCGCTGAACCGCTTCTCCGCGGCCCTCGCGACGGCCGCGCAGCGCCTCGCAGAGGACCGGCGGGCGGCCGTCGACGCCCTCGACGAGAGCCGCGATGGCCTGCGACGCATCATGGTGAGCTTCCTCGAGCGGTGGCCGAATCCGAACCTGCTGCCCGACCCCGACACCTCGATCGACGACTTCGAACGCGCTCTCCAGGCCCTCGAGACCAGTGGACTGCACGAGCTCGAGTCCGAGTGGCGCGACAGCCTGCTCAAACTGTCGGGCAACGACCTCACGAACCTCGACTCGACGCTCAGCCGATCGATCCGCGAGATCCGTGATCGCATCGACCCGATCAACCGCATCATGCAGGACCTCCCGTTCTACGACGACGACCATCGCCTGCAGATCACCACGCGCGAGAACCAGTCCGAACCTCGCCGTCGCTTCCGGCGCGAGCTGCGCGAGGTTCGCGGGCTGATCGAGAACGCCACCACAGATGATGAGCGCGAACACGCGTACCGCCGGATGTCGCGCCTCATCGGGCATATGCGCCGGTCGGCGCCCGATTTCGGCGACCTCATCGACGTCCGCAACCACGTTCGCGTGAGCGCAGAGCGCGTGGATGCCGTGACGAAGAAGCATGTCGCGCTCTACGACCACATCGGCGAGAAGTCCGGCGGAGAGTCGCAGGAACTCATTGCGTTCATCGTCGGCGCGGCCCTGCGCTACCAGCTCGGCGACGCGAGCGCCGAGCGCCCTCGCTACGCCCCCGTGTTCATGGACGAGGCCCTGATCAAGGCCGATGCACACTTCACCAAGCGTGCGATCGGAGCGTGGCGCGGACTCGGCTTCCAGCTCGTGATCGGCGCACCGAACGACAAATACAGCGCGATCGAGCCGCACGTCGACGTCGAGTACGACATCCTCAAGGACACGCGCGGTCGCTCCTGGGCTAAGCCGAAGGTCGCCCTGGAGGCCCCGGCGTCGTAACGGCGCGCGGTCCCGGGCATGCGGATCAGACGACCCATGCCTATAAGCGATCGCTCTCCCTCGTCGTGCGCCGAAAGCTCGGGATGACGTCGAAGTCTGACCAGAGGGCCTTCTCTACGACTGTGAACAGTCGCTCGCCCTGCTCCAGCCACTCGCTGCGGTGCCCGTCGGAACGCCAACCTGTCGGGAAGACGTATCCCGCCTCGAACCGTCCCTGCCAAAGCATGAGGTCTCGGACCACGTCCTCGGGGAGGCGACGAGCGATGTCTTCCACGGCGCCGCTGCTCTCCGGCCAGAGCGGGAAGATACAGCCGTAGTCGGGCTCCATTTTGACCGCCGGTACCCCGCCAGCTTCTCGGCGACGCGAGCGATCGAGAGCTTCCTCATCGGTCGCGAAGTCGGGCACGATGACTTCCAGCCACGTCTGCGGATCGACGATCGTCCTCTGCATGCCCATGGGGTGATGCTACGAGCTCACGCCCCACCCCCAGCCGGGCGCTATCCCCCAGGGCGGGCCGATCATCGTCCACGCGAACCTGCTGGGAACGCCGAAGGCCCCCGCCGGTTTCCCGGTCGGAGGCCTTCGTCTCACTGTGCGCGAGGGGGGACTTGAACCCCCACGCCCTTGCGGGCACTGGCACCTGAAGCCAGCGCGTCTACCTATTCCGCCACTCGCGCGAGAACGTGTTTCCACGAACTCAACTTCCCGAGGATATCACGCCGACGGCGGCTCCTGAGCCGCGATCCGAGCCCCAATGCATGGTCCGTTCAGCCTCGCTGACTACGATGAAGCAACCATCCGCCTGCCTGAGGAGCCCCGTGGGACTACTTGACAGCTTCGAGAAGGGTCTCGAGCGTGCCGTCAACGGCGCGTTCGCCAAGACCTTCCGCAGCGGCGTCCAGCCAGTGGAGATCGCCTCCGCCCTCCGCAGCGAACTCGACAAGAAGGCCGCCGTCGTCAGCCGCGACCGCATCCTCGTTCCGAACGCCTTCACGGTGCGCCTCTCCGACAACGATGCCGAGCGCATGAACGCGATCGGGCCCGCTCTCCTCGACGAACTCCGCGGGCTGGTCGAGAAGCACGCCAAGGCTCAGGGCTACTCGTTCTCGGGTGCCGTCTCGGTCTCCCTGCAGGACGACCCGCAGCTCTCGACCGGCACCGTCCGCGTCGACTCCAACTCCGATGCGGGCGCCCGCGTGTCGTGGCAGGCCGTGCTCGACATCGACGGCACACGGCATCCGATCGTCGCAGCGCGCACCGTCATCGGGCGCGGCAGCGACGCCGACATCACGATCCCGGATGCCGGAACCAGCCGGAAGCACGTCGAGATCCTCTGGGACGGCGAGCGCGCCATGGTGCGCGACCTCGGTTCCACCAACGGCACCCAGCTCAACGGCGCGCGGGTCAGCGAGGCCGCCCTGCCGTCGGAGGGCGTCGTGCGCATCGGTCGCACCGACATCGTCTTCCGCGTCGTCCCGCAGGCGCAGGCTCCCGCGCGGCCCCGGATGTCGGCGGCCGACGCGACCCGCATGTACGACACCCGAGGTGAAGCCCGATGAGTCCGCTCACCCTCCTGCTGCTGCAGATCGGCTTCCTGGTCCTGCTGTGGTTCTTCGTCTTCGCCGTCGTGTACTCGCTGCGCGCCGACCTGTTCGGCGTGAAGGTGCGCAAGCTCCCCGAGCCGGCGGCAGCCGGTGCTGCCCCGGCTGCGAGCCCCGCGGTCACCCGTCCGCCCACGTCGTCTCCGGATGCCGCGACCGCCGCCGTCGGCGCGGTCGGCACCCCGGCCCCGGCAGGCAAGGGCGGAAAGGCGACGACCGACGCCGTGTCGCGCATCGTCATCACGAGCGGCCCCAAGGCCGGCCTCGAGCTTCCGCTCGGCTCCGAGCCGCTGACCATCGGCCGCTCGAGCGAGTCAGGCCTCGTCATCCGCGATGACTACACGTCGAGCCACCACGCGCGTCTCGTGCTGTGGGGCAATCAGTGGATGATCCAGGACCTCGACTCGACCAACGGCACGTGGCACGACGGCGAGCGCGTCGCTTCTCCGGTTCCGATCGTCGTGGGTGCGCCGATCAAGGTCGGCGCAACGACGTTCGAACTGCGGAAGTAGCCCGCACGTATGGTCTTCCAGGGCTCCAGCGCCGCCATCTCGCATACCGGGAAGGTGCGCTCCAACAACCAGGACTCGGGCTTCTGCGGCTCGAACCTGTTCGTCGTCGCCGACGGCATGGGCGGGCATGCCGGTGGTGACGTCGCCTCGAGCCTCGCGGTTCGACGGCTCGAGAGCCTCGACCAAGCCTTCTCCACGACCACCGAGGCCGAGGCCGCCCTGCGCGAGGCGCTGGCCGACACCGCGGCAGAGCTGATCAGCACCGTCAAGGTGCGCCCCGAGCTCGCCGGCATGGGCACGACCGTCAGCGCGCTCGTCATGGTCGACGAGTACGCCGTGATCGCGCACATCGGCGACTCGCGCCTGTACCTCTTCCGCGACGGGGCACTGACCCAGATCACGACGGACCACACGTTCGTGCAGCGTCTGGTCGACTCGGGCCGCATCACCCCCGAAGAGGCTCGCTACCACCCGCGCCGTTCGGTGCTCATGCGTGTGCTCGGTGACATGGACCCCGATCCCGAGATCGACACGTTCATCATGCCCACGCAGCCCGGCGACCGGTGGCTGCTGTGCTCCGACGGACTGTCGGGCGTCGTCGACGACGCCCACACCGCGAAGGCGCTCGGGCAGGGTTGGGCTCCGGGCCGCACTGCCGACAGCCTCCTCAAGCAGGCCCTCGACGGCGGTGCGCCCGACAACGTCACGATCGTCATCGTCGACGTCGGAGGCCAGCACCCGCTGTTCAGCGGACCACCGACGGTCGTGGGGTCGGCGTCGCACCCGCTCGGTATCGAGGTGCCCGCCGCTCGCCCGCAGCGCAGCAGCTGGCTGCATCCTGCTCGCCAGGCCGCGAACGAGCCCACGCACTTCGAGCCTGCCGCGGAGTTCCTCGAGGAGCTGATCGAAGAGGACCGCCGCCGCGCACGTCGCCGCCGGATCACCTGGTTCGCCGGCTTCATCGTCATCCTGGCCGCGATCGGGGTCGTGCTCTTCGGTGCCTACAGCTGGACGCAGACGCGCTACTTCGTCGGCGTCGACGAAGACACGGTCGTGATCTACCGCGGCATCCCGCCGAGCATCGGACCGATCTCGCTCTCCTCGCCCGAGGAAGACACCGGAATCCCCCTCGCCGACCTGGCTCCCTACCAGCTCGACCTGGTGAAGCAGACCATCTCAGCCGACTCGCTCGCCGAGGCCCAAGCCATCGTCGAGAATCTGCGCGTGGACGGAGGATCATCGTGACCGGCACCGCCGTCTCGGCCGACACCTCGGTCATCAAGGCGCTGCGCAAACTGCGGATGCCGCAGACGCAGCGCAACCGCGAGCTGGGCCTGCTCCTGTTCGCGTTCGTCATCAACGCCGCGGCCCTCGCCCTCGTGCAGCTCGGAAAGAACGGGGCGATCGACTCGTCGTTCCTGATCTACTGCGCCGTGCTCGACGCGCTCGCACTGGCCATCCACGTCGTGCTGCGCCTCCGGGCGCGCGACGCCGACCCGTTCGTGGTCCCGATCGCCACGCTCCTCTCGGGCATCGGCATCGCCATGATCTATCGGATCGACCTGGAGGGCACCTCAGCCGGCTGGGACATGCTGGCCGTGCGTCAGATCGTCTGGTGCGCGATCGCCCTCGTGGCAGCCCTCATCGTCGTCATCGCCCTGCGCAACTACCGTGTGCTGTTCCGGTACACCTACGTGTTCGGGTTCGCGGGCATCGCGCTGCTTCTCCTTCCGTTCGTCCCGGGCCTCGGCGTCGAAGCCGGCGCCGACGTCTGGGTGTCGATCGGCGGCATCGTGTCGTTCCAGCCCGGCGAGCTGGCGAAGATCGCCCTCGCGATCTTCTTCGCGGGCTACCTCGTCCGCACGCGCGAATCCCTCACATCGGTCGGAACTCGATTCCTCGGGGTCACCTGGCCGCGAGCTCGCGAGCTCGGTCCGGTCCTCGTGATCTGGGCGATCTCGCTGGGCATCATCGTGCTGCAGCGCGACCTCGGCACCGGAACCCTGATCTTCGGCATGTTCATCGCGATGCTCTACGTCGCGACCGGTAAGACCAGCTGGGTCATGATCGGCCTGAGCCTGGTTCTCGCCGGCGTGATCCTCGCCTCGCAGGTGCTCCCCTACGTCAACGGCCGCTTCCAGAACTGGCTGAACCCGTTCGACCCGAACAACGTCGACGCCGCCGGCGGAAGCTTCCAGCTCATCAACGGCCTGTACGGCCTCGCCAAGGGCGGCTTCATCGGCACGGGGCTCGGCCAGGGTCGCCCCTGGATGACGCCGTTGTCGCAGAGCGACTACATCTTCCCGAGCCTCGGTGAGGAACTCGGCCTCATCGGCGTCTTCGCCCTGCTGTGCCTCTACATGGTGTTCACGAGCCGCGGCGTGCGCATCGGCCTCGCCGGTCAGGACGACTTCGGCAAGCTCCTCGCGACGGGCCTGTCGTTCACGATCGCGCTGCAGGTGTTCATCATGGTCGGCGGTGTGACCCGCGTCATCCCGCTGACGGGGCTCACGACACCGTTCCTGGCTGCCGGCGGCTCGTCCCTCGTGGCCAACTGGATCATCGTGGCCCTCCTCCTCCGCATCTCGGATGCGGTTCGCTCTCGACCCCGGGTGGTGATCGGATGACCAAGGAACTGCGACGACTCAGCTTCGTGATGCTGGCGATGTTCCTCGCCCTGTTCATCTCGACCAGCTGGATCCAGGTGATCCAGGCCCAGGCGCTCAACGAGAACCCGGGCAACCGGCGAACGCTGTACGACTCGTTCGAGGTGCAGCGCGGTTCGATCATCGCGGGCGGTTCGGTCGTGGCGGCATCCGTGCCGAGCGGCGACATCTACTCCTGGCAGCGCCAGTACACGGATGCCGCGATGTGGGCGCCCCTCACCGGCTGGATCAACCCGGTGCTCGGGTCGTCGTCGGGGATCGAGCAGATCATGAACCAGTCGCTCTCCGGCACCGACGACACCCAGTTCCTCGCCCGCCTCGAGCAGATCATCTCGGGCGCACCGGCGCGCGGATCGAACGTCCTGCTCACGGTGGACCCGAGAATCCAGCAGGCGGCCTTCGACGCACTCCAGGGCTACGAGGGCGCCGTCGTCGCGAGCGACCCCTCGACCGGACGCATCCTCGCCATGGTCACGAGCCCGAGCTTCGACACCAACCTGCTGGCGTCGCACGACTCCGCCGGCGTCAACGCCGCGTACGACGAACTCGCGGCCGACCCGCTCAAGCCGCTCTTCAACCGGGCGATCGACGGCGATCTCAACCCGCCGGGATCGACGTTCAAGCTCGTCGTGGCCTCCGCCGCGCTGTCGTCGGGCAAGTACACGCCCGAGTCGACGTTCCCGAACCCGGCGACGTGGACGATCCCCGGCACGAGCAACACGCTTCACAACTTCGACCTCGGCACCTGTGGCCCCGGCGACACGGTCACTCTCGCGACCGCGCTGCGGCTCAGCTGCAATATCCCGATGGCCGAACTGGCTGTCGAGCTCGGCGACGACGCCATCCGCGAAGAGGCCGAGAAGTTCGGCTTCAACAGCGAGATGGAGATCCCGCTCGCGACCGCCGCGTCGCAGTACCCCCGCGGGCTGAACGACGCCCGCACGGCGCTCTCGGGGTTCGGTCAGGGGGACGTGACCGCGACGCCGCTGCAGATCAACCAGGTTTCAGCCGGCATCGCGAACGGCGGCATGGTGATGAAGCCGCAGCTTCTCGACTCCGTCGTCGCACCCGATCTGACCGTGCAGGAGAAGTTCGAGCCGAGCGAGTTCGGCCGTGCTCTCAGCAAGGATGTCGCCGAGCAGATGCGGACGCTCATGGTCGCCAATGTCCGTGACGGAGCGGCGAGCGGTGCAAGAATAGACGGCGTCGATGTCGCCGGAAAAACGGGCACTGCGGAGCACGGTCCAGGCGATCCGTACACGTTGTGGTTCACCGGCTTCGCGCCGGCGGACAACCCCCAGGTGGCCGTCACTGTGATGGTCGAGAACGGGGGCGGCCAGGGGCAGGCCGGGACGAGCAGCGGGATCGCAGCCCCCATTGCGAAGAAGGTTATCGAGGCGGTGCTGAACAGATGAGACCCATGCAAGGCGTGAGCTTCGGCGGGCGTTACGAACTGGATTCGCGGATCGCGATCGGCGGTATGGGCGAGGTGTGGGAAGCCACTGACCACGTCATCGGCCGCACTGTCGCGATCAAGATCCTCAAAGACGAGTACATGGGCGACCCCGGGTTCCTCGAGCGCTTCCGCGCCGAGGCCCGTCACGCGGCGCTCGTGAACCACGAGGGCATCGCGAGCGTCTTCGACTACGGCGAGGAGAACGGCAGCGCCTTTCTGGTGATGGAGCTGGTGCCCGGCGAGGCGCTGTCGACGATCCTCGAGCGCGAGGGCTCGCTGTCGTCCGACAAGACGCTCGACATCGTCGCCCAGACCGCCTCGGCGCTGCAGGCTGCGCACGCCGCGGGCCTCGTGCACCGCGACATCAAGCCCGGCAACCTGCTCATCACGCCCGACGGCCGTGTGAAGATCACCGACTTCGGTATCGCGCGTATCGCCGACCAGGTTCCGCTCACCGCGACCGGTCAGGTCATGGGCACCGTCCAGTACCTCTCCCCCGAGCAGGCCTCGGGGCACCCGGCCTCGCCGGCCACGGACATCTACTCGCTCGGCATCGTCGCGTACGAGTCCGTGGCGGGCAAGCGTCCGTTCACGGGTGAGTCGCAGGTCGCGATCGCCATGGCGCAGATCAACGAGCAGCCGCCGCCGCTGCCCGCCACGGTCTCCGACCCGGTGCAGAAGCTCATCCTCGCGATGATCGCGAAGAAGCCCGACGACCGTCCGGCGTCCGCCTCGGCCGTCGCGCGGGCGGCATCCGCTCTTCGCCGTGGCGATCTGGCCGCGGCGCATGCCGCGGTGCCGGCGATCGCGGCCGGTGCGGGCACGAGCGACGTCACGCAGCTGATGCCCTCCGCAGGCGGCGACACGGCGACGTTGCTGCTCCCGGCCGGAGCCGCCGCTGCCGGGGCCGGCCTCGCGGCCGCGGGTGCGGCGGGCGCTGCGTCCGAAGCCGCTGCTGCGGACGACAACCTCGCCGAGACGCCGAAGCGCAAGCGCAGCCGGTGGACCTGGCCGCTCGTCGCGCTCATCGCCCTGCTCGTCATCGTGCTCGGCGGCACGCTGTTCGCCCTGCTCTCCGGCAACGGCGACCCCGAGCCCGACCCGTCGACCCCGACCAACGCGGCACCCTCCACTCCGGAGAACACCCCGTCCACGCCGCCGAGCCCGAGCACTCCGGCGTCGATCAACGTCGACGACCTCGGCCTCATCGGCCGCTCGTGCGAAGACGCCCTCGCCGTCGCCGAACGGGCCGGCCTCGAGAACGTGACCTGCGCACCCGGCAACGCCGCGCCCAGCGAGGACCAGGTCGGTCAGGTCTACGAGGTGGTGCCGCTCGGCAACGTGCAGCCCACCGATTCGGTGACCCTCACGTCGTACGCGGAGCAGAGCCCGCTCAACGCCCCCGCCGCTCCGACGATCCAGTCCAACGGCCAGACCGTCACCAGCGTGACCGCCGGCTCGACGGTTCAGGTCATGTGGTCGAGCTACGCGTGCCCCGCCGGCCTGACGCCGTCGGAGTACCGCTTCACGGTGTCGGGCGGGACCTTCGCCAACGGCCAGACCACGTCGAGCTTCAGCCTTAACCAGCGCCCCGCGCCCGTCACCGTCGGCGACTCCGGAGCGCTCTCGGTGACGTACACCGTCACCTGCGCCGGCGAGAACGGTGACCGCACGTCGCCCGCCTCCCCCGAGGCCGCCGCCACCATCCAGACGGCGCCCTCTCCGAACCCCAGCCAGAACGGGAACGGCGGCGGCAACGGCGGCGGAAGCGGCAACGGCGGCGGGAACGGCAGCGGAAGCGACGACTGACCGGTTCGACCATGAGTCCCACATCCGAGTACGAGTCGAACGCAGGGAGTGACGTGTCGGCAGAGCAACGTGTGCTGTCAGGGCGCTACCGCATCGACGAGCCCATCGGGCGCGGCGGAATGGCGAGCGTGTACCGGGGGTACGACGTCACCCTCGGGCGTGACGTGGCGATCAAAGTGCTCAAGCGCGAGCTGGCCGACGACCCCGGCTTCCGCATGCGGTTCCGCCTCGAGGCGCAGGCCGCGTCGCGGATGGCCCACCCGTCGATCGTCCGTGTGTTCGACGCCGGTGAGGACACCGAGACCGACCCCGACAGCAGTGACCACTCCGTGCCGTACATCGTCATGGAGCTCGTGACGGGTCGACTGCTGAAGGACATGGTCGAAGCCGGCCCCATCAGCGAGTCGGATGCGGTGCGCTACGTCGACGGCATCCTCGAAGCCCTCGAGTACTCGCACCGCGCCGGGGTCGTGCACCGCGACATCAAGCCGGGCAACGTCATGATCACCGACGCCGGCACCGTGAAGGTCATGGACTTCGGTATCGCCCGGGCCGTTTCGGACTCGTCGTCGACGGTCGCGGAGACCACGGCGATCATCGGCACGGCGGCCTACTTCTCCCCCGAGCAGGCCAAGGGCGAGCCGGTCGACGCGCGCGCCGACCTCTACTCGACCGGTGTCGTGCTCTACGAACTGCTCACCGGGCGGGCGCCGTTCCGCGGTGAGACGCCGGTTGCCGTCGCCTACCAGCACGTGAGTGAAGCTCCCCTGCCGCCGTCGGAGATCGTCGAGAACGTGCCGCGCGCGCTGGATGCCGTCGTGCTGCGCGCTCTCGCGAAGAGCCCGTTCCAGCGATTCCAGGACGCGACGGAGTTCCGTGCCGCGCTCGACCAGGCGGTCGGCGGCAAGCAGCCGACCAAGCGTCAGATGGGGGCCCTCGCGAGCGAGCTGTACGGGCCGGATCCGCGGCACGCGGCCGAGACGGCACGATCCCTGCGTCAGCTCAGCACCGACAACACGATGCGCCGCACGCAGTCCGGCCCGCCCGTCAGCTGGATCTGGGCCGGAGTGGCGGTGCTCGCCGCCCTGCTCATCGCGGTGCTCATCTGGGTCCTGGCATTCCGTGACACGACCACGACCGTGCCTAGTACGTCGCGGGTCGTGCCGGAGGTCGCCGGCAAGTCGTGGGACCTGGCGGAGAATCTCATCGAAGAAGCCGAGCTGGATCCGGTCCGTTCCGACCGCAGCGACGACGCGGTGCCGCCGGGCGACGTCATCAGCACCGAGCCCGCAGCAGGCATCACCCTCTCGCCGGGCCAGCGCGTGACCGTCTACGTCTCGACGGGCCAAGAGATGGCTACCGTCCCGACCCTCCAGAACCTCTCACGCACCGAGGCGACCGAAGCGCTGCAACGTGCCGGGCTGCAGCTGGGCACCGTTCGATCGCGCAACGATCCGACCCTGCCTGCCGGCACGGTCATCGAGGCGTCGGCGCCCGAGGGCTCGGCTCTCGCCATGGGATCGTCGGTCAACCTCGTCGTCGCCAGCGGCACCGTGACCCTCGTCGACCTGACCGGGTACACCGTCGAGGCCGCCGAGCGCGAGCTGCAGCAGGAATCGCGTCAGCTGATCCCCGAGGTCATCGAAGACCCGGGCTGCGCGGCAGCAGCGGGCGGTCGCACCGTCTCGTCGCAGTCGCTGGCACCGGGCGAGGTCCCGATCGGATCGACCGTCACGCTCCGGGTCTGCACCGGCAGCTGAGACCCGCGCCTCACCGGCTCCGGCGCACCGGTTCAGGTGACGGTTGCATCCCGTCGATGCGGGTGCAACCGCGCCCCGCGCTCCTGCGCGCCGTTCAGTCCGACCGACGCCAGCCAGTTCCCCAGCATCCGGTAGCCGCCATCGGTCAGCACGGACTCGGGATGGAACTGCACGCCGACGACGGGTGCGTCACGGTGGGCGATCGCCATGACCGTGCCGCCCGGCGCGCGTGCGGTGACCCGCAGCTCGGCGGGCACCGTCGCGGCGTCGACGGCGAGAGAGTGGTACCTGCCCGCCGCGAAGGTCGTCGGCACGCCCTCGAACAGGAAAGACCCGTCGTGTCGCACGTCCGACGTCATCCCGTGCATGAGTTCCGGCGCCTCCCCCACCGTCGCGCCGAACGCGACCGCGATGGCCTGATGCCCGAGACACACCCCGAGCAGCGGAACCGCGGATGCCGCGGCTGCGCGCACGACGTCGATCGAGGCGCCCGCATCCTCCGGAGTGCCCGGTCCCGGCGACACGAGGACGCCGTCGAAGCCCGCCATCACGTGTGAGGGGTCGCTCACGGCATCCGACTCCACCATCTCGGTCTCAGCGCCGAGCTCATGGAGATAGCCGACCAGAGTGTGGATGAAGCTGTCGTGATTGTCGATCACGAGGATCGCGGTCACCCGACCGTCGACTCCTCGCCCGGCGCGAAGAACGGCGCGATGGCAGGGAACACCCAGAAGAACAGCGCATAGACGACCGCAGCCGCGAGGATGAGCAGGAAGAACAGCCGGAGCCACCAGGGTCCGGGGAGAACTCGCCACAGTGCTCCGTACATCAGGCGGAGACTCCCTCTGTCAGCGACGCCGGCGGACCCGCCGAGGTCGGGGTGAACTCTTCGAAGACCGCGTACGAGATGATGCGCTCGAGCATGTTGAGTTTCGGGGCGCAGCTCGTGAGGGTGAGGTACTTGCCGTTAGCGCTGAGGTCGACCTGCTGGGGAACCGGGTTGAGTACCTCGATCGCCGTGTCCTGCACGTACTCGACGTTGCGGAATCGGTAGGTGTACCAGCCGTCCTGGGTCTGGATGACAATGGCGTCGCCGACCACGAGCCGGTCGACCGGGTCGAAGGGCGCACCCGAGGTCCACCGGTGCGCGGCGACAGCCATGTTGCCGTCGGCGCCCGGCATCGCGGAACCCTCGTAGTGACCGATGTGGCCCTTGTCGAGGATCGCCTTCTTCGCCGTGCCGTTCGCGATGGTGAACTGCCAGTCGGGACCGAAACGCGGGATGTACATGATGCCGAACTCCGCGCCCGGCTCGGGCTCGGCCAGCACGGGAATCGCGGCGGGGTCCACCGGCTCGGGCTCACCGGTAGGCGTCTCGGCCGGCGTCGGAGCCTCTTGGGCCTGGGTCTGCCACTGCTGCGCGAGCGCCGCGGCCTCCGCCTGCTTCTGCGATCCGATGATCATGTCGCCGAACCACATCTGCCAGCTCACGAAGAGCAGCATCACCACACCGGCGGTCAGAAGGAGCTCGCCGAAGACGCTGATCACACTCACGCGTCGCCGCGGGCGCGACGGCGAGCGACGTGAGCGTCGGGACGACGTGCGAGTGCTCTCCACAGTCGCAGAGTTTAGCCCGCAGCCCTGGAAGAACTCACTGTGGCGACGAGACGGCGCACCGCGCTGGATGTCGGCAGATCGACCCAGAGGCGGATGCTGCCGGTCCTGACGCCTGCGCCGTTGACAACCGCGGCACCGCCGAGGTCGTCGAGCAGCGGATGCATCTCGGCCGCGACCGACTCCGGGAGATATCCCACACCGCGACCGTTCGAGAAGGCTGCGATGTTGCCGCGGCCCCGAGACGCGTCCACTTCGGTACGCAGGACATAGGCACGAGGATGACGGCTCTGTCGCTCACGGTCGTTCACGAGATAGTGAGTGCGTTCGAGTCTGACCGCGCGAGACGGGAGCTCCCGCAGATCCGGCAGGTCGTCGTGCCGGCTGACGCGCCCGGTCACTGCGTGGACGATCTGTTCCCACCATGCGGGCATCTCGGCCCCTCTCGATTCGGCATGCCATCACCGAGGCGGAGCACTCCCCTACTGTCTCACGGCCGGCCTGTGGGAGTCCTGACGGGTGAGCCCGGGCGACTCGAGGTCCGACGGCTAGGATTCTCCCATGGCATCTTCCAGCGACCACGACGACCCGACCGTGGAGCGACGCCCCGCAGATGACGCACCTAACCCGGTCTGGTTCAAGCCGATCATGCTGGGGCTGATGCTCATCGGACTCGTGTGGGTGCTCGTCTTCTATCTCAGCAACTCCACGCTTCCCGTGCCCGGTATCGGGGGCTGGAACCTGGTGATCGGTTTCGGCATCGCCTTCGTGGGCTTCCTCATGACCACGCGGTGGCGCTGACCGGTTGTCCACATGGGGTGAATCACACCGGTGTGATTCCATCCCCACCTGGGGATAGGCCTGTGGATAACTTTCGTCAGTAGAGGGCGAGGGGCACCGCGAGCAGAGCGATCAGCCCCGCGGCGGTGGCGCCGAGCAGCCAGACCTGCAAGCGCTGACGGCGGATCGTTCGCGTGCGCGCGAAGATGAAGCCGACGAGCGCGCCCACCGCCAAGCCGCCGACGTGCGCCTGCCACGAGATCTGCGTGCCTGCGCTTCCGCCGAGCCCGCTCAGGAGCAGCGGCAGGAACGTGATGACGAGGTTGATTCCCAGAACCACGGCGATTCCCGTGATGTTCGCGCCGATATGACGGCCGATCACGAGCAGGGCGCCGAAAAGGCCGAAGATCGCGCCCGACGCACCGACGACAGCCGATGAGAACCCGAACAGCACGACTGCGACCGATCCCCCGAGGCCGCTGAGCAGATAGAGCGCGAGGAAGCGGCCGCGACCGAGCATCGGCTCGAGGCTGCGCCCCAGCATCCAGAGCGCGAGCATGTTGAGCCCGACGTGCCAGAAGCCGCTGTGGACGAGCAGCACCGTGAACAGCCGCCACGGCTCGAAGGTGCCGCTGAACTCCGGGTAGAGCAACGGGGGGTACATCGCCAGAGTCGACGTGACCACGGACCCCAGGCCCGGGATGAGTCCGACGATGAACACGAAGAACGTCACGCCGATGATCCCGTAGGTGACCAGCGGCCGTGAGTCGTCGGAGCGCACCGCGCGCAGGACGCGCGGTGCGCGGCGGGGACGCGGCGCGTCCGAGCTCTTCTGCTGATCACGCAGACATTCGGGGCAGATCACTCCGACGGGCATCTGGGTCTGGCACTCCGCGCAGATCGTGCGCAGGCACCGCTGGCAGAGCACGAAGCTCTGCCGATCCGGATGCCGGTAACAGAAGTTGTCGGGGTTGCTCCGCAGCTCGGACGCGCTCACGTACCGCTCAGACCGTGACGACGTCGATCGACGAGATGACCACCGGGTCGACCGGACGGTCCTGTGCGCCGGTCTTCACCGAGGCGATCGTGTCGACGACCTGGCGCGACGCGTCATCCGCGACCTCGCCGAAGATGGTGTGCTTGCCCTGCAACCAGGGGGTCGGGTCGGTGGTGATGAAGAACTGCGAGCCGTTCGTGCCCTCGGCCTTGCCCGTGATCGCGTTGCGGCGCAGGCCCGCGTTCGCCATCGCGAGGATGTAGGGCTTCTGGAAGTCCAGCTCGGGGCTGATCTCGTCGTCGAAGTTGTAGCCGGGGCCGCCGATGCCCTGACCGAGCGGGTCGCCGCCCTGGATCATGAAGTTCGGGATGATGCGGTGGAAGATGACGTCGGTGTAGAGGGGGCCCTCGCCGGGCTTGCCCGTGGCGGGGTTGGTCCACTCCTGCGAACCGTCGGCGAGACCGATGAAGTTTTTCACCGTGCGGGGGGCCTGGTCGCCGAAAAGGTTGACGACGATGTCGCCGTGGTTGGTGTGGATCGTCGCTACTGCAGTGTGCTGAGGCATGTGTGCCATTCTCGCACCTGTCAATGCCCTGCTGGCTGGAGCGCTCTCTGGCAAGATGAGGGAAAACGTCCCACGATGCAGGGAGGGCCCACGTGAGCCTCAGCCGCAAGCGCAAGAAGCAACTCCGCAAGCTCCAGAAGCAGGCGAACACCCTGTGGGAGTCGCAGCAGGTCCTGATGGGAGAGGCCGCTAAAGTCGCACGCGACGCCGGCCACCAGCTGGGCAACTACAACCGCGAGCACGTCAAGCCCGCCGTTCAGAACACCTACGAGCAGTACGCGGCGCCGTACGTCGACAAGAGCGTTCGCGCGACCCGCAAGGTCTACAACGGCGCGCTCATCCCCGCCGCCGGTGCTGTCGTGGGCGGCGCGCTCTCCGTGTGGGATGCGGCCAACGACACCCGTGGACGCCTCGCCCATGGCCGCGGCGTCGACCTCGACCTGTCGTCGGTGAAGAAGAACGCCGCCAAGTACGGCAAGAAGGCGACGAAGAAGTTCCAGTCGCGTGCCGCACTGCCGGAGCCGAAGAAGAAGCGCGGCGCCGGTGGCGTCATCGCTCTGATCCTCGGCGTCACGGCCGCAGCCGGCGTGCTCTACGCCGCCTGGCAGACGCTTCGCGCGGACGACGAGCTGTGGGTTGCCGACGACCCGCTGCGCGCTCCCGACGCCTGAATCGGATGACAGAAGATCTCGAGCCCACGTCTCGGGTCCGCCTCGCGGCGGCCGAGCGTGGGCTCGATGTCGTCGTTCGGCCGCGTCCGGATGCTGCGAGCCTCGATGAGGCCGCCGCGCTCCTCGGTCTCGAACCCGACGACATCGTCAAGACGCTCGTGGTCAAGCGGAGCGACGACACGTATCTGTTCGCGCTCGTCCCGGGCGACCGGGTCATCTCGTGGCCGAAGCTCCGCGCCCTCGTGGGGGTCAACAAGCTGCGCCTGCCCGAGCCCGAGCTCGCCCTCGCGGCGACCGGGTACGAACGCGGCACGATCGTGCCGATCGGCAGCACCCATGACTGGCCGGTCTTCGCCGATTCGTCCATAGCGGGCCGACGCATCGCGATGGGCGCCGGCGCGCACGGCTACAGCCTGTTCGTCGACGCCGACGCTCTCATCGCCGCCTACGGCGCAACCGTCGCCGATATCACGGAGCAGCGTTCGCGCTGACGGGTCGCTCCCGATCGTCGCGCGGGGTCACCGCGTGAGAGAACGTCTGGCACCTAAGCGCAGGACGACGTGGACGCGCAACTCGTCGACGTCGTACTGCAACACGACGACGTCGAGCACGAGCAGGTCGAGGTGGTGCTGCACGCGCTGCTCGTCGTGCTCGTCGAAGCCGCCGAGAGATCGTCGGTCATGGCGAGGTCGAGTACCTCGAATGTCTCGACCTCCAGCGCCGCCACTTCGGCCCTCAGCATCGTCATGGTGCCATCCTTTCGTCGTCGCGATCTAAGAGAACGTCATTCCGAATACAGTCGACGAGGCGATCAGACACAGCACGGCGATGATCGCGAAGACCGCCTTCTGACCGCTCGACCTGCTCGTGACCGCGGCGACACCCGCCGCAAATGCGCCGATCATCCCGACGAAGGCGAGCGTGCGGGCCGCTCCGACGTCGGCGAAGCCGAAGTGCAGCACAGACGCGGCGACGGCGCTCGCAACTCCGATCACAGCGCCGACGGCCGCGAATCGCTGGAGACCGCGCGGGTGGATAGATTCTTCAGTCGTCATTTCGGCTTTCTCCCTGTCATCGGATGTCACGCGCACGGAACACCACCGCCGCCACGCCCGCGCTGAGGATGCACCATGCGACGAGCACGAGGATCGCGATCCCCAGGGGTGCGTCGGGGACGCCGCCCGGCATGGTGGCGATACCGGCGGCGTCTGCGAGGACCGCGGACGCCCCGCTGATGAGCCCGACGCGCACGGGCGCCAACACGGTGGCCACCGCCGCAAGCCCGTGAACCATCTGCTCGACGACAAGCGCCCACAGCACGCCGATCGCGATGCTGGCCGCGAGCGAACGGGTAACGATACCCAGCATGAAGCCGAACATCGCCCAGGCCACGGCAATCAGCCAGGAAGCCGCGGTGTCGGCGACGATCGCGACAGCGTTCCATCGCATCGACGCTCCGTCGATGGCCGAGAAGACGACGGCGCACACGGCGGCCGTGACCATCGACAGCACGATGACGACGGAGACCAGCAGGAGGAGCGCCGTGAGCTTACCCACCAGCACGGTAGCGCGCTCGGGCACGCGGCTCAGAGTGAGACGGAGGATTCCCGATCTCTCGTCTCCGGCTGCCATGAGCGCGCCGAGGATGATCAGCACCGGGGCTCCGTACATCGGAAGCGACCCGAGGACGGCCGCAGACACTGCGTCCGTGCCCAGGCTCGCTTTCATCGCGGCGCGTTGCTCCTCGGTGAGTCCGTCGACGGTCATCGCGACGATGAAGTTCGCGAGATAGGCGAACAGCACGATCTGGAGAAGCCAGACGATGGGCAGGACGGTGAAAGCCCTACGGTGCCGCATCCCGTACAGCTCTGCATCCACCGTGGACATCATGAGCTCCTCCGTTCGTCGGCCGCGGTCATCTGCAGGAAGACATCTTCCAGGGAGCGGTGGTCCCGCCGGACACCCGTCACATCCACTCCGGCCGAAACCAGGGCCACCGTGACCGACGCCGAGATGTCCTTCGCCGCGACGACCTCGACGCCCTCGCCGGTAGGCCGGACCTCGTCGACCTCCGCGTGCGAGCGCAGTACGTCGAGCGCAGCCTCGACGTCGGTGGTCGTCACGATGATTTTCGGCGCCTCCCCGTGCGCAGCTTCGATCTCGGCAGGGGTGCCGATCGCGATGATCCGCCCGTGGTGGAGCACCGCCACGCGATCGCACACGTGGGCGACCTCGCCGAGCAGATGGCTGGACAGCAGCACCGAGCGGCCCCGCTGCGACTGCGCGCGGATCAGATCGCGCATCGCCGAAATACCGGCGGGATCGAGCCCGTTGGTCGGCTCGTCGAGAATCAGCAGCTCTGGTTCTCCGAGCAGCGCGGCGGCGAGTCCGAGGCGCTGCTTCATCCCGAGCGAATACGTCCTGAAAACGTCATCCCCGCGATCACCCAGCTCGACCGCCTCCAGCGCGGTGTCGACGGCTGTCCGGGCGAGGCCGGCGTACTTGGCGATGAGCACGAGGTTCTGGCGCCCCGTCATACCGGGGTAGAAGGTCGGGCCCTCGATCATCGTGCCCACTCTCCGCAGCACGTCGTTGCTCAGCGTCGCACTCCCGAGTACCGAGAACGAACCGCTGCTCGGTCGCGCGAGACCGACGAGCATCCGCATGAACGTCGTCTTCCCGGCGCCGTTGAGACCGACGAACCCATAGACCTCGCCCCGTCTCACCTGCAGGCTGACGGCGTCAACCGCGGTCCCGCGGCGGAAGGTCTTCGTCAACGCGGTCGTGCTGATCGCGTTGTCCGTGTCGCTGATCGTCATGTCTGACCCCATCTCTTCGATATCGGTGTCCTGGTGCCCGTCTGCGCCCTGCGCTTGGCCCGCGTCCGCCGCGTCGCCAGCACCCCGATGGCGAAGGTTGCCAGCACCCCGCTGCACACCACGACTACCGCGGGCCACGGACCGAGCAGCGGTTGGAGGGCCAGATATCCCGCGACCGCGAATCCGAACACCATCGCGCTCATGAACAGGAGCGAGAAGAGGCCGTACACCAGCGACGCGGTTCGGTGGCCGGATTCCCGACTGCCCGCTTCGCGGCTGCGACGTGCGAGGCCGACCAGCGCCGCTCGTGAGGAAGCCTCGAGATCGAAGGCGCCGAGAGCGTGCATGAGCGCGTAGTAGCCGTCCATGTGAAAGAGCGGGACGAGATTGATCAGGCCGGTGAGCAGACCGAACGTCATCATCGCCGCACAGACGGTGGCGAGCGTCCCGTCGGCGACGAGCGACAGCGGCCAGAACGGTAGACACACCGCGACGGATACCGTCACGCCCGCGAGAGCCACCCTCACCCTGCGGGAGCGATCGTGGAAGAGCATCGTGTCGTCGACCTTGCAATAGGGCGAGATGAACGGAAATCGCCACATGACGCCGATCTCGATGTCACGCGCCCCGTAGGCCCACGCCGTCGCGCCGTGAGCAAGCTCGTGAAGAACGAGGGAGGCCCACATGACGACGATGAAGACGGCGATCGCCACCGGATCCGTCCAGAGCGACCGGGCGGCGGGCCAGAGCACATCCCAGTTGGAGCTGACATGAACAACCAGCGCCGCCGCGGCCACCCAGACCAGCAGCCAGACGGCGAGATGATCGAGCACCCGCACCGCGACGGCCATGCGGCGAAGGATCCGATCCGCCTTCACGATCGGCATCCGGGCGTGCAGCCACGTGCGAGCCTCTCCGCGTTCTCGCTCTCGGGCGTCTCGCAGGCTCTGCAGCTGGACCGGCGTAGCCGACCCCACCAGGAGGCCTCGCTGAGCGAGCAGTCCGAGCAGGGAATTCCACAGCGGCTCGGTGAGTCGCCGTTCGTAATGCTCGATGAACTCGTCTTCCAGCTGGTCGACGGTGCGCACGCCGTCCATACGTGAAACAAGGAATTGCTCGTGCTCGCCGATGCGGAAATACCATCCCGTCCGCGCATCGTGCATCACGAAGCGTGTCGACGGAACATCCCAGAGGCCGGGACCGATGCGCACATCATCGACCAGCTGCGGGCGCGCATCGCGCAGCAGGTCGAGAGTGTCGCCGCCATTCATCGGTCGGCCCCTGTCCCCCCGAACATGAACTGCAGGTCGGTGCTGGCGGAATCGGCTCCACCCTGAGTGAGGGCATGCTCGATGAGGTAGGCGATGTAACACTCGTCGATGATGCTCACCCCCAGACGGTTGTTCGTCATGTGCAGATACCCACTGAGGAGAGCCTGTGCCCCCGTCGTGATGTCGACGGGGATCGTGCCGCCGTCCGGGCCGAGCGGGAACGTGAGCTCTCCCCTGTCGGCGACAGCAGAAAGCGTGTCGTGAAGGTCGATGCAGTGCTCGGCCCATTCCTTCAAGAAGCCGTTCAGTTCATCGGTATCCCTGCGAGCGGCAGCCTCGTACACCGTGCCGAGGTGTTCGCGCAGACCGCCCTGCATGGTGTCGAACGCTCGAGCGTATGCATCGTGGCGCGGCGCCGCCTCGCCCGAGCCCGATCGCTCCCAGTACGTGCGGTATGCCGACAGGAAGAGCGCCGATCGGTCGATGTCGTCCTGGAACACGCCCAGCATCACCGTCATCAGCTGCGCGGAAAGCCCGAACAGCACCGATCGCACGTGCACATTCGTCGTCTCCACGAGCGTGCGCACCAGGTCGCTGGATGCCTCGAAGTGCTTCTCCGCCACGCTGATCGCCTCGGTACCCCCATATCGTCCGACTTCGGGCTCGTAGCGCATGACGACGTAGCTGTTGTTCGGGCGCATAGGCATGGAGCCGGTCTCTCCGTACAGCTCATTCCACTGCTGCTCGTCGTATTCGCCGAGGAACATCTCCTTGAACAGGCCGGACGTCTCACGCTCGTCCATCTCGTAGAGAGCAGGACGGTCGTCGAGGAACGCGTCGAGAGCCGAGAACAGCCGGTCGACGACCATCTGCTGATCGCCCATACGTCTCGGCTTGAGTCGCACGCGCAGATGCGGCCCTTCCATCCAGTACCTGATGAAGAACCACGATTCCAGCAGCCCGTCTCGGCGAAGCCCGTCGATGACAGGTCCAACGGCGTCGACGAGCAACGGGTGGTTGTTGCTCGAATAGTAGACGTGCACGGCAATCCATTCGCCGGCGGCATCCGGATCCACCACGGGGGGCAATTCGGCCTCGACGGCGACGGGCGATATCGGACGAACCGCGGTCATCGTGTCACCGCCGGAGCGTTGAACTCGAAGGTGATCTCCGAGACGTGGCGTTCCCCAGCCGCATTCCGCGCGGGCAGGCTCTCCGGTACCGGCAGCATCTCGGTGAAGACCAGGCGCCGATTCGCGCGCTGGGCCAACTGGTCGAGGATGTCGAGACAGAAATGGTCCTCGAAGTCGACGAACTGCGGCTTACCGAAACGCACGGCGGAGTCATCACCCTCGCCCTCGTCCCCACCGGCGGCATCGGGCGTGACGAAGACGTAACGCGGTAGACCGTGCCTGCGCGTCCACCGTCTCCAGCCGAGCATCCGTTCCGCGCCATCCGCGCCTAACAGACCCTCGGGGAGCGAAGCCGGGTCCGTCTTCCACACTCGTCGGACGAGCACCAGGTCGCCTAGCCGCACCCGCGGATGGCCGCCTATCTCGCCCCCGCCCAGAGGTTCGTCGGTCCCCGTCCAGAGGTCGAGGCTCGCGATCCGACTCTGCGAGAACGCCAGGAGCAGCCGCTGCATCTCCGGCAGTGCCATGGGCATGAGGAAACCCAGATAGACCGGGATCACCTCGACGTCCAGTCGCCGTGAGCGGAGGAGAAGCCGGCCGCACGAGGGGTCACGGACGATCGAGAGATCCTCCACAGGCAACTGCTCGTCCGTGTCGCGGAACGAGACCTCACCGGAACAGACGATCTCGTACGGCGTGACGACGGAATGCAGGTTCAGGTTCGACGTGTCGTATCCCCCGGTGATCTCTGCGAAGACGGCGCCGGGCGGAGTGATGCTGCGCAGGTGCTCTCGCAACGCGTCGACGAGAGAGGTGTCGCCGGACTCCGCGAAGCAGTGGTGGAAACGCGAGAACAGCAGTGACAAGCCCGTATAGGTGCGATTCAGGACGCACCGATCGCGGCCGTCTATCTCGCCGATCTGGCCGAAGTAGGCGCGCGGGTCCAGCCGGTCGCCCAGATCGGGTAGCGCGGCCGCCACCTCCTCGACGAAGGCATCGTCGAGAACGAGGTCACCGGCACCATCGTGCGCGGCATACCGCGAGCGCATCGCACGAACCAGGGTGCGCCGTGCCTCATCGAGAGCGCGGACCTCGTCCATCTTGAACCAGTTCTCCTGGTCCTGATATTCGTTGTCGACGAAAGGCCGTCTGTTGGCCGAGTAGCGGAGGTACTGGTCGTAGACGTCGAGGTGGAAGTCGTGGGTGAACTTCACGATGTCGTCGCATGTTCCGCGTGCCCCGTAGCGGGCGTCGAAGAACCCGCGCACCATCAACCGGTGCGGGGTGAGGGAGTCGAAGACGGGCAAGATGCGAGCAAGCGAGGCGAAGTCGCCGGACAGCCCGCTTTCCCAGGCATCGAGCGACGCACGGACGCTGCCGCGCGGCAGCGCAGAGTCCTCGTAGACCACCGTGCGCAGCCGCTCCGGTTGCTGCACACCTATCCCGCGCATCATCGCGTCGTAGTGAGAGTGCAGATCGCGGATGATGAGCCGTCTCTCGTCAACGCTGGCCTGCGCGTAGGTCCCTACGAGGTCGGTCATCCGACGGATGTCGCTCGAAAGCGTGGAAGCCCATGGCGCCTCCAGTCCTGCGATCCTGTCCGCGAAGTGAACAGCGGGATCCGCCGCATGGATGTCCATCGTCAGCACAGGCGCGGTCAGCAGATTCAACCTCAGGAGATGCCGCAGGTAGTGCCACACATCGTCGAGGGGACGGTCGTGCGGAAGCTGGGAGTGGAGCGCGATCTGCAGGCGGCCCATGGTCATCATGCGGTCTCCGAGCACACGGAAGAGATCGTCGACGATGTCGCTGTGCGCAAGGAAGAACACGTTCTCGTCGAAGGTGTCGAGGGTCATCGCCGCATCGGCGTCACCGACCTTGCGCTGCCTTCGCATGTACCTGACGCGCCGACGATCGCTCGTCCATCCACGCGAGACCATCACGGGGAGGTCGACGAGATGCTCGTCGGACGCCAGGATGGCCTCGCTCACCCGTGCCAGCATGGCCATGTTCAACCGGGGATTGCTCCGGGCTGCTTGCGAGTCCAGAACCTCGGGATCGACCTCGAGCACACCGCCAGCATCGCCCGAGAAGTCGCCCAGCGCGACGTCGGTGAGTGTGCTGAAGGGACTCGTCTTGCAGACGGTCCGATAGACATAATCGCTCGCCGACCGCTCGATGCGCCGGGCGCGCTTCGACAGGCTGGCGGGATCGGCGGCCAGGTAACGCGGGATGGCCTCGTCGAGAGATGGAGACGCCAGAAGAATCCCGGAGCGCAGTACTGGTGTCGCGATAAGCCGTTGCAGGGCCGCTCTCCGCAGCGGGAGCTCGGCGCGGAACACGTCGGCGCCGCTTCGGCGCACGTCACGCGTCTGCTGCGCGAGATCGATCCACTCGAGGATGTCACCCGCCAGGCCATCGGGGAGAATCGCGAGCGCTGCGCGGGTCGCCTCGATGTCGCGCGGCACACGGGCGTTGAAGATGTCACGGCGGAGATTGATCAGTGCGTGACGGACCCCGTCATCTTCTTGGCCGCCGATGAACTCCTGCACGCGGTCCGGAAGGGTTCGGGCAGCATCGTCGAGTCGCGCCTCGGCGTCCAGCACGACGTCGGCCCATGCGACGGTCCGAGAGAATGCCAGTCCCTGCAGCCGTTCCCAGGGCAGCGGCGCGACTCGGAACATGAAGTGGGGGGGCGTCGACTTCGCGACGGAAGAGATCCGTGGGCGAGCGAGGGCTGAGAGGTTGGTCATGACTACTCCTTCGCGTCGAGATCCAGCGGTGCGGCGAAATCCGCCTGATCGACGCGATCGCGGCCGATCATGATCATGATCAAGGGCCATTCGCCGGTGTCGATCACGCGCAGACGCTCGGCGTACGCGACGTTGTCGAACCCCAGGGCAGCACCACACGCGAGCCCGAGGTCGGTAGCCGCAAGGTAGGCGGACTGGGTCGCCGCACCCACGACTGCGTTCAGCAGACGCACGGTCCGCGAGCCACCTGCGGCGAGCACGTCGTCGGCCGGCACGAGGATGGCGAGCACGGCTGCCGCCTGCTCGACGTTGTAGTTGTCGAGGAAGTACGTGGCCTGAAGGAAGAGCCCGGGATCTTCGTCGTCGATACGGACCAGGGCGTCCTGCTCGTGGTCGTACACGTATCCACCCGGCGAGATCCCCTCGACGTGGTTACAGAAAACGGCCACCCGAGCGAACTGCGCCCGTCCGGCGTCGGTGAGCAGCCGCGCACCTCGATCGGTGGTGCGAAGCACATGGGCAAGCTCCGCGAGACCCAGCGGGATGTTGGAGCTGAAGGTGCCGAAACTGGACCGCCTGGCGGCCAGAAGATCCGACAGTCCGAGCGCGGAGCTCGACTCCGCGCTCGGGGGCAGCGACGTCATCTGACCCGACGACGTCCGCGCGAGCACCACATCTATCGCAGGAGCGATCGTGTCCGCGAAGGAGTCGCGCATGACGTCGACCACCTGAGGGAAGCGCGTCGACCCGGGGAAGCGCTCCGCCTCCTCGAACCGCACCCCCGCCTCGGAGGTGACGGTCCCTCTTTTCAGGTCGCCGGCCCCCGGCGGGAGTGGCAAGACCGCCAAGGTCGTCTCCTCGAACGGGTCGAGGCCGAGCAGGCCGTCGAGACCCGCGGAGTCGAACCACAGGCGGGGAGTCCGCGCGGCCGAGTCGCCCGACAACCCGGACAGTGCGAGTGTGGCGAGCACCGTCCCGAGGTCCATGGTGACCACGTGGTGGCTGAAGCTGTTGTATTTGAAAGCGTTCTTCCAGAGCTTGACCGTCACCAGCAGGAACTGGTCGGTCCCGCAGTCGTCGTCGATCGCGGCGCGAACCCTGTCGTGTGCATCGCCGACAAGAAGCCTTTGCATCGTTCCCGAGGCCGTGTTCCAGTGATACACACCGGGAAGCTGCCGCGCCGAAGAACCGCTCACCCAGTAGAACTCGAGCGGATAGAGACCGCCACCATTCGCCGTGCCCCGGGAGTACGTGCTCACCGCGCTCACCGTCTTGTTGACCGCATCATCGTTGCCGGTCACGCGCAGACGACGCGAGAGGAGACCATATGTGTCGTGGAGGGCGCGGCCCAAGCTACCGACGTCCAGCACATCGCTCGGCGACGTCGACGGGGATGAGAGCGCATCCGACAGCCGTGTACGGCACTTCTCGCCGACGGGCATCTCGAACTGCGCGGCGTCGGAGAAGACCTTGTGGCGCCGGGGCTGCTGGTCCCACAGCACCACGTGGTCGAGCGGTGGCATCGGCGTACGGGCGCGCCGTACGACATCATCGACGTACTTCCTGACGCGTGTCGTCGTGGGCATGTGGGCTCCTGTCGGAATGACGGCGGTCATCAGGGGAACGGGTGCGGTACCGGGTTGATGTCCTCGAACCGCAACGCGGTGGCGCGAAGCCCCGCGTCGCGGTGAGCGGTGCGGGTCCGGTCCATGTGGAAGGCTCGCTGTTTGTGCCAGCCGAAGTCGATCGGGATCAGCCCCGGCACGACCGTGGCATACGTGTTCAGACCCATCGACCGTTGCTCGGGCGACGTTTGATCCACCGCGAGGAGATCGAACCCCCTGTCGTCTAGCGCGGCGATGACCCACCGCAGGTCGTCCGAGAGGTCGAGGTTCCGGGGACGCGTCCTGTTCCATTCCTCGTAGACAACCCCCATCGGCTGCGCGCGGCGCTCGCTGAGCAGAAAGTCTGAATGCTCGACCATCTCGTCCATTCCGTGGAGGAGAGCATGGTGCTTGAGCTCGCGAACCAAGCCGAAGTCATTCAACATCGCGCGAGCCTCGGCAGCGCCGCTCGTCATCCGCCGGTCGAAGCTCGGGACATACGATGCGACCTCGCACAGCGCCGCCCGCATCGCCTGCACCGGGTCCAGCGACGAGCCGGCGGCGAAGCACAGTGCGCCCGGACGTCCGTCGGTCCGCACGGCGACGGCGGTCACGACGGGAACCGGCAAGTCGACCCTGGTGTCGAACATGCGCACGTCGAAGCCCTCGAGCGCCATCCGCGCCACCATGATCGAGATGTCCGAAGCGCCGCTGCTGAGCGGATCGATCTCGACCGCAGGATGACGAGCGAACCAGGTCAACAGGAAGGAGTCCCGTTCGATGAGCTCGAGGACTCCGTGCAGGATGGCCTCCTCAGGGCTTCCCCCGGTAGCGCAACCGTTCGAGCATTCATCGACGAATGCCGGGCCCGTCTGATCCAGATAATGCACGAGTCGCTGCGGCACGAACGTATCCGTGCCGGTGGTGAGGTTGCGACCCCAGACCCAGGGGATCTCGAGGTCCTCGGTGAACTCGACGAAATAGGGCGTGTTGAAGTCGTAGAACTCGCGCGGATAGAGGGTGCACGCACGAGGATCGAGAGCGGGCACGTCCAGGTCGCGAAGCGCAGCCCAGACGGGTTCGGGCAGGCCGCGGGCCAGGAGGCCGGCATACCGCTCGAGACCCTCCAGCACAGCGAGCCGCCGCGAGTCCTCGATGTTGTCGGCGTGGCCGCTCCAGAAGAACTCGTAGAGGTGCGCTGCCCCGCGCACGTAGCTGTAGCCCGTGACGGGGATCGTCGTCGGGTTGTCGAAAGCGGCGGGAGCCTGGGGGCCCAACACGCCACACACCGGGTTCGCGAACACGTCGATGTCCATGGCGTAGTCGCGCAGCGAGGTCAGACGGTAGGTGTCGACGTCGGGTTTCGGGCGGGGTGCGAACGGGACCGCCGCCCGCGACGGCGAGTTGGCCGGGGTCATGCCGCATGCGGGACAATCGGGGTCCGCCAGGAGGGGGAATGTCCGGGTCGCGAGAGTGTCGAGCTGCAGCCTGCGCACGGGGGTCTCCCCCATGGTCGAGGGACGGACACGGGTATCGTCTTCCACCATCAGCTGCAGCGCGTCGAGCACCAGTGGCGTCAGCCAGACGCCCGACGGCAGCGCGCAGGAACTTCCCGCCATCTCGAGAGCGTCGCGCTCGTCCTCCCGACGAATGGCTTGCCAGCGGCGATGGAAGCAGAGAGCACAGGCAGCTCGTTCAGATTCGACTCCTGTCATCACGTACGCGTCGCGCCCGTGGAGGTGCACCGTTGTGACCTCCCTCTCGGGGAACAGCGTCGTGTCGACGGCACCGTGGATTCCCAGGACATCGGTCGCGCCGAGTTCCAGGACACGTGCACGTGGGCGATCGCTCCGTCGCGGCTGGGCGTCGAGATACGCCTGTACCGTGTCCGCGGCTCGCACTATTACGGGTGCCGTCATTTCTCCTCCATCGCCGCCGAGGCGGCCTAGATCACTTACTGGTCGACCCGCAGCTGGACGAACACCCGCAGCAGCTGCCGCAACTCGAACTCGAACAACCGCAGCAGCTCGAGGTCGAGCAGCTCGACCACTGGAGCGCTTCGTCCTGCGACAGCTGGGCGAAATCGTCTATCTCGAAGGTCTGCGCCTCGAGATCGGCGATCTGTCGTGCAAGGGGATTCATCATCACCCCTCCTCTCCGTTGGTCTGGGTCGTCACGCACACGACGATGTAGAGCTGCAGCTCGAACTCGTCGTCGAGCAGCACGACGAGCACGAGCACGAGCACGTCGATGTGGTGCTGCACGCGCAGCTGGTACTGGTCGAAGCCGCCATGTCTTCGGCGGGTGTGAAGTCGAGCACCTCGAAGGTCTCCGCCTCGAGAACCGCGATGTGGGCTTTCAACTGGGACATTCGTTCACCTCCTTTCCGGTTGTGCGTGGGCGTGTGGCGCCCGCTCGGGTCAGCCGATATGGCTGCAGCTGGTCGTCGATGTCGAGCTCGTGGCGCTGCAACTCGTCGAGCTGCAGCTGCAGGTCGTGCATCCACAGCAGCTGGACGTCGAACAGCTCGACCACGCGAACCCCTGCTGGTCCATCAGCAGCTCGGCGCTGTCGAGGATCTCGAACGTCTCGGTCTCGAGTGCTGCGAGGTCCGCCCGCAATCCGTTCTCCATGTCTTCCTCCCTTCTCGCAGGTCAACTGTCGGCCGGAAGCAGAACTCGCACGGTGTGGAGCGCCCCCGTCGCCCGGATATCGGCGGTCGTCGTATCGACCACCACCGTGTCGAGGGACGCCTCGGTCGACCCGGTGAAGGGCTCGGACACCGTCCGCAACGCAAGAGTCGACACATCGAGATCCGGGATGAGCATCCGGTCCGGTTCGGCCCCGGTCGGAGCCACGAGCACGCGGCCGAGGAGTCGGAGCAAGGCATCCTGGGCGGCCTGATCGACGTCCCACCCGGAGCCGAGCGTGTGCTCGCCGGACCGCAGGTCTCGCGCGAGCAACACGGTCCCCACCGCGGTGTGCGGCAGCTCGACGAGAACCGGGTCCAGACCCTTCAAGCGAGCCGCGTCGAGCAGGTACGCATTCTGCGCGTTGAGACCGTCGGCGGGGATGTCGTGCACGTCGCCCTCGCGCACCAGCGAGGACAGCGCGCGGAAGGCTGCGGCTGACAGCAGGCCGGCGGCTACAGCTTCGGCAAGGGTGGCACCCGCTCCCTCGCCGGCAGTGGTGCGTTCGAACGCGCCGCGTGAGTTCACTGCATGGCGCGACCACACCGCTGCCTGGGGGACGAGAACTCGCTCGCCACCGAGGGTGATTCCGGGGACGAGAGGCATGTCGTCGGCCTCGACGGGGCCGAGACCCGTTGCGATCTCGAGCTCGGTGGCGAGAATGCGTCTGAATGCGGAAGACTCCTGCGGCTCACGCGGACCGACGTTGCTGACATGGAGGAGCGCGGCGGCCTCCATTGCGCGCCGACGAGCGTCTCCGAGGTTGTCCAGCGAGAACCCCAGCACCGTGGTCGACGTACCCGACCGCCGGTGCACGGCGCGCGCGATCTTGATCGGCGACTGGTCGACCAGCTCGTCGGTGAATCCCGTGACGACGCCGACCTTCTCGCCGACGAGGCGCAGATAGCGCTGCAGCCTGTCGGAGTCCACGTCGTTGTCGACGCTGTCCCTCGCTGTTGGCCATGATCGGACCTCGGCGGCATCCGGTGGCCGGATGCCGGATGATCGCGGGTCTGGAAGGACCGCTTCGCGAGAGGTGTCACCGGTGGTGAGGTCGACGATCACGATCGCGTCGTCTGCTTCGGCCGGTGGGGCCGCCGTGAGGTAGCGGAAAGCGTCGTAGGCCACCGTGGTCCCGAGGATGCCCAGCTGCACGCGCGAGAGGGACGCCACAGACACACGATGGGCGGGATCTGAGATCGCCCGCCACATCTGGAGGGAGCCGGGTGTCTCGTCGTTGTCGGTCAGCCGGGCCATCGCCGCAGCCCAGTTGATCGCGGAACCGGGACGGGTGATCGGGCCGAGGATGACCTGGTCTCCGATCCGCGTCACGGGGTAGACGGCGCTGCCGGGCTCACGAGTGGCTCGGGCGATCGCCGAGGCGTCGCCGGTGGTGTCAATGACGATCCGCAGTGCGGCGGCGCCGGCCGCGGGTGTCTCATCCGCGTCCGCCGTGCGGAGCAGGCCGTTGCGCTGCAGGCCCCGTCGGACGACGTCGCTGACTTCTGGGTCGCCCTCGACGGTGACATGCGCAGCGCGAAAGCGACCAAACCGCTCGAGACCATCGTTCGCGTAATGGTCGATGTAGGCGATCTGTGCTCGAAACGGGGCAAGAGGCCCCGTCGGGTCGACCGGGTCTCCGTCGATCAGTGACACCGCGTCATGGTCGCGGAGAACGGCGAGAAGACTGTCGACCATCTGGGATCGAGACTCATCAAGTCCGGCCACCAGCTCCTCGGCCGTGCGTGAGCCGTCGAGGAACGGGGCGAGGCTGGCGAGCCACCGATACGTCGTCTGCCCGCGCAGAACGAAACCTCCGTCGGAGTGCCGGACCAGGGCTCCGCCGGGCACCTGCGCGAAAACCAGATCATGGCGCAGCCGCAGCCTGCTCGCCGCCTTCTCGGACTGCATTGCGATATTCATCGGCCCCCCACTCGATCTCGACCACACGCGTCGTGTCGACCTCGACGGTGGTCTCGCTCGAACACATGCTCATCTTGTGGGAGAAGGATCCGCACAGAAGTGCCGATTAGATGGCACGAAAGTACGACCGCAGGAGAGGCCCGCGGGTCGGGTCACTCGCTCTCGTGACCCGTCGGCACACGGACCGACAGCGTCCACACCCCCGAGGACGCGGCGGCGGAGAGATGTCCGCCCACCCTCGAGACACGCTCACGCATCCGGACCAGGCCGAACCCGCCGGATGGTACGCGTTGGATTCTGCGTCCTTCCTCGACGGAATTCGTGATCTCGAACTCGACGGCGGCCCGCGACGTCCGCACCGCAAGGGCGACCTCCGTGCCGCTCGAGTGCTTCAGCACGTTCGTGGTCGCCTCGCGCACGAGCCGGGACAAGGTCAGGTCCACGATCCGAGGCAGCTGTGTCCCGTCGACGGCGTCGACATCCGCACGTACGGTCATCCCGGCGCGTTCCAGCGTGTGACACCCGTCTGCGATGGCGCCCCGGAACTCGGAAACCGACGCGGAGGTCGTTTCTGTGGGCTGAACGTGCGATTGCCCCACAACGCGCCTGAGGTCCTCCAGCGCGCGACGCGAAGAGGAGCGGATCGCGTCGAGTGACGTGCCGTGCGCATCGCATTCGACGATCAAGTCGACGTGCATGGCGATGATCGTCAGATCGTGTGCAACCACGTCGTGCAGCTCATCCGCTATTCGCAAACGCTCCGCCATCACGGACTCGTGCTCCGCCCGCGCACGCTCCGCCAACTGCTCACGCAGTCGGCGCGACCCCGCCTCGATTCTGCGCATGATGAGCCCGCTGGACGCCGACACCACCCCCACGGCCATGAGGACGATCGCCTCGGTGACAGGCGTCGCGTCAGCGAGGATGCTCCACGCGAGCCCGCCTGACCACACCATGGCGTACACGAGTATGACGCGAAGGTCGCACGTGCGGACCACGAGGGCCAGCGCCACAGCGGCTACCACGAGGGCGAGTGCTTGCGTATCCCCCAGGAAGGCGCCGAGGAGGAGAACGACGATGACCGCAGCCGAGAGTCGGGGCGAGAAAGCGAACCCGGCCAGGGAGACGGTGAAAAAGGACTCGAAGATGGCCGTCGACAACGGATCCCCGGCGGTTGCGTGCATGGCGATTCCGGCGACGAGCAGCACACCTGCGAGAGTGAGCAGCGTGATGCGCTCGGGACGACTGAGAGGCGAGACGTGGCGGAGCCCGTGACCGAAGCCGTCGCTACGCTTCACCGTCCCCACGCTCACAGGACCATTGTGCGTCGCTGAGGCCCGGGCGAGTCAACCGCCACATCGCGCCAGTGTCAGTGTCAGTGGCACACTCCGAGCATCTTGCAGAGTTCGGACCAGAAGCCGCCCGCCATCATCCCGTGAATCACGCACATCACCTCCCCCTGTGTCGTCGCCTCCAGCATCACGCGAAGAGAGCGGCCCATTCGTCTCGATCCGTCGCACTTTCGTACCGAAGAATCCCCGATATTCTCGACGACGTGACCGAGATCCGCGTGCTGATCGCTGATGACGAGGAACTCATGCGCAGCGCTCTGGCGATCTTCGTGGAACGCTCGCCGTCGATGACGGTTCTCGGGACCGCCGAGGACGGTGCCGTCGCGGTCGACATGGCCGAGCGTCTTCGTCCCGATGTGGTGCTCATGGATCTGAACATGCCGCGAATCGACGGTTTCGAGGCGGCACAGCGTCTGCAGCGCGCAGGAAACCCCGCACAGATCATCGCGATCACGACCCTCGGCACCACCGATGCCATCACCCGTGCACTGAGAGGTGGATTCGCCGGCTACCTGTTGAAGGATTCTCCGCCGGATGCGGTCGTTGCTGCGATCGCGGCGGTGCACAGCGGTTCGGGCGTCCTGTCCCCCGAAATGACCAAGCGTCTGGTACTCGACGTCAAGCGGCACGACGTCATCGATGCGCACTCGGTCGAGAGCCTCAACGACCGCGAAGCGGCGATACTCCGCGAGCTCGCGCTCGGGAAAAGCAACAGCGAGATCGCGGATGCGCTCCATCTGTCCGAAAGCACCGTCAAGACCCACCTCGGCGTCGTCATGAAGAAGTGGGATGTACGAGACCGAGTGCAGGTCCTCATCACGGCGGTCAGGGCCGGACTCGTCGATCTGTTTCCGGCGGACTGAAGCGGACTATCGTCGCCGTCGTGATGGACGGGATCGCAAGCACGGCCGCAGGCACCAAGCGAGCAGATCACGCGCACGCCTGAACTCCCGCGTCTCGTTGCGGCTCGAACTTCCCGGCGCCGACGAAAAAAGTGACGCCGGGTATCCGTAGGAACGGATACCCGGCGTTGCGTCTGTGGAGCCTAGGAGATTCGAACTCCTGACATCCTGCTTGCAAAGCAGGCGCTCTACCAGCTGAGCTAAGGCCCCGAGGGGGTTCGGGGTGGGGCTACCAGGACTTGAACCTGGGACCTCTTCATTATCAGTGAAGCGCTCTAACCGCCTGAGCTATAGCCCCGTACCGACGCGCTTCACGCGCCGGCAACCTCCAAGACTTTACCCGATGATCCGGGAATCTACTAATTGGAGGTGAAGCCGACCAGCAGTCCGCCGGTGACCTTGACCATCACGTTGTAGATGCCGGCGACGACAGCGCCCAGCACCGTGATGACGATGAGGTTGAGGATGGCGACGACGGCCGCGAACGCCATGACCTGCGGCAGGTCGAGGAACTGCTTGATGGAGAAGTCACCGTTCGAGAACGCCACGAACAGCTCGTCCACCCGGTCGATGAGACCGGTGGTGCTGAGCACCATGAAGACGAGGAAGGTGGCGACGACCGTCACGATCGCCAGGGCCACCGCGGCGAGGAACGACAGCTTCACGGCCGACCAGAAGTCGACGTAGACGAGGCGCAGGCGGACCTGCTTCGCGCTGGTCTTGCTCGTGGACTTCTTGGCGAGTTTGTCGGCGACCGTGCTCATGCGTCAGAACCACTCTCTTCGGTATCCGCGGACGGGGGTGCATCCGGGGCGGAGGCATCCTCGGATGCCGCGTCTTCGGTCAGTCCACGCTCACCGTTCCGGGCGATGGCGAGGATGCGGTCGTCGTCACCGAACCGGGCGAAAACGACGCCCATGGTGTCGCGACCCTTGGCCGGGACCTCGGCCACGGAGGAGCGTACCACCTTGCCGCTGGCAAGAACCACGAGGACCTCGTCGGTCTCCGACACGATGAGACCGCCCGCGAGCACCCCGCGATCGTCGTTCAGCTTGGCCACCTTGATGCCCAAGCCGCCGCGGCTCTGGGTGCGGTACTGGTCGACCGACGTGCGCTTGGCGTACCCGCCGTCCGTGACGACGAACACGTAGCCCTCGTCCCGCACGACCGATGCCGACAGCAGGCTGTCGTCCTCACGGAACGAGATGCCCTTCACACCTTCGGTCGATCGGCCCATCGGGCGCAACGCGTCGTCGGTGGCCGCGAAGCGCAGCGACATCCCCTTGCGCGTGATGAGAAGGATGTCGTCGCCCTCGTCGACGAGCAGCGCGCTGACGAGCTCGTCGCCGCCGGCCTCGTCGTCCTGGCCGCGCAGGCGGATCGCGATGACACCGCCCTGGCGGTTGGTGTCGTACTCGGTCAGCGCGGTCTTCTTGACCTTGCCGTCGCGGGTCGCGAGTACCAGGTACTGCGCCGCGGCGTAGTCGCGGATGTCGAGGATCTGCGCGATCTCCTCGCCCGGCTGAAGCGCGAGGAGATTGGCGACGTGCTGGCCCTTCGCGTCGCGGCCGGCCTCGGGAAGCTCGTACGCCTTGGTGCGGTAGACGCGGCCCTTCGTCGTGAAGAACAGCAGCCAGTGGTGCGTCGTCGTGACGAAGAAGTGCTCGACGACGTCATCCGCGCGCAGCTGGGCGCCCTTGACTCCCTTGCCGCCTCGGTGCTGCGAGCGGTAGTTGTCGCTCCGCGTGCGCTTGATGTACCCGTCGCGGGTCACCGTGACCACCATCTCCTCTTCGGGGATGAGGTCTTCCATCGACATGTCGCCGTCGAACCCGTGGAGGATGTGCGTGCGCCGCTCGTCGCCGTACTTGTCGACGATCGCGGTCAGCTCTTCGCCGATGATCGAGCGCTGACGCGCGGGGGTGGCGAGGATGTCGTTGAGGTCGGCGATCTTCAGCTCGAGCTCGGTCGCCTCGTCGATGATCTTCTGACGCTCGAGCGCCGCGAGGCGGCGCAGCTGCATCGACAGGATCGCGTCGGCCTGCAGATCGTCGATGTCGAGAAGGGCCTTCAGTCCCTCTCGCGCTTCCTCGACCGTGGGGGAGCGGCGGATGAGCGCGATGACCTCGTCGAGGGCATCGAGCGCCTTGAGGTATCCGCGCAGGATGTGCATGCGCTTCTCGGCCTCGTTGAGGCGGTAGCGCGTGCGGCGGACGATGACCTCGATCTGGTGGGTGATCCAGTACGAGATGAATCCGTCGAGCGGGAGCGTGCGGGGCACGCCGTCGACGATCGCCAGCATGTTGGCGCCGAAGTTCTCCTGCAGCTGCGTGTGCTTGTACAGGTTGTTCAGCACGACCTTCGCGACGGCGTCGCGCTTGAGCACGACGACGAGGCGCTGACCCGTGCGGTCGCTCGTCTCGTCGCGGATGTCGGCGATGCCGGTGATCTTGCCGTCACGAGCGAGGTCGCGGATCTTGAGCGCGACGTTGTCGGGGTTGACCTGGTACGGCAGCTCGGTGATGACGAGGCAGTTGCGGCCCTGAATCTCCTCGACCTCGACGACGGCGCGCATCGTGATCGAGCCGCGACCGGTGCGGTACGCCTCTCGGATGCCCTTCGTGCCGAGGATCTGCGCCCCAGTGGGGAAGTCCGGGCCGTGGATGCGCGACATCAGCGCTTCGAGGAGTTCCTCGCGCGATGCATCCGGGTTCTCCAGCGACCACAGTGCACCCTCGGCGACCTCGCGCAGGTTGTGCGGCGGGATGTTCGTGGCCATGCCGACCGCGATACCCACCGAACCGTTCACGAGCAGGTTCGGGAAGCGCGAGGGCAGGACGACCGGTTCCTGGGTCTTGCCGTCGTAGTTGTCCTCGAAGTCGACGGTGTCCTCGTCGATGTCGCGGACCATCTCCATGGCGAGAGCGGCCATCTTGGTCTCGGTGTACCGCGGGGCCGCGGCACCCTGATTGCCCGGCGAGCCGAAGTTACCCTGCCCGTCGGCGAGCGGGTACCTCAGCGACCACGGCTGCACGAGGCGGACGAGCGCATCGTAGATCGCGCTGTCACCGTGCGGGTGGTATTGACCCATGACCTCGCCGACGACGCGCGCGCACTTCGAGTAGCTCTTGTCGGGGCGGTAGCCGCCGTCGTACATGCCGTAGATGACGCGGCGGTGCACCGGCTTGAGGCCGTCCTCGACGCGGGGGAGCGCGCGCCCCACGATGACGCTCATCGCGTAGTCGAGGTAGCTCCGCTGCATCTCGACCTGGAGGTCGACCTGATCGATGTTGCCGTGGTTGTGGGCAGGCGTGAGGTCGGGACGTTCTTCGTCAGACATACGTTCTCAGTTTCTCGATGTCGCTCGGCTCGATCAGATGTCGAGGAAGCGGACGTCCTTGGCGTTGCGCTGGATAAAGGTGCGGCGGGACTCGACGTCTTCGCCCATGAGCACCGAGAAGATCTCGTCGGCGGCGGCCGCGTCGTCGATCGTCACCTGGCGCAGGGTGCGGGTGCTGTGGTCCATCGTGGTCTCCCACAGCTCTTTCGGGTTCATCTCGCCGAGACCCTTGTAGCGCTGGATGCCGGATTCCTTGGGGATGCGCTTGCCGTTGGCGAGCCCGTCGGCGAGCAGAGCGTCGCGCTCCTTGTCGCTGAACACGTACTCGTGGTCGGCATTCGTCCACTTCAGGCGGTACAGCGGCGGCATCGCCAGATAGACATAACCCGCTTCGATGAGCCCGCGCATGTAGCGGAACAGCAGCGTCAGCAGCAGCGTCGTGATGTGCTGCCCGTCGACATCGGCATCCGCCATCAGCACGATCTTGTGGTACCGCGCCTTCTCGACGGCGAAGTCCTCGCCGATGCCGGTTCCGAACGCGGAGATGATCGCCTGGATCTCGTTGTTGCCGAGAGCACGATCGAGTCGCGCCTTCTCGACGTTCAGGACCTTGCCGCGCAGCGAGAGGATCGCCTGCGTCTCGGGGTCACGGCCGCGCACAGCCGAACCGCCGGCCGAGTCACCCTCGACGAGGAAGATCTCGGAGATCGACGGGTCCTTGCTCGTGCAGTCCTTGAGCTTGTCGGGCATCGACGCCGACTCGAAGACGCTCTTGCGGCGGGCGGTCTCGCGGGCCTTGCGCGCGGCGAGACGCGCGGTCGCGGCATCCACCGCCTTCATGATGACGCGCTTGGCCTGGGCGGGGTTGCGGTCGAGCCAGTCCGTCAGCTGGTCGCCGACGATCTTCTGGACGAACGCCTTCGCCTCGGTGTTGCCGAGCTTCGTCTTGGTCTGACCCTCGAACTGCGGCTCGGAGAGCTTGACGGAGATGACGGCCGTGAGTCCCTCGCGGATGTCGTCACCGGTGAGGTTGTCGTCCTTCTCCTTGAGGAGGCCTTTGTCGCGCGCGTAGGCGTTGACGCGCGTCGTCAGCGCCGCCCGGAAACCCTCTTCGTGGGTACCGCCCTCGTGCGTGTTGATCGTGTTCGCGAAGGTGAACACGTTCTCGGTGTAGCTCGTGGTCCACTGCATCGCGAGCTCGAGCGAGATGTGGCGCACGGTGTCCTCGGACTCGATCTCGATGATCTCGTCGTTGACCACCTCGGTCTTGCGCAGCTTGTTCAGGTACTCGACGTAATCGACGAGGCCACGCTCGTAGTGGAAGTCGTCGTGACGCTGCTGCGACTCGGAGCCACCCTCGTCGAGGTCGACGACCACGGCCGCCTCGGGACGCTCGTCGGTCAGCGTGATCCGCAGCCCCTTGTTGAGGAATGCGGTCTGCTGGAAGCGCGTGCGAAGAGTGTCGTAATCGAACGAGATCGTCTCGAAGATGTCGCCGTCGGGCCAGAAGGTGACGGTCGTTCCGGTCTCGTCGCTGTCCTCGCCCTTCGCCAGGGGAGCCTGCGGCTTGCCGCCGTCGGCGAACGTCTGGCGCCAGACCGATCCCTGACGCTTGATCTCGACCTCGAAGCGCGTCGAGAGCGCGTTGACGACCGACGATCCGACGCCGTGCAGTCCACCGGAGACGGCGTAGCCGCCGCCGCCGAACTTTCCACCGGCGTGCAGGACGGTCAGCACGACCTCGACGGTCGACTTCGTCGGATCGGAGGCGTGGGGATCCACCGGGATGCCGCGGCCGTTGTCGACCACCCGGAGCCCACCGTCTTCGAGGATCGTCACGTGGATCGTGTCGCAGTAGCCGGCCAGCGCCTCATCGACCGCGTTGTCGACGATTTCGTAGACGAGGTGATGCAGACCACGCTCACCCGTGGATCCGATGTACATTCCCGGACGCTTCCGCACCGCCTCGAGGCCTTCGAGCACCTGGATCGCGTCGGCGCCGTACTCGTTGGGCACCTTCGCCGAGGTCTCCTCAGCCGAATCGGGGGTTTCGGGGTCTTCGGGAACGCTGTCGGGATTCTGAGACGTCATAGGTTTCGAGCGCTCCACATCGGTTCGGTCAGTCCCGCTCAGTCTACCCGTTCGGGCGCTCTCACGCGGCCCTCAGCGCCCGTATGGCGAACGAAAGTCGGATTCGATGACTGGGGACGTGGCTCATCCGTAGGTATCGCGAGGGCCACGGCCTGGAACGGCTCTGGGGCCCCATTTCCAGGAGGGGACGTCCGGGCCTACGAAACGCACCGACTCGACCCCCGATTGTGGGAACGCTTTCACGAGCTGCGTCGTGATGACCGTCCGCATCAGGTGGAGGTTCTTCGCCCACGCCGTCGAGTCGCACTGCACGGTGAGCACGCCGTCGGAGAGCGCGACGGGGGATGCGTGGCGCGCGGTCTCCTCGCCGGCGACCTCCGCCCAGCGCAGCACGAGATCCTCGCGGGAGAGCTGGGCGTCCCACCCGGCCTGACGAGTGAGGTCGGCGATGACGTCACCGAGTCCCTTGGGGTCGCGTCCGGACGTGAAGGGCTGGTTCTCGTCGTCGTCCGTCCGCTGCCGACGGCGCTTCTTCCACCGGCCCGAGGGCTCGAGCCCGCGCAGACGCAGATACGTGGAGATCGTCTCCGGCGCTTCGTCAGACGGCAGCATCGGAATCCTCGTGCAGCGTGCCCGCCTCGACCCGAACGGTGCGCGCACGCAGACCGAGCGGAACGTCTTCGGAGACCGCCGCCGTCACGATGACCTGTTCGTAGTCGGCGACGATGCCGGCCAGGCGCGCGCGCCGATCAGCATCGAGCTCGGCGAAGACGTCGTCCAGGATCACGATGGGGTCGCCCAGCGTCGACTCCGCGCGCAGCAGCTCGGCCGACGCGAGGCGGAGGGAGAGGGCGACGGACCACGATTCGCCGTGCGACGCGTAGCCCTTCACCGGAAGATCGCGGATGCGCAGGATCAGGTCGTCGCGGTGCGGGCCGACGAGCGTGATGCCGCGGTCGAGCTCCGCGCTGCGACGATCGGCGAGGGCGGTGCGGAAGAGCTGCTCGATCGCCGCCGCGTCGGCGATGCCGGCGTCGGCAGGCGAGTCGTCCTCTTCCGGATCGGCTCCGCCGACGGAGAGCGCCCACTGGAGTTGGGGTCGATGGTCGGCACCGGCGATGGCGGTGTAGGCGCGGGCGACCGGGCCGGCGAGTTCGGATGCCAGTCGCAGACGGGCCCGGATGACGTCGGTGCCGAGCGAGACGAGCTTGTCGTCCCATACCTCGAGTGTCGAGAGCCCGTCTCCACGGACACCGCGGGCGCGGGCGGATTTCAGCAGGGCGTTGCGTTGCTTGAGCACGCGGTCGTAGTCGGCGAGGACGCCCGCAAGCCGCGGGGCACGCTGAATGAGGAGCTGATCGGCGAATCTTCGGCGCGCCGACGGATCACCGCGCACGATCTGCAGGTCTTCCGGTGCGAAGAGGACGACCTGCGCGTAGCGGGGGAGTTCCGCCGTACGCACGGGCGAACCGTTGACGCGAGCCTTGTTGGAGCCGGTGCGATTGAGCTGCGCTTCGAGCTGCACCCGTCGCTGACCGTGAGCGAGCCGGGCTCGGACGAAGGCGGCATCCGCGCCGTCGCGCACCATGGGTGCGTCCTGCGACACTCGGTGGGAACCGAGCGTCGCGAAGTAGCCGATCGCCTCGGCGAGATTCGTCTTTCCCTGACCGTTGCGCCCGACGAACACGTTCGCCCCGGGAGCGAGAGAGAGCTCGGCAGCCGCGTAGTTGCGGAAGTCCACCAGGCTCAGCTGCTCCACGATCATCAGATCACCCTAGTTCTCGTCTCCGACAGTCCCACCGAGGTGGTCGTGATCGGGGCGATCAGCGCAGGAGGAGGTTGGGCTGCAGCAGGTACTTGAACGACTCCACGCCGCCCGAGGTCTGCGGGGTGATGAGAATCGGGCTGAGCTTGTTCGCGTTCTCGCTCGAGGTGAAGGTGACGCGGGTGAACTCGCTCTTCACGGCCGCGAGCGCCTCGAGCAGGTACTGCGGGTTCAGGCCGATGACGACCTCCTCGCCCGTCAGCGTCGCGTCGACCGACTCGGTCGCGCGTGCCTGCTCAGTGCCCGACGCATCCATCGAGACCCCGTCGGCGCCGAACGTGAAACGCAGCGGAGCCGAACGGTCGAGCACGAGGGCGACACGCCGCACGGCTTCGATGAGCTCACCGGTGTTGACGACGGCGTGGTGGTCGGTCGCCTCGGGGAACAGGCGGCGGACCGGCGGGAAGTTCCCCTTGATGAGCAACGACGTGACCGTCTTGTTGCCGGCGGTGAAGGCGATGATCTCGCGGTCGCCGGAACCGGAGAACGACACCGTGATGTCGCCGGAGTGGGCGAACGTCTTACCCACCTCGGTGAGTGTGCGTGCCGGGACGAGCGCGGTGGTGGTGTTCTCGTCGGCGACGATCCCGCTGTCGAACGGGATGTCGCGGAGCGCCACGCGGTAACGGTCGGTGGCGACGAGGCTGAGCTGGGTGCCGCTCACCTCGAGCTGAACGCCGGTGAGCACAGGAGTCACGTCATCGCGCGACGCCGCGAAGGCGACCTGCGAGATCGCCGTGGCGAAGTCCTCGGCCGGCACGACACCCGATTCGCCCGAGACCTCGGGGATCGCGGGATATTCCTGTACCGGCATCGACGCGAGCGTGAAGCGCGCAGATCCACAGGTGAGGAGGATCCCGTCGTCGTCGACGGCGATCTGGATCGGCGCGTTCGGCAGGCGGCTGGCGATCTCCGACAGCAGACGACCGTGCACGAGGATCGTGCCCGGGTCGTCGACGGTGGCCTCGATCGTCGTGCGTGCGGACGCCTCGTAGTCGAACGCCGACAGCGAGAGACCCGCCTCGGTGGCTTCGATCAGCACACCCGCGAGGATCGGCTGCGGGTTGCGCTGGGGGAGGAGCTTCACGACGAACGACACAGCCTCGCTGAAGACGTCGCGATTGACCTGGAACTTCACTGGCGCTCCCTTGTCGTGGATGAAAGCTCTCCCATGCTAGTGCCCAACCCGAGCGGTTCCCGAAGCACGGTTGCGACCGGCCTCACCGCCGTCGAGGTGATCGAATCGCAAATTCTCTAGATGTAACTGTCTTCTTCATCTCCGCTGTGGAAACTGTGGACAACTCGGTTGATACCAGTCGGGACACGGGAACCACACGGATGTAACTTGTGAGCCGGCTGCGGATGATCGTGGGATGACGTCGGCCGCGCTCGGATCGCTGTCGAGCGGCGATCCACAGGAGATGTGTGATTCGTTCACAACTCTTCGACGACGAATCGAAGTTATCCACAGGTTTTCCACACTGTGCAGAACGGCATGATCGGGCGTCGCGCGACCCCTGTCAAGCTGAGCTCAGCGTCGGCCGAGCTGCGACGTGATCTCGGAGACCTGGTTGTAGATCGAGCGGCGCTCCTTCATGAGCTCGCTGATCTTCTTGTAGGCGTACATCACGGTGGTGTGGTCGCGGTTGCCGAAGAGCTGACCGATCTTGGGCAGCGACAGGCTGGTGCGCTCGCGGCAGAGGTACATGGCGATCTGTCGTGCGGTGGCCACGGCCTGCGAACGGCTCGAACCGTACAGATCGTCGACGGACAGTCGGAAGTACTGCGCGGTCGCCGTGATGATGTCGGTGGGGGAGATGACGTTCGCGTCATCCTGATCCACGATGTCGCGCAGCACGGTCTGTGCGAGGGAGATGTCGAGGTTCGACCGGTTGAGGCTCGCGAACGCCGACACGCGGATGAGCGCGCCTTCGAGCTCGCGGATGTTCGACGAGACCTTCGTGGCGATGTACTCGAGGACGTCGTCGGGGACGAGGAGACGCTCGGACTGCGCCTTCTTGCGCAGAATAGCGATGCGGGTCTCGAGGTCGGGTGCCTGCACGTCGGTGATCAGGCCCCACTCGAAGCGACTCCGCATGCGGTCCTCGAAACCGGTGAGGTGTCGAGGGGGCACGTCGCTCGTGATCACGACCTGCTTGTCGTGATCGTGGAGGGTGTTGAACGTGTGGAAGAACGCTTCCTGCGTCTCGGCGCGACCCTGCAGGAACTGGATGTCGTCGATCAGCAGGATGTCGACCTCGCGGTACCGCGCCTGGAAGGCCGAACCGCGGTTGTTGGCGATCGAGTTGATGAAGTCGTTGGTGAACTCTTCGCTCGACACGTACCTGACACGGATGCCGGTGTACAGGTTGAGCGCGTAGTCGCCGATCGCGTGGAGGAGGTGCGTCTTGCCGAGCCCCGAGTCGCCGTAGATGAACAGCGGGTTGTACGCCTTCGCGGGAGCCTCGGCCACGGCGACCGCGGCCGCGTGGGCGAAGCGGTTGGACTGCCCGATCACGAAGTTGTCGAACGTGTACTTCGGGTTCAGTCGGGTGTCATGGCGCGAGGTGGAGACGGGCGCTTCGACGTATTCCTCGCCGGCCGGCCGCAGCGGTGCCGGCGCAGCCGCGGATTGAACCGGGATCGGCGCCGTGAGGTGCGCGTCGGCGAGCTCCGGGTTGATGACGACGCGGTAGCTCGAGGCACCGGGCTCGACATGGACGTGTGCGAGCGCTTCCATGATCGGCTGGCGCAGGCGCTTGTTGAGCTGGGCGGCGGTGAGGTCGTTCGGAACGTCGAGGTAGAGCGTTCCCCCCATCACGCCCTGAGCCACAGCGAGACTCAGGAACCCCTGCATCTGCGGGGTCACCCGGTCATCGTCGGCAAGCAGGTCGAGGACCGCGTTCCACACCGGTACGTCCGGGAGATCGTGCTGAGCCAAGAGTTCCCCCGCGGATGATCGATGCTTTTCCACACAGCTACGCGCCAAACTGGGGATAGCTGTGGATAACTGCCCGTGACACGCTAGTCATGCGGTGTCGGGAGCGCCAAATCCACTGTAGTTCCGGCCCGCGTGTCGCCGCCAGGGCCTGTGTACAGCGGTGGATAATTGCGGGTTCCCGTCGCTCCGGTTTGAGTTACCGGGCATCGCGACGTACCCTTAGTCGGTTGACTTATGCCCGCGAGGGCAGTCCTGTACCCCCGTGTCCCCGGTCTGAAGCGTTCCGGTGACCGCCGATCCGGAGTGATCCCTATGAGCAAGCGCACGTTCCAGCCCAACAACCGCCGCCGCGCCAAGAAGCACGGCTTCCGCGCCCGCATGCGCACCCGCGCCGGTCGCGCCATCCTGTCGGCTCGCCGCGGCAAGGGCCGCACCGAGCTGTCGGCCTGACACAGCCTCTTCTGTGCTGGCGCGCGGAAACCGGATCACGCGCGGGGCGGATTACAAGGCCGTCGTCCGCGGGGGTGCTCGCTGTGCCGGTGCGCACACCGTGACCTACGTGGTGTCCACCGGTGCGAGCAGAGCTCCCCGGTTCGGTTTCATCGTCAGCAAGCAAGTCGGATCAGCCGTCGTGCGCAATACAGTGCGCCGACGGCTGAAGGCCGTTTGCGCGCAAGCGCTTCCCGACGTCCGTGAGGGCGCCGACATCGTGATCCGAGCTCTCCCCTCAGCGGCGCGCTCGGATTTCGCTGACCTGAGAGACGAGGTGGAACGGTGTCTGCGACGGCGAGCGGCGGTATGAGCTGGTCGACGCTGCCCACCGCTTCCGTCGGTGAGGGACACCTGGCCGCGACATCCGTGCTCCGCGCGGCGCCGCTCGTTCCGCGCAATGCCGGGATCGCGCTGCTGCACGCCTACCGTTCCGTTGTCTCGCCGCTGTACGGCGACGTCTGCAAGTACTACCCGAGCTGTTCCGCGTACGCGGTGGGGGCCGTGCAGCAGCACGGGCTCGTGAAGGGCTCCGCCCTCGCCGCCGCTCGGCTCGCCCGATGCCACCCGTGGGCGCAGGGGGGCGTCGATGACGTCCCCGCCCATCGGGACTTCCGCCACACCCTGACCAGGCACGGCTTCGTCGTGCCGCCGAGAAAGGACTGATCCCGTGCTGGATCTCTTCCTCGCCACGCCGACTCCCGTCGTGCCGACCCCGACGACTCCTCCTCCCGGCGGTGCTGACTTCTTCAGCACGATCATGTGGCCGTTCAAGTTCCTGGTCGAGGCGATCCTGGTCTTCTGGCACTGGGTTCTCACCGCTGTCGGCATGCCGGCCGCCGCAGGCGCGACCTGGGTCATGTCGATCATCGGTCTGGTCATCGTCGTGCGTTCGGCCCTGATTCCGCTGTTCGTGCGGCAGATCAAGAGTCAGCGCAAGATGATGGAGCTCGCGCCCGAGATGCGCAAGATCCAGGAGAAGTACCGCGGAAAGCGCGATCAGCTGTCGCGCGAGGCCATGAGCCGCGAGACGATGGCTCTGTACAAGAAGCACGGTACGACGCCAGTGTCGAGCTGCCTTCCGCTGCTGGTGCAGATGCCCATCCTCCTCGGCATGTTCTACACGCTGAGTGACGTAAAGAAGCACGCCGAGTGGGGCGTGGGCGGTGTCGGCCTCCTCAACGTCGACCTCACGAAGCAGTTCTACGACGCGCAGCTGTTCGACGTGGCGCCGCTTCACACGAACATGATCGAGGCGATCAACCTCGGTCAGACGGCAACCGTCACCATCCTCGTGATCCTCGTCGTGCTGATGATCGCGTCGCAGTTCATCACCCAGCTGCAGATCATCTCGAAGAACCTGTCGCCCGAGGCGAAGACCGGCCAGGCGTACCAGATGCAGAAGATCATGCTCTACGTGCTGCCGCTGGCGTTCATCTTCTCCGGTGTCTTCTTCCCGCTCGGCGTCGTCATGTACTGGTTCACGTCGAACATCTGGACCATGGCGCAGCAGTTCATCGTCATCCGCAACCTGCCGACCCCCGGCTCGGAGGCGGCGAAGGCCCGCGAGGAGCGCCTCGCACGCAAGGGCAAGGCCCTCGACGCCAAGGGTCGCGTCGTGTCCATGGAGAAGTACCAGGCTGAGCAGCAGCGACTCCTCGAAGAGGCTGAGCGTGCCCGCGCGGCTCAGCCGAAGCGCCAGCAGCCGATGAGCAAGCAGCGCGCGAAGAAGCAGTCGAACAAGGATGGCTCGCAGGGCTGACCCTGCCGGCATCCCTCATCGCACAGATCGAACCACGCGAGGAATCATGACGAACCCCACGGAGTCCCCGGCGGCTGAGCGCGCTGACGCGACAGTCGAAGAGCTCGAGCACGAAGGCGACATCGCCGCTGATTACCTCGAGGGCCTGCTCGACATCGCCGACATCGACGGCGACCTCAACCTCGACGTGCGCGCCGGACGGGCATACGTATCGGTAGAGGCGGACGACCCGAGCGCGCTGCGTGTGCTGTCGGACCCCGACGTCGTGCAGGCGGTGCAGGAGCTGACGCGGATCGCCGTTCAGACGAAGACCGGACGGTTCTCACGCCTCATCCTCGACATCGGGGGATCGCGGGACGCGCGCCGGCGCGAGCTCGAGCGTCTCGTCGACCGTGCCGTCGAGCGTCTCAACGACGGTGCATCGCAGGCATCGCTGCCGGCGATGTCCAGCTACGAGCGGAAGCTGGTTCATGACATCGCGTCTGAGCGTGGAGTCGTCTCGGAGTCGTACGGCGAAGGCGCAGACCGCCACACCGTCATCCGACATGGCTGATGTTTCACGTGAAACACCCGTGATCGAGCCGGAGCCGACGAGTGCCGTCGAGGCGCTGTTCGGCGCTCGGGTGGACCTGGCCCGGCATTACACCTCTGCGTTGGCAGCGCACGGCGAGGAGCGCGGCCTGATCGGCCCGCTCGAGTTGCCGAGACTGTGGACTCGGCACGTTCTCAACTGCGCGGCCGCGGCTCCACTTTTCACGGGCCGTGTCGGAGATGTTGGATCCGGCGCGGGTCTGCCTGGGCTCGTGCTCGCGATCGCGCGACCGGACGTCGAATGGGTGCTCATCGAGACGATGGAACGACGAGTCACCTGGCTCACCGAGCAGGTAGCAGATCTCGGCCTCGACAACGTCGAGATCGTTCGATCCCGCGCCGAAGAATGGAACGGCGCTGGGACGCTGGATGGCGTCACGGCTCGCGCTGTCAGCGCCTTGCGTACGCTCGTCCCGATCACAGCGCCGCTCGTTCGCGATGGGGGAGAGCTCTTCCTGCTGAAGGGCGCGAATGCTGAAGCGGAGATCGCCGCTGCCGACAAGGTGATCCGCCGTTTCAAGCTGCGTGATGTGCGCGTGGAGATGGTCGGAGAGTCTGTCCTCGCTGAGCCCACGCGCGTCCTGCGTGCAACGGTGCGGTGATGTTTCACGTGAAACAGCGGATCCAGCATGTTGCCACCTCATGTTTCACGTGAAACATCGTCGGCGGCCGTTTCACGTGAAACACCAGAGGCCGTCCGTAAAGTGAGAACACGAACCGAGGAGTTGAACGAATGGCAGAACCCGAATCGGGCCGCGTGTCCTTGACGTTCGATTCTCCGCTCGCGCGCGAACTGGCGGATCTTTCGTCCCGCCGCCGGGCCCTGGACGCCGTTTCGGTCGACTTTTCCGGCGATACACGAGTCATCACCGTCTCTAATCAGAAGGGTGGCGTCGGGAAGACGACCACCGCGGTGAACCTCGCTGCTGCATTGGCTTCGCTGGGCGCCCGCGTGCTGGTGATCGACCTCGACCCGCAAGGCAACGCCTCGACCGCCCTGGGCGTGCCGCACAGTGCTGACATCCCGAGCGTGTACGACGTGCTGATCGACCAGTTCCCCCTCTCGGACATCGTGCAGGTGAGTCCCGAGTCTCCGAATCTGCTCTGCGCGCCCAGCACGATCCACTTGGCAGGCGCAGAGATCGAGCTGGTCTCGCAGGTCGCGCGGGAGCACCGGCTGCGTACGGCGGTCGAGGAATACCTCGCTTCTGTGGTTGACCGCATCGACTTCGTCGTGATCGACTGCCCGCCGTCGCTCGGGCTCCTGACGATCAACGCTTTCACGGCCGCGCACGAGCTGCTGATCCCCATCCAGTGCGAGTACTACGCGCTCGAAGGTCTGAGCCAGCTCCTCGGCAGCGTCTCCATGATCCAGAAGCACCTGAACAGCCGTCTTCACCTGTCGACCATCCTGTTGACGATGTACGACGGACGTACCCGTCTGGCCCAGCAGGTGGCCGAGGAAGTGCGGTCGCACTTCCCGAATGAGGTCCTCCGCACGGTAATTCCGCGCTCGGTTCGCGTCTCGGAAGCACCGAGCTTCGGTCAAACGGTCATCGCCTACGATGGGCAATCGGCTGGCGCGGTGGCGTACCGCGAGGCAGCCGTCGAGATCGCGCAGCGTGCATCTGCGGCGGTACAAGGAAACAAGGGAGAAGCCTGATGGCCAAGCGCACCGGATTGGGCCGAGGAATCGGCGCACTCATCCCCACGTCCGAGGCAACCGAGGCCCGGCCCGTCGATGTCTTCTTCCCCGGGGGTAAGACGACGACAGCTGCCACGGAGGTGCCGGCGCCCGCAGAAGTGAAGGCAGAGGAGGGTCCCGAGCTCGTCTCGATTCCCGGAACCGCACTGATCCAGGTCGATCCGAACGAGATCGTGCCCAACCCGCGGCAGCCCCGTACCCACTTCGACAGCGAAGACCTCGCCGAACTGGTGCACAGCGTTCGCGAGTTCGGCGTGCTCCAGCCGGTCGTCGTCCGCACGAACGAGGACGGCAAGTACGAGCTGATCATGGGTGAGCGCCGCACCCGCGCCGCTCGCGAGGCCGGCCTGACGGCGATCCCGGCCGTGCTGCGCGACACGTCGGACGAGAATCTCCTCCGGGACGCGCTCCTCGAGAACCTGCACCGCTCTCAGCTGAATCCGCTCGAGGAGGCATCCGCCTATCAGCAGCTGCTCGAGGACTTCGGGATCACCCAGGAGGAGCTCGCGACCCGTATCGGACGCTCACGCCCGCAGATCAGCAACACCATCCGCCTTCTGCGCCTGCCGGTTCCGGTCCAGCAGCGTGTTGCGGCCGGCGTGCTCAGTGCCGGCCACGCGCGCGCGATCCTCTCTGTCGACGGTGCGGACGGTATGCAGCGCCTCGCCGACAAGATCGTGAACGAAGATCTCTCGGTACGTGCTGCCGAAGCAGCGGCGAAGACGATCGAGGCGGCGGGGACTCGACGCCCCGCGCCGAAGGCCGGGGGAGTCCGCGCGCACCTGGACGAGGTCGCCGGGCGTCTCGGCGACCGCCTCGACACCAAGGTGAAGATCTCGCTCGGCGCGCGCAAGGGGCAGATCGTCGTGGACTTCGCGACCATTCAGGATCTGAACCGCATCCTCGCCGAGCTGGGCGAGGACGCGTACGGCGCACGCTGACCCCCATGTCGGTGGCGCGACGTAGGCTTGTTCGGTGACAGACGAGCGGAATCCCAGGCGTGCCAGCGTCGAGCTGCTGCGGGCTGAAGCAGCAGATGAACTTTCCGTCCTCGTCGAGGAGCGGCTCCGCGCTGGCGAAGACCCATGGGAGTTCATGGAGGAGCTGCCCTCCGTCGACGAGCTCGTCGTTCTCATGCTGCGCGCCGAGAACATCGCCGCTTACGGCGGGGGTCGCCCCAGCTCGTCCCGCAACTATCGCGTCCTTCGTCAGATCGCGATGGATCACCCCGAACTGACCCGAGCCGTATGGCGCCTGCTGGGCAGTGAGCCGCACCGTCGGTGGGACGCAGCGACGCGCGCCGACGCCTCCTGACGAACCGCGACAGCAGCGGACCGAAACGAAAAAGCCCCGGTCAGATCAGTGATCCGACCGGGGCTTCCGTGTGTCTGGGGTCAGCCGATGTAAGAGGCGAGGTCCTGCTCGAGTGCGAACTTCGGCTTCGCGCCGATGATCGTCTTCTCGACCTCGCCCTTGTTGAAGACCTTCATCGCGGGGATGGAGGTGATCTGGTACTGCATGGCGAGGTTGGGGTTCTCATCGACGTTCAGCTTGAGCACCGTGATCTTCTCGGGGTGCTCGGTGGCGATCTCGTCGAGGATGGGTCCGACCATGCGGCACGGACCGCACCAGGCGGCCCAGAAGTCGACGAGGACGGGTCCATCGGCGTCGAGGACGTCCTGCTGCCAGGTGCTCTCGGTCGTGGCCTTGGCGGTCATGGTGATCTCCTTCGAAAGGGTGTCGCCTACGTCAACGACGTGGGCGGGTGAATTGTTCCGCGGTGCGGCCGTCAGGCCGCGTCGCTCTCGTCGTTCGTCTCGGTCTCGGCGACGAGTGACTCGAGGCCCTCGTCAGGGCGACCGCGGAGCGGGGAGCTGTCGGCCGCGGGCTCGGACGCTTCGCCCAGGGCGGCGAGGTAGTGCTCGACATCGAGTGCAGCGACGGTTCCGCTGCCCGCGGCGGTGACCGCCTGGCGGTACGTCGGGTCGATGACGTCGCCGGCCGCGAAGACGCCGGGGACGGAGGTGCGCGAGGAGCGACCGTCGACCCAGACGGTGCCGTGCTCCGTGAGGTCGAGAGATCCGTGCACGAGGTGCGTGCGGGGGTCGTATCCGATCGCCACGAAGATGCCGTCGAGCGCGAGCTCACGCGTCGAGCCGTCGACCGTGTCGCGGAGGACGACACCCGTGACGGCATCCTCGCCCAGGATGTCGGCGACCTCGCTGTTCCAGATGAACTCGATCTTGTCGTTGTTCATGGCGCGGTTCTGCATGATCTTCGAGGCGCGCAGCTCGTCGCGACGGTGGATCACGTAGACCTTCGACGCGAACTTCGTCAGGAACGTCGCCTCCTCCATGGCCGAGTCGCCGCCGCCGACGACGGCGATCGTGCGCTCGCGGAAGAAGAAGCCGTCGCAGGTGGCGCAGTACGACACGCCACGGCCCGACAGGCGGCTCTCGCCCTCGATGCCGATCTTGCGCGGGGCCGAGCCGGTCGCGAAGACCAGGCTGTCAGCCTCGTGGCTGGCGCCACTGCCGAGGGTGACCTTCTTGACCGGTCCGTCGATGTCGAGCTCGACGACATCGTCGTAGAGGACCTCGGTGCCGAACTTCTCGGCCTGCTCCTGCATCTTGGTCATGAGGTCGGGCCCCATGATGCCCTCGGGGAAGCCGGGGAAGTTCTCGACCTCGGTGGTGTTCATCAGCTCGCCGCCCGCTTCGACCGAGCTCGCGATCAGCAGCGGCTTCAGGTTCGCGCGCGCCGCGTAGATCGCGGCCGTGTAACCGGCGGGGCCGGATCCGATGATGATGACCTGTCGCACGTCGACATCCCTTTCTGGGGTCTGGAATCCGCGTCGCGGATACCCCGACACGTCCAACCCATGGTAGCCGCGAGGCATTCCCCGGCGGCCGTGGGGGAGGGGTGTCAGCGGCCGAGGATGCGGCGCACCGTGCGCACGGCTGTGCCGAGCTCCGGGGCACGGAGGAGTGCGAGGAGGATGACGTAGACGACGAGGGTCGCCAGGCCGATGACGGCTCCGCCGAACAGGGCTCCGAGGTAGCCGCCAGCGACCCAGCCCGCGCTGCCGCCGAGAAGAGCGAAGACGAGCCAGCCGACGGCGGCGGCGGGGATGCCGGCGACGACGAAGCGGACGACGGCGCGGACGGCTCCGCCGAGGCCGAGCGGACCGATCTTGCGTCGCAGCAGGATGACGGCGAGAGCGAGCTGGACGACGTTCGCGAGCGACTGCCCGAGGGCGATGCCGACAGCGAGGTGCTCGAGGGGCAGGATCGCGGCAGCGATGAGGGCGGTGACGACCACCAGCACCGCTTGGGCGAGAGTGAAGAAGAAGGGAGTGCGAGTGTCCTGGTGGGCGTAGAACGTCCGCTGCAGCACGAACTGGAACGACAGCGGCAGGAGAGCCACCAGGTACGCCGCGAGGACCCAGGCGAAGGCCTGGGCGGCATCCGGGGTCTTCGTGAAGACGCGGGAGATCGGAACGATCGCCGCCACGATCGCCGCGAGGGCTCCGACCATGAAGATCCCGATGGTGCGGGTCGCCGAATTCAGATCGGCCCGCAGTGCGTCGGGCCGGTTCGCGGAGACGTGTTCGCTGAGGCGCGTGAAGTACGGCGTGCCGATCGACAGCACGATCACCGAGAAGGGGAGCATGAAGACGAGCCAGGCGTATGACAGGACGGCGATCGACGGGCCGCTCGATGACGCCGAGCCGACGATGTTGGTCTGGATGAGCCCGGCGATCTGACCGACGACGACCATGAGGAACGTCCACCCGGCCAGTCGTCCGATGTGGCGGAGCCCGATGCCGCGCCAGTGGAAGTCGGGGCGGACGCGCAGCCCGGCACGGCGCCAGAAGAGCAGCAGGACGAGGGCCTGGAACACGATGCCGAGCGTCGCTGTGCCGCCCACGATCGCGACCATCGTCGGGGTCCAGCCCGCGGCATCCTCACGGACGCCGAACATCCAGATGAACAGCAGGAAGCCCGCGATCGAGACGACGTTGTTGATGATCGGCGACCACGCGAACGGCCCGAAGACCCGGCGGGCGTTCAGGATCTCGCCGAGCAGCGCGTACAGGCCGTAGAAGAGCAGCTGGGGGAGGCACCAGTACGCGAAAGCCAGCGCCAGCGCCTGCGTCTCGGGCGCGAGTTTGTCGCCGTATGCGATCACGAGCAACGGGGCGGCGATGACGGCCAGCGCCGTCGTCACCGCCAGGGCGATCACCCCGAGGGTCAGCAGCTTGGACACGAAAGCGCTGCCGCCGTCGCGGTGCTTGGCCGCCTGGATGATCTGGGGGACGATCACGCCGGCCAGGAGGCCGGAGGAGATGATCGCGTAGATGTTGTTGGGCAGCTGCGTGGCGAGCGTGAAGGCGTCCGCCGCACCGGCGCCCACGGTCCCCAGCGCCGCGGCGAGCACGATGTTGCGCACGAGGCCCGTGACCCGGGAGACGAGTGTTCCCGCGGCGACGACCGCTCCTGCCCGGCCGATTCCGCTCACTCGGTGTTCTCCTGCTGTTCGGGGATGTCGTTCTGTCCGGAGGGGGTCTCGCTCCGCCGACGTCGGAGCTTCAGAATCGTCCGGATCACGCCGCCTGCGATGAGGACGACGACGATGATGACGATGGCGGTGATGCCGACCGACTCCCACTCGGCGCGCACGGTGAGGCCGATGCGCTCCGACGCGCCGATCGGCACGGCGGCCGTGCTCCGCAGCTGCAGGCTGAGGGTGGTCTCGCCGCTTCCGACGCGTGCCTCGACCGGCACGTCGACGCGGGTGTTCTGCTGCGCGCCCGCTTCGACGACCGTCGCCTTCTGCACGATCAGGCGGGGGTCGCCGGTCTCGGCGAAGAGCACGAGCGAGACCGGCCAGGGCAGGTCGTTACGCACGGTGACGGGGATCGGGGCACTCGTCGCGAGGAAGTTGATCGTGCCGGGGTTGGCGATGCCGACCGCGTCCAGCGTGCTCTCGGTGTTCTCCTCGTGCTGCGCCACGGCCGCTGCCCAGCCGATCGGCTCGGCCAGCCAAGCGTCGCCGATCAGCTGGAGGATGGCGGTGCGTTCCCGCGCCGTCAGTTGCGCGGGTTCGACCAAGGCCGTGGCGAAGGTCGCGAGCCGTTCCTCGTCGGCGAGGAAGCGCTGCAGGGCTGCGACGCGATCGTCATCGGCGGGGATATCGGCAACGGTGACCTGGGCACGGTCGGCGGCGCGGAGATCCTGGAGTGAGGTCGGCGTCGCTCCCGGGCTGCCGGTGACCGCCGTGATGGCCGCTCGGACGCTGGCGCGTGAGCTCGTCGCGGGACGGTCGATCGTCGCCACGATCGGACGGTCGCCGCTCAGGGCGACCTGCGCGTTCGCCGCAGCGAGCTCGGCGTTGCGAACCGGTGCGTCGTCGGATGCCGCGGCGACGCGCGCCAGCTCGGCCGACACCACCTGGTCGTACACGAGCAGGTCGGCGTCACCGATAGCGGCGCGAACCCCGCTATCGCCCCCGGAGACGGTGTCGGACGGCACGAGAGTCAGCGCGTCGGCATCCGCTCCGGCCTGAGCGTCGACGGTCGTGACGACGTTCGCGCCGGCTGTGCCGCTGGCGGGCCAGAAGACGTCGCGAACGGTGTTCGCCGCGGTTCCGACCGCGAGGAGCTGACGCGTGTCGGGCACGCTGGCGGGAGCGGTGGAACCCGCTGCGGCGCTGAAGTTCGCCGGGTCCGCGTACGGCTCGAGCGTCGTGGGTTCGAGCGGGGCTGTCAGGCCGGCGTGCACCTGGGTCGCGAGGTCGGCGTCGCCGAACTGCAGGGCGAAGCGCTCGTTGGGAAGCGCCATGAGGCTCGTGAGCCAGCCCACGGCATCTGCCGGCGCGCCCGAGCCCAGCACGCGGATCGACGCCACGATCGCGGGATCGATCGCGAGAACCGCAGTCGTCCCGGTGACGGCGTCGAGAACCGCGCTGAGCGCCCCGTCTTCGGCGGTGAGCTCCGTGAGCTCGGTCGCCGTGAGCAGGCCTGTGGTGCGGGCCCCTGCGGTGATGGGGACGATGACGGTCGCCGTGCGTGCCGGGGCGTCGGGACGGGGCACGGTGATGACCGTGCGCGCCGAGCCGCCGGGGCCCGACACGGCGATCGGGTACACGCCGGGGGCGAGACCGACGAGGTTCTTCTCGGTCGCCGGGATCGATACGTCGGTGGCGCGCTCGTCACCCGCGGGGAGCTCGGCGACGTCGGCGCGCGCGACCTCTTCGAAGGCCGGCAGGGCTTCTTCAGCGTCAGCGTCGGGCCGCAGCCAGTCGACGACCGCCTGTGGGGAGGTCAGGGCCGAGCGTGACAAGGTCACCGACAGCGCGCCGGCGGGCAGCGCGCGCGGCGATCCGTTGCGCTGGTCGACCGAGATGACGGCGTCCGCGCCGGTTGCGACGATGCCGCCGCTCGCGGGAGCGGCGATGAGCGAGGCGATGCCGGGGGATCCGGGCGTCGCACTGGCCGTCGGGGTCGGCGCCGGGCTCGGCGGGGAATCGGCGAGAGCGGCTGCCGGAGAGGCGAGAGGGGCCAGCGCGATCGCGGCAGCGGCGAGCCAGCCGAGCACGCGGGCACCGCGACGGCCGCGACGGGCGCGTGTGGTGGCAGGGGAAATGTCGGTCATGGCGGCTCTCGACCCGCTGCGATACCCGACCGCAGGGTCGCACAGAGTCTAGGGCGGCCCTGCTGTGCGTCATCCGAGGCGGGCCGGGCCTGCGGCTTTTCGCGCGTCGCAGGGTTGAATGGTCGAGTGACCCTGTACCCCGAGGCCGGCCGCTGCGCGGCTCTCCGTACCGACCTGGATGCCGCGGGATACCGCGCCGACGCCGTGCGAGCCCTCTGGGGAGGGATGGTCGACACCGCGGTGGGTCACGGACTCATCGAGCCCGCCCGTCGCGTGCTCACGGGGCGCTCCGATGCCCTGGCAGTGCTGGCGGGGCTGCTCTTCCTGGGCGGGCCGGCATCGCGCGCTGCGGTGGATGCCGCACTGCCGTCTCTGGGAGCCGCCGGGCTCGCAGAGCTCGGACTCGCGCACCTCGAGGGTGATCTCGTGGTCCCCGACGCCCTGGTGCGCCCGCAGGACATCGCGGATGCCGCGGGCGAGGGCCACTGGTGGATCGCGAGCGATCTCGATGAGGCGGCAGTGGGCGGCCCGCTGCCCACGGGTCATGTTCTCGGCGTCGGCGGTGCGTCATTGACACTCGCGGGACTGCAGCTGACGTCACGGGTCGGGCGCGTGCTCGACATCGGCACGGGGTGCGGCATCCAGGCTCTTCGCGCGCGGCGCGCGGGTGACAGGGTCGTGGCCACGGACGTCTCTGAGCGCGCTCTCGCCTTCACGCGCTTGAACGCACTCCTCAACGACGTCGATGGGATCGAGACGCGGGCCGGCAGCCTGTTCGAGCCGGTCGCCGGCGAGCAGTTCGAGCGGGTCGTCTCCAATCCGCCGTTCGTGATCACGCCGCGCGTGGAGGGCGTCCCCGCGTACGAGTACCGCGATGGCGGGATGTCGGGCGACGACCTCGTGGCGGCTTTCGTGCGCGGCGTCGGTCCGGTGCTCGCTCCCGGCGGTGTCGCGCAGCTGCTCGGCAACTGGGAGTACCGCGCCGGCGAGGACGGCCTCGATCGCGTGCGCTCCTGGGTGTCGGAGTCGCCGGTGGCCCTGGATGCCTGGGTCGTCGAGCGCGAACAGCTCGACCCGCTCGCCTACGCCGAACTCTGGGTCCGTGACGGCGGCACCGCTCCGGGGTCACCGGCGTATGCGCCGCTCGTGCAGGCGTGGCTCGACGATTTCGCCGCGCGGGGGGTCATCGCCGTGGGGTTCGGCTACATCACGCTGCACCGCCCGACCGTCATCCCCACGCTCGCCCGATACGAGCGCATCGCAGGCAGCATCCCCGGCGCCCTCGGCCCGCATATCGGAGAGTCGCTCGGCGCGTGGCAGCGACTCTCGAGCATGACGGACGCCGATCTGGATGCGGCGGTGCTGCGGGTCGCGCCAGATGTGACCGAGGCCCGCCATCACGTTCCCGGAGCCGAGGACCCTCAGGTCATCGAACTGCGTCAGGGAGCGGGCTTCGGCCGGGTGCTCGACGTCGATCCCGCGCTCGCCGCCCTCGTCGGGGCCAGCGACGGTGATCTGCCGGTCGGTGTGCTCGTCGCGGCGATCGCCGACCTGCTCGACGTGGACGCCGTCGCCCTGCGTGCCGACCTGTTGCCGCGCGTGCGCGAGCTGCTGTTCACGGGTTTCCTGCGTTTCGCCGACTGATCGCGGACTCGGGAGCTCCGGGGGAGGGCCGGTAGGCTCGGAGGCATGCTGAACATGGCCGAGGGTGTCGCGCGCCTGGGTGCCCTGGCAGCGTCTCCCGTCGTCTCGGCGCTCGCCGACGCGTTCGAGCGCGCGGGCTTCGAGCTGGCCATCGTCGGGGGGCCCGTGCGTGATGCGCTGCTGGGACGCGCGACCAACGATCTCGACTTCACCACGAACGCCCGACCCGACGACATCCTTCGGGTCGTCGAGCCTCTCGCCACCGCGACGTGGGACATCGGACGCGCCTTCGGCACGATCGGTGCGAAGGTGCGCGGTGAGCAGATCGAGATCACGACCTACCGCGCCGACAGCTACGACGGACTGACCCGGAAGCCCACGGTGGAGTTCGGCGACACCCTCGAGCAAGATCTCGCGCGCCGCGATTTCACCGTCAATGCGATGGCCCTGCGCGTTCCGGGACCATCCCTGGTCGACCCGACGGGCGGAGTCGAGGACCTCGTCGCGACGACGCTGCGCACGCCGAGTGATCCCGCGGTGAGCTTCGGCGACGACCCGCTCCGGATGCTGCGCGCCGCGCGCTTCGCCTCCCAGCTCGGCTTCTCACTCGATCCCGCCACCGAGCAGGCGATGACCGAGCTGCGCGAGACGCTCTCGATCGTGAGCCCCGAGCGGGTGCAGGGCGAGCTGGTGAAGCTGCTCCGCACCGACGACCCCGCGCGCGGCATCCGACTGCTCGTCGACACCGGCCTCATGCAGCTCGTGCTGCCCGAGGTGCCGGCGCTGCGCCTCGAGATCGACGAGCACCATCACCACAAGGACGTCTACGAGCACTCGCTGACGGTGCTGCGCCAGGCGATCGAGCTCGAGCACGAACGGCATCCCGGCGCGCAGCCCGACGTGGTGCTGCGCCTCGCGGCGCTCCTCCACGACATCGGCAAGCCCGCGACGCGCAAGCTCGAACCCGGTGGGGGAGTGAGTTTCCACCACCACGACCTCAAGGGCGCACGCATGGCACGCAAGCGCCTGCAGGCCCTCCGCTTCGACTCCGACACCATCTCGTCGGTGAGCCGTCTGGTCGAACTGCACCTGCGCTTCTTCGGGTACTCCGAGGGCGCGTGGACCGACTCGGCCGTGCGGCGGTACGTCCGTGACGCGGGCGACGAGCTGGAGCGACTCCACATCCTCACGCGCGCCGATGTCACGACGCGGAACAAGCGGAAGGCCGCCCGCCTGAAGTCGGCGTACGACGACATCGAGCGCCGCATCGACGAGCTGGCCGCGGCCGAGGAGCTCGGCGCCATGCGCCCGGAGCTCGACGGCAACCGCATCCAGGAGATCCTCGGGATCCGTCCGGGGCGTGAGGTGGGTGAGGCGTACCGGTTCCTCCTCGACATCCGCCTCGACGAGGGGATGATCGGCGAGGATGCCGCGGAGCAGCGTCTGCGCGAGTGGTGGGCCGCGCGCTCGGACGGCTGACGACCGCGGTCAGCCCTACCGCGACGGGTTCGTCCGGCTTAGGCTGAGGGCGCTCCTTCACCGCCGATCGGAGTCGTCCGTGTCCTCGTCGTGGTCCGCGAAATGGGATGTCGCTCCCGAGTCGTCCCGTCTGCTGATCGAACGCGCGCGGGACGAGCTGCTGGCCGGGGCTGACGCCGAGCGTCGACTGGACGACGTCCGGTCGCTCGTCCGCGAATCGTGGCGCCGTTCGATGGCTAACCTCGTCCGCGCCGAGGCACTGCCACCGCTCGAGTTCGACGAACGAGCGCTGGCCGCATACCGTAGCGCCCACCCGCTCGCCGGGGTCATGGACATGGTCCGTGCGCTGCTCGTGCCGAGCACTGATTCCGGAGTGGTCGTCGCCGTGGGTGATGCCGCCGGCCGTCTGCTGTGGGTCGAAGGCGACACCAGCGTGCGGACCCTCACCGGCGACATGGGCTTCGTGGCGGGCGCGAACTGGTCGGAATCCACCGTCGGCACCTCGGCGCCCGGGACGGCGCTTCAACTCGACCGGTCGGTGCAGATCCGCGGGGCGGAGCACTTCAACCGCCTCGTGCAGCCCTGGTCATGCACGGCTGCACCGGTGCACGACCCCGAGACCCGCCGACTTATCGGCGTCATCGACGTGACCGGTCGGGCGGAGGCGGCCACGCCGCAGGCGCGACTCCTCGTCGACGCGACGGCGCGGGCGATCGAGAGTGAACTCCTGGTGGCGCGACTGCGTTCCCGGGCCGACCCGCCACGCGGCTTCGCCCGGCAGCGTCGACGGGATGCCGCAGCACCGACCGCCTCGACCCTGCGTGTGCTCGGTCGCGATCGCGCTCTCCTGGAGACCACTGATGCCTCCGGAGAGCGGATCGTCGAGGTGTCGGCTCGGCACGCCGACATCCTGCTGATGCTCGCCACCTACCGTCAGGGGCTTTCGGCGGAGCGACTCGCCGAGCTCGTCTACGGTCCCGACGCGACGGACACTCTTCGACCCGAGATGGTTCGGCTACGGCGGGTGCTCGAGCAGGCCGCCCCGCACCTCGTGCCGTTGTCGCGGCCCTACCGCCTTCCGGCCGAGCTCGAGACCGACGCGCAACAGGTGGCGTCCCTGCTCGACCGCGGCGCTCACCGCGTCGCCCTCGCGGCGTACGCGGGCCTGGTCCTGCCGGACTCGAGCGCTCCCGGGACGGAGGAGGTTCGTGATCGGCTTCGCGCCTCTCTGCGTGAGGCTCTCCTGGCGGAGGCATCGGTGGACGTGCTGCTGGAGTACGCCGACACAGACGATGGCGCGGACGACGTCGATGTCCTGCGTCTCTGCCTGCAGCTGCTTCCGGCACGGTCGCCGAAACGGGCGGGCATCGTCGCACGACTGACCTCCCTCGGCAACCCCGCGGACTGACCGTTTCGTCGTGGCGCAGCCGCTGGGAGGATGGCCGGACGATGTTGCACGTGAAACATCGGAGGAGGCGACCGATGAGGACGACACGAATCTCATGGACGAGCATCGGATCCGTCGAGACGCTCGACCGGTGTACCGCGGAGTATTCCGATGACGGCATCCGCATCGTCGGAGAGGTCGATGGCGGAGACGGACCCTGTCGTTACGCGGTGCGAATCGATGAGCACGGCCTGTTCCATCACGCGGCGATCGAGTCGGGCGGGCGGACACTTCACGTCGAACTCGTGGACGGCGTGTGGTCGGTCGACGGTGAGGAGCGTCCCGATCTCGCCGGTGCGACCGACATCGACATCACGGCCACGCCGGCCACCAACGCTCTTCCGATCCGACGGCTGGGGCTCGCCGTGGGCGGCCGAGCCGACGTCGAGGTTGCGTGGGTGCAGGTGCCGTCGCTGGATGTCGCTCTGGGGCGCCAGCGCTACACGCGCGTCGGGCCGCGCGCTTACTGCTTCGAGTCGCGGGATCGCGACTTCCGGCGCACGCTCACCGTCGATGATGACGGCTTCGTCCTGAGCTACCCGGGAGTCTTCGAGCGGGTGACGGGATCGTGACCGACGTGGCGATGAGGAGAAGACGATGACCGATGCGACCCCCGACGACGCCCCGACGCCGGCTCTCGTCTCGCTCGCCAGGGCATACGGCATAGCCACCGAATACTCATCCTTCTCGGGCGAGCATGTCGATGTGCCCGCCACCACCCTCCGTGCGGTGCTGGCGGCCATGGGTGTGGTCGCGGATGACGACGCGGCAGCCGAGCAGGCGCTCGCCGAGTCGATAGCCGAACCCTGGCGGCGGCTCGTACCCGCCTCGACCGTCGTGCGCCGGGGTGGTGGGACGATCGAGCTGCATGTCGCCGACGGCAATGACGTCGAGGTGGCCATCGTGCTGGAAGACGGCTCGGTGCGTCCCCTTTCGATACCCGCTCAGCAGCCGGTCGCGCGCACGGTCGACGGCCGGACGCGCTGGCTGGTGCGCGTGCCCGTGCCCGAGGATGTCCCGCTGGGATGGCACACGGTCCAGGTGCGCCAGTACGGCGGGGAAGGCGATGTGCACGACAGTGGGGCGCTGATCGTCACGCCGGAACGCCTCACACCGCCACCCGCCGAACCGGGCCAGCGCTCGTGGGGACTCATGGCGCAGCTGTACTCGGTGCGGTCGCGGCGATCGTGGGGGATGGGCGATTTCGCGGACCTCGCCGACCTCGCTGCGATCGCGGGGGAGTCGGGCGCCGACTATCTGCTGATCAACCCGGTGCACGCCGCGGAGGTCACGACGCCTGTCGAGCCGTCGCCCTACCTGCCGTCGTCGCGCCGATTCCTCGCGCCGCTGTACGTCCGCCCGGAGCTCATTCCGGAAGCGGCATACCTCTCCGAGTCCGGTCTCGATCGCTTCCACCGGCTGCAGCGGGACGCAGCCGCCACCAACACGGACGCGGAGCGCATCGATCGGGATGCGGTCTGGAGCGCGAAACGAGAGGCGCTCGCGCTCGTTCATGACGTCGAGCTCTCTCCCGCCCGACGCGCGCAGCGTGACGCCTTCGCGCGGCGGGAGGGGTCGGCACTCGCCGACTTCGCCCTGTGGTGCGCGCTGCGCGAGCACGAAACGGAAACGGGCGACCGGCTCCCGGACGGAATCGCAATCGATGACCCCGCGGTGGGTGCGCTGCGGGAACAGCTGGCTGAGCGCATCGCGTTCCACGTGTGGCTGCAGTGGATCGTCGACGAGCAGCTCGGCGACGCGGCTGCCGCCGCGGCTGCCGCCGGAATGCGGATCGGCATCATGCACGACCTTGCCGTCGGCGTCTCGACGACCGGGTCGGACGCGTGGTCGCTCCGTGATCTGTACGCGCCGGGCGTCGTGGTGGGCGCACCTCCCGACATGTACAACCAGCAGGGCCAGAACTGGAATCAGCCACCGTGGCTGCCGCGTGCCCTCGCCGAGCATGCCTACGCGCCGCTGCGTGACATGCTCCGGTCGCTGCTGCGGCACGCGGGCGCCCTGCGGATCGATCACATCCTCGGATTCTTCCGCTTGTGGTGGATTCCAGAGGGGCTCGGGCCGGGCGAAGGCACGTACGTTCGCTATGACCACGAGGCCATGATCGGCGTGCTGGCTCTCGAAGCCCAGCGAGCCCGTGCGGTGATCATCGGCGAAGACCTCGGCCTCGTGGAGCCGTGGGTGCGCGATTATCTCGCCGAGCGCGGCATCCTCGGCACCTCGGTCCTGTGGTTCGAGAGCGACGACGACGGGGGACCGCTGCCTCCCGAGCGTTACCGTACCGACCTGCTCGCGACCGTCAACACGCACGACCTGCCGCCGACGGCCGGCTACCTCGACGGCGAGCACGTCGCCCTGCGCGCCCGGCTCGGCCTGCTGACCAGGTCGGTCGACGACGAGCTCGCCGATTTCGAGCGCGAGCGCGACCGGATGCTGGCGGAGCTGCGCTCTCGCGGGCTGATCTCCGCCGGCGCGAGCCAGCAGGAGGTCGTCGAGGCTCTGCACGTCTTCCTCGCCGCATCGCCCTCGCGCTTGCTGGGCGTCTCGCTCGTCGATGCCGTCGGCGAGAAGCGTGTGCAGAATCAGCCCGGCACCGACGACGAGTACCCGAACTGGCAGGTTCCGCTGGCGGATGCCGACGGCAGAGCCGTGCTGCTCGATGATCTCGCCTCATCACCGAGATACCGCTCGCTGGTGGATGCTGTCGAGCGGGCCCTGCGCGGCCGCCCGTAGAGGTCGCGCGCCGGGCTTGTCAACCCGGTACGTGTCGTACCCCGGGGAACCCGTACGGTCGGGGCGTCGGACGAGAGGAGACGCCATGGTCGACACCGCACCCCTGACGCGTGCGAAGTATCCGCGGTCGCTGATCGCGGGGCCCTACGGGCACCCATTCCACGCGATCGCGATCATCCTGCCGATCGGCGCCTGGGTGTCGGCATCCGTCTTCGACGTCATCGCCGTCATGAGTCCGGATGCCGCCGTCTTCGCCCTCGGCGCCCGCATCCTCATCGCGATCGGTCTTCTGGGCGCCGTCGTCGCGTCGGTGCTGGGGCTGATCGACTGGAGCAGCATCCCGAAGGGCACCCCTGCGCGGGCGACGGGGCTGACCCACATGATCCTCAACCTCATCGCGATGGCGGTGTTCGCAGGAAGCCTCGCGCTTCGCGTCGACGAGGAGACCGTGCCGACCCTGGCGATGATCGCGAGTTTCGGTGGACTCGCCCTTCTTTCGGTGTCGGGGTGGCTGGGCGGGAAGCTCGCCCACACCTACGGCGTCCGCGTCGCGACCGAGACGACCCAGGCCGAGGGCCTGGAACCGCTGCCCTGACCGAGGAGAGATCATGACCGACCTGGACACCCGTCCCGACAAGCGGCCCGCGAACCCCCTCGCCGGCCCCTACGGACACCCGTTCCACCCGATCGCCGTCACGATCCCGATCGGGGCGTGGATCGCGAGTTTCGTCTTCGACATCATCGGCCTGATCGTCGCCGACCCGACCCCGTACGCCGTGGGTTCGCGCGTCCTGATCGGGATCGGGCTGGTTGGCAGTGTCGTGGCTATCGTGCTGGGCATCTTCGACTACCTCCGCATCCCCGATCGGACGCGCTCGTCGAGCACCGCCACGATCCACATGGGGCTGAACTTCGTGGTGTGCGGCGCGTACCTGTTCCAGCTCTTCCTGCGGACGTCGACCGACGACATCCCCATCGCGGGCGTCATCTTCAGCGCCGTGAGCCTGCTGACCCTCAGCGCGTCGGGATGGCTCGGGGGCAAGCTCGCCTATCGCTACGGAGTCCGGGTGGCCCACGAATCGAAGCAGGCCGAGGGATTCGTCACGCGACGCAACCGGCACTGAGCGCGATCGAAACGGGCGGCGACCTTCTGGAGAAGGCCGCCGCCCGTTGGCGTCGGTGGGCGCCGGTGTCAGGCGGCGCTTGCCCGGCGTGCGGGCCGAACCGACCACAGCACGCCTCCCGCGACGAGCAGGAGCGCAGCCAGCAGCGCGCCACCGAGCGGCGCCTGAGCGCCGGTGACGGCGAGCTGCCCGGAGGCGACCACGGTGATCGCCGCGCTGCCGATCACCTGACCGTCGGCACCGAAGACCACGATCGTGTGGGCGCCCGTGGCCAGATCGGCGGGGATGCGGACGTCGAACGCGACGCGCCCGTTCGCATCGGCGGCCGGGATGCCCGACACCCGGATCGGGTCGCTCCGCAGCTCGGCGATGACCTGCTCGCGGGCCTCCAGACCGGTGACCGTCACCCGCACGGCCTGTCCGCGCTCGACCGTCGTGGCCGAGACCGACACGACCGGGGCCGCGGTGCCGGGCTCGGTCGGGTTCGGCTCGGTCGGGTTAGGCTCCGTCGGGTTGGGCTCGGTCGTACCGGGCACCTCGCGCGGGTCGACGCTCGCGAGCGTCGGCGTCACGGTCTGGAACAGCCCGTCCTCGCCGATCTCGAGGCGATCGATCGTCGTCTCGCGGTTGGTGCCGTTGCCGCCGGGGATGGCGAACCGGTGGTAGGCGATGTACCACTCGTCCGTTCCCGGGACGTTGATGATCGAGCTGTGGCCGGTGCCGAGGATCCCCTGCGACGGGTCCTTCTGCAACAGGAGGCCCCGGTAGGTCCACGGTCCGTCGATGCTGGTCGACGTCGCGTAACCGACGCGGTAGTTCTCCGAACCGGTGTCGTCGATCGAGTACGTCAGGTGGTACGTCCCGTCGCGGTAGTTCAGGAAGAGTCCCTCACGGAAGTCGACCAGTCCGTCGATCGGTGTGATCGTCCCGTCCTCGACGCTCAGCATGTCGTCTGACAGCTCGCCGTAGACGGGGCGTCCGTTGCCCCAGAAGAGGTACGACTTGCCGGTCTCCGGGTCGGTGAACGCGGCCGGGTCGATCGCCTGACCGCTGTTGACGGCCTCGTCGTTGGTGATCATCGGCTCCGCCTGCGCGGTGAACGGTCCTTCGGGACTGTCGGCGACGGCGACGCCGATCATCTTGCGGTTCGCGTTCGGCTCGTGACCGCTGAAGTAGAAGTAGTACTTTCCGCCCTTCTCGATGATCGTCGGAGCCCACGCATTCCCGGTGGCCCACGGAACGTTCCCGTTCGCGCCGTCGAGCGTCAGGATGGGCTCGTCCGACCGTGTCCAGTCGATCAGGTTCTTCGACGTCCAGACGTAGAACGTGTTGCCGCCCCAGCCGGGGGTGCCGTCGGTGGTCGCGTAGATGTAATAGGTGTCACCGAACACGGCGATGTTCGGATCGGCGTACAGCCCCGGCAGCACCGGGCTCTTCATCTCCACGGCCTCGAGCGTCCAGACGACGTCGGGCTGTCCGGGGGTCGTGAGCGTGACGGTGGCGGGCTTGCTCAGGTCGAGGACCGTGCCCGACGGGGGCGTGGCCGTCGTGCCGGATGCCGTGGTGAACACCGGGCGCAGCTGCGTCAGATCCGTGCCGCGGTTCACCGGGAACAGGACCGTGCGGGCGTCGGTGTCGACGATCGGCGCGACTTTGAGTGCATCGGCATCCTGCAGGCTGACGGCACCGAGCGCGCCGGAGTTGCCGGAGTTCTGCACAATCTCTTCGGGGGTCAACGCGCGGTTGTACAGCGCGAACTCGCGCATCTGACCGCGGAACAGGTTGTCGGCGTTGTAGACCGACTTGCCCAGGTAGTTCGCCAGCGTGCTGCCGCCGCCGATGTCACCGGGGCGCACCGTCACGTTCGTGTTCTCGGCGACCTGCTGACCGTCGAGGTACAGCCGTGCCGTGTTCCCGCTCAGGGTGTAGGTGAGGTGCACCCAGCGGTCGCGGGGAAGCGCCGCACCCGAGGTGACGTTCTGCTCGCCGCTCCAGTTGCCGGTGGTCAGTGCCGCGCGGTACTGGTCGCCGGTCGAGAACAGGTAGCCGTTGCCGGCACCGTCAGCGCCGGTGTTGCCGAAACCGTAGAGGAAGTACGGGGTGCGCTGGGCCGGGTCGATCCGCAGCTCGGCCTCGACCGTGATGTCGTCGACGCCGACGAGGACGTTGTCGGGCAGGTCGACGTAGTCGTCGGTGCCGTCGAAGGTGAGCGCGCCGTCGGTGAACGTCGCACCGCCGCGTACCTGGGCGTCACGCCCGGCGCCGGAACGGTCGTGAAGCACCGCGCCCGCGGCATCCGTGAAGTCGTAGCGCAGCAGCTCGCCCTTCTCGTTCGCCGCGAGGGGCTGCGGCAGGTTGGCGCGCAGCGCTTCGAGTTCGGCCGCGGTCACCGGCATCACTGTGCCATGGCGCGGGCTCGCGGGCAGGCGGTAGCTCGCGGGCACCTGCCAGTCCGGCGCGTCGAGGTCATCCGTTCCCAGGGGGATGTAGCCGCGTCCGCCGTATTCGTCGACGAAGAGGTAGTAGTTCGACCCGGAGGTGTCGCCGGGGTTGGCCGCGAAGATGGTGGGGCCTTCGACGGCGCCGAGTCCGGCATCGCGACCGATGCAGCTGTCGATCAGCTTCCAGGCGGGGTCGGCTGCGTTCCAGCTGGGATCGCTTCGGTCATCGACGGCGGTCAGGCTGGTCGAGGACTCCTGGATGATGTCGCGGCATCCGGTCGTGCTGGCTTCATCCTTCGTGAATCGGTAGTAGGTGCCGTTGTCCTTGAGGACCGTGGAATCGATGCGCGATGCTCCGAAGTCCTGCCAGACCTTCGGCTCGCTGAACGTCGTGAAGTCGCGCGTCGTCGCGTACATCATGGTCTGGTAGAAGCTGCCCGTGTGGTTCGGGTCGTCCTCGCCGAAGAGCGACGATGCCCAGAACACCACGTACTCGCCGAGTGCCTCGTCGTAATAGGCCTCGGGCGCCCATGTGTTGCCCGCGTTGTCGGGGGCGACGCGGACGTGGCGCTGCTCGCTCCAGGTGACGAGGTCATGCGATTCCCACACCTCGAGGTACTTCGAACCCTGCGTCTGTGCTCGACCCCAGTCGCCGTTGCGGCCGATGGAGAGGTCGGTGGCGATGAGGTAGAACGTGTCGCCCTCGGGCGAGCGGATGAGGAACGGGTCGCGCAGACCCCTCTCGCCTTCCGTGGAGGTGAGCGTCGGCTCGCCGCCGTTGAGCTCGGTCCACGACAGCGCGTCGTTGCCGTTGCTGGCGGCGAAGTAGATGTTCTCGCCCGCGACGGAGTTTCCCGTGAAGTAGGCGAACGTGTAGCCCTCGAAGGCTCCGATGTTCGCGGCCTTGCGCACCGCGGCCGGGAAGGAGCGGGTGAGCGTCGTCGCGCCCTTCGTGACGGATGCCGTCAGCGCGACGGTGGTGTTTTCAGCCGGCCGGGTGACCAGGCCGTCAGCGGTGATGACGCTGGTGTCGGCGGACGACCACGACACGTCGAGTCCCTGCGAGGTCGTCGGCAGCGTGAGGTTGCCGCGCACGTCGTCGATGTTCGTGACGGTTAGCGCGTCGAGCGCCGCCTGCGCGGCCTGACCGTCGGGGGTGTCGACGAGCGCGACCTGCCCGGAATGCTGGAGTGGGCCAACTGCCTGAGCTGCGGCGGGGACGATGAGCGGCGCGGCGACGAGTGCGGCGACGATCGGGACGGCGAGCGTCCAGGGATGGTGTCGGCGCCAGGGCGCCGGGCGAGCGGATGCGGGCACGGGGGAACCTCTCGTATGCGTCGTTGCATGGCCGTCAGCACTGACGACGCTCGAATGTTAGCGCTCACAATTCGCGTAGCGCTAGTGCGCGGCATCCTCCCCGCCGAGCCGTGCAACGCGTTGCAACGTAGCGGGGCGTAGCGTGCCCGGCACCACCGCAGCATCGGCGCTGCGGGGAGTCGAGGAGATGACATGACCATCGTCGAAGAGGGCGTCTCGAGCGTCTACGCCGCTCCCGGTCAGCGCGGAGCCGTTGCAGAGTACCGCGCCCGCTACGGGCACTACATCGGCGGCGAGTTCGTCGAACCCGTCAAGGGGCAGTACTTCGAGAACATCACGCCCGTCACCGGTAAGCCGTTCTGCGAGGTGGGTCGAGGCACCGTCGAAGACATCGACCGCGCCGTCGACGTCGCCTGGCAGGCGTTCGCGTCGTGGAAGAAGACCACGCCGGCCGAGCGCGCTGTGATCCTCAACAGAATCGCCGACCGCATGGAACAGCACCTCGAGAAGATCGCGGTGGCCGAGACGTGGGAGAACGGCAAGCCCGTCCGCGAGACGCTCGCCGCCGACATCCCGCTCGCGATCGACCACTTCCGCTACTTCGCCGGCGTCCTGCGCGCCCAGGAGGGCTCGCTCAGCCAGATCGACGAAGACACCGTCGCGTATCACTTCCACGAGCCGCTCGGTGTGGTGGGGCAGATCATCCCGTGGAACTTCCCGATCCTCATGGCGACGTGGAAGCTCGCGCCCGCGCTCGCGGCCGGCAACTGCGTCGTGCTGAAGCCCGCCGAGCAGACACCCGCGTCGATCCTGTTCCTGTTCGAGCTGATCGGCGACCTGCTGCCCGCCGGCGTCGTGAACATCGTCAACGGATTCGGTATCGAGGCGGGCGCGCCGCTCGCGCAGCACCGCCGCATCCGCAAGGTCGCGTTCACGGGCGAGACGACGACGGGGCGCCTGATCATGCAGTACGCCTCGCAGAACCTCATCCCCGTCACGCTCGAGCTGGGTGGCAAGAGCGCCAACGTGTTCTTCGAGGATGTCGCGCGCGAGCGCGACGACTACTACGACAAGGCCCTCGAGGGCTTCACGTTCTTCGCCCTCAACCAGGGCGAGGTGTGCACGTGCCCGTCGCGGGCGCTCATCCAGCGGTCGGTGTACGACTCGTTCCTCGGCGACGGCCTCGACCGCGTCGGCAAGATCGTCCAGGGCAACCCGCTCGATCCGGCGACGATGATCGGTGCGCAGGCGTCCAACGACCAGCTCGAGAAGATCCTGTCGTACATCGACATCGGCAAGGCCGGGGGAGCGAAGCTGCTCGCCGGCGGCGAGCGGGTCGACCTCGGCGGCGAACTGAGCGGCGGGTACTACGTGGCCCCCACCGTCTTCGAGGGCACGAACGACATGCGCATCTTCCAGGAGGAGATCTTCGGGCCGGTCGTCTCGGTGACGAGCTTCGACGACTTCGATGACGCCATCGGCATCGCGAACGACACCCTCTACGGGCTCGGTGCCGGCGTCTGGAGCCGCTCGGGTGACACCGCCTACCGTGCCGGCCGTGCGATCGAGGCCGGGCGCGTGTGGACGAACACGTACCACCAGTACCCCGCGCACGCCGCTTTCGGCGGATACAAGCAGTCGGGCATCGGTCGCGAGAACCACCTCAAGATGCTCGACCACTACCAGCAGACGAAGAACCTCCTCGTGTCGTACGCCGAAGGCGCGATGGGCTTCTTCTGAGCCGCATCCACTCATCACCATGTCGAACGACACGTACAGCAGGGTCGCGGTGACCGACGCCGCCGCGGCCCTGCTGCGCGACCTCACCGCCCAGCACGGGCCGTTGATGTTCCACCAGTCGGGCGGATGCTGCGACGGCTCCGCCCCCATGTGCTACCCGGTCGGGATGTTTCTGACCGGCCCCGCCGACGTGAAGCTCGGGGATCTCGACGTCGGCCTCGACGACGCGATCGAGGTGTTCATCTCGCTCGCGCAGTTCGAGTACTGGAAGTACACGCACATCACGATCGACGCCGTGCCGGGTCGCGGCGCCGGCTTCAGCGTCGAGGGACCGACCGGGATGCGGTTCATCATCCGGTCGCGCATGCTCGACGACGCCGAGCTGGCGGCGTTCGGGCTGGTGCCGGTCACCGCAGTTGATGACATCGTTGCGGCACCCCGGACTAGTCCCGCGCTCGGATCGCCGAGTCCAGATCAATCATGAGCTGCGAGATCCGGGAGGTGCCCGGAGACGCGACCGGATACCGACGAAGTATCTCGGGCAGGGGCGGATTCGCCCGATGGGCGAGAACGCGAACCGTGGCGCCGTCCGCAGTTCCTGTTCTCAGCTCGGTGACCAGCGCGACGCATGCGGCCGCGCGGAGGATGTGACCGACTTGCGAGGCCTTGGCGATCGGGTGAAGGTAGGCGGCCGCGGCAGCGTCGCCGCATGCGAGCGCCGCAAGTCGAGCGGTCTCCTCCGAGGCGTCCTTGGCTGCGCGATGCGAGGCGAACGCGGCCGTTCGTTGCAGGTTCGACCGTGGCGCGCCATCCGTGAACATGCGCGCCGCACGGATCGCTTCGCGCGGCCGTGAATCCTGGGGGTTGACCGCTTCGAACTCGGGAAGCAGATCCTGTGCGCAATCGGAGGCGAATCGGACGACCGCCCGTAGCTCACCCATCGTCAGTTCGAAGTCTCCCGCTCCCATGCGCCCATTGTTTCGCGTGGCCGTAGGTGCTCTCGACGACCAGGGATCGCTGAACCACGGAACCCGGGCGCTAGCATCCTCGGCATGAGCGATGACGTCGCGCCGGAGCCCGGCATCCGGGGACTCAGCGCCGAGCGCACGAAGGCGTTCGTCGATGCGGTCGTCGCGATCGCGATGACGTTGCTGATCCTGCCGCTCATGGAGAGCGTCGGCGAGAGCGCGGGGCACGACCACACGACGTGGGAGTGGCTCGTCGATCAGCGCGATCAGCTGCAGAGCTTCCTCATCAGCTTCGTGCTCATCGCGATGTTCTGGATGCTGCACCACCGGCTCTTCGTGTCGGTGCACCGCATCACCCCGGGGCTCATGTGGATCACGGTCGCGTGGATGCTCACGATCGTCTGGATGCCGGTCGTCACCGCCCTCACCGGCCAGGTCGCCGACGACGCGCTGCAGAAGGTGCTCTACATCGGAACGCTCGTCGTCACGAGCGGGATGCTGCTCGTGACGCGGATCTACCTGGTGCGGCATCCGGACCTGCACAGCGCGTCACGGGATGATCTGCGGCTGGGGATGTCGATCGACGTGTCGATGATGGTGCTGTTCCTGGTGGCGCTCGCAGTCGCGCTCGTGTTGCCGGCCGTCGGCTACCTCGGGCTCTTCATCATGTTCCTCACCGGGACGATTCAGAAGCTGATGGCCCGGATGCTGCGCTGACCCGCCCATCGAGCACGAGGGTGCGTATCCGCACGGTGCGGACCCCCGATGACCGTGCGGATGTGCGCTCTCGCGGGTGCGAGAGCGAGGGTGAAGCGGGGAACGGATCTTGACAGGGGCGGGTTCGGGGTGAGAACGTTTACAACGTCCAGCGTTGGAAACGTTTACAACCGCTCGAGGGAGAGCCATGGTCCGCGTCACGATCACGCAGGTCGCCGCCCGCGCCGGCGTCTCCGTCGCGAGTGCGTCGCGAGCGCTGAACGGACTCGTCGCGAGTCCCGAGACCGCGGCGAAGGTCCGGGATGCTGCGCGAGAGCTCGGCTACGTGGCCGATGCCACGGCGCAATCGCTCAAGCGGGGCCGCACGTTGCAGCTGGGCTTCGCCGTCGCCGACATCGGCAACCCGGTCTACGTCGAGATGATGGCTGCTGTCGAACAGGTGGTCTCGGCATCGGGATACCGCCTGCTGCTGTCGTCGACCGGCACGTCGTCGTCTTCGGTGGATGTCGTCCGCGACCTCGGTCGGGGCTATGTCGACGGGCTGATCCTGTCGCCGCTGCGCGTCACCGAGGAGCTGCTCACCGCGCTCGCCGCCGCTCCGATCCCGTTCGTCGTCCTTGGCCGCCTGCCCGATTCGGCCGAGTTCGACACCGTGCGCGCCGACTCTCCGACGGCGATGCGGCTCGTCGTCGACCACCTCGTCGACGAGGGGCGCCGCGACATCGCGTTCATCAACGGCCCGACCGACACCACCCCCGGTGTCATGCGACGCGACGGTTTCATCGCGGCGGTGGGCCAGTACGACGACCTGCGGACGCGGCACGTCGACGCCGCCGACTTCACGATCGCCGCGGGCTACGACGCGGCGCTCCCGCTTCTCGACCGGCCCGACCGGCCGGCGGCGGTGGTCGCGGCGAACGATCTGATCGGCGTCGGAGTATTGCGTGCCGCCGAAGACCTCGGCCTACGGGTCCCGGCCGACCTCGCCGTCACCGGCCTCGACAACACCGAGCTCGCCGAGGTGGTCCGCCCCGGGCTCACGAGCGTCGACCTCGGAGCGAAGGAGCGCGGTCGCGCCGCCGCCGAGATGCTCCTCGCCCGGATCGCCGACGACACGCGGCCGGCCCGCACCGTCACGGTTCCTCCCGCGCTGGTCGTGCGCGGCTCGACGTCGGCATCCGTCCCCGCGGCCCTCCGCCGCCCCGAGCCCATCGACGAAGAGAAGGCACACGGATGACCACGCTCGCTGAGACGAAGACGTCCTCGCGCCCACCCCGCGTCCGGCAGATCGGGCCGCGCGCCCGCGCTCAGCGCAAAGAGGCGATCGCCCTTGTCGCCCCCGCGCTTCTGCCGATCATCATCTTCTCTGTCATCCCGCTCGTCAGCGGCGTGCTCCTCGGATTCACGGATGCCACCCTCGCGCGCAACGCGGAGATCTCGTTCATCGGGCTCGACAACTTCATCGAGCTCGCCGGTGATCGCCGGTTCTGGCAGTCGTTCGGGATCGGCATCGTCTGGGCGGGGTCGGTCGCCCTCCTCACCCTGGTGAGCGCGATGGGTCTTGCTCTGCTGCTCAACAGCAACCTGCGGCTGAAGGGCCTGACCCGCGTTCTCGCACTCATCCCCTGGGCGATGCCGCCGGTGGTCATCGCGATCGTCTGGCGCATGATCTACAACCCCAACTCGGGCCCGCTCAACGGCGTGCTCGGCTGGCTCGGCATCCCGGGTGTGAACTGGCTCGGCGACTTCTCGACCGCGCTGCCCGCCGTCATCGTCGTCGGCGTCTGGGCCGGTATTCCGCAGACGACCGTGCTGCTTCTCGCGGGCATGCAGTCGATCGCCCCCGAGCAGCACGAGGCCGCGGCCGTCGATGGCGCGGGAGCCGCCCGCCGGTTCTGGCACGTCACGCTGCCCGCCCTGCGGCCCGTGATCATCGCGGTCACCGCGCTCGACTTCATCTGGCAGTTCAACTCGTTCGGCCTCATCTACGTGCTGACCGAGGGCGGCCCGGGCGGCCGCACGATGATCCCGCCGCTGTTCACCTACCTCGAGGCGTTCCGCAACCGCGAGATCGGGTACGCGTCGGCGATGGGCAACGTCCTCGTCGTGGCGATCCTGGTGATCCTTTCGCTGTACCTGATCAACCAGTTCCGGCAGAACAAGGGGGCCCGCAAGTGACCACCAAGCGCCCCCTGTACGCGACCGTCCTGATGTACCTGGCGCTCGCGGGCTACCTGATCTTCCTGGGCTTTCCGCTGCTCTGGCTGCTGTCGGCGTCGTTCAAGTCGACCCGAGAGCTCAACTCGCTCGCTGTGAACCTCATCCCGCAGCAGTGGGACTTCGGCAACTACATCGCCGCACTCGAGCGGCAGAATCTGATCACCGCGGCCGGCAACTCGGTGCTCGTCTCGATCGTCACGATGATCGTCGCGGTGCTGCTGTCGATGCCGATGGCCTACGCCCTCGCCCGGCTGAAGGGCCGGCTGCGCGCGGCCGGCACGGTGTGGATCCTCGTCAGCCAGGTGTTCCCGACGATCCTCATCATCATCCCGCTGTTCCTCGTGCTGCGGAGCCTGCAGCTGAACGACACCCTGTTCGGCCTCATCCTCGTCTACGTCACCTTCACGATGCCGTTCACGCTCTGGATGCTGCAGGGGTACGTCGCGGCGATCCCGCCGGAGCTCGAGGAAGCCGCCGAGATGGACGGTGCCGGCCGGTTCACCATCCTCCGCACCGTGATCCTGCCGCTGCTGGTGCCGGGACTGGTCGCCACGGCGATGTTCACCTTCGTCTCGGCCTGGAACGAGTTCTTCCTCGCGCTCGTGCTCATCCAGAGCCCGGAGCTGTACACGCTGCCCATCGCGTTGCGCTCGTTCCTCGGTGCCGAGGGGCAGACCCAGCTGGGGCCGCTGGCCGCCGGCGCCATCCTCGCCACGATCCCGTCGCTCATCATCTTCGGGATCCTGCAGAAGAAGCTCACCGGCGGCATGCTCGCCGGTGCCGTCAAGGGCTGACCTCCCCGTGACGACGAAACCCGAAAACCAGAAAGGCCACACCATGAGAAGAATCCGCGGCATCGGCGCCGTCGCATTCGTGGGCATCGCAGCCATCACGCTCGCAGGATGCCAGCAGGGCAGCGCGAACAGCAGCGGGGGAGACGGCGACGTCGTGACCCTCCAGTTCCAGTCGCTGTCGGACCAGCCCGCGACCCAGGCAGCCATCAGCGAGATCGTCGACGCCTGGAACGCCGAGCACGACGACGTCCAGGTCAAGATCATCCAGGCCGGCTGGGATGGCACCTACGACAAGCTGATCACCCAGTTCTCGGGCGGCACCGCGCCCGACATCATCCACTTCGAGGCGAGCTCGATCGTGTCGTTCGCGGCAGACGGCTACCTCGCCGACCTGACCGACCTCATCGACCCCGAGCTGAAGTCGGACATCTCCGACGGCATCTGGGAGTCGGTGACCCACGACGGGCAGATCGTCGCGTACCCCTCGACCCTCCAGTCGTACATGGCGTTCGCGAACGCCGACCTGCTGGCCGAAGCGGGCGTAGAGGTGCCCACGGGCGACACGATGACGTGGGATCAGCTCCAGGAGATCGCGAGAGCGACGACCACGGCAGACCACTACGGCCTCGGCTGGGGTCTCGGTTCGCCCACCGCGACGATGATGAGCCTGTCGATGGGCTTCGACGGCGGCTACTTCGACGGTGAGGGCGACGACGTGACGATCGAGGTGGGCGACGACGAGCTCGCCGTGCCCGAGCGCATCCACGAGATGGCCTACACCGACCGGTCGATCGACCCGACCTCGCTCACGCAGTCGGGCTCGGACGTGCTGCCGTCGTTCTACGGCGGCAAGGTCGCGCTGACGGTGCAGGGCTCGTTCCAGGCGACGAACATCGCCGCGGATGCTCCCGAGGGCCTCAACTGGGTCGCGCTTCCGCCGCTCGAAGGATCGGCTGGCGCCATTCAGGCCGCGAACCCGCAGACGTACTCGGTGAACATCGACTCGGAGCACGTGGAGGAGTCGGCGGAGTTCCTGAACTTCTTCATGGACGGCGAGAACCTCGCGAAGATCGCCTACGCCGACGCGCTCATCCCCTCGTCGGGTGCCGCCCGCACGCAGGTCGCCGAGCTCGCCGGCGACGACGCCGCGTGGAAGCAGGTGCTCGCGTCGGGCGAGGGCCTGGAAGGTCCGCCGTTCCTGAAGGTGTCGAAGTACACCGAGTGGAAGGACACGATCGCGACGCCGGCGTTCCAGCAGTACCTGGCGAACCAGATCGACCGCGACCAGCTCGCCGCGCAGCTCAGCGACGGCTGGGCCGACGTCGCCGGATGACGATCCGCGGGGGCGGGTCGATCCGATCCGCCCCCGCCTCACACGCTCGAACGAAGAGAGGGACGTAATGGACGTGTTGCACGATCGGGTGGCAGCAGTACTGGCGGGAGCCGCCGTGGGCGATGCGCTCGGCGGTGCGACGGAGGGCTGGACCCCCGAGCAGATCGAGGAGCGCCACGGCGGACGTGTCGACGGGATCGTCGGTCCCTTCCTGCCCGACTGGCGCACGGCTCGCCCCATCGCGCCGTACCACAAGGGCGACGGGCACGTCACGGACGACACCCTCATGACCCACGCGCTCATCGAGGTGTACGCCAAGCAGCGTCGGCACCTCGACGCCTACGACGTCGCGAGCGACCTCGTGCCGCTCATGATGGGCGAGCGCCGTTGGATCCCCGAGCTCGAAGACGAAGCGCTCATCCTGCAGCGCGTCTTCCTCGCCGAGAAGTGGCTCGTCATGAAGCTGCACTACGGCCACGCCGACCCCCGTGAGGCGGGCGTCGGAAACGTCGTCAACTGCGGCGCGACGATGTACATGGCGCCCGTCGGCCTCGTGCACATCGGCGACCCGCGCGGCGCCTACGCCGAAGCAATCGACATCGCCGGCGCCCACCAGTGGTCGTACGGTCGCGAGGCCGCCGGCGTGTTCGCCGCCGCGGTCGCGGCATCCGCCACTCCCGGAGCGACGGTCGACGACGTTCGACGGGCGGTGCTGGATGTCGCGCACGACGGCACCGCCGCCGCCATCCGCGCCGTGTTCGAGGCCGTCGATGCCTTCCGTGCCGCTGGCGGGTCGGACGATCCGCGCGAGCTCGGTCGCGTCGTCCGCGAAGCGGTGCGGCCCTTCGACACCGTGGGCGAGGCATACCGGTCGCCGGCCATGGACGCGCGTCTTCCCTCGCGGACGAAGGCCATCGAAGAGCTTCCCGTCGCGCTCGGCTTCGTCGTCGCTCACGGCGGCGACCTGCGTGCTGCCGTCCTGGATGCGGTGAACTACGGCCGCGACGCCGACTCGATCGCCACGATGGCCGGCGCGATCTGCGGTGGCCTCCGCGGCAGCGCCGCCGTTCCCGAGGAGTGGCTCCACGAGGTCGTGACCGCGAGCCGCCTCGACCTCGATGGCGTCGTCACGACGATGGTCGAGGTCGTGCGCGACGTCGCCCGCGCCGATGCCGAGCGCGCCGCCGCCCGCGCGGAATCGCTGTCGTCGCTGCTGTCGGTGGGGGCCGGGGCGTGAGACTGACCTGGGCTCAGCCCGAAGACCTCGTCCCCGCCGAGCTCGTCGCCCTGCGCGAGCAGGGGGCGCCCGACGACGAACTGTCGGCGATCGAACGGGTGTGGACGCAGGCAGGCGGAGCGACGGTCCTGGCGCCTTCCGGGGCCAGCGCGACGCCGGCTTCGCCCGAACTGCGCGCGGAGGCGCGTCGCGTGCTCGATGAGCTGCAGGGGCTGCAGCGCCCGAGCGCGGACGAGCCCGACGAGTGGGATGCGATCGCGGCGCTGCTTCCCGCGCAGCCCGAGCCGAGCGTCGGCGACGCAGCTTTCGACCGCGTGCACGGCGCGTGGCTGGGGCGGTCGGCCGGGTGCCTGCTCGGCAAGCCGGTCGAGAAGATCCCGCGCGAAGGCATCGAGCAGATCGCCCGCGCCACCGGAAACTGGCCGATCCGCGGCTACTTCACCGCGCGCGGTCTGCCCACGGACGTGGCCGAGCGCTGGCCGTGGAACCGCCGCTCCGCGCCGACCTCGCTCGTGGAGAACATCGCCGGGATGCCGGAGGACGACGACCTGAACTTCCCGATCCTCGCCCTCGATCTGCTCGAACAGCACGGCTTCGAGCTGACGACCGACCACGTCGCCGAGGCCTGGCTCGCGGCCCTGCCGGCGGGTCGGGTGTTCACCGCGGAACGCGCCGCGTACCGCAACATCCTCGACGCGCGGCCGGTGCCCGAGACCGCGACCCACCGCAACCCGTTCCGCGAGTGGATCGGTGCCCTCATCCGCGCCGACGTGCACGGGTGGGCGAACCCCGGCGATGTCCGGGCCGCGGCGCACTCGGCGTGGATCGACGCGCGGCTCAGCCACACCCGCAACGGCCTGTACGGCGCCATGTGGGCGGCCGCCCTCTGCGCGGCATCCCTCGTCGCCGACTCGATGGATGCCGTGCTGGATGCCGCCGACACCGTCGTGCCGCCCGCATCCCGCCTGGCCGCGGCCGTGCGGTTCGGCCGTGAGACCGGTCGGGCGCTTGCCGCGGGCGAGCTCACGACGGCGGGTGCGCTCGACGCCCTGCACGCTGAGTTCGCCGGGATGCACTGGGTGCACACGCTGAACAACGCCGCGCTCACCGCGTGCGCGCTGCAGGCCCACGGTCGCGACTTCGGCGCCGCCGTCGCGCTCGCCGTCGCCGGTGGCTGGGACACCGACTCGGTCGGTGCCACGGTCGGCTCGGTGGTCGGCGGCCTCGTCGGTGCCGACGGCATCGGGCCCGCGTGGACCGCGCCCCTGAACGACCGCATCGCGACCTCGATGCCCGGCGGTCCGCAGCGGTCGATCCGCGAGCTCGCCGAGCGGACGATCGCCCTCGCGGAGGGAAGCTCGTGAGCGTCGTCGTCGTCGGCAGCATCAACCAGGACGTCGTCGCCCGGGTCGCCCGCATCCCCGCTCCCGGCGAGACGCTGCTCGCGTCGTCGCTCGTCCGCACCGGCGGGGGGAAGGGGGCGAATCAGGCCGTTGCCGCCCGGCGTGCCGGGGGAGCGGAGGTCGCCTTCGTGGGCGCGGTGGGAACGGATGCCGCGGGCGCGGCGCTGCGCGCGGCGCTCGAGGCCGACGGCATCGACGTCTCGGGTGTGGTGCAGGTCGACGAGGTGACCGGAACAGCGCTCATCTCGGTCGACGCGTCGGGTGAGAACGCGATCGTCGTCGCCGCCGGGGCCAATGCCGCGCGCGACTCCCTCACCGACGCGCAGCGGGCGGTGGTCGCATCGGCGTCGGTTCTGCTCACGCAGCTCGAGATCCCCGTGGCCCTGGTGCGCGACGCCGCCGCGGCCCGGGGTGAGGGCGCGTGGCACGTGCTGAACGCGGCGCCGTCCGCACCCTTCGCCTCCGCCCGCGACGCGCTGCTCGCGGCGACCGACGTGCTGATCGTGAACGAGCACGAGGCACTCGAAGCGGCGGGCGTCGAAGCCCTCGACGAGGCCGTCGCCGAGCTCGCCCGTACGGTGCGCGGACTCGTCGTCACACTCGGTTCTCGCGGATGCCTGGTCGTCTGCGGTGACGAGCGCACCGAGGTGCCCGCCCATGTCGTGACGCCGGTCGACACGACGGGCGCCGGCGATACCTTCTGCGGTGTGCTGGCCGCGGCGCTCGCCGCCTCCGGACGCCGCCCCGACGCCGTCGGTCTCGATCTGCTCGCGGATGCCGCGCGCGCCGGTGCTGCGGCATCCGCTCTTGCCGTCACGCGCCCCGGTGCGCAGGACGCGGTGCCCACGAGCGATGAGGTCGCCGCCTTCCGGAAGGAGAACCGACCGTGAGCGATGGATTCGATCCCCTGGTCCCGCGCGAGATCGATCGCCCGACGCCGGTGCCGCTCGACGCCGACGTGCGCTCGGGCGACGCCGCGACGGTGCTCGATGACGCGAAGATCTTCGTCGCGCCGACGGATCCGGCCGACCTCGGTGCGTGGCGTGCCCAGCTGACGGTGTGGCGCGAAGGCGCTCGCGAACGGCACGGCGCGCCGACCCGCTACGAACAGGCCGAGTCCGCGTGGGCGAGCCGGTGCTTCACCGTCGCCCAGGTATGGCTCTGGGACGAGCTGTTCTTCGACTTCGACGAGCAGCGCTTCACGCCGGAACGCTTCCTCGCCGACGCGCAGCGCCGGTTCGGCGGTCTCGACGGGATCGTGCTGTGGCACGCCTACCCCGTCATCGGCATCGACGGCCGCAACCAGTGGGACTTCTACGCGGTTCCGGGGCTCGTCGAAGCCGCCGAGGCTCTGCGCGCCGCCGGTGTCGCCGTGTTCGTCGACTACAACCCGTGGGATGTCGGCACGCGACGCTCGGGAGACGACGCCGCCGAGCTGGCCGCCACGGTTCGGCGTCTCGGGGCAGACGGCGTCTTCCTCGACACGCTGCGGAAGGCCGATCCCGATCTCGTCGCGGCCCTGGATGCCGCACGCCCGGGCATCGGACTCGAGGGCGAGTCGAAGCTCGCGACCGAGCGCATCGCCGACCACACCCTGTCGTGGGCCCAGTGGTTCGCCGACTCGGAGGTGCCCGGCGTGCTGCGCGCCCGGTGGTTCGAGCGCCGACACATGCAGCACCACATCCGCCGGTGGCACCGCGACCACGCAGAAGAGCTGCGCTCGGCATGGCTCAACGGCGTCGGGGTGATGGTGTGGGAGGTCGTCTTCGGCGTCTGGGTCGGCTGGAACGACCGCGACGCCGCGACCCTGCGGCGGATGCTGCCCGTGCAGCGCGGCATGCACCGCTGGCTGGTCGAGGGGGAGTGGACGCCTCTCGCCGTGCACGACGCACCGGTCTTCGGGTCGGCGTTCGAACTCGACGGCGTGACCCTGCTGTGCCTCGTCAACACGTCGGGGTCCGATGTCCAGTTCGAGCTCGAGTCCGGCGGTCGATACGTTCCGCTGCATGAGCCCGGCGATGAGGTGTCGTCGGTGACGGTGCCGGCCGGTGGGGTCGCCGCCGTCGTGCGGCTCACCGCGGATGCCGCGGGTACCCCTGTGCCGCCGGTCGTCGCCGAGGTGAAAGCCGCGCTGCGCGATGAGCCGCCGGTGGCGGACGTGTCGTTCCCGCACCGCCGAGCGCGGCGCCTCACCGCTCCGGCATGGACCGGGCCCGTGCGAGACGCTGCGGCGGATGAGGAGGAACCGACCGTCGCGGTGGCGCCCGGCACATATGCGCTGACCGTGCGCTTCCGCGCCCGCGAGACCGGGATGTACGAGGGCGCACCCTACGTCGACGAGTGGAAGCCGCTGCCGCCTCGCCTGCACGACCAGCGCACACTCGAACGCGTCGTCGAGGTGCGGCACCCCGTGCGCGTCGGCGCTGCCGAGGTGACCGAGGCCGAATACGCGCGGTTCCTCGACGCGATCGGTGAAGACGCGGATGCCCGTGACCCCGAGCGCCCGGCGACCGATGTGACCTTCGCGCGGGCTCGGGAGTACGCCGCATGGGTGGGCGGGCGGCTCCCCACCGAGGACGAGTGGCAGCTCGCGGCATCCCTTCCGTCGTTCCGTCGACGCGCGCCGGAGGTGTGGAACTGGACGGAGTCGGAGCACTCCGACGGCCGCACCCGGTTCGTGATGCTGAAGGGCGGCAGCGCCCACCGCAGCGAGGGGTCGGACTGGTACTTCGACGGCGGTGTGCGGTCGCCGGAGTTCGCGGCCAAACTGCTGCTGCCGGGGCTCGGACAGGACGCGTCGCCCTCGATCGGATTCCGCGTCTGCTGGGAGGAGCCCTCGTGACCCCGCTCGACGGACTGCGCGTCATCGACGCCTCGACGCTGTTCGCCGGTCCCATGGCCGCGATGCACCTCGGCGACATGGGGGCCGAGGTCGTCAAGGTCGAGCACCCGACCCGGCCCGACCCCGCGCGCGGCCACGGTCCGAGCAAGGACGGGCAGAACCTGTGGTGGAAGACGCTCGGCCGAAACAAGCGGACCGTGGCGATCGACTTGCACACCGCCGACGGGCGCGAGGCGTTCCTGCGCCTCGCCCGCACCGCCGATGTCGTCGTCGAGAACTTCCGCCCCGGAACCCTCGAGCGCTGGGGACTCGGGTACGACGAGCTGTCTGCGGAGAACCCCGGTCTCGTTCTCGCCCGCGTGACCGGATTCGGTCAGATCGGTCCGTACCGCAGTCGCCCCGGCTTCGGCACGCTCGCCGAGGCGATGAGCGGTTTCGCTGCCGCGACGGGCGAGCCCGACGGTCCGCCGACCCTTCCCCCGTTCGGCCTCGCCGACGGCATCGCCTCGCTCGCCACCGCCTACGCGATCATGACTGCGCTGCATGCCCGCGAGCGGGACGGGCGCGGGCAGGTGGTTGATGTGGCGATCATCGAGCCGATCCTCGCGATGCTCGGCCCGCAGATCACGCGCTGGGATCAGCTTGCGACCGTGCAGCCCCGCACCGGCAATCGGTCGGCGAACAACGCGCCGCGCAACACCTATCGCACGGCCGACGGTTCGTGGGTCGCCGTGTCGACGAGCGCTCAGTCGATCGCCGAGCGGGTGATGGCCCTCGTCGGCCGCCCCGACCTCGCGGCCGAGCCGTGGTTCGCGAGCGGATCGAGCCGGGCGCAGCACGCCGATGAGCTCGACGAGGCCGTCGGCAGCTGGATCGCGCAGCGCACGCGCGATGAGGTGATCGAGGCGTTCGAAGCCGCGCAGGCCGCGGTCGCCCCGGTGTACGACCCCTCTGACATCGTCGCGGACCCGCAGTTCCAGGCGCTGGGCACGGTCCACCGCATCCACGACCCCGATCTCGGCGAGATGGCGATGCAGGGACCGCTGTTCCGGATGTCGCGCGACGAGTCGACGATCGCCTTCACCGGGCGGGCTCACGGCGCCGACACCGCAGAGGTGCTGGCCTCTCTCGGTTACGCCGACGACGACATCGCGCGCATGCGTGCGGAGGGATCGATCGCATGACCCGCCCGATCCTGGTCGCGCTGTACGCGCCCGCCGACCGCCCCGAGCGCTTCGAGAAGGCGCTGGATGCGGGAGCGGATGCCGTCATCGTCGACCTCGAGGACGCCGTGGCACTCTCGCGCAAGGCGCAGGCGCGGGCGGCGCTCGCCGAGTTCGCCGCGGTTCGGGCGTCGCGAGGGGCTGCCGCACCGGCGGTGCAGGTCCGGGTGAACGCGCGCGGGGCGGACGCGCACGACGAGGATGTCGCCGCTGTCGCGGATCTGCCCGCGGCCTTCGGCATCCGGCTGCCCAAGACCCAGTCGGCGGATGACGTCGCGGCGGTCCGCGCCGCCGCGCCCGGGCGCGAGGTGCATGCCCTGCTCGAGTCGGCGCTGGCGATCGAGCGCGCGTTCGAGATCGCGCAGGCCGGGGTCGCGTCGATCGCGGTGGGCGAGGCCGACCTGCGCGCGGAGATCGGCGTGCCCGCGGGGCGTGCCGGGGAACCCGGGCTCGCATGGTCGCGCGCGCGGCTCGTGAACGCGGCGGCTGCGGCCGGGCTGCCCCTTCCGCTCATGGCGGTCTGGGCCGATGTCGCCGACCTCGAGGGCCTGGAGCAGAGCTGCCGGGCCGGGCGCGCGCTCGGCTACGCAGGCCGCACCGCCATTCATCCGCGGCAGATCGAGGTGATCCGGCGGGCCTTCACCCCCGGCCCGGAAGAGGTCGAGCGAGCGCAGCGCATCGTCGAGCGGGTGCGCACCGCGGCGGCGGACGGGACGGGCGCGTTCGTGCTCGATGACGGCACCTTCATCGACATCGCGATGGTCAAGGCCGCCGAGCGCATCCTCGCCGCCGCGCCCTGACCCCCGGCATTCGCGGGGCCCGCTGCATCCGTCGCATGCGAGGTCCTGGTTGGGCCGGTTATCGAGCCGGGATTCCCGGCCGAAGTGGGACCTCGGTGGGGGATCAGCGGGTGATGAGGCGGTACGGCACCTGGTGGTGCACGCCGGTCTGCCTCGTCGCGTCGCTCAGGATGTCGAGGATCGACGCCGCCGCCTTCTCGACACCGTGGTCGACGGTCGAGAACGCGGGGATGTGGAAGCGTCCCTCTTCGATGTCGTCGAAGCCCATGACCTGCACGCGGTCCGGCACGGAGATGCCGTGCGTGCCGAGGGTGTACAGCGCGCCGAGGGCGAGGCTGTCGCTGAAGCAGAACAGGGCATCGAAGTCGGTTCCGCTCGCGATGAGACGCGCGACGGCGGTCGATCCTTCGGCGCGGTTGAACTGGTCGACCGAGGCGTAGAGCGCGGGGTCGTCGGCGATCCCGGCCGCGGCTAGCGCTCGCCGGTATCCGTCGAACCGCAGTCGCGAGGTGGCGGTAGGCCCGGATTCCTGAACCCCCACCGCAGCGATGCGCCGCCGACCCTGCTGGATGAGATGCGTGGTGGCGGCCGCAGCCGCTGAGATGTTGTCGATCCCGACGTGGTGCACGGACGGAGTGAGGAGCTCTTCGGCCTGCTCGCCGATCAGCACGAGCGGGGGGCCGTTCGGCCGGTCCCGTACGTCGTCGAGAGTAAGGGCGAGCGGGCTCATCACGATCCCGTCGAGCGCGGGGAAGCCCTCGCCGGCCATCATCGCCAGTTCCGCCGGACGGGCGCCGCCCGTCTGCGCAATGAGAACGGTCAGCGAGCGGGTCTGCGCGCTGGTGACGAACTGCGAGGCGAATTCGGCGAAGTAGGGCTCGCGCAGGTCGGGGAGCACGAGCGCGATCAGTCCGCTGCGACCGTTGCGCAGCTGTCGCGCAGCGAGATTGGGCCGGTACCCCAGCTCATCGATCGCCTCGAGAATGCGTCGCCGCATCTCGTCTCCGACCCATCCCGTCCCGTTCACGACGTTGGAGACGGATTTCGCGCTCACGCCGACGCGGGCGGCGACGTCGGCGAGTGTGACGCGGGTCATGGGGCTCCTGTCGAGCGGGTCTCGGGGTTCGATGTTGACTCTAGTTCAGCGTGGAACTATCGTGTAGTTCAACGTGGAACGGAAAGCGGTTTCCATGTTCGCCTGCGGGCGGGACAGACGACGAGGTCGGCATCGAAGCCGACAGAGGGAGCCATTGCAGTGGAGCAGGATGCCGGTCGAGAGCCCGACGCGATGCGTGCTAGCGCGCTGGAACCGGCGCGGCCGCGCCCGCAGCTCGTGCGGGACTCGTTCCTTCTCCTCGACGGCGAATGGGGGTTCGCCTACGACGACGACGATCGCGGTGTCGCCGCACGGTGGTTCGACGGTCGCGAGCTGGGCGGCAGCATCCTCGTGCCGTTCCCGCCGGAGTCGCCGGCCTCGGGCATCGGCGAGACGGGGTTCCACCCGATCGTCTGGTACCGCCGGACGCTGACCGACGCGGATCTCGCCGCCGCCGGACATGGGTCGGAGAAGCGCGCGATCGTGCGCTTCGGTGCCGTCGACTACCGGGCCACCGTCTGGGTGGACGGGCATATGGTCGGCAGCCACGAGGGCGGCCACACCCCGTTCGCCGTCGACATCACCGACGCGCTCGACGGTGAAGCTCGCGAGCATGTCATCGTCGTGCGCGCCGAGGACGACCCGCACGACCTCGCGCAGCCTCGGGGGAAGCAGGACTGGGAGGAACAGCCCCACTCGATCTGGTACCACCGCACGACGGGGATCTGGCAGTCGGTGTGGCTCGAGTCCATCGCGCCGCAGCACATCACCGCGCTCAACTGGACCAGCGACCTCACCGACGGCACGGTGACCCTCGAGCTCCGACTGAGCCGGCCCGGCCGCGCACGCGCGAGCATCCGGATCGCGCACGAGGGGCGGGAGCTCGCCGCTGCGACGATGCGCACGAGCGGCACGCGAGCGACGTTGACGATCGCCCTGGACGGGCAGCGAAACGGTCAGAACTACGAACGTCTGCTCTGGAGCCCCGACCGGCCCACGCTGCTCGACGCCTGGATCGAACTGACGGATGACGATGGCCGAACGGATGCCGTTGCGAGCTACCTCGGTCTGCGCAGCGTCTCATGGAGCGACGGCGCGCTGCTGCTCAACGACCGGCCGGTGACGCTGCGGTCGGTTCTCAGCCAGGGGTACTGGCCCGAGTCCCACCTCGCGGCCCCCTCGCCCGACGCGCTGCGACGCGAGGCCGAATTGATCGCCGAACTCGGCTTCAACTCGGTGCGCGTGCACCAGAAAGTCGAGGACGACCGGTTCCTGTATTGGGCGGATCGGCTCGGGCTCCTGGTGTGGGGCGAGATGGCCGCGACGTACACCTTCGACGAGCGAGCCGTGCAGCGCACGGCCGCGGAGTGGACCGAAGCCGTGCTTCGCGACCGGGCGCATCCCAGCATCATCACGTGGGTGCCGCTCAACGAGAGCTGGGGCGTGCAGCACATCGCCTCGCGCTCGGATCAGCGGGCCTTCGCGGAAGCGCTGTTCCACCTGACCAAAGCCCTCGACCCCACCCGGCCGGTCATCTCCAACGACGGATGGGAGCTCGGCACCTCCGACCTGTGGACCCTGCACGACTACGAGGCCGACGGCGATGTCCTCGCCCGGCGCTACGACGTCGACGCGGTCGAGCTGCGCACGCTCGTCTCCGGAATCGGCCCCGCCGGTCGCCGCGTGCGTCTGCCCGGAACGGCGGACGACGGACAGCCGGTCATGCTCACCGAGTTCGGCGGCGTGAAGTGGGCGGCCGATGCGAGCCCCGACGACTCCTGGGGCTACTCCGAGGCGCGCGGCGCCGAGGAGTACGGCCGGATGGTCGCGGCGATCCTCCGGGCCGTGCAGTCGGGCACGAGAGGCTTCCGCGGGCGACCCGACGGGCTCGCCGGCTGGTGCTGGACGCAGCTCACCGACACCATGCAGGAGCGGAACGGCCTGCTCACCGAAGGCCGGGAACCCAAGCTGCCCATCGAGACCATCCGGTCTCTCGTCCGAGGAACCGGCACCGACTGAACCTCCGCCGGTTCTCGGCCGGCCACCGCCACCGCCATCGACACCGACACCCCGGGCTCATGCCCGCTCAATGAGGAGAAACCATGATGAAGAGACTGCCCGCATCGCTCGCCCTCGTCGGAGCCGCAGCACTTCTGCTCGCGGGTTGCGGCGCTGGAGGAGGATCCGATGCCGCTCCCGAGGAGATCACGTTCGACGAGGACACATCGGCCAAGATCAGCTTCTCGTGGTGGGGAAACGAAGACCGCGCCGCTCGCTTCGAAGAGGTCGTGGCGCTCTTCAATCAGCAGTACCCGAACGTCGAGGTGGTGCGGAATTTCAACGCCTGGGGCGACTACTGGACCGCCCGCAACACCGAAGCGGCGGGGAAGTCGCTTCCCGACGTGGTGATGATGGATGCCGGCTACCTCGGCGAATACGCCAGCAAGGGTCTGCTCGCCGATCTCTCGCCCTACCGCGACTCACTGCTGCCGCTCGACGGCGTCGACGACCAGGTGCTCGGATCTGGAACGGTCGATGACGAGCTCGTTGGCGTTCCGCTGGGCACGAACGCCTGGTCGATGATGTACAACAAGGACATCCTCGACTCGTTCGGTATCGACTATCCGACCGACGACATGACCTGGGACGAGTTCAACGACTTCGTCCTCGAGGTCAACGCGGCCGGGGCGTCATCCGAACCCCGGATCTACGGGGCGGAGGACTACACGGGCGGCCTTCCGAACTTCATCTACCACCTCATGCAGGACGGCAGTCCGGTCTTCGAGGAGAACGGTGCGCCCGCGTTCGACGAGAACGATGTGATCGAGTACCTCGACGGTGCCGCCGATCTCCGCGAGGACGGCGACTTCTACCCTGTCGAGCGCAGCGTCGCCCTTTCGCCCAGCGGGGGCTTCCTCGCCGGTGAGACGGCGATCTGGTTCAACTTCTCGACGACGGTGCTGCAGGGCATGACGGATGCCGGCACCGAGAACATCGGCATGGTGCAGCCGCCGCTCGAGAAGGGCCAGGACGAGCACGTGCTCGCACCCAAGCCGAGCATGCTCCTGAGCGTGGCGAAGAACTCCGACCAGCAGCAGGCCGCTGCCGCCTTCGTGAACTTCCTCACCACCTCGCCCGAGGTCGCGAAGATCTTCGGCACCTCGCTCGGCACCCCGCCCACGGAGGCCGGACGCGAAGCGATCGATCAGACCGCAGCCGACACCGTCAACCTCGACTACCTCGCGTCCATCGACGATGAGCTGACCGCGAGCTACCCGATCCTGCCCGCGGGCTACGGCACCATCGAGGCCAAATGGGGCGAGCTGCACGAGCAGCTGCGGTACGGCGATCTGACGACGAAGCAGTTCGCTCAGGAGTTGTTCTCCGAGATCTCCCTGGTGCTGGGCTCCTGATCGCTCCGCACGACCCTGCCGCACGGCCGAGCCGCCGGACCGCAGGAGAAAGGAACATCCCATGACTGCTCCTGCAGCCGTCGTCCCGGTTCGTGCGCGCTCGACCGTGCGGGCCCGGCGCGAGACGCGTGCCGGCTACCTCTTCCTGAGCCCGTGGCTCATCGGGTTCTTCGCCCTGACCGCAGGTCCGATGGTCGCTTCGCTGGTGCTGTCGTTCACCGACTACAACCTGTTCAACGATCCCGAGTTCATCGGCGTGGACAACTACACGCGCATGTTCGCCGACCCCAACTTCCTGCAGGCGGTCAAAGTCACCGGCATCTATGTCCTGGTCGGAACGCCGTTGAAGCTCGCTGCGGCGCTCGGGGTCGCGTTGCTGCTGAACGCGCCACGGCGGGGCCAAGGGTTCTACCGGTCCGCGTTCTACCTGCCCTCGTTGATCGGCGGCAGCGTCTCGATCGCGATCGTGTGGAAGGCGATGTTCATCGACGACGGCATCGTCGCGCAGATCGGCTCGTTCTTCGGGGGGCCGCCGGCCTCGGAGGGCGGATGGGTGGGAGACCCGGCGCGCACGCTGCCGCTGCTCATCCTGTTGACCGTGTGGCAGTTCGGAGCACCGATGGTGATCTTCCTCGCGGGACTGAAGCAGGTGCCGCCGGAGCTGTACGAGGCGGCATCCGTCGACGGCGCGGGTCCGGTGCGACGGTTCCTCTCGATCACGATCCCGATGCTGTCGCCGGTGCTGTTCTTCAACCTGCTGCTCGAGACGATCCACGCCTTTCAGGTGTTCAACTCGGCCTACATCATCTCCAACGGCAGCGGCGGACCCGCAGGTTCGACGCTTTTCTACACGCTCTACCTCTATCTGCGCGGATTCCGTGACTTCCAGATGGGTTACGCCTCGGCGATGGCCTGGGTGCTGGTGGTCGCCGTCGGCTTGGTCACGCTCATGCTGTTCCGCACATCGCGGGCGTGGGTTCACTATGCGGGGGACGAACGATGACCAACACGATCACTCAGACGGAGCTCATCACGACCGACCCGTCGTCGCGGCGACGCGGTCGCGGCGACGCGGGAGGGCGGCGTTGGGGCACGCGGGGGAGCGCGGTGGTCTTCCACCTGCTCGCGATCGCCGTGCTCGTCGTCATCCTCTACCCGGCGGCGTGGATGGTGATGTCGTCGTTCAAGCCGGGCAACGAGATCATCGGCTCGGTGAGTCTCGTGCCGGAGACCTTCTCGCTCGACAACTACGCCACGGCGTTCGCCGGGATCGGGGGAGTCTCGTTCTGGACGTTCGTCGTGAACTCGCTCATCCTCGCGGTCGCCTCGGTCGTCGGGGTGGTGCTCTCCTGTTCAGTCACGGCGTACGCGTTCGCCCGCATCCGTTTCCGCGGCAGCAAGGTGTTCTTCCTGTGCATGATCGCGACGATGCTCCTGCCGTTCCACGTCGTGATCATTCCGCAGTACATCGTGTTCAACCAGCTCGACATGATCAACACCTACTGGCCGCTGCTGCTGGGGAAGTTCCTCGCGGCCGACGCCTTCTTCGTGTTCCTCATGATCCAGTTCATCCGCGGTCTGCCCCGCGATCTGGACGAGGCCGCGCGCATTGACGGCGCCGGCCATGCGCGCACCTTCACCGCCGTCATCCTGCCCCTCATGCGACCCGCGCTCGTCACGAGCTCGATCTTCGCGTTCATCTGGTCGTGGAACGACTTCTTCGGGCCGCTGCTGTACCTGAAGGATCCGGGCATGTACACGATGCCGCTGGCTCTGCGCCTCTACGTCGACCAGACGTCGACCAGCGACTACGGCGCGCAGATGGCCATGGCGATCCTCGCCCTGGTGCCGGTGGTCCTCTTCTTCCTCGCCTTCCAGCGATACCTGGTGGCGGGCGTCGCGACGGAGGGGCTCAAGGGATGACCTCGGCGCGCAAGGCGGACGGATCGCCCGAGAGCCGCGCGGTCTTCGGCGGCTCGGGCGTCGCCGGGTTCGGCGAGATGTTCGTGGTCGGCATCGGGGTCGCTCTGCTTTCGCTGCCGCTCGTGACACTCGCCCCGGCGTTCGGTGCGGGGGTGCGGCACTTCCGCGCGCACCTCGACGACGAGCCCGACTCGATCGGTCTTCTCGCCACCCGGGGGCTCCAGGCGGTGCGTTCGGGCTGGTGGTTCGGCACGGCCAGCGTCGTGGTCATCGCGCTCCTCGTCCTGAACGCGATCGGGGCGGCCCAGGGGGTGCTTCCCGGCGGGGCGGTCTTCGCGATCATCAGCGGCGGCCTGGCGGTGGTCGTGGCCGTCGCGATGCTGCGGACCGCGGCGCTCTGGACGCCGGGCGCACGGTGGATCGACCTCTGGCGAGAGGGACGCGCGGTCGTGATCGACGACCCGATCGGAACGTCGCTGGTGCTGGTCGGGCTCGGGGTGAGCGCGACCGTCGTGTGGATGCTGCCGCCGCTCATCGTGATCGCGCCCGGGCTCGTCGTCGTGTCGCTCGTCGCTGCCGAACGCCGCCGCGCTGCGACATCATCGAGGAGGGCCGCGTAGGTGCGGCTCCGATCGGAGGAGAGCACGATGCAGTGGGATCTCGACGGCAAGGTCGTCGTCGTCACCGGAGCGGGCCGCGGCATCGGCCGCGCCATCGCCGAGACGTTCATGCGAGAGCGCGCCATCGTCGTCGCGACGGACATCGCCGAAGATGCGGTGGCTTGGGCCGACGACGCACGCCGCGACGCGGAACTCGACGGCGCCTCGCTGGCGTGCGACGTGCGTTCGTCCGCTTCGGTGCAGCAGGCCGTGGATGCCGCGCTGAGCCGGTTCGGACGCATCGACGTGCTGGTCAACAACGCCGGCATCCTGGGCGACGGTCTCATCGAGAACGCCGATGCCGAGACCTGGAATCGCGTCTTCGACGTCAACGTCACCGGCACCTTCCGCACCTGCCAGGCGGTCATCCCCGCGATGAAGCGGCAGGGTGGAGGCCGCATCGTCAACGCGGCCTCGTTCGCGGCCATCATCCCCAGCGTCGGCGGTGCGGCCTATGCGGCGTCCAAGGCCGCTGTCGTCCAGTTCACCAGAACACTCGCGGGAGAACTGGGTCCCTGGGGGATCACCGCGAACGCGTACGCTCCGGGGATGATCCCCACCGACATGAACGGCTTCGCCGACAAGCCGCACGATGAGCAGCGTCGCCTGCTCGACACGCTCACGCTACGGCGGTGGGGTGACCCGCGCGAAGTGGCGGACGCTGTCTGCCTCCTCGCGAGCGATGCCTCGCGCTACGTCACGGGCACGTTGCTCGATGTGAGCGGCGGCAAGTTCGCGACCCAGTTCCCGCAGCGGGCGTACGAGATGGCCGGCCGAGAATGACCGCGGCCGAGGCACGCGTCACGTGGATCACCGGCGCCGGCAGCGGAATGGGCCGGGCTGCCGCGCTGGCCCTGGCCCCCGACCGGCGTCTCGCGCTCAGCGGACGGCGTCAGGACGTGCTCGCGCAGACGGCGCGCGATGTGGCGGACGCGGGCGGAGAGGCCCTCGTGCTGCCGTTCGACGCCCGTGACGCAGGTGCGGTGAGCACGGCGCGCGACGAACTCCTCGGCCGCTGGGGGCGTATCGACGAGCTCGTCCTTGCCGCGGGCCTGAACTCGCCACGGCGGACGTGGGCGACGCAGTCGGTCGACGAGGTCGACCAGGTCATCGGTACGAACCTCCACGGGGTCATCCACGTGCTCGACGCAGCTTTGCCGGCGCTCCGTGCCTCCGGCTCGGCCTGTGTGGTCGTGGTGTCGTCGATCGCGGCCTGGCGCTTCTCGCCCGTCGCCGGTGTCGCGTACAGCGCCAGCAAGCGCGCGCTCGCGGCTGTCTGCGAGACCCTGAACGCGCAGGAGTCCGCCGCCGGCATCCGGGTGTGCCACCTGTGCCCGGGCGACGTCGACACGGAGTTCCTGAGCCTGCGTCCCGAGGTGCCCGACGACGAAGCCCGCAAGCGGATGCTGACTCCCGACGACATCGGCCGCACGGTGCGCTTCGTGGTCGATGCGCCCCCGCACGTGCGCATCGACGAGCTGGTGATCAGCCCGGTCACGCGCGGTTGAGGGTGCGCGGCTGAGCCGAGGTCCCAGTTCGGCCGGGTATCCAGGGCGGATTCCCGGCTGAAGTGGGACTTCGAGCGACTCGAGGCGCGAGACTGAGCCCATGTACTCGGAGGTGCGGTTGTCGGGCGCGGCGACGCTGTGGCGTTCGGACCACAGCGCCGGGCATGCCGTCATCCCCGCGGACGGATGCGTCGACCTCATCCTCCGCGACGGCCGGGTCGACGTCGCGGGACCCTCGACACGCTGGCTCGAGACCGCGCCCGACGGCGCGGATGGGTCGACTGGTCTCCGGCTGGCGCCGGGCCACGCCGCCGGTGTGCTGCGGATCGACGTCGCCACGGTCGCAGATCAGCTCGTCCCGCTCCAAGATCTCGCCACCGCGGGGCAGGCGCGCCATCTGCGCGAGACGATGCTGCGAGCGGCGAGTCGGTTGAGGCGACAGGACGCGGTCTCGCGGATCGCCGCTCTCGGCGACGAGATCGCGCCCTGGATCGACGGCGCTCGCCGCTTCGCCTTCCATGCCGTCCCGGCCCGGGATGCCGCCGCGTCGCTCGGGATGTCGGAACGCACGTTCCGCCGGCGGATGCTTGCGACTTTCGGCTACGGCTACGGCACCCTGGTGCGCCTCGAGCGGGCCCGCCGCGCACAACGGATGCTGCGGTCCGGCTCATCGATCGCGGATGCTGCCGCCGCGGCCGGCTTCGCCGACCAGCCGCACCTCTCACGCGAGTTCCAGCGCCTGGTCGGTCGCAGCCCCGCTCAGTTCGCGCTCAGCACGGCGTAGAGGTCGACGGAGTTTCCGTCGGGATCGAGCAGGGTCGCGTAGCGCTGGCCCCAGACGGCATCCCACGGCGCCACGTGCCCAGCGAATCCAGAGGTGATCATCGTCGCGTACGCTGCGTCGACCTCGGCTGGCGTGCCCTTATCGAAGGCGAGCGCGATGCGGTGACCGCCCGACGCGGGCGTGTAGGCCGGATCGAACGAGCGGATCGTGTCGATGGTGTCCCACGCCAGCGCCGTTCCGTCGTCGAGCGTGGCGTCGACGTGAGGGCGGTCGTCCTGGCCCGCATCGATGTGAACGCCGAGGGCTCGATAGAAGGCCAGGGACGCCGCCATGTCCTTGGTCACGATTCCGATGAATCCGAGTGCGAGTGTCATGGGCCTCACCGTAGGGCCGGCCGGGCAGCCTCGTCGTGAACAAAACGGCCACCCTGTGCTCAGCCTGTTCGCGTCACGCCGGCCGGTCAGCGCATGGCGGCGAAGAGTCCGCCGATGAAGGCGATGACCGGACCGATGGCGCCGACCGTGACGATCAGCAACACCACGACCACCGCCATCCACGGGACGCTCTTCTTCAAGCGCTGGCCGGGCGCGGCGACACCGGGCGGCGGGCGCAGCAGTCCCGGCGGCGGCGTGACGGGCAGTGCGGATGCGGCGCCGGCGGCCGCACCCGGTCCCGCCGTAGCCGGCCCCGCGGGACCGGGTTGCGCCGGTACGGCCGGCACCGCCCCCACACCGGACGCCGCGGGCGGCGCGAGCCGGTCGTCGCGCCAGCGCTCCCATTGCGCGAACTTGTCGATCATGGCGCCGACCGCACCGAACAGCCACGACCAGGTCGCGGGGTCGAGCGTCGAGAAGTCGCGCTTTCCGTAGAAGAAGAGCCAGTCGTCGACGATCTCGACATCCAGTGCCGCGGCGTTGTCGACGAAGCGCGCCATGATGTCGGGCGTGAAGAGGTACAGTGCGTCGCGCTCGTATCCGCGCGGGCAGTAGAGGCGGAAGTACCGGTCGAAGTCGCCCTCGAGGCTCAGGTGCTGGTCGCGGTCGAACGCGACGGGGAGGTTCGAGCCGAACAGTCCGTTGTTGCCGAGGGCGTCGAGCACGATGTGCGGCAGCGGCGTCGACAGGTGCACCGCGACGTAGCCCCACGTGTGCGTCTGCTGATTCTTGCCCGACCCGGTCGTGTAACGGTAGTTCGCGAACTCGACGAAGCGCGGCTGGTCGCCGCGGACGAGATTGGATGCCATCCGCCCCGACCCCTGCGAGAAGATCATCCCCGGCAGCGGGGGCTGGGGTCGCTGCGGCTCGAAGCTCATGCCGTTGGCCCGCGCGAACCGGTCGAGCCGGTACCAGACCGCGGCTTGCGCAGCGCGCTGCCGGCGGACGAAGAACGGGATGAGCGCCGCGAGGGCGATGATGATGACGAGGGGGATGACGGGCGCCAGCGAGACCACCGCACCGGAACCCGACTGCGTCCCGACGGCGAACACCAGGCCGCCGATGATGGCGGACAGGACGCCGCCGAACACGAGCACCACGAAGACGATGACGACGATGGCGATGATCACACCGGCGGTGCCCGACCCGCCGGGGAGCCGGCCGCTGTCGGCGAGCTGCTTGCGGAACGCGCGCGCGGTGGCGGGCGACACCGGCTCGAGGAGGGGTCGGGGATCGAACGGAACGCTCATCGATTGACCTCGTCTGCGCCCCAGGACAGGGATGCGTCGGCCGGAAGGGGCAGGGCTTCGAGCTCAGGGGACCGGCAGATCGCGTTCACGAGCTCCCGCGAGCCGCCGACGATCGTCGAGTCGAAGTCGACTTCCGAGACCATGACCCAGGCGCGGTCCGCGGGCCAGAGCAGGCTCGGGCTCTGCGACGTCGGCACGGCTCCCATCGCCTCGGCGGCGAGGTCGCGCCACGGCATCCGCAGCTCCCAGTCGTCGTCGGCGAACTCGTCGACAGCGCCGCGGAACAGGACGAAAGCCCGCTCCGGCAGCCTCAGCCGTGGTCCTTCCGAAATCCCGCGCGACAGGATGCCCTCCTGCCAGGTGGGCTTGCGGAAGACGCTGTTGAAGCGGTCGCCGATCGACGACCCGAGCATGCGGTTGTGGCGGGCGAGGGTCGCGTCGTCGGGGTCGCCGGGCTGGAAGACCGTGCGCGACGGCGCGCGTCCGAGGTGCCCGAGCAGGCCGCCCCGGCCTTCCCAGAGGCCCGCGGTCACGTCATCCGCTGTCGACGTGTGCCCGATCAGCTCGCGCGCGAGAATCGCCATACGGTGCGGGTCGAGCTCGCCCTGCGCGGGCGCGACGAACCAACGGCCGTCGGGGGACGCCGTCTGGTTCGAGCCGAACTCGGGCGAGCGCACGAGCGAGTCCCACTGCGCCAGCGGATGCAGCGTCGTCCCGAAGGCGGCGGCGGTCTCGGCCCACGTGGCGGGATCGGTGACGAGGTCTGCCGTCACCTGCTGCGACTGCTGCCACGGCATCTCGACCCACGCGTCGAACGGGGGGAGGCGTTCGCCGCTCTCGCGTGACTGGACGGATGCCGGATGCAGGATGCGCGCGTACGCCTCGAAGCCCCGCGGCACGACGTCGTGGAACGTCCCCCGCCACGGATCGTCGACGCGTTCGCGCAGCCATTCGCCGGTCGAGACGTCCGCGGTCCACTCCATGCGCCCACGCTACCGGTGACCGGTCGGCGGGATCACGCGCGATCAGGTAAGCTGTTGTGGTTGTCCGACCTCGGTCGGGCACGTGCTACACACCCTCCTGCTTCCGGGAAACGCCCGGGAGCCGTTCTAGTCCGAAGGAGGTGGGTCAGTGACGCACACGTACCAGTACGAGCTCATGGTGATTCTCCAGCCCGAGATCGATGAGCGTCAGGTTGCTCCCAACCTTGACAAGTTCCTCAAGGTCATCACGAATGACGGCGGAACCATCGAGAACATCGACATCTGGGGCCGTCGCCGCCTGGCGTACGAGATCCAGAAGAAGAACGAGGGCATCTACGCCGTCGTCAACTTCACCGCGACGAGCGAGACCACGCAGGAGCTCGACCGCCAGCTGAAGCTGAGCGAGTCGATCATGCGCACCAAGGTCCTGCGCGCCGAGGAGGCCATCGCACAGGTCGCCGCCGAGAAGGCGCGCTCCGAGGCGAAGGCCGCTCGCAAGGCTGCCGCCCCCGCTAAGGCTGCGAAGGCGTAAGGCTCATGGCCGGCGAGACCGTCATCACCGTCGTGGGCAACCTCACGGCAGACCCCGAGCTGCGTTACACGCAGAACGGCCTGCCGGTGGCGAACTTCACGATCGCCTCGACTCCTCGCACCTTCGACCGTCAGGCGAACGAGTGGAAGGACGGCGAAGCGCTGTTCCTCCGCGCGTCCGTGTGGCGTGACTTCGCCGAGCACGTGGCGGGTTCGCTGACCAAGGGCATGCGGGTCGTCGCGACCGGCCGCCTGCGTCAGCGCTCCTACCAGGACCGTGAGGGCCAGAACCGCACCGCGATCGAGCTGGAGGTCGACGAGATCGGCCCCTCGCTGCGCTACGCGACCGCACAGGTCACGCGCGCCGCATCCGGCTCCGGTGGTGGTGGCGGCGGAAGCTTCGGCGGCGGTCAGCAGTCGCGCCCGCAGCAGCAGGTGCAGGAGGAGCCGTGGGCGACCCCGGGTTCTTCGGCTCCCGACGCGTGGAGCGCACCGGGTACCAGCGGCGCCTCCTACGGCGACGACACCCCGTTCTGAATCGGATTCCGGGTGCTGCGTGCAGCGGCATCCGATCATCACTCTCGTAAGGAAAAACAATGGCTGGAAAGGCAACCGGCGACCGCCGCAAGCCGCGGAAGGGCGCGAAGAACGCGGCCCCCGCGAAGGCGATCCGCGTCGGCGTCATCGACTACAAGGACGTTTCGACGCTCCGCAAGTTCATCTCGGAGCGTGGGAAGATCCGCGCCCGTCGTATCACCGGTGTCTCGGTGCAGGAGCAGCGTCTGATCGCCAAGGCGATCAAGAACGCGCGCGAAATGGCGCTCCTGCCTTACGCCGGCGCTGGCCGGTAAGGAGCACCGACATGGCAAAGCTGATTCTCACGAACGAGGTCGCCGGGCTCGGAAGCGCCGGTGACGTCATCGAGGTCAAGAACGGGTACGCCCGCAACTACCTCATCCCCCAGGGCTTCGCTGTGGCCTGGACCCGCGGTGGCGAGAAGCAGGTGGCGTCGATTCGCGCCGCTCGCGACGCCCGCGCGATCCACGACCACGAAGAGGCCGTGGCTCTCAAGAACAACCTCGAGTCGAACAAGGTCAAGCTGTCGGTCAAGGCCGGCGCCGAAGGCCGTCTGTTCGGTGCGGTCAAGCCCGCCGACGTGGCTGACGCCGTCAAGACCGCTGGTCTGGGCGACCTCGACAAGCGCAAGATCCACATCACCTCGCCGATCAAGGCCGTGGGCGAGCACGAGGCGACCATTCGCCTGCGTGACGACCTCACCGCCGTGATCACCCTGCAGGTGGTCGCCGCCAAGTAATCCCTGGCGCACCGTACGGATGCCGCGGACCTTCGGGTTCGCGGCATCCGTCGTTTTCGGGCGCGTGCCGCGGGCCGGGATGCAAGGTTTCCGGGCCGACACCCCGCGAGCGGATGCCGAGCCCCGGGGTGTCGGTGCAGATCCCTTGCATCCCGGTGCGGTGGCGTGCGCGTCGGCGAGGTGCCCCGCGGGCAGGCCGGAGCGGATGCCGCAGGCCGAGGGCCCGCGGCATCCGCTTTGTCCGAGACTGACTCCTGTCGGGATCAGACCGTGGCGCGACGGCGCAGAGCGACGAGGACGAGCCCCATCAGCGTCAGCGCCAGGGCGCCGATGCCGAGAGCCACCGGGGTCTCACCGCCCGTCTTGGCGAGCATCAGCGGGCGAGCCGACGCTGCCGAAGCCGACGTGCCGACCACAGCGGTGTCCGTCATGCTCGACGTGGTCGGAACCGCGGGGGCTTCGCCGTTGCCATCCGTGCCGGGCGTGGTGCCGGGGTCGGTTCCGGGGTCGGTTCCCGGGTCGGTTCCGGGGTCCGTGCCGGGGTCGGTTCCGGGGTCCGTGCCGGGGTCGGTGCCCGGGTCAGTGCCGGGGTCGGTGCCGGGGTCGGTTCCCGGGCCGGCCGGGGTGACGACCTCGGTGGTCGAGTCGCCGATCACCGAGATCGCGTTTCCGGTCAGCGAGATCGGGGCAGTGATCGGGAGCACCAGCTGGGTGCCGCCGAGGATGCTGTCCGAGCCGCTGGTCGACGCGCTGGGCGCGGTGCCCGTCGTGCCGCCGTTGCTGCCGGTGGTGGCGTCTCCGATGACGGAGATGGCGGTGCCGGTCAGGTCGATCGGTGCCGTCACGGGTGCGACGACCTGGGTGCCGCCGAGGATTCCGTCGGTGCCGTCGGTGGTGGCCTCGGGCGTGGTGCCCGTGGTGCCGCCGCCGTTGCCAGCGGTGTTGCTGCCGGTGGTGGTGTCGGTGGTGGCGTCTCCGATGACGGAGATGGCGGTGCCGGTGAGGTCGATCGGTGCCGTCACGGGTGCGACGACCTGGGTGCCGCCGAGGATGCCGTCGGTGCCGTCGGTGGTTGCCTCGGGCGTGGTGCCCGTGGTGCCGCCGCCGTTGCCAGCGGTGTTGTTGCCGGTGGTGGTGTCGGTGGTGGCGTCTCCGATGACGGAGATGGCGGTGCCGGTGAGGTCGATCGGTGCCGTGACCGGTGCGAGCACCTGGGTGCCGCCGAGGACGCTGTCCGAGCCGCCGGTCGACGCGTCAGCCGTCGAACCGCCGTTGCCAGCGCCGTTGCCGCTGGTGGTGGTGTCGCTGGTGGCGTCTCCGATGACGGAGACGGCGGTGCCGCTGACCTCGATCGGTGCCGTCACCGGGGCCACGACCTGGGTGCCGCCGAGGATGCCGTCGGTGCCGTCGGTGGTTGCCTCGGGCGCGGTGCCCGTCGTGCCGCCGTTGCTGCCGGTGGTGGTGTCGCTGGTGGCGTCTCCGATGACCGAGACGGCGGTGCCGCTGACCTCGATCGGTGCCGTCACCGGGGCCACGACCTGGGTGCCGGAGGCGACGCCATCCGACCCGTCCGTTTCGGCAGCGGGTGCGGGAGCGGGCTGCGCCGGAGCGGGAGCCGACTCGGCGGGTGCGCTGCCGCTGTCCGTCGACGACGTGCCGTCGCCGACGACGGCGACGGAGGTGCCCTCGACCGTCACGGGCACGGAAACGCTGATGAGCGCCTGCGACCCCGAGCCGACGCCGTCCGAGCCGCTCGTCGAGCCGCTGGGCGCCGGTGCCGATTCCGGTGCACTCGAGCCTGACGTCGAGCTGTCCGCATCACCGAGGACGGCGACCGATGTTCCGCTGACCGTGATCGGGGCGTCGACGGAGACGATTCCTTGGGTGCCCGAGAGCAGCCCGTCCTCTCCCGTGGTGTCGGCCGCGTGGGCGACCGATGCGCCGAGGATCGTGATCCCCCCGGCGACGAGCGTGCCCCAGATGGCACGCGAGACGATGGTGTTCATGATTGTTCTCTCCTTGAGAATGACGAATGGATGGCGCTGCGCGCCGATGGTCGTGCCGCTCGAGCGCGGCCGGCCGTTCGTCAGTCAGGAGAGACGTCGGTGGGGTAGACGGGCGAGATCGGGCCCGTCGAGTTCGTGAGGCGTCCGCGGCGTCCGGGGAGCAGGAACGCTGCTCCGGCGAATGCGAACAGGGCTGCGGCGATACCGCCTCCGGCAGCGGCGGCGCCGGCCGAGGCCGCGCCCGGAGCGCTGACGGCGAGGCCACCCGACGCCGGTGCGCCCAGAGCGAGCGCATGACCCGCGACGGCGGGTGCCGCGCTGGCCGCCGCGGCGAACAGTTCGGATGAGGGCGCGAGAACCTCGGCCGACGTCGCCAGGACGCCGAAAATGCCGAATGGGCCGTCGGTCGACGTGGACGTAGCCAGGTCGCGTGCCAGACCGAGGGCGACGGCGGAAAGCGCGTCCAGCGGCGAGCTGGTGGCGATTCCGGGCTCCGGCGTCTCGCCGGGAAGCAGGGGGACGAACGGCTGCGAGCCGCCGGGTACAACGGCATCCGTGATCGGGACGATGACGGGAGTCAGCGCGTCCGTGACGGGCGCGAGGGCATCGGTCACCGGAGCGAGCACCGCCACGACGGGTGCCAGGGCGCCGTCGAGGATGCCGAGCACGGGAGTCACGGGGGCGCCGACGGCATCGGTCACCGGAGACAGTGAGCCGACGATCGGTGCGACGACAGGCGCGAGGTTCTCCGTGACGGGCGCCGCGACATCCGAAACGGGCTCGACCACGTCTGCGACCGGCTGCACAGCCGGTGCGACGACGTTCTGCGCGACGGGCTCGACCACCTCGCGGACGACCGGTTCGACGACCGGCGCGACGGCGGGAGGGGCCGACTGCACGACGGGGGCGACAGCCTGCACGACGGGATCTGCGACGCGGGCCACAGGCTGGACGACAGTGTCGAGCACCGGAGCGACGACGTCTTCGACGGCACGGTCGACCGGGTCGGTGACGGCGGAGACGATGCCCTGCAGGGGCCCAGTCTCTTCGTCGGCCGCGTAGCTCGCGGGCGCGAGTGCGAGGGAGAGCGCCGTCCAGGCGAAGGCGAGACCGACGCCGGTGCCGAGGATCGGCACCCAGCGAGGCGCACGGCGGTGCTGGGCCATGACGAGCGATCACCTCCCCCGAGAGCGTCGGCATCGTTCGCACGGGAGACCCCGTGCCGTCGGGTACTGCTTGGCGAAGAAAGATACTCCTGTCTCGGGCGACTGTCTAGGGTTCCGCTGAGTTCGTCATGAGCCCGTCCTGAGGATGCCGCGCCGGGGGCGCCGAGTCGACTTGACAAGGCGGGCGTTTTACACAAGTGAGTCCCCAGATGAACAACCTTCAAGTGAGACTTCAACCACGATCTTCATCCACAGGTTGGGGAAACTTAAACCCCTGATCAACGGCTAATTACTCGTAGACTTTCCACGTATCCCCGGGCGTTTTCCACAGGACTTCTTCACAACCGTCGCGGCGTTTCCCGCATCCTCTCCACAGAGTTATCCACAGGCCGGTTTGCGGGTGTCGGACGCCCTCCATACCGTGTACTCCGGCTCGGTCACAGGCCAGGATGCGGGGGTGCGGATGTCGATCGCGGACATCTCTGACGACAGGCTCGGCGGACGGCGCGAACCCGATCGCACCCCGCCGCACGACATGCTCGCCGAGCAGAGCACGCTCGGCGGAATGCTGCTGTCGAAGGATGCCGTCGCCGACGTCATCGAGACGCTCCGGGGTACCGACTTCTACGTGCCGAAGCACGAGCTCATCTACGAGGCGCTGCTCTCGCTGTACTCCCATGGCGAGCCGACCGATGTCGTGGCCGTCACCGACGAGCTCATCAAGAACGGCGAGCTGCAGCGCGCTGGCGGGGCCGACTATCTGCACACGCTGACCTCCATCGTCCCGACCGCGGCGAACGCCGGCTACTACGCGACGATCGTCAACGAGCGCGCCCTGCTGCGCCGCCTCGTCGAGGCCGGAACCCGCATCGTCCAGATGGGCTACAACGGCCAGGGCGACGCGGTCGACCTCGTCAACAACGCACAGGCCGAGATCTACTCGGTCACCGGTGCGGAGAAGGCCGAGGACTACGTCCCCCTCGAGGTCGCCGTCACCGCTGCCATCGACGACATCGAAGCCGCACGTGGTCGCGATGGCCAGATGACCGGCATCCCGACCGGCTTCTCCGGGCTCGACCAGCTGACCAACGGCCTGCATCCCGGTCAGATGATCGTCGTCGCGGCGCGTCCCGCCATGGGTAAGTCGACGCTCGCGCTCGACTTCGCCCGCGCCGCCGCGATCAAGAACAACTCGCCCACGATCTTCTTCTCGCTTGAGATGGGGCGCAGCGAGATCGCGATGCGCCTCATGAGCGCCGAGGGCGCCGTGCCGCTGCAGTCGATGCGCAAGGGAACCCTCGACTCACGCGACTGGACCACCGTCGCCGCGACGCGTGGCCGCATCAACGACGCTCCGCTCTACATCGACGACAGCCCCAATATGACGCTCGTCGAGATCCGCGCGAAGTGCCGCCGCCTCAAGCAGCGCGTGGGCCTCAAGATGGTCGTGATCGACTACCTGCAGCTGATGACCAGCGGTAAGCGCGTCGAGTCGCGTCAGCAGGAGGTCTCGGAGTTCTCGCGTGCGCTCAAGCTGCTCGCGAAGGAGCTGCAGGTTCCCGTCATCGCGCTGTCGCAGCTGAACCGTGGTGCCGAGCAGCGTGCCGACAAGAAGCCGGCGATCAGCGACCTGCGTGAGTCGGGCTCGATCGAGCAGGATGCCGACATCGTCATCCTGCTGCACCGCGAGGCGGCCTACGAGAAGGACAGCCCCCGTGCCGGCGAGGCCGACCTCATCGTCGCGAAGCACCGCAACGGTCCGACCGACACGGTGACGGTGGCGTTCCAGGGTCACTTCTCGCGCTTCACCGACATGGCCGTGGGGATGGACTGAACGGTCAGCCGACGACCGTTATAGTCCAGTGCGCGGAATCACGCGCATCCGCCCTCGGCCCGTTGGGAGCCTGATGCCGTTCCGCAGTAAAGAGACGCTCGAGCGCTGGCTCGGCGAGTTCCACGAGCAGCGGGGAGCGGGTGAGCTCATCCGCGTCCTCGTGCAGGACGGTTCGGAGGGATCGGACACGGGGCTCGTCGTCGTGCCCCTCGCGAACTCCTCCGTGTCGGTGTTCATGGAGCCCATCGAGATCGGCGATGCCCGCTGGCGGATCACCATCGAACCGCAGCCCGACTTCACCATTCTCAGCAGCTTCCAGATGCACTCGCTCGCGGCCGAGTTCACCGTCGCCGCCGAGCTCTGCACGTTCCTCGAGGCGAAGTCGATCGGTCACGACGAAGGCGACCTCGACGAGTCGTGACACCTCGCCATCATGGCGTCCGCTGGCGCGAGCGCAGCCGGCTGGTTCGGATGCTGCGCCTGTGGCGCACACGCAATCCGACCACGTTCCGTGAGAAGGTGCGGTACAAGATGCTGCGCGACCGCCGCAGCCTCATCGTCACCTTCGCCGACAAGGCCGCCGTGCGCGACCACGTCGCCGCGGTCATCGGCGAGCAGTACCTGCCCCGCGCCTACGCGATCGTCGAAGATCCGCAGAGCCTGCTGGACCTCGACTGGCCCGATGCCTACGTCGTGAAGCCGACGCACGGGAGCGGCGCTGCGCTCGTCGTCTCGCCGGCCGCGCAGGCCGACGCCCGGCTCTCGGAGGCGCGATGGGGGTGGGTCTATCGTCACGTGCGGCCGGAGCACGCGAACCCGCACGACCTCGCGGCGATCGCCGCGGGCTGGCTCGCCAAGCTCTACGGTCAGGGCCCGAATCGCGAGTGGGTCTACGGACAGGTGCCGCGCCGAGTCATCGTCGAGGAGTTCCTGGTCGGTGCCGACGGCGGCATCCCGGACGACTACAAGTTCTTCGTCTTCCATGGGCGATGCCACTTCATCCAGGTCGACGGCGGACGCTTCGGCGGTCGCACGCAGGACTTCTTCCGACCCGACTGGAGCCGCATCCCGATGAGTGGCGGCCCGCCCTGGGCTGATCCCGAGCGCTCGCGGCCGGCGCATCTCGACGAGATGATCAGCATCGCCGAGCGGCTCGGCGAGGGCACCGACTTCGTGCGCGTCGATCTGTACGACGTCGACGGTCGCGTGGTCTTCGGCGAGCTCACGAGCTTCCCCGCCGGCGGCGACAGCCCGTTCGATCCGGAGTCGTACAACACCGAGTTCGGCCGCCCCTGGACAGTGCCGCGGCGCTACCGCTGACGTCGTGCCTCACCCGTGCGCCGGATGCTCGCGCGCGAGGGTTCCGCCGTACGGCGGAGGCGCGGCCCACTCAGCCCGCATAGCGTCGTATCCATGAGCACTGCCCTCGCCAACCAGCCCGCCGACCGTGCGACGCGAGAGGCGTCCCGCCTGCAAACGGCGAGGACCTGGCTGCCGGTCGGATCGGCCATCGCGCTGCTGGCTCTCATCGCCTGGGCCATCGTGGCCGGCATGAGCGGGTCGCCCGCCGGGATCATCGCGTCGACGTCGGGTGCCGTGGCCGTCACGGTCGCGTGGAGCACGGGCCTCGTCGGCATCACCGCGCGCCTGCGTCAACTCGACGAAGCGCGGGCTTCGTAGCCGACGAGTGAGAGCAGGCTGCGCAGCCCGGCCTCCGTTTCCGACGCTCGTGTGCGTCTGGGCACGGAGGTGAGGCTACCGCCTCGCCCGCGGTCGGCCGCGCGGTCGGGGTCTGCGCTCATCCGCGGGTCTGCTGTCAACCCGCTACGGGTTTCGGGATTCCGCGATCTAACGTTCGCGGAATGAGCAAGACCGATACCCCCGTGCCCACTCGCCTTCGGCGAGGAATCGGCGGACCGCTGCTGTTCGCTTTCATCCTCGGTGACGTTCTGGGTGCAGGTGTCTATGCACTGATGGGGGTGCTGGCCGAGCGTGTCGGCGGAATGCTGTGGGCGCCCCTCCTCGCCGCCCTCGTGCTCGCGCTGCTTACCGCCGGGTCGTACGCCGAGCTGGTGACGAAGTACCCGCGGGCCGGCGGCGCGGCCGTCTTCGCCGAGCGCGCGTTCAAGAACAGGCTCGTGTCGTTCCTCGTCGGCTTCTGCATGCTGGCCGCGGGTGTCGTGAGCGCGGCGGGGCTGTCGATCGCCTTCGCCGGTCAGTACTTGCAGACGTTCGTCGAGGTTCCCGTGGTGCCGGTCGCCATCGTGTTCCTCGCCGTGCTCGCGGCTCTCAATGCCCGCGGCATCCGGGAGTCGATGGGCGCGAACTTCGTCATGACCGCCATCGAGGTCTCCGGGCTGGTGATCGTCGTGGTCGTGGTCGGGTTCCTCCTCGCCGGCGGTGGCGGGGATGTGTCGCGCGTCACGCAGGTGCCCGAGGGCACCGGCGTCGCGTCGGCCGTGCTCGCCGGAGCGATCATCGCGTATTACTCCTTCGTGGGCTTCGAGACGTCGGCGAACATGATCGAAGAGGTCAAGGAACCCTCGAAGATGTACCCGCGAGCGCTGTTCGCCGCTCTCGGTGCAGCCGGGCTGGTCTACGTGCTGGTCGGCCTCGCGAGCAGCATCGCTCTGCCGCCCGAAGAATTGTCGAGCTCGAGCGGCCCCCTCCTCGCGGTCGTCGAGGCGAGCGGCGTCGCCATCCCCTCGTGGCTGTTCAGCCTCATCGCGCTCATCGCCGTCGCCAACGGTGCGCTGCTGACGATGATCATGGCGAGCCGTCTCACGTACGGCATGGCAGAGCAGGGGCTGCTGCCGCGCGCTCTGTCGCGGGTGCTGCCCGGGCGGCAGACGCCGTGGGTGGCGATCCTCGCCACGACGCTCGTCGCGATGCTGCTGACGCTCGTGGGCGACCTGGCGCTGCTCGCCGAGACGGTCGTCCTGCTGCTGCTCTTCGTCTTCCTGAGCGCGAACATCTCGGTGCTCGTCCTGCGCCGCGACCGCGTCGATCACGATCACTTCCGCGTCTGGACGTTCGTTCCCGTGCTCGGCGTCGCGTCGTGCCTGTTGCTGCTGAGCCAGCAGACCCTCCGGGTATGGATCTTCGGCGCCATCCTCATCGTGGTCGGCGTCGGGCTGTACTTCCTGGCCCGGTGGGCGCGTGGTCGCGGGGAGCTTCCGTCGTGACCGCAGCAGATCTCCTCGGCTGTAAGCCGGCTCAGGCCGGATGCCGCTTGAGCAGCTTCGCCGCGACGATCATCGCGCCGCCGAGCACGGCGGGGATGCCGCCGCCCGGGTGGACCGAGGCGCCGACCCGCCAGAGCCAGGGTGCGCGGAGGTCGTGCTGCGCGGGCTGGTGCAGCGGGCCGCTCATCCACAGCGGTCGCGATGCGCCGTAGAGGGCGCCGTGGGGCTCGCCGAACGAGCCGAAGTAGCGGGGGTCGAGCACGGTCGTCTCGGTCATCGCGTCGGTGAGGAGTCCGTCGAGGCCCATGGCGCGCGAGATGCGCTCGATCTCGCGCGTCACGAACGGGTGGTCGAGCGAGTAGCCCTGGCCATCGGCGGGGCTGGTCAGCAGCACGGCGAGGGTGCTGCGCTCGTTCGGGTAGATCTCGCCGGCACGGTAGTGGTTGACGAACGCCATCGTGTCGGCGGGCTCGTCGCCCGCGGCGAGACTGCGGTGCAGGGCAGCGGGCTTCGTGGGCAGGATGACGCTGTGCGCGACGATCCGCTCGGGGAGAGGCTTCTCGAGCACACCGTAGATCGCGACGGCCGAGCACGACAGCGACGGCGAACCGGGAATGAGGCGCCGCCGCCCCAGCAGCCCGTCGAGTCGTGACGCGTCGAGACCGCTGACGACGACATCCGCCTCGTGCAGATCGCGCTCGGTCGTGACCCGCCCGCGTTCGATGCGCGTGACGCGCTCGCCGGTGCGGATCTCGACGCCCGCGGCATCCGCCAGCCGCTGCAGGGCGACGACGATCTCGAACACCCCGCCACGGGGCACCCAGACCCCGTCGGCGGCCATGACGGCGGGCATGCTCGCGTACAACGCCGGGGTGCGGGAGGGGGAGACGCCGGCGTTGAGGGTGTGGATCGCGATGATCTCGCGCAGTCCCTCGGGCATCCAGGTGAGGCTGTCGAGGTAGGCGCGGGTGCTGAGGCGTCGACCGTACACGGCGAGCAACCGCTGCAGCGCGGGCAGCGACGCGCGATCGAGCGGGTCGGCGACGAGCAGCGCGGCGACGTCGCCCGCGAGGGGTGCGTGCTCGTCGCTGAATCGCTTCCATGCCGGGTACCAGGGGTGCCCTTCCGGCACGGGCAGCGACACCTCTTCGCCCCGGTAGTAGTAGCGGCCCACCTCATCGAGACGGACGAGGTCGAGCCCACCGGCATCCGTGCTGGTTCGCGACCCCGCGCCCAACCGGCGCAGCAGCTCATCCCAGACGGACGGGAAGGTGACGAGGGATGGTCCCGTGTCGATGCGCTCGCCGTCGAGCTCGATGCGCCGGCTCTTGCCGCCGACAGTCTCGGCCGCTTCGAGCAGCGTCACGCGGTGGCCGGCGTGGGCGAGCAGGGCGGATGCCGCGAGCCCGCCGAGGCCCGCGCCGACGACGACGATGCGGCTCATGGATAGATTCCCAGGAACATGGCGGCGAGCAGCAGCCCGCTCGCGACCGATCCCGCGATGTACGGGAAGGCGACGGACAGCGGATACAGCCTGCGGCCGGTCGCGGGTGTCGGGCGCAGCAGCATCCAGGCGACGAGGGTCCCGGCGAGGGAGAGGTTGACGAGCGCGACGGGCACGCTGACGAGCGCGAAGAGCACGGTCGAGATGAGCCACCAGGCGCCACTCCACAGGGCGGTGCCGCGCGGGCCGAGCAGTACCGCGGTGGTGGTGATGCCCGCCTCGCGGTCTTCCTCGATGTCCTGCACGGCGTCGTAGGCGTGCTTCGCGACGCTCCAGGCGAGCAGCCCGACGACGGCGGGCCAGACCGGCGGTGCCTCGAGGGCGACCGGCAGGATCAGCAGCGGCAGGCCGTAGGCGGCGTTGCTCAGCGAATCGAGGAACGGTCGCGCCTTGAACCGCAGCGGTGGGGCGGAGTAGAAGACGAACACGCCCGCGTAGAGCAGGATCAGCCCGACGGCGGCGAGCGGAAGCGCGATGACGAAATAGATCAGGAACGGGATGTTGGTGACCGCCACCGCCCATGCGATGAGCTTCACCTCGCGCGGCTCGATGCGCGCGCCCTCGATCGAACCCTTGCGCGGGTTCAGCGCATCCGTGTCCTGGTCGAAGATGTCGTTCACGCCGTAGATCAGCAGATTGAACGGCAGCGTCAGCCAGATCAGCAGCGGGATCGCGGCGACGTCGATGAGCTGACCGGTCAGCCACATGCCGAGCGCGCCGGTGCCGATCGTGTTGATCCACAGAACGGGCCGCGAGATGTGGACGAGGCGCGCAAGCGTCGATGTCGGACGGGTGATGGCGTCGCTCCTGGGTTCGGGTGTCGTCACTATCTCACCATCGGCCGGATGGTCGTGAATCGGTGACGTCGCCGCGCCGGATGGCGTCGGCGCGGGCGCGGATCGCGGTGATCTCGTCGTCGTCGAGGCGGCCCAGGTTCTTCACCTGCAGCGCCATGCGGTGGTTCTCGGCGAGGGGCGCCTCGTGCCGGATGAGGTAGTCCCAGTAGAGAGTGGTGAAGGGGCAGGCATCCTCGCCGATCCGCTTCGCGGGGTCGAACGGGCACGTCTTGCAGTACGGGCTCATGCGATCGATGTACTTGCCGGTCGCGGCGTACGGCTTGCTGCCCATGAGCCCGCCGTCGGCGTACTGGCTCATCCCGAGCGTGTTCGGAAGCTCGGCCCACTCGACCGCATCGACGTACACCGCGAGGTACCAAGCGTGCACCTCGCGCGGGTCGACGCCGAGCAGCATCGCGTAGAGCCCGGTGACCATGAGGCGCTGGATATGGTGCGCGTACCCGTTCTCGAGCGTCGTGCCGATGGCATCCCTCAGGCAGGCCATGGGTGTGTCGCCCGTCCAGTACCAGTCAGGCAGCGGTTCGAACGCCTCGAAAGCGTTCCGCTGGATGTAGCCGGGCATCTGCGTCCAGTAGATCCCGCGCACATACTCGCGCCACCCGAGGATCTGCCGGATGAATCCCTCGACCGCCGCAAGAGGCGCACGCTGCGACCGGTACGCCTCCTCGGCGGCCGCGACCACCTCGCGCGGATGCAGCAGCTTCAGGTTCATCGACGATGACAGGTGCGCGTGCCAGAGCCAGGGCTCGCCCGGCCACATCGCGTCCTGAGCGTCACCGAAGCCCGGGAGCCGCTCGTCGATGAACAGGTCGAGCGCTTCGAGCGCCTGCGGGCGAGTGACCGGCCACGCGAACGTGTCGAGCGAACCGGGGTGCTCGGCGAACTCCGTGTCGACGAGCGCGATCACCTCGCGCGTGATCTCATCGGGCGCGAAGGTCGCGCGGGGCGGCACGAGACCGGGACCCTGCTTCGGGAACGCCTTGCGGTTGTCGGCGTCGTAGTTCCATTCGCCGCCGACGGGCTGCCCGCGCCCGGTCATGAGGATGCCGTGCCGCTTGCGCATCTCGCGGTAGAAGTACTCCATCCGCAGGGTCGCCCGGCCCTCGGCGTGCTCGGCGAACTCGGCGATGGTCGAGAAGAAGTGCCGGTCGATGCGGATGTCGAGCGGGATGCCGGCGGCATCCGCCGTCTGCTGCAGCGCTTCGCGCACGCGCCACTCGCCGGGCTCGGTCATCACGAGCGCCTCGGGCTTCAGCTTCTCCAGGTCGGCGGCGAGCTGGCCGGCGAATGTGCCTGAGTTCCCCCGTGCGTCGAGCTCCGCGTAGTGCAGGGTGTGCCCGGCGTCCCGCTGGTCCTCGGCGAAGTGGCGCATCGCGGCGAGGAACACCGCGGTGCGCGGCTTCGAGCTCCAGACGTGGGTGGACTCTTCGGCGACCTCCGCCATCCAGACGGCATCCTGCGCCGGGTCGAAGTCGTCGAAGGCGCTCGCGTCGGGGTCGAGCTGGTCGCCCAGGACGATCACGAGGTTTCGGAGCACGGTGTCAGCGTAGGAAGAGCCTCGGATGCGGCCTATCGGTTGTGCGTGAGGCGGGGCTGCGCTAGTTGCGTGCTTCGCCGAGCAGTCCGCCGAGGAATCGGGCGATCTCGCCCGGCCCGGATGCGTGAGCCGAGGCCTCGACGTCGGGGTTGTAGTTCGTGTTCGTGTTGAGGTCGTAGGTGACGAGTCGCCCCTCGATCGTCTCGACGAACTCGATTCCGGCGATGCGGATGTCGACGGCGCGGAGGAAGTCGCGGTGCTGCACGACCAGGGGATGGTCGGCGGTGATCTCGTCGCGCAGCGCGAAGGGCGGATAGGCCGGCGTGGCGCCCGTGCCCGCGGCGGGGTCGACGACGCACGCATCGGCGGGGCAGAGCTCGAAGCTGCCGGCGCTCGTGTCGACGCGCACGGCGTAGACGAACTCGCCGCCGACGTACTCGGCGCGGGTGACGAACGGCTCACGGGCGAACAGGAACTCCTGGATGAGTGTGATGCCGTCGGGGGATGCCTCGAACTCGGGGCCGTCGACCCAGGCGTCGAACTCGTCGTGGGAGTCCCAGCGGCGGACGCCGAGACCCTTGCCGCCCTGGTTGTGCTTGCTGATGAACGGCACCGGGAACTCGCGTGCGCGCTCCTTCAGGTCACCGGTGCCGAAGACGGCGACGGTGTGCGGGACGTCGATGCCGCTCGTCCGCAGGGCGGCATGCTGGGCGACCTTGCTGACCTCGAACTCGAGGACGTGGCTGCCGCCGATCACCGTGCGGCCCCACGACTCGAGCCAGCGGAGCACCGCGCGGCCGTACTCCTTCGACTGCGCGTGATCGCGCGTGTGCGCCGATGCCGACAGCCGCGACCAGAAGACCCCCTGCGGCGGCTTGGCGGACAGATCGATGGATCCGTCGGTGAGCAGCCACTGCTCGGCGGGGACGTCCTCGGCGGCGAACGCGGCCGCGAAGGGCGCCCACCACTCGGGGTTCTCGTGGATCACGTACACCTTCGGCGAAGTCGACATCCCGCCAGGCTAAGACGATCACCACGCGTGTGCGAGCCTGGAACGCACCGGAGGTGATGCTCTCATGAGCAAGAGTCGGACGATCCTGGCCACGTGCGGCGGGTGGAGCCCCGCGCAGTGGGGCGATGTCGAGTTCAGCCCGCTGCAGCGGTACGCCCTCGACCTGACCGGTGTGACGGGACGGCGGCCCCGGGTCGCGTTCGTGAACACCGCCGCGGGGGACCAGCGCGTCGACGAGGGCCGCGAGCTGGCGGCCGCGCAGCAGCTCGGAGTGGACGCCGTCCACATCCGGTTGTTCGGGCGGAACCAGCCGGACCTCCGCGAGGCCGTGCTGGCGAGCGATCTCGTCTGGGTCGCCGGTGGTAGCGTCGCGAACCTCCTCGCCGTGTGGCGGGTGCACGGATTGCCCGAGGTGCTCGCCGAGGCGGCGGATCAGGGGACCGTGCTGGCGGGCACCTCGGCCGGCGCGATCTGCTGGCACGTCGGCGGCCCCACCACGACGTTCGGGCCGGTCGCCGTGATCGACGACGCGCTCGGTTTCGTCGACCGATCGGTCGGGGTGCATTACGACTCGCAGCCCGACCGGCGCCCCGCTCTGCAACGCGCGATCGCCGACGGGACACTGCCGAACGGGTTCGGCCTCGACGAGGGAGCGGCGGTGCTCTATGTCGACGGCGAGCCGGTCGAGATGCTCACCGAGTCGCGGGACGGCGCGGTGTGGGGCGTCGAACGCGACGGCGACGGTGTCGCCGAGACTCGCTGCGAGACGCGCCTGCTCACCTGAACGTGTCCGGGGCGCTTGTCAACGGCCCGACCCGCGGCCCGGAACGCGCGCAGACTGGACGCATGCCCCGAGCCGCCGCCGCCGCGACCCCGCCGCCGAAGACCTGCGCGTCGTGCGGGCGCGAGATGCAGTGGCGTGCGAAGTGGGCGAAGAGCTGGGACGAGGTCCGCTACTGCTCGGATGCCTGCCGCCGTCGCGGCATCCGTCCCGTCGACGCGCAGCTGAGCGAGACGATCCTCGAGCTGCTGAGCGCTCGCGCCGCAGGGGCGACGATCTGCCCCTCCGAGGCGGCGCGCGCCGTCGGCGGCGAGGAGTGGCGCGACCTGATGGAACCCGCGCGCCGTGCCGCGCGGCGGCTCGTCGCCGACGGCGAGGTCGAGATCACGCAGCGCGGTGCCGTCGTCGACCCGTCGACGGCGAAGGGGCCGATCCGCATCCGCCGCGCCCGCTGACGCCGCCGCGCCGAACCCCTATCTCATATCGGTTCTGCGCGATATCATCGCTTCGTGGCGATGAATGGATCTCTCGATGCTGGTGTCCCGGTGGAGCTGGACGCGCGCGCGACCGAGGTCTACGCACATCTCTTCCAGGCGCTCGCCGACCCGACCCGGCTCGCCGTGCTGCAGCATCTGTCGTACGGCGAGCACCGTGTTCGCGATCTCGTCGAGCATGTCGGGCTCGCGCAGTCGACCGTGAGCAAGCATGTCGCCTTCCTGCTCGAGTGCGGGCTCGTCTCGGTGCGACCCGACGGGCGATCGTCCTGGTACGCCCTCGCCGAGCCGGAGGCGACCGCGCGACTCATCAATGCGGCCGAGGCGTTGCTGGGCGCGACGGGGACGAGCGCGACGCTGTGCGGGCACCTCCGGCGGCCCCGCGCGATCGCCGGCGAGGCCGAGGCCAGCTGATGGGCGCCGGACACGACCATGGCCCCGTGAACGCGGCGCAGGCGGGACAGCCCGCCGACTTCCGGGTGAGGCTTTGGATCGCCTTCGGGATCACTGCGGCGATCGTCGCGACCCAGGCGGTGGGTTCGATCGTCACAGGCAGCCTCGCGCTGCTCACCGACACCGCCCATGCCCTCACCGATGCCTCGGGCCTGCTCGTCGCGCTCGTGGCCGCGAACCTCATGATGCGGCCGGCCAACGCCCGCCGGACGTGGGGCTTCCGCCGGATCGAGGTGATCGCCGCTTTCGCCCAGGCAGCGCTGCTGCTCGTGGTGGGCGTGTACGCCGCGATCGAGGGCATCCGTCGCCTGTTCGAGCCGCCCGAGGTTCCCGCCCTGGAGCTGCTGGTGTTCGGCGTCGTCGGCCTCGTCGCGAACATCGTCGCGATCGCGGTGCTGTCCTCGAGTCGCGGCGCGAACTTCAACATGCGCGCGGCGTTCCTCGAGGTGCTCAACGACGCGCTCGGGTCCGTCGGCGTCATCGTCGCGGCGATCGTCATCGCGACGACCGGATTCGCGCAGGCGGATGCGGTCGCCGGGCTGTTCATCGCCGCCCTCATCGTGCCCCGCGCCGTGAAGCTCATGCGCGAGACGGCGTCGGTGCTGATGGAGTTCACGCCGCAGGGGCTCGATCTCGACGACGTCCGCGCACACATCCTGCGCCTGGACCACGTGACCGACGTGCATGATCTGCATGCGTCCACGGTCGCGTCGGGGCTTCCGACCATCACGGCGCACGTCGTCGTCGAGGACCGGTGCTTCACCGACGGCCATGCGGCCGAGGTGCTGCAGGAGGTGCGCTCGTGCGTCGCGGAGCATTTCGAGATATCGGTGCTGCACTCGACGTTCCAGATCGAGAACGAGCGCATCCGCGACGAGGAGCCCGATTCGGTCCGACACGACTGACGTCGGGCGTGGGGACCTCAGTCGTGCGCGTCCAGCACCGTCCGCGCCAGCCGGGTCGAGCCGGCGACGGCGGCCGGCATCGCGACGACGGCCCCGAGCGGAACGAGGAAGCACAGCTGCGTAGCCACGCCGAAGCCCAGGAACCGGGCGCGGTGCGTACGGCGGAGACGGCGCCGGTCGGCGGCCAGGATGCCGCGTGCGGACAGGGCGCGCGAGGTCAGCTCATCCGCGAGCAGCCAGCCGGTGAGCGACACCGCCGTGACCGACCCCAGCACGCCGCCGACGACGGGGATGAGGCCCACGAGGGCTGCGATGACCGCCGCGAGCAGACCGCGGGCGATGAGTCCGACCGCGTCGCCGACCGAGCGCCAGAATCCGCTCTCGCTGTCGGGAACGGGACCGCCGAGGTCGGCTTCGGCGGCTCGCCAGATGCGGTCGTAGAACGGCTCACCCACCATGAGGGTGAGCGCCGTGAACGACACCGCGACGAGCACGATCGCGCCGCCGAGCACCGCGGTGCCCGCGGCGACGCGCACGAGCGTCGCCCACAGCTCGGGCCATGCGTCGGCGAACGGGGTGAGGGCGTCGACGATCTGAGACAGAAAGGCGCCGAGCGCGATGAGGCCGCCGAGCAGCACGAGCCCGACGATCGCGGCGGGGATCAGGCCGAGCGCCATGACCCCCGGCCGGCGCGACCAGAAGCCGAAGCCGCGCGCGAGGTCGGCGGCGCCGCGGAGGAACGAGCGAGCGGGGGCATCGGACATGTCTCACATCCTGCCTGTATCGGGCGCCGCCCCGTGGCAGGTGCACAATCACAGATCACGCGCCGACGCCAGGGGTTGTCGGAATTCGGGGTGAGGCGCTGAAGTGATGCGATGACCAACGACACCAGTGCGCCGATCGCCGACGATCGGCCTGGACTGAAGCGGGCCATCGGAACCCCCCTCCTGTTCGCCTTCATCGTGGGCGACACCCTCGGCGCCGGCATCTACACGCTCGTCGGAACGATGGCGACGGACGTCGGCGGTGTGATCTGGCTGCCGCTGCTGATCGCGCTCGTCGTCGCGCTGCTCACCGCCGGCACCTACGCGGAGCTGATCACGAAATACCCGCACGCGGGCGGCGCCGCCCGTTACGTCGACAAGGCGTTCGGCATCCCGTTCCTGTCGTTCCTCGTGGGCTTCCTCATGATGGCGTCGGGCGTCACGACGGCGGCGGCGCTCGCGAACGCGTTCGCGGGCGACTACTTCGCCGCGCTCTTCGACATCCCGCCGATCCCCGTGGCGATCGCCTTCATCGCGGTACTCACCCTCATCAATCTGCGGGGGGTGCGCGAGTCGCTCGCCACGAACTTCGTGGCGTCGATCATCGAGGTCTCGGGCCTGGTCATCGTCATCTTCGTCGCGGCGATGGTCTTCGCCGGGGGCGGTGGCGAGCCGGCGCGCATCTTCGAGTTCGCCCCGGATGTGCCTCCGCTGCAGGGGGCGTTCGCGGCATCCATCGTCGCCTTCTTCTCGTTCCTCGGCTTCGAGGCGGCGGCCAATATGGCGGAAGAGGTGAAGAACCCGTCGAAGTCGTACCCGCGAGCCCTCTTCGGCGCCATCATCACCGCGGCGGTCGTCTACCTGCTCATCGCGATCGGCGCCGTCATCGTCGTGCCGCCGGCCGAGCTCGCCGAGTCGACCGGCCCGTTGCTGGATGTCGTGACCGCGAGCGGCGTCGCCATCCCGCCGTGGCTGTTCAGCCTCATCGCCCTTGTGGCCATCGCCAACGGTGCCCTGCTGTTCATGGTCATGGCCAGCCGCGTGGGCTACGGTCTCGCCGAGTCGGGTCTGCTGCCGCACGCCTTCGGCCGTGTGCTGTCGAAGCGCCGCACGCCGTGGGTCTCGATCCTCGTCGTCGCCGGTGCCACGATGCTCCTCACGGTCCTCGGCGACATCGGAACGCTGGCCGAGACGACGGTGCTGCTGCTCCTGCTGGTCTTCCTGTCGGCGAACATCAGCGTCCTGGTGCTGAAGAAGGACAAGGTCGAGCACAAGCACTTCTCGGTGCCCCGGGTCGTGCCCGTGCTCGCGATCATCGCCAGCGTCGTGCTGCTCACCCAGCAGACGGGGCCGGTGTGGCTGGGCACCGCCGGTTACATCGTGGTCGGGACGATCCTGTTCTTCATCGCGCGGGCGGGGCGTCGCCGCTCGGACCGCAAGGCTCAGGCCGGGCCCTGATAGCCGAGGCCCGAGCTGATGCGGTCGGCGGTTTCGACGACCGTGCGGCCCAGCTCCGCGCCGCGGGCCTCGAGATCGATCGCCGTGAGCGGACCGGAGATGGATACGGCCGCGACGATCTTCCCGCTGCGGTCGAGGATCGGCGCGGCGGTCGAGGCCCGTCCGAGCACGAACTCCTCGACCTCGATCGCGTAGCCGCGTCTCGCGGTCAGCGCGACCTCGCGGTCGAGCGCTTCGTGCGTCGTGATGGTCGCCTCGGTGAAGCCGGGCAGCTCCGGCAGCAGTCGCAGGCGCTTCTCGCGATTCGTGCCGATGAGCGTGGCCTTGCCGATGCTGGTCGCATGCAGCGGCACGCGCTGCCCCATCAGCGTGTGCGACTTCGGTGACAGCGGCCCTTCGAAGTTGCAGAGGTAGACCAGCTCCGCGCCGCGGAGGAGGGCGATGTTGACGCCGAGACCGATCTCTCCGGCGAGGCTCTGCGCGATCTGACGGCCGACTCGGTGTACCCGGTTCTGATTGATCGCGATGCCCGCGAGGGTTATGAGCTCGGCGCCGAGGAAGTACAGCGACGTCTGCGGATCGCGCTCGACCAGCCCGCCGGCCTCGAGAGTCGCGAGCAGGCGGGACGCGGTCGACTGACCGATCCCGGCTTCGCGCGCGACATCGCTCACGCGCATGGGTTCACCCCCCGAGAAGGTCTCGAGAACCGTGATCGCCTTCTCGACGCTCTGATTGGCGCCCTTCTCCGCAGCCATGCTTCCTCGCTTTCGCCGCCGATGTCCGTCACCCCATTATGCACATAGTGCATGACAGTTGCGCACTATGCGCACGTCGTGCACTCTGAGTTCGGCGACGCGGATAGTCGCCACCCCCGGGAGTCGCAGACGACGGCCCGGACGACGAAACGAAGGACGACGATGACCTCTTCGAGCGTGACCGCTCACGAGAGCCCCGGGCGGGGCCGACTCGGCTCGCGGCTGAGCGAGCGCACCTTCCTGGTCTTCCTGCTGCTGCCCGGGTTCGTGCTGCTCTGCGCGATCGTGCTCTACCCGCTGCTGCGGTCGCTCGTCTCGGCGTTCTTCGACGAGAATCTGCTCTATCCGGGCATGGAGTTCGTCGGGCTCGAGAACCTGTCCGCCGTCCTCGCAGATGACTTCGGTCGGCTCGTCTGGCAGACCCTCATCTTCACCGTGGGCGCGACCATCGCGCCGTTCCTGATCGGGCTCGCGCTCGCGCTCGTGCTGAACCAGCGCTTCCCGGGCCAGCGCATCCTGCGGGGCGCCTTCCTCATCCCGTGGCTGATTCCCGGGGTCGTCGTCTCGTTCCTCTGGATGTGGATCTTCGACGCCAACTACGGTGTGCTCAACGGCATCCTCATGAGCCTCGGCGCCATCGACAGTCCGGTCGCCTGGCTCTTCCAGACCGACACTGCTCGTGGCGCGCTCATCATCGCGAAGACGTGGAACACCTTCCCCTGGGTGATGGTCATGCTGCTGGCCGCACTGCAGACGGTCCCCGGCGAACTGCACGAGGCGGCCTCGATGGACGGAGCCGGAGTCGTCCGCCGATTTTTCGCCGTGACGTGGCCGCACATCCGCGGCGTCGCCGCTCTGGTCGTGCTGCTCGAGTTCATCTGGAACTTCCAGCACTTCGACACGATCTTCGTGCTGACCGGCGGCGGTCCCGCGGGCACCACCAGCACTTTCGCCACCGAAGTGTACGACACCGCTTTCCGCGGTTACGACCTGGGTCACGCCGGCGCGCTCGGCATCGTCTGGATGGCGCTGCTGACGGTGCTCGTCGTGGTGTACGTCTGGCTCTCCGAGCGCGGCGAGAAGGAAGGCTCACGATGAGCACCATCACCCCCGTTCCCACGCCCGCACCCGCGGCATCTCACTCGGCCGCCCCGGCGCAGCCGGCTCCGCCCCGCCGCCGACGCGGTCGCATCCGCTGGGGCATGTGGACCGCGCTCGCGGTGATCGTTCTCTTCGGCTTCGCCCCCGTGTACTGGCTCCTCGTGACTTCGCTCACCCCGAGCGACCGCGTGTTCGCCTTCCCGCCGTCCCTCTTCCCCACACAGGTGACGTTCGAGCACTACGCGACGGTCTTCGGCAACGAGCAGATCTTCGGCTACCTCCGCAACAGCGTGATCGTGTCGGTCGTGACCGCCGTGCTGTCGGTCGTGGTGTCGATGTACATGGGATACGCCTTCTCGAAGTATCGCTTCGCGGGCCGCAAGTCGCTGATGTACTTCGTGCTGTCGAGCCAGATGTTCCCGCAGGCGCTGCTGCTCGTCACGCTCTACCTCGTCTTCGCACAGTTCGGTCTCCTGAACACCTACCTCGCGCTCATCCTGTCGTTCACGACCTTCACCCTGCCGCTGTGCGTCTGGATGCTGAAGGGCTTCTTCGACGCGCTTCCCGACGACCTCATCGAGGCGGCGCGCATCGACGGCGCCGGTCCGTGGCGCATCTTCCACTCGGTCGTGTTCCCGCTGGCGGCGCCGGGGTTGGTCGCGGCCGGCCTGTTCGCCTTCGTCCGCGGGTGGAACGACTTCATCTTCGCGCTCACCCTCGCCGGGCCCGATCGGCAGACGCTGCCGCCCGGCCTCGTGAACACCTTCATCTCCGAGGCCAGCACCTCGTGGCCCGCGCTCATGGCGGCATCCCTCGTGGTGTCGGTGCCCGTGTGCGTCGCGTTCATCCTGCTCCAGCGCTTCCTCGTCGGCGGCATCACCGCCGGCGCGGTCAAGGGCTGATCCACCCACCCGATTCGAAGGAGAATTCATGGTCCAGGACATCTCGCGGCGCACGCTGCTGCGGTACTCGGTGTTCGGCATCGGCGGCGCCGCCGTGCTCGGGCTCGCCGGCTGCGCCCCGGGAGATTCCGGTGCGCCTGCCGCGACACCCGGCGGCGGCACCGCCACCGACTTCACATTCTCGTCGTGGAGCCTGTCGGAGGAAGCGGCGAAGCCGGCGATCGAATCCGCCCTGTCGAGCTTCCGACAGGCGGAGGGCATCGAGATCGACACGGTCGCCTATCCGTACAACGACTACCTCAATCAGCTGACGCTGCAGGTGCGAGGCGGTCAGTTCGCCGGTGCCGCGCAGCTCGACGTCGCCTGGCTGTCGGCGCTCGCCGCACTCGGGAAGCTCACCGACCTGTCCGCGTTCACGCAGGGCAAGGGGTACACCGACGCCGCACTGGGGGCGGGCAAGTCGGACGGCAAGCAGCTCGGACTGCCCTGGACGATCGGCGCCGTCGGCCTCATCGGCAACGCCGAGCTGTTCGACCGTGCCGGGGCGTCGCTCACCCCCGCCACGATCGAGGAGTTCGAGGAGGGCCTGCGTGCGCTCAAGGGGATCGGGGTGATCCCCTACGCGGCGAGCACGAAGGCCGCGCAGCTCAAGGACATCGTCGTGTGGATGCAGACCTTCGGATCACCGATCGTCGACGGCGACGAGTCTGCGATCGGAGACGAAGCGTCGATCAAGGCCGTCGAGTGGTACAAGAAGCTCTACGACGAGGGGCTCATCGCCCCCGACGTCGACCGTGCCGCGGCGCGAACCCTCTTCGCCCAGGGATCGACCGCGCTTTACGACGATGCCCCCGTGGGCAAATCCGCCGTGCTCTCGCAGTCGCCCGATGCTTCGCTCGGCGACAAGATGACCCCGATCGCGCGGCCGGTCCTCAAAGCCGGTCAGACCCCGCAGCATGTCCTCTGGGGACACCTGGTCGTCGTCGTCGACGGCGACGGGGCGCAGACCGCCGCCGACTTCGCGTCGTGGCTCACCAGCGACACCGCGCAGAGCGAGTCGTACTTCACGGCGCTCGGTCTGCCGCCGACGACGGATGCCGCTCTTTCGTCGGACGCGGTCACCTCGAACGCCTTCGTCGAGGCGTTCACGTCATCGATCACCGCGACGGCGAAGCCCAGCCCGCTGTGGAAGTACCCGGCGTACGGACAGATGGAGACCGCGATCGCCGAACAGGTGCAGGCGGTCCTCATCGGCCAGGCCCAGCCTGGGGCGGCGATGAAGAGCGCGGGGGAGGCGATCTCCCGCCTGCTCTGAGCCCGTCCGTCCCACCGCTCGACCAGACCGTCATCCGACCGGCGGGAGCCGTCTCGCTCCCGCCGGTGATCCCCCCTGCCCTGAAGGAACCATGCGCACTCAGAACATCGAATCCGACATCACCGTCGTCGGCGGCGGCCTCGCCGGCGTCTGCGCGGCGATCAGCGCCGCGCGGCTGGGGAAGCAGGTGGCGCTCATCGGCAACCGGCCGGTGCTGGGCGGCAACTCGTCGTCGGAGGTGCGGGTTTGGGTCGTCGGCGCGACGTCGCACGGAATCCAGCGGTTCGCCCGCGAGAGCGGCGTGATCGGCGAGCTCTACGTCGAGAACCAGTACCGCAACCCGGAGGGGAACCCCATCATCTGGGACGAGGTCGTGCTCGACGCGGTGCGGGCCGAGCCCAACATCCGGTTGTTCCTCAACACGGATGTGCGCGAGATCGACACCGACGACGTCGACGGCGAGCGGGTCGTGACGGCTGTGCACGGGTGGACGATGGGCTCGGAGATCGCCACGACGTTCCGGAGCCCGTACGTCCTCGACTGCACCGGCGACGGTCTCATCGGGTACCTGGCCGGCGCCGACTTCCGGATCGGTCGCGAGGCCCGCGGCGAGTTCGGTGAGGCGTGGGCGCCCGAGACGGCCGATGACGAACTCCTCGGCTCGACGATCCTCTTCTACACGAAGGATGTGGGCAGACCGGTCGACTTCGTCGCGCCGGACTCGGCGAAGGACATCACGGCCACCCCGATCCCGACGTCGCGGATCCTGCGGTCCGGCGACTCGGGCGCGCACTACTGGTGGATCGAGTGGGGCGGCCACCTCGACACCGTGCACGACAACGAGGCGATCCGCGACGAGCTGCGCTCCGTCATCTTCGGCATCTGGGACTACATCAAGAACTCGGGCCGCTTCGACGCCGACACCCTCGATCTCGAATGGGTCGGCACGATCCCGGGCAAGCGCGAGTACCGCCGATTCCTGGGGGACCATGTGCTGACCCAGAACGACATCCTCGATCAGGTCGACCACCACGACGCGGTCGCGTTCGGCGGCTGGTCGATCGACCTGCACCCGGTCGAGGGCATGTACGCCACCGAGGCCGGGGCGCACCAGCGGTACTCGAACGGCATCTACGGCATCCCGTTCCGCAGCTACTACTCGCGCAACATCGCGAACTTGCTGGTGGCGGGGCGCGACATCTCGGCGAGCCATGTCGCGTTCGGCTCGACCCGTGTCATGGCCACATGCGGCGCGGGCGGCGAGGCGGCGGGAACCGGAGCCGCGCTCGCGCTCGACCTCGGGGTGCGTCCGCGCGCGCTGGCTGCCGACCACGCCGACGAGCTGCGTCAGGTGCTCCTGCGCCAGGATGCCTCGGTGTTCGGCGTGCGCAACACCGATCCGGCCGACCTGGCGCGGCAGGCCCGCGTATCGGCGTCATCGGTGGCGACCACGCTCGACCCCGTCGAACTCGTGCCGGATGCCGCTGTCGCCGAGCACCCGCTCGACTCCGACCTCGGCGTGCTCGTCCCGGTGGACCCGCAGCTCGACGGCGTCGACGTTCTGCTGAAGGTGGCCCGCGCTGCCACCCTCACCGCCGGGCTGTGGACCACCGGGCGGCGGCAGAACGCGGTTCCCATCGACGAACGGATGCGGGTCTCGGTCGACGTGAGGGCAGCCGCCGACCCGCAGTGGGTGCGGTTGCCGCTCGTGTGGACTCCGGATGAGCCCGAGAACGTCGTCGTGGTCCTGGGCGCCGATCCCGATGTGAGCGTCGTCCTCGCCGAGGCGCAGGTGCCGGGAGTGCTGACCCTGCCGCACCGACCTCAGGCCGACGGTGATCAGAACGTCGCCGTCGACGAGTCCGAGAGCGTCATCGCGTGGCCGGCGATCCCGATGCGAGGACGCACGCCGCGCGTGCGCCTGCATCCCCAGACGTCGGCCTTCGCGGCCCAGCAGGCGGTCGGCGGCTATCAGCGGTTCTTCGGCGGTCCGAACCTGTGGATGTCGGGTCCCGACGACGCGGCGCCGCACCTCGCCCTCGCCTGGGATGACGAGCAGTCGATCACGGCCGTGCGACTGGTGTTCGATGACGACACCGACGTCGAGCTCAACACGCTGCATCACCACCGCACGCCCGACCGCGTGTTCCCCGAGCTGGTTCGCGACTACGTCGTGGAGACCTGCGGCGCCGACGGCGTCTGGGTCGAACGGGTCAGCGTGACGGCGAACCGCCGACGACAGCGTGTTCACGACGTCGAGGTCGACGGGGTCAGGGGCCTGCGGGTGCGGGTGACGGCCACCAACGGTGCCGCGCAGGCGCGGATCGTGTCGCTGCGCGTGATGTGAACACCGAAGACCCCGACGAAAGGTACGACATGAAGAATCGATGGAGATTCTCGCTCGCTGTGATCGGAGTCGTCGCGCTCGCGATACCGGCTCTGCCCGCGGTCGCCGCTGCGGCCCCGTCCGCGACGATCGAGGACGGGTTCGACGAGCTGACTCCCGACTGGCTGCCCGCAGCCGGAACATGGGAGGCGGCGGACGGCGTCGCGAGAGTCGTGCAGCCGGGGGCGTCACGCGGGTCGATCCTCGCGCTGACCGGCCGCGGCCTCGACGGGGAGGCGACGGCGACGGTGACCTTCGCCTCTGCGGGCGGGGGAGCCAGCGCGTGGGCGGGCTTCACGGTGCGGCGCACCGGCACGGCCGATGACTACACGCAGTCCGGTTACACCGTTTTCGTCCGCAACAGCGGCGAGCTGGCGGTCATCCGCGCCGCCGGCGACGGGCAGGTCGCCGTGCTCGGCACAGCGCAGACCGATGCCCGCCCCGGTTCCGGCCCGGTCACGGTCACGGCGTCGCTCGACGGCGAGCGGATGCGGGTCGGCCTCGGCGACGTCGGCGAGGCGACGACGCTGATCGATGTCACGGACGCCGCCTTCTCGGGCAGCGGGTTCGCGCTCGCGGCGCATCGCGACGTCCGGATGTCGGTCGACTCCGTGCAGCTGTCGGGCGTCATCGACCGCGCTGAGCCAGTGCCGACCGACTGCGTCGGCTGGTCGGGTGCACCGGTGACGGATGCGGGTCGCGGCGAGGTGCTCGTCAGCGACGCACGCATCGAGGCGGTGTCGGCGCGCATCGCGGCGGGGGAGCAGCCGCAGACGTCTGCGTACGCGCGTCTGCTCACGGCCGCCGACGCGGGTCTCGAGCGAGCACCTGCTCCTCCGACGACCTTCTTCGTGCCGTTCTTCTACAACGATCCGACCGCGCACCGTGCGGCGCGGGACGGGCTGCAGAACGACGCGAACACCGCCTACGAGCTCGCATTGGCGTATCGCCTGTCGGGTGATGCCCGCTACGGCGCGCACGCCGCGCAGTTCATCGATTCCTGGACCACGACGGTCGAATGCGTTCGCACCCGTGAGGACTCCGCGCTCGCCTTCAGCTACCACTTCCCGGCCTTCGTTCACGCCGCGGAGCTGCTGCGCGGCACGTCGGTGTGGAGCGCGGCGTCCGAGGCCGTGTTCGCCGGCTTCCTGCGTGAGACGGCGACGCCGGTCGCGGCGTCGATCTCGCATCGGACGAACAACTGGGGCAGCTGGGCCCTCGAGACGACGACCGCCGTCGCGGCCTACCTTGACGACGAGGCGGAGCTCGCCGCTGCGAACGCGCGCGCCGTCGAGCTGCTCGAGCACCAGATCGACGAGAACGGGCACCTTCCGGAGGAGGTCGACCGGAACAACGGCGTCGGCGATTACGGCATCTGGTACACGCACTTCTCCCTGCTGCCGCTCTTCCTCGTCGCCGAGACGCTGTCGGCGCACGGTCTGGACGTGCTCGATCACGTCAATGCGAACGGGCGCGGGCTCGCGGATGCCGCGGACGCCGCGACGGGATGGGTCGCCGACCCGGCATCCTTCCCCTACTACACGGGCGACCCAGCGAAGCTCGCGAACGTGCGCACGATCGATTACCTGCGTGACGCGGGGTTCACGGCGCACAGCATGAGCTACTTCGAGCTCGCGCAGAACCACTTCCCGACCGACGAGCGCGCAGCGCTGCTGGCCGAGGAGGGGCCCATGACGACGATCCACTCGGCGCCGTACCTGAGCCTCACCCACGGTGGACTCGCCGACGTCACGGCGGCTCCCGGCGAGGGTGAGCCGGGCGCGGGTGAGCCGGGTGCGGGAGAACCAGGAGGGGGAACCCCCGGCGACACGGGTTCGCCGGGAGGCTCGTCGGGAGGGTCGTCGGACACCGGTCCGGCCGGGGCGCCGGCGGGTGGCCCGGATGCCCAGGCGGTCGGCTCGCTCGCGGCATCCGGTGCTGAGGTCTCGCCCGCGCCGCTGGCGCTCGCGGCAGGGCTGAGCCTCGTCGGCCTGCTCCTCATCGTCGCCCGGGTGCGCCGGCGAGCGGTCACGACGCGGCGCTGAGCCAGGTCTGCCGCGGTCCCGCATGCAAGGGATCGCGGCAGACGCGCCGTGCCAGCGGCATCCTCGACGGCGTGTCGGATCGGATGCCGTGCATCCCGGTACCGGTCAGAGGGTGAGCAGCACCTTCGTGGCGCGGCGCTCGTCCATGGCCCGGTAGCCTTCGGCGGCGTCCTCGAGGGGCAGGGTCAGGTCGAACACGGCACCCGGGTCGATCGCCCCCGACATGATGAGGTCGATCAGCTCGGGCAGGTACTGCCGCACCGGGGCGGGGCCGCCGTGCAGGTGCACGCCCGAACCGAAGAGCTCGGCGCCGGGAAGCTCGACGTCGTGCGAGACGCCGACGTAGCCGACGTGGCCGCCGGCGCGGGTGGAGCGGATCGCCTGCATCATCGATTCCTGGGTCCCTACCGCCTCGATGACGGAGTGCGCGCCGAGTCCGTCGGTGAGCTCCTTGATTCGCGCGACGCCGTCGGCGCCCCGCTCTTCGACGATGTCGGTGGCGCCGAAGCGGCGGGCGAGAGCCTGGCGGTCGGCGTGGCGCGACATCGCGATGATGCGCTCGGCCCCGAGCTGCTCGGCCGACAGGATTCCGAGAAGTCCGACGGCGCCATCGCCGACGACCGCGACGGTCTTGCCGGGGCCGGCCTGAGCGGCGACGGCGGCGAACCAGCCGGTGCCGAGCACGTCGGATGCCGCCAGGAGGCCGCGGATCTGGTCGTCGGTGGGCTCACCCGGGACGACGACGAGGGTGCCGTCGGCGAGGGGGACTCGCAGCCGCTCGGCCTGCGAGCCGAGGCGGCCCATGGGAATGCGGTCGACGCAGTGCGACTGGTAGCCGTCGCGGCAGATCTCGCACGTGTTGTCCGAGGCGATGAACGAGCCGACGACGAAGTCGCCGACCGAGAGCCCGCTGACGTCGTCCCCGATCTGCTCGACGACGCCGACGTACTCGTGCCCCATCGGGATGGGACGCTCGATGGGGTCCTCGCCGCGATAGGGCCACAGGTCGGAGCCGCAGATGCAGGCCGCGGCCACCCGGATGACGGCATCCGTGGGCTTCTCGATCGTCGGGTCGTCGCGTTCCTCGACGCGGACGTCGCCGGGGGCGTGCATGATGACTCCGCGCATGGTGGCTGTCCTTCCGTAGCGGTTCTCCCATTCCACCTCATGCGACGGCTGCCGGGGTGCTTCTGGCCTCCGGTGCGGCATGCTGGCATGATGCGGGCGCTCGCGGTGATCGAACGGCACCAAGCGGCGATGTTCCTGGTGGCGCTAGTCGTGGGCGGGGTCGTGGGGCTCGCGATGCCGCGCTTCGCTGAGGCGATCGAACCGGCGCTCACCCCCGTGCTGGGCGTCCTGCTGTTCCTCACGTTCCTCTCGATCCCGCTCGTCGGGCTGCGGGAGGCCGTCCGTGACGCACGGTTCATCGGGGCCGTGATGGTCGCGAACTTCGTCGCGGTCCCGGTGGTCGTGTGGCTGCTGTCGCGGTTCGTCGCCCATGACGCGGCGCTTCTGCTGGGCGTGCTGCTGGTGCTGTTGACACCCTGCGTGGACTACGTCGTCGTCTTCGCGGGCCTCGCTGGAGGATCGCGTGAGCGGCTGCTGGCGGCGACGCCGCTGCTCATGATCACGCAGCTGCTGCTTCTGCCCGCGTACGTGTGGGCGATGGCCGGGGGCGAGGCTGTCGCAGTCATCGATCCGCGCCCGTTCGCCGAAGCGTTCGTTCTGCTCATCGTCGTTCCGCTTGCGCTCGCCGCCGTCGCGCAGGCGGCAACGCGCCGTTCGCCGCGCGTCGGGTCGGTGTCGTCCGGGCTGCTGCGTGCCATGGTGCCGGTGATGATGCTGACGCTATTCGTCGCGGTCGCCTCGCAGACGGCCGCGGTCGGGGATGCGATGGTGTCGCTGGCGCCCGTCGTGCCGATCTTCGTCGCGTTCGTGCCGTGCGCAGTGATGGTGGGGATTGTCGCGGGCCGTCTGGCCGGACTCGATGTCTCGCGCCGGCGGGCGGTGGTCTTCAGCACTGTGACGCGCAACTCTCTCGTCGTCCTGCCGCTCGCACTCGCCCTGCCTGCGTCATTCGCGTTGACTCCGCTCGTAGTGGTCACGCAGACGCTCGTCGAGCTCGTCGCGATGGTTGTGCTGGTCGCGGTCGTGCCCCGGCTCATGCGCGGCCGCGGCGCGCAACGGTCAGGGTCGGCGGGGTGAGACCCCGCCCGGAGCGGCGCCCGCCGCGGGGGTCGTCGTCGTGTCGACTCGAGCGGTGAGCGAGACGACGTATCCGGATGTCGTGTCGCCGGTGACGGTGGCCAGCTGGAGGGCGCCTGCATCGTCGCCGAACACGTTGTCGGAGGCGAGCGAGACCTGCGCAAGATTGCGCGCGGAACCGCTGTAGGCGGGGAGCGCGTAGACGGTGCTGCAGACGTCCCCGGGGAGGGCGACCTGTGACGTCGCGATGGCATTCGCGGCGTCGGTCATCGCCGCCGCGTCCGGGTAGACCTCGAAGTGGATGTGCGGCCACCGGCCCGTGTAGCAGGCGGGAATGATCGAGGTGAAGGTGACGACGCCGGACGCGTCGGAGACCTGCACCCCTCGCAGGTAGGTCTCGTTCTCGATCCCGTTCGAGTACATCGAGTACCCGCCGTCGGCGTCGCAATGCCACACGTAGACGGCGGCCCCGGCGAACGGCACATCACCTCGGGCGGTGTCGAGGATCGTGAGCCGGAGGGTCATCGGCACGCCGTCCGCGGTCGCGCCGCCCTCCAGGGACGATCGGATGTCGCTGCGGACGATGCCGGAGCGCTCGAGGACGTCAGGCCCGTTCGAGCCGTCGCCGGGGTAGGGGCCGGCGGTCTCGTCAGGGATCTCGCCGGCGGGCAGGCCCGAGTTCGCGACGGCTGTCGCGGACGGTGTTGCGGTGGGTGTCGCGGTCGGTGTCGCCGTGGGTGATGCGGCGGGCGAGGCCGTCGCCGTGGGAGTGCAGGCCGCGAGAGCCGCGGCGCCCAAGCCGAGGCCGGCGAGGCTCAGCATGGAACGCCGGGTCATCAGCGTGCGGATGTCGAACGGGGCGCCCTGATCGACGACCTCGTCGTCGGCGCGGTCGAGCAGGCGGCCCTCGTAGGCCGGTCCCGCAGGCGTGTGATCGGGTTCGGGGATGCGGCTCACGTCTGACTCCTCGGTCGGTTGTGCACCGAGCATCGCCCGCCAGCCCATCCGTATCGTTGGATAGACCTATGCGCCGGATATGAGACCCACGCGAGACGGCCGCGCTGTCAGAAGGGTGGTCTCTCCGGTGATCCACCCGTGTCGATGGTGAAGCAGACGGCCGGTATGGGAACGTCTTCGCGATACACCCGGCCGAGGGGTGAGGTCCATTCGAGAACGCCTCCGCCGAGCTGTCGGACTTCCCATTTCGTGAATTGCTTCATGGAGTGGTGTCGCTGGCACAGATGGGCGAGATTGAAGATGTGGGTATGCCCACCCAGGGCGTAATCGATCGTGTGGTCGAGCTCGCAGCGGATCGCGGCCCGGCGGCATCCCGGGAACCGGCAGTGCTGATCCCGCGCCACCAGGAGCTTCTTCATCGAAGCCGCGGGCCGGTAGGTGTCGATCTCGACCGGGGTACGGGTGACCGGGTCGATGAACAACCGGTCCCACTCGCTGACCTGCCCGGCGAGCTCGCGCGCCGTATCAGCATCGATCAGCGCAGCGCCCACCGCTTCGGCGGGGTTCTCGTCCTTGCCTATCAACGTCTCCGCGGTGACGGCGACCTGAACGCGGGCGCGGATCGCGCCGAGCCCACCAGCTCGGTCGGTTCCGTAGGTCGGGTCGACCACGGGCGCCCCGCCGAGGACGAGGTCACCGAGGATGTCGGCCCGCAGCTGATCCATCGACCGTGTGTCTGCGGAATCACTCTCCGCCCGGGCGTCCTTCACCGACTGCCCCATCTGCGTCAGCCGGTCGAGCATCCCGGCGGCGATGACCGTCGGGAGGTTGGCGACGAGGTTCGACATCCCGTCCGTGCCGTGGAACACGCGCACGCACCGCTCCGCCGCCGCGGCCTTGTGCCGCTCGGTGAAGTTCTGCGTATGCAACCGGGCCGCCAACGCGTCCAGCGCACCGCGCACGCGGGAGGGCACATCCCGCTCGCACACCGCGATCGCGGCCTCCGCGAACGACCCCCGGACCTCCGCAGGCACTCCGGCACCGACCCGCACGACCACATCCACGTGTCCGCGTTCGATCCGCCGCTGGGCCCACGCCTCGAACACGGCCGGGTAGTCGTCGATGACCGTCATCGCGTGGTCGATCTCACCCTGCAACCTGCGGTCGGTGAGTCGCGCCATCCCGGCGGCCTCGGCCGCGACCGACCGCAGCTCCATGTCCGACGCCATCCCACGAACTCCGTCACGGTGCGCCTCACGCAACGCCGACCGGCCCAGCTCCGCCAACGCACGAACCCGCGAAACATCAGCCGCATGGAACTGGTCGAGCGCTTCCGCGAACACGGAGAACGCCTCGGCGTGCGGCGACGCAACTGCGGTGCCATCACCCGCGAGCCTCCGACCGCCGTTCGATGTCATGTTCCCATGATGTCAGCACCTTCCGACATCCTTGATGAACATTTGTTCGATTGTGGATAAGTCGCTGAGGACGCGGACTGTGCAGGAAACGCCCAACCTGCCGACGACAAAAACCACGAAAAGGCGGCATAAACGCGCTGACTCATCGTGCTGTCAAGAGGATGCGGCCGGGCAGACGCCGCGGGCACCATCGCACCATGAGCGACGACGACGACCAGACGCGGCACGACTTCCGCGACGCCGTGAACATGAGCCCCGCCGAGCTCGAGAAATGGCTCGACACCGACGAGTCGAAGGAGGTCGGTCAGAAGGACGGCGGCGGTGAATCGACGGGCCACCAGTCGGGCCGGCGCATCGTCGACCTCCTGCGCACCAAAAAGGACGACCTCACCGAATCTGACCTGAAGCACATGCGCAAAGTCGTCGGCTACGTCAACCGACACCTCGCACAGCGCCCCTCGGGCGACATCACCGAGACCGCCTGGCGCTACTCGCTCATGAACTGGGGCCACGACCCCGCGAAGAAGTGACCGCCTCCGCCGAGCAGGCCTCCGCTGAGCAGGAGAATGGAACCGTGAGCATCCCCGCGTCCTCCGGTCTGACCGAGCTGCCCGAACCGCGATTCGTCCTCGTGGGCGAGGACGGCCACCGCATCGCCACCTACTCGTGGGGAGAGGACGACCTTCCGACGGTGGTCGTCGTGCACGGCTTCGCGTCGAACACGAAGGACAACTGGGTCTCGACCGGTTGGGTGCGCGACTTGCAGCGCGCCGGCTTCCGCGTCCTCGGCCTCGATCAGCGAGGACACGGTGCAAGCGACAAGCCGCATCGTGCCGCCGACTACGACCTGCACCAGCTCGCCTCCGACGTCGAGGCGGTGCTCGACACCTACCTCGTCGACACGGCGATGTACGTCGGGTACTCCCTGGGAGCGCGCGTGGGCTGGGAGGTGCTGCAGGACTTCTCCGCGCGCATCACCCGCGGCGTGCTGGGCGGCGTGCCCGACGGCATCCCGCTCGCCCGCCTCGACATCGATCAGGTGCGAGCGCTCGTCGAGAACGGTACCGAGGTGACCGATCCGGTCACGCAGAACTACGTGCGGCTCACCGAGCGCGTTCCCGGCAACGACCTGCGCGCGCTGCTCGCGATCGCCGGCGGGATGCGCGCCTCGGGCACGGTGGACCCCGACCCCGCCAACGCGCCGGAGCAGCCCGTGCTGTTCGCCACAGGTTCTCGTGACGCGATCATCGAGGGATCGAAGGCCCTCGCCGCCGCCACCCCGCAGGGACGCTTCGTCGAGATCCCCGATCGGCATCACTTCAATGCGCCCGGCTCGCGGGTGTTCCGTCAGACCGCGATCGAGTTCCTCACCGGAGGATGACGCGGCGGCGGACGTCGCCTCACGACGACGCCCGTCGGTAGGCGTCGCCGAGCCAGCGGTCGTAGGCCAGCCACGGCTCGGATGCCGCTGCCCGCAGCGTCTCGATGTGCGCGGTCAACGGACCGGTGAGCGTGAACCACTCGCCGCCCTCTCGCAGTGCCGCGAACTCGCGGTGTCGCTGCTGTTCGAGGGGCCGACCGCCGCGCTCGAATGCGAGGAGCTCGTCATGTCGGATGGCGGCGAGCCGCTGCCGTGGCCGCTCGCTCGTACCGATCTTCACGCGGGCGCCGAATCGCAGGTAGTAGACGACGGCCACGACCGGGCGGGGCAGGTCGGCATCGAAAGCGTCGCCGAGTCGCCACCCGCAGCGCCCGCAGATCCAGTGGTCCGTCGCGGTGCTGATCTCGCCCACGCGCCCGCCGCAGACGCGGCACGGAAACGGCATCTCGGATATCGAGGAGGCGGGCACGACTCCAGGATCGCGCCCGCCTCCGACATCCACGCCCGTCAGACCGTGACGACGATCTTGCCGCGGGTGTGCCCCTCTTCCAGATGCGCGTACGCCGCCGCGGCGTCGTCGAGCGGGAAGGTCTCGGCGACCTCGACCCGCAGCGAGCCGTCGGCCGCAAGACGCGCGAGCTCGGCGAGCTGGGAGGCATCCGGGCGCACCCAGATGTAGTTGCCGCCGAACTCGGATGCCGCGCGCGGGTCGGCGATCGAGGTGACGACGCCGCCCTCGCGCAGCAGGTCGTTCGTGGAGTCGAGCGAGCTTCCGCCGGCGAAATCGAGCACGACGTCGACGCCCTCGGGAGCGATCTCGCGCACCCGGTCGGCGAGGCCGTCGCCGTAGACCACGGGCTCGGCGCCGAGCTCGCGGAGGTAGTCGTGGTTGCGCTCCGACGCGGTGCCGATCACGCGCGCGCCGCGCAGGCGCGCGAGCTGCACGCCGAACGAGCCCACGCCGCCGGCCGCGCCGTGGATGAGCACGGTCGACCCCTCGCCGACGGCCGACCGCTCGATCGCCTGCAGCGCGGTCAGGCCGGTGAGGGGGATCGCGGCGGCCGCGGTGAACTCGAGACCCTCCGGCTTGCGCGTGGCGGTGCGCACGGGAACAGCCATGTATTCGGCGACCGATCCGCCGCTCACGACATCGGCGCGCGCGTAGGCCAGCACCGGGTCGCCGACCTGGAACTCGGGAGTGTCCAGTCCCACCTTCTCCACGACGCCCGCGACATCCCAGCCCGGCACCGCCGGCAGCTGAACGTCGAGCAGGCCCTGGAGGTATCCCTCACGCACCTTGTAGTCGACGGGGTTCAGGCCCGCGGCCACCACGCGCACCACGAGGGTGTCGGGTCCGATGTGGGGCATCTCCCGATCGGTGATCTCGAAGCGGTCGTTGCCGCCGAACTCGTTGTACGTCAGTGCCTTCATGCGCAGGACAAACGCCGGGGCGGCCGGCAGGATTCCCGACGGGATGCCGCTGACGGGCGCTCTCTCGGGGCGGACGCGTAGAATCGGGGGCATCCCGTTCTGAAACGCGAGAGTCCGCCGTGTCTGCAGCATCCGCCGCCCGCACCTTCGAGGTGCGGCATGTCCAGCTCGCGCGCGCCCTTTTCGCGGCCGTCGCCGCCGTCATGATCACGTTCTCGCCCGATCACTCCGCCGCCGTGGGCATGTCGGTGTTCGGCGGGTTCGCCACCGCGACGGCGATCGTCTTCTTCGTCGGAGCGTGGCTGACGCGCCACGCGGGCCGCCGTGCGCTGCCGATCGCCCTCGGGGCGGTCACCCTCGTCGCCGCGATCCTCGCCGGCATCCCGCCGTTGCGGACGACGACCGGCTTCTTCGTCATCGTCATCTCGTGGGCCGCGATCACGGGGGCCATAGAGCTGATCGGCGGCATCCGCGGTCGCCGCTCCGGAGCTCCGGCCGCGCGCGACGAGGTGCTCATCGGTGCGATCACCCTCCTGCTGGTGGTCGGCCTGCTGCTGGTCAACCCGGCCTACCGCCTCGATTACGTCATCGAGGAGGCCGGCGCCTTCACGCTCACCGGCATCACCATCGGCGTCGGGCTGTTCGGCGGCTACGCCGCGATCGTGGCGGTCTTCCTCGGAATCGCCGGCTTCTCGCCGCGGCGCGAGGAGCTCGCGCCCGCGGCATCCGTCCCGTCATCCCCCTCGTCCGATCCGGAGGTCGCATCGTGAGCGGCGAACACCCCACCCGCCGCGAGATCATGCGTCCGGTCCAGCTGCTGGGCCTCGCGTTCGTCGCGGCGATCTTCTCGGGTGTCATCACCCTCGTGTCGATGGGCGCGTTCCAGGCGCTCCCGCGCGAGTCCGTCGAGCGTGCCGTGGTCGTCGCCCTGATCGTGGCGGGGATCGCCTTCATCGCGACGCTCGTGATCATCGCGCTGCTGATGCTCGCCGTCGATCCTGCTCAGGTGAGCAAGCGCGTCGACCGCCCCGTGCTGTACCCCGACGAGTCGGAGACCCCCGACGACTCGGCGTCCGGCTCGTCGCCCCGGCGCTGATTCAGCCGCCGAGCGCGTACCGTTCACACGAAAACGCACCGCCCCCCGAGCGTTCTCGGCGGGGCGGTGCGTTTTCGGCGTCAACCGAGGCGTGAGACCAGGTCGTCGGCGAGGCCGGCGTAGCCGGCGGGGGTCAGGGCGAGCAGGCGCTCCTTGGCGGCATCGCCGATGTCGAGGCCGCGCACGAACTCGGCGAGCTCCGGTCCGCCGACGCGGCGACCGCGGGTCAGGTCCTTGAGGAGCGCGTACGGGTCGGTGATCCGCGAGCGACCGGCGGCGATCTCGGCGCGGACGACGGTCTGGATCGCCTCGGCCAGCACCTCCCAGTTGGCGTCGAGATCGGCGAGCAGCACGTCGCGCGACAGCGAGATCTCGGTGAGCCCGCGCTGCAAGTTGTCGAGGGCGAGCAGGGAGTGGCCGAAGGCGACGCCTATGTTGCGCTGCGTCGTCGAGTCGGTCAGGTCGCGCTGCATCCGGCTCGTGACGAGCGTCTGCGCGAGCGTCGAGAACAGACCGCCGGAGATCTCGAGGTTCGCCTCGGCGTTCTCGAACCGGATGGGGTTGATCTTGTGCGGCATCGTCGACGACCCGGTCGCGCCGGCGACGGGGATCTGCGCGAAGAAGCCGAGCGAGATGTAGGTCCAGACGTCCGTGGCGAGGTTGTGCAGGATGCCGCCGGCGTGCCGCACCCGGTCGTAGAGCTCGACCTGCCAGTCGTGCGACTCGATCTGGGTGGTCAGGACGTTGAAGTCGATGCCCAGGCCCTCGATGAACGAGCGCGAGAGCTCGGGCCAGTCGACGTCGGGCTCGGCCGCGAGGTGCGCGGACCAGGTGCCGGTCGCGCCCGAGAACTTCGCGAGGTACTCGCCGCCCTCGATCTGCTTGGCGACGCGGGCGAGGCGCCACGCGAACACGGCGATCTCCTTGCCCATCGTCGAGGGGGTGGCGGGCTGGCCGTGCGTACGCGAGAGCATCGGGGCGTCGCGGTGCTCGCGGGCGAGGTCGCCCAGTGCGTCGATGACGGCATGCAGCTTCGGCAGCCAGACGTTCTCGACGGCGCGCTTGACGGTGAGGGCGTAGGAGGCCGAGTTGATGTCCTCGCTCGTGCACGCGAAGTGCGTCAGCTCGGCGATCGCGTCGAGGCCGAGGGTCGACAGCCGGTCGCGGACGAGGTACTCGACGGCCTTCACGTCATGGCGGGTGACGGCCTCCTTGGCGGCGAGCCAGTCGATCTCGGCCTGACCGAAGTCGCGGTAGAGCCCACGGAGCTGGGTTTTCTGCTCATCAGAGAGCGGTGAGCTGCCGAACAGGCTCCGGTCGGTGAGGGCGATGATCCACTCGACCTCCACCTCGACGCGGGCGCGGTTGAGACCGGCTTCCGAGAGGTAGTCGGCGAGGGATCCGACGGCGGCGGCATACCGGCCGTCGAGCGGGCTCAGGGGCTGCGGGGGCAGAGAGGTCACGAGGCTCCATTCAGTGTGAACGGGCGCTCAGGACGTGGTGCGGATCGCGGGTTCGAGCTGCCGGAAGAGCGCCCGGCTCGCGCTCTCGATCATAGCGAGCACCTCGTCGAACATTCCGGCGTCGCCGTAGTAGGGGTCGGGGACGTCCAGATCGCCTCCCGCTTGCGCGTCGAACGACATCAGCAACCCGAGCTTGTCGGTGTCGGCCGTCGTGCGCGCCCAGTTCGACAGCACGCGCTCGTGCGACCGGTCGAGCGCGACGATCAGGTCGGAGCGATCGAAATCCGTCAGCGTGAAGCGACGGGCCCGATGCCCCCGCCCGTCGTAGCCGCGGCGTTCGAGCGCCTCGAGCGTGCGTCCGTCGGCGGGCTCGCCGACGTGCCAGTCGCCCGTTCCCGAGCTCGCCGACACGACGCGGTCGCCGAGCCCGGACTGGTCGATGAACCAGCGGAAGACCACGTCGGCCATGGGGGAGCGGCAGATGTTCCCCGTGCAGACGAACATGACGCGGAAGGGCTCGGCGCGTCGGGTCACCGTCCCATTCTGGAGGATCGAGCCTTTCCTGCACAGACGTATCGGCGCACGCGCTCGTCCCCGGTGGCGTCGAATGAGGATGCCGCGTCCGCGCGGGCGGGCATCGTGGCGGGATGACCTCGCCTCTCGTCCTCTCCTCCGGTCTCGGACGCGAGTCCGCCGCAGCGCGGACCCTCGAGATGATCGCGTCGTTGCGGGCACGGCTTCCCGCTCTGCGCGACGAGCTCGACGTGATCCGTCGCGGCGCGGCGGATCTCGACCACGACACCGCCTGGCGCGCCCGCGCGGCCCGCGGCTACCGTGACCGCCTCGCCGACTGGCGCGCGCGAACGGATGACGCCTCCGCTCGAATCGAACGCCTCGACGACGAACTGCGCCACGTGCAGGCTCGCCTCGTGATGGGTGGCCCGTGAGCGATGACTCCCTCGACATCCGCGATGGCGGGGTCATCGCGGTCGACACGGAGCGGCTCCGGATGGCGGCCGCCGTGCTCGTGAGCCTGTCGACGGGCTGCGGTGGACTGGGCCGCGCCTTCGAGACCACGACACGCGAGCTCACCGCGCACGAGGCGACCGCGTGGCCCGCGGCGGCGCTCGGCGCCGACCTCGCACGACTCCTCGACGAGCTCTCGGCCGAGGCATCCGCCCTCGCCGGAAAACTGCGGGATGCCGCAGACGTCTATGACATCGTCGAGCTCGAGGCGGCGCGTCGGGCCGCTGCCGGCGGTGACCGGCGGGTGACGGATTCGCTCGACCGGCGCATCGATGAGGCGCGCGAGCGTTCGTCCGGGGCGGCCGCACGCGCCGACCTGCTGTTGACGACGTGGCCCCTGCTGCGGCACGGTGAGCTCCAACGCCAGATCGGCGGCGCTGTCGTGCCGCTCGGGCTGCTGGGCGGGGCCGCCGTCGCGGGCAGCGGCCTCGCGTTGACGGCGCTCGGCGCCCTGGGCCTGGGGCGTGCGACGCCCGACCGGGGCGGGAACGCGTCGCCGCCGGTCGTCGAGGTCACGCGATCAGCGGCGCCCGTGGCGGGGGCGGCTCCGACCACGCTCGCTGCTCTCGCTGCTCGCATCCCTCAGGAAGGCGACCAGATCCGTGTCGAGCGCTACGGAGGTGACGGAAGTGAGCGCCGCTTCGCCGTCTACGTCGCGGGGACCCGATCGCCGCTCGGGTTCGGCGGCCGCGAGCCCTTCGACATGTCATCGAACGTGCAGCTCTACGCGGGCCGCAGCTCGGCGTCGTATGAATCGGTGGTCAGCGCCCTCCGCGCCGCCGGCGCACGGCCGGGAGACGCCGTGCTCGCCGTCGGGTACTCGCAGGGCGGCGCGATCACGTCACGGCTCAGCGTCGGCGGACCTTTCCGCGTCGTCGGCAACGTGACCTTCGGCTCTCCCGTGCAGGCGGATCCCGGCGACGCCACGCTGCAGGTCACGGTGCGGCACACCGACGATCTCGTCCCGGCCCTGCAGTCGGGCGGCCACCCCGATCGCGCCGGCGCGGCGGGCAGCATCGTCGTCGAACGGGTCGCCGATCCGCCGCCCGGCATGGCGGACGTCGCGCTCGGCGCTCACTCGATCGACGCCTACGGCGACACCGCCGCCCTCGCCGACGCCTCGGGCGATCCCCGCGTCGATGACGTCCAGGAGCGCATCGCGGCCTTCGGGGGCGACGAGTCCGCCGAGGTCACGACCTACCGCGTGCGGAGGCCCGACTGATGGCGCGTGCGTGCGCTCGTGCGGGCGTCAGCGGCGGTCGCGGTCGCGGTCGCGACGAGGACGGAACAGGATGCCGGCGACCCAGTTGATCAGCGCGATGACGATGGCCGCGAGCACCGCGAGCCAGAAGCCGCCGATGCGCAGGCCCCAGTCCCAGCCCGAGGTGACCCAGCCTGTGAGCCACAGCAGGAAGCCGTTGATGACGAACGAGATCAACCCGAGGGTGAGGATGTACAGCGGGAACGCCAGCACCTTCAACACGGTGCCGACGATCGCGTTGACGAGTCCGAAGATGAGCGCGATCAGCAGCAGCGTGAGGACGAGCTGCAGGTCGCCGCCCGGCGGGAACGCCACGACCGACACCTCCAGCGCCGGGATCAGCGTCACGATCCAGACCGCGAAGGCGTTGACGATCAGGCGGATGATGAGGCTCATAGTGCCGACAGTCTCCCACGGGGCCTTCGATCCGTCATCCGGCGGAGGTGGCGGCATCCGTAGACTCGCATCGTGACCGACCTGCCCGTGCGCATCCGACCCGAGATCGCGGCGCTGCCCGCATACCGCCAGGGCCGTCAGGCCTCCGCCGACGCCTTCAAGCTGTCGAGCAACGAGAACCCGTTCGACCCGCTGCCCGGCGTCGTCGAGGCCGTGCGCGCGGCGACGACCTTCAACCGCTACCCCGACGCCTCGGCGGGCCGGTTGCGCGCGCGGCTCGCGGATCGCTACGCGGTCGCGCCCGATGGCGTGCACGTCGCCGCCGGTTCGGTGTCGATCCTCTACCAGCTCGCTTCGGCGACGAGCGGCCCGGGCGACGAGATCATGTTCGCCTGGCGATCGTTCGAGGCCTATCCCGGGCTCGCCGCCGTCGCCGGGGCAACCGCCGTCGCGGTGCCGCTGACCGCCGACGCAGGGCACGATCTCGACGCGATGGCGGATGCCGTCACCGACCGCACGCGGATGATCATCGTCTGCAGCCCCAACAACCCCACCGGTCCCGTCGTGAGCCAGGCGGCGTTCGATGCGTTCGTGGCGCGCGTCCGCTCCGACGTCCTCATCGTCCTCGACGAGGCCTACGCCGAGTTCGTGACCGATCCGGATGCCGTGACCGGCGCTGTCGTGCTCGCCGCGGGCCACGCCAACGTGGTGGTCCTGCGCACGTTCTCGAAGGCATACGGTCTTGCCGGACTGCGCGTCGGGTACGCCATCGGCGACCACCGCATCCTCGATGCGGCGCGCAGCACCGGCATCCCGCTCTCGGTCACGGCCCAGGCTGAGGAAGCCGCGCTCGCGAGCCTCGACGCCGAGGACGAGCTGCTCGAGCGGGTGCGCCACATCGCCGTGCGACGCGATGCGCTCGCCGACCGGTTGCGCGAGGCGGGGTGGGACATCCCGGTCGCGCAGGGCAACTTCGTGTGGCTGCCCGCGGGCGAGCGAGCCCTCGAGATCGCCGAGGCTTTCGATGCGGCCGGACTGATCGTGCGAGCGTTCGCCGGCGACGGAGTGCGCATCTCGATCGGCGAGGAGGAGTCGATCGAGCGGATCGTCGCGGCCGCGGCAGCCGTCGTCGGCTGAACGGCGCGGCGCGGCCGCGGCTCGCTAACGCCCGGTACGGCCGCCTCGGCTCAAGGCGCTGAGGTAGCGCGTTCGCACGATCACCTGCACGACGCGGACCGCCGGATAAGCGAGCCGCCAGAACCAGGTCGGCGCCGGCCGCGAGAGTGATCGCAGCGTGAAGAGCACCTCGTCGCCGCGCCGGGTGATGAGGAACGTCTCCTCGCCTTCGAGCGGGTGGCCGGGCAGCGCGAGGTAGACGTACCCGACTCGATCCGGCTCGTCGACGAATGCGACGACCTCGACCGGCTCGCGGAGTGTGAGAGGCCCGTATCCGACCTCGAGCCAGTGCCGCCCGCCGACCACGGCAGGAACGTCGGGCACCACCCGGAATCCGCTGCGGGTCTTGACGCGCCAAGCCAGGAGGTCGGCCCGGGCCTGCCGCCACGCGGCATCCCCCGATCCCACGCGCACGGTTCTCTCGAATCGACGGAAGCCTCGCGGGCCGGCGTTCCACTCATCGCGGTGCGACAGGCTCATGCGACCAGCATCCCACCCCACGCCCCCGGCGCCTGTGCGCGGATGCAAGACCCCGCCGGCGACACCCGGATCCGGATGCCGTGGCGGCGGGGTGTCGGTCAGGATCCCTTGCGACGGGGCACGCGCGCGACGCGGGTGCGCAGAGCCCCGGGTCAGCCGGACAGCGTCGTCGCGAGATGCTCGGCCCGCCGGGTGAGGAGCCGGCGCAGATAGGGCACCAGCACGAGGCGTTCGGCGAGTCGGCCGAGGACGGGCGACGCGAGGGTGACCCGGTCGGTCATGACCGTCATCCCGTCGCGCTCGACGTAGAGGTGCTCGTGCCGGAAGAGGCGGAACGGGCCGGCGATCTGCTCGTCGACGAAGCGGTGCGGACGGTCGAGCGCGGTGACCCGCGACGTCATCCGGAACGGGATGCCGAAGTGCCACGCGCGCCACGTCACCGTCTCGCCCAGGCCGATCAGGCCGCTCGTCACCCCATCGACCGCGCGCTCGCCGGTGCCGCGCATCGAGGCGACGTGGGCCCCGATGTCACGCGATGCGTCGAACAGCGCCTCCGCGGGCACCGCGGCGCGGGTCACGATCTCGAACGACGACGTCATCCGCCGATCCTCCCACCCGTGCCCGGATGCTCTGAATCTGGCGTGACACCCCGGTGCGGATGCCGCCGCCTCGAGGTGTCGTTCACGATCCCTTGCATCCCGGCACGGCAGTCGGACCGAGCGGAGACGGCGTCCGGGGTCAGTCGTCGAGCTCGGTGCGGATGACCGAGCCGTCGGTGCCGACGGTGACGTCGACGACGCCGCGGTCGGCGGTGAGCACCGAGACGTCGAAGGGTGAGCGGGCGTCGTCGTCCGCGTCGACGTCGATGATGCGGCCGTCGGCCTCGCTCAGTGCCGCTTCGATCACGGTGCGCAGCGTCGCGACGTCGAGGACGTTGTCCGCCGCGGTGTCGTCGGCCTCGGCTGCCTCGGTCGCCGTGACCGTCACGGTGCCGTCGACGTCGACGCGGACGTCCGTTTCGGAGCCGTCTGCTGCGACGAGCTGCACGTCCCACGTGCCGTCGCGGTCCGCATCGAGTGACACGACGTCGCCGTCGGCGGCCGCGCGCGCCGCGTCGGCGATGGCGGTGAGCTCGTCCGCGGATGCCGCACCGTAGGCCTCGGTCGAGATGGACCCGGCCTCGCCGCCCGTCGGCGCGTCGTCGCGGTCACCGTCTGCGCGAGCGCCGGCGAGGCCGTCCGACGATGACAGGCTGGCCGCTCGGTCCTCGTCGTCATCGTCGTCGGCGATCGCCGCCCCCACGGCCGCACCGCCTCCGACGAGCAGCGCTGCCGCGACGACGGCTCCGCCGGCGAGCAGCGCTGTGCGGCGACCGCGCCGACGCGGCTCGGCAGGCACCGCGGCAGGCACAGCGGCAGGCGCAGCGGAGGGCGCGTCAGCGGGCGCGGCGTCGGACGGCGAGAGGGGGAGGGTCGGTGCGTCGGCGGGGATCGGCTGGTCCTGGGGGGTGCGCTCGTTGTCGTTCATGCCTCGATGGTGTCGGCCGACCGCTGAAGCACGGCTGAAGCGACCTGAAGCCGCGTTCAGGGAACCTCGTGCTCCGCGCTCCGCGCTCCGCGCTCCTCGCTCCGCGCTCAGTCGCCCGCGCGCAGGATCACAGTGAACCGCGCGCCTCCGAGCGGTGATGCGGAGACCGTTACGGAACCGCCCGAGGCCTCCGCGATGCCGCGGACGATCGCGAGCCCGAGGCCGCTGCCGCCGGCATCCCGCGCGCGGGCCTCGTCCAGACGGACGAAGCGTTCGAACACCCGCTCGCGTTCCTCCGGCGCGATACCGGCGCCGTCGTCGTCGACGTGCAGCACGGCGTGACCGGCGCCGACATCGACGACCGTGGTCAGCGCGATCCGCGAGCGTGCGTGTCGCACGGCGTTGTCGGCGAGATTGCGCACCAGGCGCGCCAGCAGGCGGGGGTCGCCCATCGCGCGCGCTGCGCCGATCCCCGACGTGTCGACCGAGATCGCGTCCGCCCGGTCCCTCGCGGATGCCGCGCGGAGGCGCGCAGCCTCTGACAGGGCGAGGTCGTCGAGGTCGATGCCCTCGCGACGGGTCGGTGCGTGCTCGTCCAACCTCGCGAGCAGCAGCAGGCCGTCCACGAGATCCTGCATGCGGAGGCCTTCGGCCGAGACGACTTCCGCGAGATCGTCGAGTGACGTGGCCGCGGGGTGCGCTCGCGCGAGTTCGGCATGCTGGCGCATCGTCGCGAGTGGTGACCGGAGCTCGTGCGAGGCGTCGGAGACGAAGCGACGCTGCGCGGCAGCCGCGTCGTCGAGGCGCGCCAGCATCCGGTTCATCGTGCCCGCCAGGGCCGCGATCTCGTCGCCCGATGCCGGCTCGGCGATGCGCCGGTCGAGCCGGTCGGCGGTGATCTCGTCGACCTCGGCGCGGATGCGCGCGACGGGACGGAGCGCCCGACCGACGACCCACCACGTGACGCCGGCGACCAGGGCGATGACGAGGACGGTCGACGCCGCCAGCAGCGCGGCGACCGTCGCGAGGGTCTCGGCCGCGTCATCCGCGGGAACCGCCAACACGAGCCGGCGTCCGTCGTCGAGCTCCTCGGTCGCGATCAGCACCCGGTCGCCGTCGTACCTCGCTTCCTCCCCGTCGCGGTCTGCGGCGGGGAGCGGCCCGTCGTCGGCGTCGCTCGAGGCTACGACGACGCCCTCGGCATCCTGCAGCTGCACGATCTCGTCGTCGAGGGAGCGGACGGCTGCGGGTCCCTCGGCCTCGACACGTGCGGCAATCTCCTCGACGCGCACCTCCGCCGCACGATCCGCGGCGGCGTGGATGCTGGCGTTCAGCACGGCGTGGAAGGCGATCGAGCCGAGCACCATCACGAGCGCGACCGTCGCCGTCGCGAGCAGTGTGATGCGTCCCCGCAGTCCGCGAGGCCGGCGCCGCCCTGCGTCGGACACCGTCAGCCCCCGTCCGCCGCGAGTCGGTAGCCGGCGCCGCGGACGGTCTCGATCGCCTCGCGCCCGAACGGTCGGTCGAGTTTGCGCCGCAGGTGTGCGACGTAGACCTCGACGATGTTGGGGTCGCCCGCGAAGTCGTCATCCCACACACCCGCGATCAGGTCGCGCTTGGAGATCACCTGACCGCGGTGCCGGATGAGGTGATGCAGCACGGCGAACTCGCGAGAAGTCAACTCGACCTCCGTCTCTCCCCTCCAGACGCGGCGCGACGCGGGGTCGAGGCGCAGGTCGCCCGCCTCGAGTGCCACAGGCCGCGCTACCCCGCCCCGGCGGATGAGGGCACGCAGCCGGGCGACCAGCACGGGATACGAGAACGGCTTCGTGACGTAGTCGTCGGCGCCGGCCTCGAGCGCCTCGACCTGATCCCACTCGCCGTCCTTCGCGGTGAGCATGAGCACGGGCGTCCAGTTCTCCTCGGCCCGCAGCGTCTCGCACACCTTCCAACCGCTCATCCCCGGCATCATCAGGTCGAGGACGACCGCGTCGTACCGCGTCTCTCGCGCGCGCCAGAGTCCATCGACCCCGTTATGGGCGACGTCGACGGCGAAGCCCTCGGCCTCGAGACCCCGACGGATCCCGTCGGCGAGGCGGACTTCGTCATCGACCACCAGCACGCGCATCGCTCCCAGTGTGCCGCGTCTCTGCTGAAGCGGGCCTGAAGCGAGCTCGAAGCGGGATCGAAGCGGGATGAAACGGTTTCGAAGCCGACCGGCAGCGCCGCGACGTCCCTGATGGGCCGCCTGGCTTGTGCCGCGCCCACCGCGAATCGCGGCATCCGTTGTCGACCGCATGCAGATGGGGCCATACCGGGGGCGTTAGCGTGGGAGGGTGACCGACGCAGAACTCGATCCCGCTCTCGTCCGCGTCCTCGCGGCCGACGGCTCACTCGACCCGTCGCCCGAAGCCGAACGCTACCTGCCGGTGATCGAGGCGCTCTCCGAGGCCGAGCTCGAGACGTTCTACCGCGACATGGTGACGGTGCGGGCCTTCGACCGCCAGGCGACGAACCTGCAGCGCCAGGGGCAGCTCGCCCTCTGGCCGCCGTCCTTCGGGCAGGAGGCCGCTCAGGTCGGCTCCGCGCGTGCGGCCCGACCCCAGGACCACCTCTTCCCGTCGTACCGCGAGCACGTCGTGTGCACGATCCGCGGCGTCGATCCGATCGACATCATCCGGCTCATGCGCGGCCTCACGCACGGCGGGTGGGACCCGACAGACCCCAAGAACGGCAACACCCACATCTACACGCTGGTGCTCGGCTCGCAGACGCTGCACGCATCCGGCTACGGCATGGGCATGGTCTTCGACGGACGCACCGGCACGGGCGACCCCGAGCGCGACGAAGCGGTCATCGTCTACTACGGCGACGGCGCGTCGAGCCAGGGCGACGTGCACGAGGCGATGGTCTTCGCCACGAGCTACAACACCCCGCAGGTCTTCTTCCTGCAGAACAACCACTGGGCGATCTCGGTGCCCGTCTCGACGCAGTCCAAGGTCCCGCTGGTGCGGCGCGGCGCCGGATACGGGATGCCGTCGATCCGCGTCGATGGCAACGACGTGCTCGCCAGCTACGCCGTCACCAAGCTCGCCCTCGACGAGGCCCGCTCCGGCGAGGGGCCGCGCGCGATCGAAGCGCTGACCTATCGCATGGGCGCGCACACGACGAGCGACGACCCGACGAAGTACCGCACGAGCGACGAAGAGGCCTTCTGGGCGCAGCGCGACCCCATCGCCCGCATGCGCGCCTATCTCGAGGGCCGCGGCGCGTCGGCATCCTTCTTCGACGACGTGGATGCCGCGGCCGCGGCCTACGCCGACGATGTCCGGGTCCGCACGAACCAGCTCACCGCTCCCGAGGCCGACAGCATGTTCGCGCACGTCTACAGCGAGCAGCATCCGCTCGTCGACCGGCAGCGGAAGTGGCTCGCCGACTACGAGGCATCCTTCGAGGAGGGACGCGCATGAGCGTCGAGACGCTGCCGTTCAGCAAGGCGCTCAATGCGGGCATGCGCGCCGCGATGCAGCAGGACGACCACGTCCTCATGATGGGCGAGGACATCGGCCGCCTCGGCGGCGTGTTCCGCGTCACGGAGGGGCTGCAGGCCGAGTTCGGCGACCGCCGCGTGCTCGACACGCCCCTCGCCGAGTCGGGCATCGTCGGCACCGCGATCGGCCTCGCGATGGCCGGCTTCCGCCCGGTGTGCGAGATCCAGTTCGACGGGTTCGTCTTCCCCGCGTTCGACCAGATCACGACGCAGCTCGCGAAGCTCACCAACCGGCACGACGGACGGATGTCGTTCCCCGTCGTCATCCGCATTCCCTACGGCGGTCACATCGGCGCCGTCGAGCACCATCAGGAGAGCCCGGAGGCGTACTTCACGCACACCGCGGGCCTGCGGGTCGTGTCGCCGTCGACGCCGAACGATGCCTACTGGATGATCCAGGACGCCATCGCCTCGAACGACCCGATCGTGTTCCTCGAGCCCAAGTCGCGCTACTGGTCCAAGGGCGAGGTCGACCTCACCGCACGCGCAGTGCCGCTGCACGCCTCGCGCGTGGTCCGGCGGGGCACCGACGTCACGCTCGTCGGGCACGGCGCGATGGTGAACGTGCTGCTGCAGGCCGCCGCGCTCGCCGAGGGCGAGGGCGTGTCGTGCGAGGTCGTCGACCTGCGGTCGCTGTCGCCGGTCGACTACGGCCCGATCGTCGAGTCGGTGCGCCGCACGGGGCGGATGGTCTACGGGCAGGAGGCCCCCGGCTTCACCTCGCTGGGGTCCGAGATCGCCGCGACCGTCACGGAGCAGGCGTTCTTCTCGCTCGAGGCTCCCGTGCTGCGGGTGTCGGGCTTCGACGTCCCGTTCCCGGCGGCGAAACTCGAGGGCGCCTACCTGCCCGATGCCGACCGCATCCTCGAGGCCGTCGACCGCGCCCTCGCCTACTGACCATCCGACGCGCCTGCGAGAGGATTCCCTCATGAGCACCCAGACCTTCCACCTGCCGGACGTCGGCGAAGGCCTCACCGAGGCCGAGATCGTGCAGTGGCGCGTGGCCCCGGGCGACGAGGTCGCGGTCAACGACGTCCTCGTCGAGATCGAGACCGCGAAGTCGCTCGTCGAGCTGCCGTCGCCGTTCTCGGGAACCGTCGGCGAGCTGCTCGTCGACGAGGGGACGACCGTCGAGGTCGGGGCCGCGATCATCACGATCGCCCCGGGGGGTGGGTCTGGAGGAGCGGATGCCGCGAGCAGCCCGGCCGTCCCTGCCGAGAAGCCTGCGGCAGCCGGCGACGCCTCGGAGGAGAACGGGTCGGTGCTCGTCGGATACGGCGGAGCCGGACAGGTGCAGTCGCGCCGCCGCAAGCCCGCCGAGCCCCCCGTGCGCGCGGCCGTGGGCGTCGTGGCGAAGCCCCCGATCCGCAAGCTGGCACGCGACCTCGGCGTCGATCTCGCCTCGGTCACGCCGTCGGGTGCCGCGGGCGAGGTGACGCGCGAGGACGTCGTGAACCACGCGTCGCAGGCATCCGTCTTCCGGAACCTCCAGACGCCCGCCCGACCCGAGGTGCGCGAGCAGACGATCCCCGTCCCGCCGGCCGTCATCTCGGCCGAGCCGGCCGACGACCGCGAGGAGACGATCCCCGTCAAGGGTGTCCGGAAGGTCACGGCCAAGCACATGGTCGACTCCGCGCACACCGCACCGCACGTGTCGGTGTGGACCGACGTCGACGCGACCCGCACGATGGAGGTCGTCAAGCGGATGAAGGCGTCGCCCGACTTCGCCGACATCAAGGTCTCGCCGCTGCTGATCATGGCGCGCGCGGTCGTGTGGGCGGTGCGCCGGACGCCGATGGTGAACGCCGCGTGGGTCGAGACCGAGAACGGCGCCGAGATCCGGGTACGCCACTACGTCAACCTAGGCATCGCCGCCGCGACCCCGCGCGGCCTTCTCGTGCCGAACATCAAGGACGCGCAGGACCTCAACATGCGCGGCCTGGCCCGCGCTCTCGAGAAGCTGACCCTCACTGCCCGTGAGGGCAAGACCGCGCCCGCCGAGCAGCAGGGCGGCACGATCACGATCACGAACATCGGCGTGTTCGGCATGGATGCCGGTACCCCGATCATCAACCCCGGCGAGTCGGGCATCGTCGCGATGGGCACGATCCGGCAGAAGCCGTGGGTCGTTGACGGCGAGGTGCGTCCCCGCTACGTGACGACCGTGTCGGGCTCGTTCGACCATCGCGTCGTGGACGGCGACGGCATGAGCCGGTTCATCGCCGACGTGGCATCCGTCTTGGAGGAGCCCGCGCTGCTGCTCGACTGAGCTGGATGCGCTCGAGAACGGTATGTTCTCGGCGGTGGGCGGGGGAGTAGCCTCGGCGCATGAGTGAGAAGGGGCCGGCGTCGTACTTCCCGAGCATCGAGAAGACCTACGGACTGCCGATTCAGCACTGGCTCGACATCGCGGCCGACGAGCTCTCGGCGGGGACGCCGCACATGCAGGTCGTCAAGTCGCTCAAGACCGAGCACGGACTCGGCCACGGACACGCGAACGCGGTCGTCGCGTACGCGAAGGCGAAGCTCGCCGGCTGAGCCGCGGCATCCCTCCTTCGGAGAATGTCGCGAAGCTCGGACTGCTCGCGCGTACGGATCCGAGGTACGCGCGATTCTCCGAGGCCCGCGAGCGCGAGCCGCGAGACTAGCCGGCGACCAGGTGCTCGATGAGGATCTGGGTGCCGATGCTGATGAGGACGATGCCGCCGATGATCTCGGCGGGCTTGCGCCACCGCGTGCCGATGCGGTGGCCGATCAGCACGGCGACGAACGACAGGGCGAACGTGACGAGGCCGATCGAGACGACCGCGATCCACAGCGGCACGTCGAGGAAGGCGAAGGACAGCCCGACGGCGAGGGCGTCGATGCTCGTCGCGAGAGCGAGCAGGATGATCTCGCGCGCCGACAGGCCGGATGCCGCGTCCGCGTCGTCATCGTCGGGACGGAACGCCTCCCACAGCATCTTCGCGCCGATGGCGGCGAGCAGGACGAAGGCGATCCAGTGGTCGAACGGGGCGATGGCCTCCGCGAAGGTGCTGCCGAGCAGCCAGCCGATCAGCGGCATCACCGCCTGTGCGAGACCGAAGGCGCCGGCGATGAGGAGTGCGCCGCGCACGACGTGAGCCCGCAGCTGCAGGCCTTTCCCGAGAGCCACGGCGAAGGCGTCGGCCGAGACGCCGACGGCCAGGATGAAGAGCGCCCACGGCGACATGGCTCCTCCTCGAAGCGGGGATGACGGGATGGCGGGCGATCGTCCCGGGCACCGTCGAACGGAGATCGGCCGCTCTCGAGCTTGCCAGTCGCCGGCCGTCGAGAATGACGAAAAGCCCTGATTGACAGCATTTCGGGCGAGCGAATCCTTCGGTCGCCCGAAATCATGCGCGCCTCCTCCGGCCGTCAGATCACCCGGTCGTTGCCTCCGTCGACGCTCAGGTGCGCGCCGGTCGTCGCCGGCAGCCGCTCGCAGAAGACGGCGACGGCCTCGGCCACCATGGCGCTCGTGACCTCGACGCGCAGGAGGTTCCGCGTGCGGTACTCCTCGACGGTCAGCCCGTAGCTGGCGGCGCGTTCCGCGAGCAGCTCGGGCGTCCAGATCGCCGTGTCGAAGACCGCATCCGGCTCGACCTGGTTCACGCGGATGCCGTCGGCGGCCCACTCGAGGGCGGCGACCCGGGCGAGCTGTGCCGCCGCCGTCTTGCTCGCCGAATACGAGGCGACGCCCGGCCCGGGCGCCGCGACGTTCTTCGTCGACACGAGGACGACTCGGCCGCCCCGCGGCGAAACCGCGAGGTGGGGATGGGCCGCCCGCATCAGGCGCAGCGGCGCGGTGGCGTTGACGCGCAGGGCGCGCTCCCACGTCGCGTCGTCGACGTCGGCGATGGCCTCACTGCGCGGGAAGATCCCCGCGGCGACGACGAGCATGTCGACACCGCCGTAGGTGCGGACCGCCTCGTCGAGGATGCGCTCGATGACCGCCGGGTCGGCGACGTCGCCGACGACACCGCGCCAGGCGTCACCGGCGAAGGTGCGCCGCACGCCCGGGTCGAGGTCGACCCCGACGACGGCGGCGCCGTCGGCGAGCAGTCGTTCGGCGGTGGCCCGGCCGATGCCCGACGCGGCGCCCGTGACGATGGCGACCTCGCCCGCGAGCGGCGCACGTCGGCGGCCCGCGAGCTTGGCCTGCTCGAGCGACCAGTACTCGATGTCGAAGCTCTGCGCCTCATCGAGCGATCGGTAGCCGCCCATCGCGTCGGCCGCTTCGATGACGGCCATCGTGTGCTCCGCGATATCGGCCGCGATCCCGACATCCCGCACGGTGTCGCCCGCCGTCAGCATCCCGAGCTCCGGGTCGAGCACGACGCGGGGAGCGGGGTCGAGGGGAGTCACCGGCCCGTCCTGGCGGTGACGGTTGCGCTCGACGTAGGCCCGGTAGGCGCTCGCGTAGGCGGCGACATCGCGCCCGACGAGCGGATGGCGCTTGGTGTAGATGACGTGCTCGGGGGTCGCGGTGCCACGAGTCGTGACTGCCTCGAGGTCGGGGCGCGCAGCGAACGCTGCGGCGCGCTGCGATCGGCTCTGCCGCAGCAGCATGGGCCGGCCGGCGGCCCGCGCGATATCGGCACGCAGGCCCGCGATGGTCGTGAGGGCGCCCCGAAGCGGGATGCCGCCCTCGCCGGCATCCGGTTGTTCGGCATCCGCCCGGCCGGGGGCGACGATCCCCGAGAGCTCGACTGCCCGGGCGACGAGCTCACGGTGGCGGGCGAGCACGGCGTCGGCGTCGTCGCCGAAGGTGAACAGGCCGTGGTTGCGCAGGACGAGCGCATCCGCGTCGCCCAGGTCGGTGTCGGCCACGAGGCGCGCCAGCGGGAACCCGGGCATGACGTAGGGCAGCACGGCGACCCGCGGGCCGAGCGCCGCGGCGATCTCGTCGTCGGGCACGTCGCGATCGGTGACGGCGACGATCGCGTCGGCGTGGGAGTGGAGCGCGACGCGACCGGGGAGGTGCGCGTGCAGCAACGCCTCGATCGAGGCCGTCGGAGCCGAGGCCTCGAGGGAGGCCTGGCGCAGCTCGTTCACCATCGTCGGGTCGTCGAGGTGCGGCAGGCGCAGCAGGCGCTCGAGCCGGTCGCGACGCAGCGGCGCGAATCCCGCGGGCTCGATCGTGGCGAGGTCCCACCCGCTGCCCTTGACGAGGACGAGGTCGACGGGCTCGCCCGTGACGTCCTCGCCCCGCGCGGTGATCGACGTGTTCCCGCCGCCGTGGAGGACGAAGGAGGGATCGCCGCCGAGCGCCCGGCTGACGCGCACGATCTCGTCGAGCGCAGCCGACGCCTCCGCTGACGGGGTCATGCGTAGGCCTCCCAGACGCTCGTCATCGACGAGACGACGCGGTCGAAGCGGGCGGCCTGCTGCTGGTACGCCGTGCGGCAGATGCCCGGCTGAACGACCAGCGCGGGGTCGGGCTCGACGCCCCACGGGGTCATGTCGATCCCGACGCCCCGTGCCGCGAGCGAGGCCACGCCGCGGGCGCCCAGCTCGGTGCCGAGCTGCCGGCGCATCGCGTGCCCGATGACGTCGGCGAACATCTGGGCCCACTGCGGGTTCTTCGCCCCTCCGCCGGCGAGGGTCCACGGCGCGTCGGTGACGACAGCGCCCGTCGCGACGACCTTCTCGAGCTGCACGCGGTGGTACTGCGTGATGCCTTCGGCGACCGCGCGGGCGACGTGCGGGTAGCCGTGGCTGCCCTTGATCCCGACGAACGTTCCGGAGGCGCCAAGGTGCTCGGGTGCGCCGTGGATGAACGGCAGGAAGAGCAGCCCGTCCGCCAGCGGCGGTGCGCCGTGCGCGGCCTCGAGCAGATCGCGCGGTGTCAGCGGAAGAGTGGCGCGCGCGCCGAGCAGTCCCGACGCCCACTCGATGCTCGCCGCGGACGTCGGTGCGACCTCCATGGCCAGCATGAGGCGGGGATCGGGGAGCAGCGCGTTGATCGTGACGCGCGGGGGGACGGCATCCGTCGGCACCACCACCGCGTTGATCGCCCACGTGCCCACGATCACCGTGACATCGCCGAGGTCGGTGGAGCCTGCCCCGAGCGGGCTCGCGACGCAGTCCATGCACCCGGCGACGACGGGCGTGCCTTCGGCCAGGCCGGAGCGTGCGGCGGCGTCGGCGCTGATCGTCCCGACGACCTCGTCGCTCGCGTGCAGCGGCGGCAGGATGCGCTGGAGGTCGCGCGGCAGACCGAGCATGTCGAAGACCTCGGGCTCGTACTCCCGCTCGCGGAGGTTGACCAGGCCGCACCCCGACGAGTCCGACGTGTCGGCGCTCGCGACGCTGGTCAGGCACGCGGTGATCCAGTCTTTGCAGGTCAGCGCCCAGCGGGCCCGGCCGAGCGATTCCGGTTCGTTGTCGAGCAGCCACCGCAGCAGCACGCCCGGCTGCGCTGCCCACGGGAGCGATCCGGTGAGCAGCCGCATGCGCTCGACCGCCGCGGGGTCGAGCGCGGCGACGACGTGCTCGGCCCGGCTGTCGGTCGAGGCGATGGCGGGCCGCACCGGCCGCAGCTGCTCGTCGACGAGGTACAGGCCGTTGCCGTGACCCGTCGCGCCGACGGCCGAGACGGTCCATCCGTCGGCCGCGAGCCACGCGGTCAGGTCGCCCAGGACGTCGGCCACGACGTCCCACAGCGTGTCCATCGCGATCTCCTGCCGCTCGCGCGAGACCGCGACGCGGGGGTTCGGCGCCGAGACCGTGCGGATCTCCCGCCCGGCGTCGTCGAACGCCGCTGCTTTGGCAGACGTGAGGCCCACGTCGATGCCGATGACGCAGATCTTCATCGATCCTCGTTTCTCGCTCAGGCGGCCGTCGGCTGAGCTGATGCCGGGCGCAGGGTTCGGGGTGCGAAGCGCCGAGCGGCTTCACGGTATCGCGCCAGCTCGGCTTCCGCGCGCTCGGCGCTCCAGTCGCCGTGCGCGACGAGCACGTCCGCCGCACGGGGCGCGCAGCCGAGGCCGACGTCGCTGTTCAGCGCGATCGCGGTGCGGCGGATGAGGACGTCCTCGAGCGTGTGGGCGCCTTCCTCGCGGACGGCGTACACGACTTCCGCCGCGATCGCGCCGCTGTCGTCGTCGATGACCTCCGCCAGCGACGGATCGGATGCCGCGAGCATCTCGATCGGGCGGCTGAGGGTGCCGTACAGGTCGGCGAGACGGCGGGCGCTGCGCTCGGGGAGGGCGCTGCGGGCGACGGTGTCGGCGATGAAGCGTCCGTGATCGCCGGCCGGCGCGCCGGGGAACCGGGCGGTGCGGGTCGGGGAGCGCCGGTGACCTAGCCCGAGCGCGGTCTCGATCCGGCGCAGCGCCTGCTCGCCTAGGGCGCGGTGGGTCGTGTACTTCCCGCCGATGACGGTGAGGAGCCCCGCGGTCTCGCCCGTGTGCACGACGATCTCGCTGTCGCGGCTGACCGAGGCGGGGTCGCTGAGATCGGCGACGTAGGGGAGGGGACGCACCCCCGAGAACGACCAGAGCACGGCGTCGCGGCGCAGCCCGGCTGCGGGGATGAGGCCGTTGACGGCCCGGAGCAGATAGTCGACCTCGTCGTCGTCGACGACGATCTCGTCGATCGACCCGTCGTAGGGCAGGTCGGTGGTGCCGATCATGTACTTGCCGTCCCACCAGGGCAGCACGAACATGGGCCGACCGTCGTCGGGCGACTCGAAGAAGATGCACGTGTCGGGTGCGCCGGGGAACGCGTCGACGACGAGGTGGCTTCCCTTCGTCGGCCCGATGCGGCGGGGGTGCTCGCCCTGCAGGTCGAGCACCGCATCGACCCAGGGGCCGGCGCAGTTGACGACGACCGGGGCGCGGAGCGCCCGCTCGCGCCCGTCCTCGCGGTCGAGGTAGCGGACGCCCGCGATGCGTCCGTTCTCGCGGACCAGGTCGGTGACAGGGGTGTGGGTGAGCACCGTGGCGCCGTGGTTCGCCGCATCGATGGCGAGCTCGATGCCGAAGCGCTCGGTCACCGGAACGTGCGCGTCCTGGAAGAGCCCGCCCCACTTCACGCCGCCCGCGGCCACCGACGGCCACTCGCGAGACAGGCGGCCCGAGAAGACGATGCGGTTGCGGGGCAGCTTCTTGCCGAACGAGAGGATGTCGTGCAGCAGCAGGCCGCAGGAGAGTAGCCATCCCGGCCGCGAGGCGCCCCTCGAGAAGGGGATGAGCATGGGGTAGGGGCGCACGAGATGCGGGGCCGCGCGCAGCAGGATGTTGCGCTCACGGATCGACTCGAGCACGAGCGGGATCTCCACACGCTCGAGGTACTTCAGACCGCCGTGGATCAGGCGAGTCGAGATCGCCGACGTGCGCGCGGCGATGTCGTCCCGGTCGATGACGACGACGTGGAGGCCGCGGCTGGCAGCCTCACGGGCGATGGCGAGGCCGTTGATCCCGGCGCCGATGACGACGACGTCGGCCGAGGTCGGCTCGGCATGGGTACGAAGCGAGGGCATGCTGCATCCTTCTGGTCTCGGGGCGCCCGGGGGCGCCCCGAGAGGGTTCAGTGGGAGAGGGTCTGGAAGAGGTCGAAGGCGTCGTCCGCGCTGAGGCCGTCGTGGACGACCCCGCGGACGGCCGCGAGCATGGCGGCCGGGTGCTCCGACTGGAAGACGTTGCGTCCCATGTCGACGCCCGCCGCGCCTTCCGCCATGGCGCGTGACGCCACGCGCAGGGCTTCGCGCTCCTCGACCTTCTTGCCACCGGCGATGACGATCGGGACGGGGCATGCGCTCGTGATCGTCTCGAAGCCCTCCTCGACGTAGTAGGTCTTCACGAATGCGGCGCCGAGCTCGGCGCTGATGCGGGTGGCGAGCCGGAAGTAGCGGGCGTCGCGCACCATGTCGCGGCCGACCGCGGTGACGGCCAGGACCGGGATGCCGGTGGCCTGGCCCGCGTCGACGAGGGTGGTCATGTTGCGAACGGACTTCGTCTCGTTGTCGCCGCCGATGAAGACCTGCACCGCGAGGGCGGCGGCATCCAGTCGCACGGCGTCGTCGATCGAGACGGCGACCTCCTCGTTGGAGAGCTCCTTGAGCACGCTCGGTCCGCCCGAGGCGCGCAGGACGATGCCCTTCGCGGAGTGCGGCGGGATGGTCGTGCGCAGGGCGCCGCGCGTGCACATCAGTGCATCGGCCTGGGGGACCAGCGGGAGGATCGAGCGATCAAGCCGCTCGAGACCCGAGGTCGGCCCCTGGAAGTAGCCGTGATCGAACGCGAGCATCACGGTCTTGCCGTCGCGGGGGTCGAACACGCGCGACATCCGCGCGCGCATCCCCCAGTCCTGGCCTGCTTGGCCCTTGATGGGGTAGCCGGTGCCGGCCGCCGCGGGGCCGGAGTAGTCGGTTCCCTCACGCAGGTCGTCGAGGTCAGCCATGGATGTTCTCCTTGTTCTTCGGGGTGGGGTCGGTGTCGGCTCGTCGGGCCGAGGGAGCGGGGGCGGGGCGCTGCAGGCTCGCCCGGAGCCGGTGCAGAGAGCTGCGGCCGGTTCCGGTGGCGGCCGATGCGATCACGACGACGAGGACGACGAGCACACCCTTGAGGACGTTCTGGGCGCCGACCGACCACCCCACGAGGTTGAGCAGTCCCGACAGCAGCACGAAGAAGAGGGCGCCGGTCCAGGCGCCGGCCGGTACGGGGCGGCCGCCCGAGATGAGGGTGCCGCCGATCACGACGACGGCGATCGAGTCGAGCATGTACGAGCTGCCGAGCACGGTGCTGGGAGAGATGAAGGCGGCGAGCAGGCCGCCGACGAGTCCCGCGAGTCCCGCCGACACGAGGTAGGCGGTGACGGTCACGCCCGCCACCGGAAGGCCCGCCCGCTCGGCCGCGCGAGCGCTCTGACCGACGGCGATGACGGCCACGCCGACACGGGTCCGCGTGAGGGCGAGCCACACGATCACGGTCATGGCCGCGACGACGAGCGCGATGACGGGGATGCCGAACGCCTTGGCCGTGACGAAGGCTCGCAGGCCCGCGTCGGCGCCACCGCGCGCGGCATCCGCCAGCAGGAGCGTCGCGGAGGTGACGATGAGGCTCGTCGCCAGCGTCGCGATGATCGGCGGCACCCGCAGGAGGAGGATCGCGGCGACGCTGACCGCGCCGGCGGCGAGCCCGGAGCCGACGCCGGCCGCGAGCCCGATCACCGGCCCCGCCGTCGCGCCCACGCCGACCGAGACGTACGAGGCCATCGAGATGACGGTGCCGACCGAGACGTCGATGTTGCCGGGGCCGAGGGTGATGACGAGCATCTGCCCGAGGGCGACCAGCACGAGGAACGGAGCGAGCGAGAGCGCCTGGGCCATCGGGTCGAGGGGTGATCCGGGCCGCACGGCGATGATGACGGCCCACACGGCGAGTACGCCGAGGAGCGACCAGCCCCAGGCCGGCCAGGCGGGGCCGCGGCGGACGGCGGGGAGCGGGATGGAGGCGGAGGTCATCGCGCGATCCTCTCGGTGATCATGCGGCCCGCGAGCACGGCGATGACGATGACGCCTTGTGCGGCCGATTGCAGGGCGGACGGGAGGTTGATGAGGCTGAGCAGGACGGTGATGAGGCCGAGGGTGATCGCGCCGAGCGTCGTCCCGATCGGCAGCGCCCGGCCACCCGAGAACGTGCCGCCGCCGAGGATCACCGCGGCGATCGTCATGAGGGTGTACTCGCCGGCGGCGTTGATGTCGCCCGACCAGGTCTGCGAAGCGAGCAGCAGGCCCGAGACGACGAGCAGCGCGGCTGCGGCGACGTACGCGGTCGCGCGGGTCGCCACGAGCGAGGCGCCCGTCTTCTCGAGGGTCGCGGCCTGCGAGCCCAGCGCCCGCATGCGGGCGCCGGCGAGCGAGCGCCGTGTGATCCACCAGCCCAGCGCCGTCGCCGCGGCGATGAAGATGAGCGGTGCCGGGAACCACGTCGGCCGCCAGGTCGACAGCGCCGAGAGCCAGTCGGGGGTCTGTCCGCCGGGGGTCGGCCGGATCTGCAGGCCGATCCCCAGCCACACGAACGACATGCCCAGCGTCAGGATGATCGAGGGCACCCCGCGGCGCTGCACCACCCAGGCGAGCAGGGCGTAGACGGCGAGGACGCCGGCGATCATGGCGACCGCGAGGGCCGGGGTCTCCCGCAGCAGCGTCGCGGCGATCACCGTGATGAGCCCGACGAGGTAGCCGACGCTCAGGTCGATGTCACCGACGGCCATCATGATCATCTGCGCCTGGGCGGCCAGCACGAGCGGGACCGACGACATCAGCATGAGGGTGAGGCCGGGAACGCTCAGGATGCCGGGCTGCAGCACCGCGGTCAGCGCGAAGATGGCGATGAGCGCGACGAGGGCGAGGAGCGCGGGCGACCCGTTGACAGCAGAGGCGCGCAGGCGCTGCGGCGCGGTGGGCGGGGCGAGCACGTCGGTGGTCATCGGTCCTCCTGGACTGTCTCGGCGTCGACTCCGAAGGAGTCGGCGATGATGCGCTCGTCGGTGATGTCGTCGCCGGAGAGTTCGCTCACGACGCGTCCCGAGCGGAAGACGTAGACGCGGTCGCAGTGGGCCATCTCGCCGTTCTCGGTGGAGTACCAGACGATGGAGCGGCCGCGTGCCGCCTCGACGCGCATGAGGGCGTAGAGCTCGTTCTTCGTGGTGACGTCCACGCCGCGGAAGGGGTCGTCGAGCAGCACGAGGGGCGCATCGGTCGCGAACGCCCGCGCCACGATCACCTTCTGCTGGTTCCCGCCCGACAGCGACGTGATCGGGGCCCGAGCGCCGCCCTTGACGTTCAGCCGTTGCACCCATTCCTCGGCGAGCCGTCGCCGTCGCGACGGCGGAACGATTCCCGCCGTCGTGAGATGGCGCGTGGCGGAGACGGTGAGGTTGTCGGCGACATTCCAGAGCGAGAAGATCCCGCTGGTCTGCCGGTCGCCGGGAACGTAGGCGCGCCCCCGGACGACTCGGACGCCGCGCGCGTTCGACCAGAGCCGGCGCAGCAGCTCGTCCTGACCGTGTCCGGCGAGGCCCGCGAGGCCCACGATCTCACCCGGCGAGACCGAGAACGGCACGTCGCCCCCGTCGATCCGGGCGACGGTGCCGGGGGCGTCGATCTCCAGCGGAGCGCCCGCGGCGCTGACCCGGCGCACCGTCGCGGTGTCGGCGTGGACTTCGCCGCCCATGGCCGCGAGCAGCGCGTCCTCGTCGGTCTGACTCGCCGAGACCACCTCGACCACGCGCCCGTCCTTCATGACGGCGATCCGGTCGGCGTGGGCCAGCACCTCCTGCATCCGGTGGGAGATGAGGACCATTCCGACGCCCTCGGCGGCGAGGTCGCGAAGGGCGGCGTAGAGCTGGCGAGTCGCGTTGATGCTGAGCGATTCGGTCGGCTCGTCGAGGATGAGCAGCGACAGCGACGGCGTGCACAGGGCGCGCACGATCTCGACCATCTGCCGCTGCGCCATCGTGAGGTCGCCGGCCCGCCGCAGTACCGAGACGCCGTGTCCGGGGAAGACCTCGTCGAGTCTCCGTGACACGCGTCGCTCGGCGCGACGGTTCCAGCCCGCTCCGCGAGTGCTGGCGTCGGAGAGGGCGATGTTCTCCGCGACCGTGAGATCGGGGCAGAGGGCGAGCTCCTGGTAGATCATCCGGACACCGGGCTGCTCGGTGCCGGGCTTCGCGGTGGCGGCGCCGGTCTGCCAGCGGATGCTGCCGGCGTCGGGCTGCTCGCGACCGGCGAGCACCCGCATGAGGGTGCTCTTGCCGGCGCCGTTGTGGCCGACCAGGCCAAGGATCTCGCCCGCGGCGACCGAGATGTCGATCCCGGCCAGAGCCGTCGTGTTTCCGTACCGTTTGGCGACGGCCTCGGCCGTGACGAGCGCCACGTCCGAGGGGTTGGTCGCGGGGGTGTGCGACAGGGTTGTCATCGGGTCTCCTGGTTCGAGCTGGTCGGCCACGGTGTCACCGGGCGTCAGGGCAGCGCGGGCACGGCGACGTCGTCGCCGGCGAGCAGAGCCGCGATCGCGGCGTCGGTGGTCTCCTCGTCCCAGGCGTTCGCGGCGTATTCATCGGTGCCGAGGGCGTCGACCCAGTAGTCGAGGTTCTCCTGCGTGACCTGCACGAGCGGCAGGACCACCTCGTCCGGAACCTCGTCGCCGCGCAGCTTCGCGATGGCGGCGTAGAGGGCGGCGACGATCTGTCCGGGGTCGGTCAGCGCGGCGAATGAGCCGTTGTCGATGCCGCTCTCCTTCCAGAACGACAGCGACTTGCCGTCGGTGTCGAAAACGACGACCGGGATGTCGCGCCCGGCCGACTGGAACGCCTGCACGACGCCCATACCGCCGATGCATCCGGGGACCGCGGCGATCGTCGGCATGGAGCCGAGGATCGCGACGATCTCCTTCTGCGCCGTCGCCGCGTCGCAGAATCCGTTCACCTCGGCAGCGACCTTCACATCGGGGTAGTCGGCGAGGATCTCCTGCTGGCGGGCGTAGAACGCCTCGTCGGGCTGCGAACCGATGACTCCGCGGTTGAGAACGATGTCGCCCTTCCCGTCGATCGCGTCGAGTGCGGGCTGAAGCGAGTCGGCGCCCCACTGCCCGTAGTCGTTGCGCACGACGATGCCGCAGCTGGTGTCCATGTCGGCGTCGACGATCACGACCGTGATGCCGGCGGCGCAGGCCTCCTCGACGACGGGGACGAGCGCGCTCGAGGACGCCGGGATGACCATCAGCACATCGGGGTTCTGGAGCATGAGGCTGCGGATCTGAGATGCCTGCTCGGTCGCGCTGTTCTCCCCCGGAGCGTTGACGACGCTGTAGTCCGAGACGACACCGTTTTCCTTGAGCTTCGCGGCCTCCGTCTCGAATTTGTCGATCAGGGTCAGGCGCCAACCGTTGACGAACCCGTTCGACAGGGCGACCTTCAGGCCCTGGGGTTCACCCCCGACAGCGGTGTTGTCGGTCGGGCTGCCGGCGCAGCCGGCGAGCACGAGAGCGGAGATCGCTGTCGCGGCCGCTGCGGCGAGCATGCGGCGGGTGGTCGAGAACGTCATCGTTGTGCCTCCTGGTGTCGCATCGTTGCGAGGTGCCGATGTCACGAGGGCGTGCGGGCTGCCAAACTCGTAACAACCAACCTGTCATGACAAGTTGGTGATGACTAAGATAGGGAGCGGGTCGCCGGGTGTCAACACGGCGCCGATACGCTCGCCGTGACGGCCCGATCGAGGAGGCTCCCATGACCGCAGTGACGACGCTCGACCGCTCGTCCGATCTCCCGCTGTGGCAGCAGCTGTCGCTCGCGCTGCGCGGGGAGATCGAGTCGGGGCGCCTCCGGCCGGACCAGGCGCTCCCCTCCGAGTCGGAGCTGATCGATCGGTTCGGGGTCTCGCGCACCGTCGTCCGCGAGGCACTGGCCGACATGGTGCGCGCCGGTCTGATCTACAAGGTGCGTGCCCGCGGGTCGTTCGTCTCGCCGCAGCGCCCGGATCTCAGGTTCGTGGGCTCGATGGCCGGCTCGTCGGACGACCTGGCCGGAACCGGCCGGGTGGTCACGACGCGCGTGCTCGACTTCGCCGTCGGAACCGCGGATGCCGCGGACGCCGAGGCTCTCCGCATCCCGGTCGGGGCGCCCGTGGTGCGGCTGCGTCGCCTGCGGCGGGTCGACGAGACGCCCTGGCTGCTCGTCGACACGGTGCTGCCCCACGACCGGTTCTCCACGCTCGCGCGCGCCAACCTCGAGAACCGGTCGCTCTACGAGCACCTCCGGCGCAACTTCGGGGTTCAGCCCAGCGGCGCCGATCGCTGGCTCAGCGCGGTCGTCCCCGGGCCGACGGACGCCGAGCTCCTCGAGCTCGCCCCGGGGCAGCCGGTGCTGTCGATCGAGTCGATCGCGTGGGATGCCGAGGGGCAGCCGTTCGAGCGTTACCTGGCCCTTCACCGCAGTGACGAATCGCGCTTCTACGTGGGAATCCGTTGATCTCCCGCTCCGGTGGTCGAGAGAACGATTATCAGTAACGTACAATCGACGGCATGACCCGTCGACTCCTCCCTGCCGCCGCGCTCGTGGCAGCGGCATCCCTCGCTCTCGCCGGCTGCGCCGGCACCTCGTCGCCGGCCGCGAGCGGTTCGGACGACGGCAAGATCAGCGTCGTCGCCTCGACCAACGTGTACGGCTCACTGGCCGCCGAGGTGGGCGGCGACGCCGTCGAGGTGACCTCGATCGTGACCTCACTCGCGCAGGACCCGCACTCGTACGAGGCGTCGGCGCGCGACCAGCTGACGGTGTCGCAGGCCGACCTCATCATCGAGAACGGCGGGGGCTACGACTCGTTCCTCGACGGGCTCGTCGAGTCGAGCGGCAGCACGGCTCCGGTGCTCACGGCGGTCGAGTTCTCGCACGACTTCCCCGGCGCCGAGGGCCACGACGACCACGCCGACGAGCACGCCGCGGATGAGCACGCCGCGGACGAGAGCGCCGAGGCCGAGCACGACCACGAGCACGACCATGAGGGTCACGACCACATCGAGGGCTTCAACGAGCACGTCTGGTACGACCCGCACACGATCGCTCACCTCGTCGAAGACATCGCGCACGAGCTCGGTGAGCTCGACGCGGCCCAGGCCGACACGTTCGAGGCGAACGCGAAGGCGCTCATCGAGCGGATCGACGGCCTCGAGACATCCCTCGACACCATCTCGGCGGCACACCAGGGCGAGAAGATCTTCGTGACCGAGCCGGTGCCGCTGTATCTCGCCGCGGCGGCGGGTCTGGAGAACGCGACTCCGGCCGCGTTCAGCGAGGCCGTCGAGGAGGGTCAGGACGTTCCGCCCGCGACGCTTCTCGAGGCGCAGCAGATCCTGCGTTCGGGCGAGGTCCGGATCGTGATCGTCAACGCCCAGACGGGCGGCGCCGAGACGACGGAGATCACGAAGCTCGCCGGTGAGCTGAACATCCCCGTGCTGGAGTTCACCGAGCTGATGCCCGACGGCGTCGACTACGTCGGCTGGATGCAGCAGAACATCGACGCGATCTCGGGCGCGCTCGCGGGCTGACCCGCCCCCGAGATTCCGCTCAGTCCGCCGTCGGGGCCCCGCCCTGGCGGCGGACGAGTGCGTTCAGGAGCGCCTCCTGCTCGTCCGCGGACGTGCGGGCGGCCGAGACGTTCTCGGTCTCGACGGCCGCCACGATCTCGGCGCGCTGGATGCGGGTCGACCGCGGCGCTTCGATGCCGAGCCGGATGCTGTCGCCCTTGACCTCGAGCACCGTGAGCTCGATGTCGTCGCCGATGAGCACCTTCTCACCGACCCGTCTCGTCAACACCAGCACTCGATCACCCTACTTTCCGGAAGCCGTGCCCGCCCCGCGCGCTCGACGCGAGTCTCACGCGGGCGTGATGGCATGCGCGTCGCCGATCGTGTCTCGGACGACGCCCACCGTGTCGATCGCCAGGCCCCCGGCCGTCGCCTCGGTGTACGACAGCACCGGCAGCCCGTCGGTCTGCGACGAGATGAGGCGCCGCACGGCCGAGCGCAGCGACGGCGCACACACGAGCACGGGCTCGGGGCCTGGGCCGGCCGCTTCGAGGGCGGCGCGAGCCGAGGCCACGACCGCCTCGAGCCGGTGCGGGTCCAGGGCGATGTGCGGACCGTCCTCGCTCGGTCGCATCGCCTCGAGCATCGACTGCTCCAGCAGCGGGTCGATCATGACGATGCGCAGCCGCCCCTGTTCGGCGAAGCGCGTCGCCACGGCGGGACCGAGCGCGAGACGTGCCGCCTCGATCAGGGCGTCGGGGTCGGTCGTCGTCTTGGCGCGCAGCGCGAGCGCCTCGTAGATCCGCGTGAGGTCGTTGATCGGGATGCGCTCGGCGAGCAGGCCCTGCAGCACGCGCTGCACCTCCGCCAGCGAGAGCAGCGCCGGCGTGAGCTCCTCGACCGCTGCCGGGCTGGACTGGCGCAGCGTCTCGGTGAGCTGACGCACGTCCTCTCGGCTGAGCAGCCGGGCGGCGTGGGCCTGGATGACCGCGGACAGGTGGGTGATGATGACGCTCGCGCGGTCGACGACGGTCGCTCCGGCGAGCTCGGCGCTGTGCCGCATCTCGAGGGGAACCCACTTCCCGTCGATGCCGAACACGGGGTCGGGCGACGCCCGCCCGGGCAGGGTCTCGAGGCCCGAGCCGAGCGCGAGGAGCGAGGCGCGGGGCGCGACGCCGCGACCCGCCTCGATCCCCGCGACCCGGATGACGTAGGTCGAGGGCGGCAGCTCGATGCTGTCGCGCGTGCGCACGGGCGGAACGATGAGCCCGAGCTCGAGCGCGGTCTTGCGCCGCAGCGACCGCACGCGTCCGAGCAGGTCGTCGGGACCGCCGGTGACGAGGTCGACGATGTCGGGAGCGAGCAGGATCTCGAGCGCGTGGACCCGCATCCGCTCGGCCAGCTCCTCGGGGGTGTCGACGGCGCCGCGCGGGTCGACGGCGGGGGCGTCCTCGGCCGCCTGCGTCTGCTCGCGCCGGCCGACACGCTGCGCGATGAGCAGCAGGGTGGCGCCGATGACGAGGAACGGCAGCATCGGCATCCCGGGGATGAACGACATCACGATCGCCGCGCCGCCCGCGATCGACAGGGCGTTGCGCGACTGCGTCAGCTGCGCCGCCGCGGCCGAGCCCATGTCGGACTCCGCTCCCGAGCGGGTGACGATCATGCCCGTCGCGACCGCCATCAGCAGCGCGGGGATCTGCGTGACGAGGCCGTCGCCGATCGTGAGGAGGGCGTAGGTGTTGAGGGCCTCGCCCGCCTCCATGCCCTTCGAGAGCATCCCGATCGCGACGCCGCCGACGAGGTTGATGATGATGATGACGAGTCCGGCGATCGCGTCGCCCTTGACGAACTTCGAGGCGCCGTCCATCGCGCCGTAGAAGTCGGCCTCGGCCGCGATCTCGGCGCGCCGGCGCCGCGCTTCGGCGTCGCTGATGAGGCCGGCGTTGAGGTCGGCGTCGATCGCCATCTGCTTGCCGGGCATGGCGTCGAGGGTGAACCGGGCGCCCACCTCGGCGACGCGCTCCGCGCCCTTCGTCACGACGACGAACTGGATGACGATGAGGATCAGGAACACCACGATGCCGATGACGAGCGATCCGCCCACGGCGATCGCGGCGAACGCGTCGATGACCTGCCCCGCGTGCGCCTCGCCCAGCACGAGCTTCGTCGAGGCGACGTTCAGGCCGAGCCGGAACAGCGTCGCCACCAGCAGCAGCGAGGGGAAGACCGCGAAATCGAGCGGCCGCTTGACGAACATCGCCGTCAGCAGGATGAGCAGGGCGAACAGGATGTTGGTGATGATCAGGACGTCGAGGATCGGCGGCGGCACCGGCACGATCAGCAGCATGATGATGCCGACGACCCCGATCGGCACGAGCGACCTTCTCAGGATGTTCATCGGGGTGCCTTCCTCTCGGGAACGGTGTGGACGCCGCGCGCCGCGCCGCGGCGCTTGAGCCCGTCGACGAAGACGAGCACGCGGGCGACGGCGGTGTAGAGATCGCCGGGGATCTCCTGGCCGAGCTCGCAAGCGCCGTGCAGGGCGCGTGCGAGCGGGATGTCGCGGACGAGCGGGACGCCGGCCTCGTGCGCCCGCTCGCGGATGCGCTCGGCGATGAGGCCCTGCCCCTTCGCGACGACGCGCGGCGCCGACTTGCCCGGCTCGTAGCGCAGGGCGACGGCGATGTGCGTGGGGTTCACGAGCACGACATCCGCATCTCCGACGGCGGCGATCATGCGGTTGCGGCTCATCGCCATCTGCCGGGCGCGGCGCTGGCTGCGGATGAGCGGGTCGCCCTCGGAGTTCTTGTGCTCGTCGCGCGCTTCCTTCTTGGTGACGCGGGTGTGCTTGCGGTTGCGCCGCATGACGACGAGGACGTCGATCGCGGCCAGCAGCACGCCGACGGCGACCGCGGTGATGAGCAGCGCGGTCACGACGTTCGAGGCGATCTCGAGCAGCCGGGTGATCGGGTGGGCACCGCTCATCGTCAGCACGGGCATGAGCCCGGCGACGACGAACCACAGGGCGAGGCCGATCGCGGCGGTCTTGAGCAGCGCTTTCGCGCCCTCCCACAGTGCCTGCACGCCGAACAGCCGTTTGACGCCGTTCAGCACGTTGAACTGCTCGAAGCGCGCCGGCACGCCGCGCAGATGGATGCCGCCCTGGGCGACCGACCCGACGATCGCGACGATCGCGACGGCGAGCAGCGCCGTGCCCAGGATGGCCGGGATGCTGCCGAGCGCCGACGACAGGACGGCGACGGCGTGCTCGGGGTCGGGGTGGCGGATGACGGCGGCGATCTCGACGAACTGCGCGGCCCCGGCATCCGCACCCGCTCCGATCATGGCGGGGAGGACCAGCGCGACCGTGCCGATCGCGAGCCAGGCGGACAGGTCCTGGCTGCGCGACAGCTTGCCCTTGCGGTGTGCCTCGCGCAGCTGCCGGCGGCTGGCCTGCTCGGTGCGTTCCCCGCTGTCGCTGCTCATGACGCGCCGCCGTTCATCGGGTTCCGCCGATCAGCAGCCCGGTCGCCTGGTCGGTGAGCGCCCCGACGACGGCGGGCAGGGCGAGGATGACGCTTCCCGCGAGGAGGAAGGTCAGGATGATCTTCAGGGGGAAGCCGAGCGCGAACGCGTTGAGGGCGGGGGCGACGCGGCTGACGAGCCCGAGCGCGATGTCGGCGAGGAAGAGGACGAGCAGCAGGGGACCGGCGATCTGCAGCGCGGCGACGAGCAGCTGCGACGCGGTGTCGACCAGCAACTCGGCCGGGCGGGCGAGGTCGAGGACCCCATCGACGGGGATCGCCGTGAAGCTCCGGGCGAGCCCCGCGAGGATGAGCTGGTAGCCGTTGCTCGCGAAGAGCAGGGCGAGGGCGATCATCTGGAACAGGCGCGTGAACTGGGCGCCGTTGACGTTCATCTGCGGATCGAAGGCCTGCGCGAGCTGAAAGCCGCCGAAGACGTCGATCAGCCCGCCGGCCGACTGCACGACGGCGAAGCACGTCATCACGAGGAATCCGAGCAGCGCCCCCGTGACGACCTGAGCGGTCAGGGCGAGGAAGAACGGGCCGGTGCCGAGGCTCTGGTAGCCCGGCGCCACCGTGCCGCTGAGAGCGAGGGCGACGCCGATCGCGACCATCGCCTTGATGCGCGCGGGGAAGGCGCCGTACGAGAAGGGTGGGGCGGTGAAGACGAAGGCGGTCGTGCGGACCGCGGCGAGTCCGGTGGCCTCGATCCAGGCGAAGTCGAGCAGCAGCTGCATCTCAACCGCCCGAGAGCAGGTGCGGGATGCGGTCGAACATGGTGTGGGTGAAGGCGATCGCCTCGGCGATCATCCAGTGCCCGCACACGACGAGTGCGATCGCGACGGCGACGGCCTTCGGCACGAACGAGAGCGTGACCTCCTGGATCTGCGTGATCGACTGCAGGAGCGAGATGGCGAAGCCGACCACGAGTGCCGTGATGAGCAGCGGAGCGGCGAGCTTCGCGGCGAGCACGACGCCCTCCATGCCGATGTCGAGGACGGCCTCAGGGTTCACGCGTACCCCCGGTCATCCGCCCGCTCCGTAGCTCTCCATCAGGGTGCGGAGGATGAGTCCCCACCCGTCGACGAGCACGAACAGCAGGATCTTGAAGGGAAGCGAGATCATCACCGGCGGGAGCATCATCATGCCCATCGACATCAGCGCTGCGGCGACGACGAGGTCGATGACGAGGAACGGCACGAAGATGACGAAGCCGATGATGAAGGCCGCGCGCAGCTCCGAGATCATGAACGCCGGGATGAGGGTGATCATCGGGACGCTCGCCGGGTCCTCGGGGTTCTCGGCGCCCGCGAACCGGGTCATGAGCGCGAGATCCTCCTCGCGCGTGAACGACAGCATCCAGGTGCGCAGTGGGTCGGCGCCGACGCCCACGGCATCGGTGAACGTGATCGAGCCGTCGACGTAGGGCTGGACGGCGACCGTGTTGATCTCGGTCAGCACCGGCCACATCACGAAGAGGGTGAGGAACAGGGCGAGGCCGGCGAGCACCTGGTTGGGCGGGATCGTGGGCAGCGAGAGGGCGTTCCGGGTCATCGCCAGCACCACGAAGATCTTCGTGAACGACGACATCATGAGCAGCAGTGCCGGGGCCACCGACAGCAGCGTGATGCCGATGAGGGTCAGGACCGACGACGAGGGTGTGCCGTCGATGCCGTTGATGTCGACGGAGATGCCGCCGTTCGGCGGGGGCGTCGAGGCGGCGACGAGCACGAGCGCGCCGAGCGCGCCGCCGGAGATCACGCGCCCAGGGCCCGGCGCAGCACCTGTGCGGCATCACGCGCGGTCATGGTCGCCGGGCGGGTGGTGCGGGCAGTGCGTTCGGCGCGGGCCTGCGCACGGAGCAGGGGCACGGGCGGTGCGAGGGGCGCGTCGTCCGCGACATCCCGCAGGACCGGGCGCGCCGTGTCGTCGCCGTGCGCGGCATCCGCTGTCGCGTGGGGCCCCGTCGTGGTGCCCGGCGTCGAGTCGATGCGGTCGAGCATCGACACCCCGCCCTCGGTGATGCCGAGCACGTAACGGGCCCCATCGATCTCGACCACGGCGACCTGGGCCTTCGGCCCGATGCCGCGCTTGGCGACGACGGTGATGTCGGCGACGGCATCCGTACGTGTCGACTTGAGGCCTCGCGGGCGGTTCGCGCGTGCTCCGTTAGCGCTGCCGCGAGAGAAGCGACGCTGCAGCACCCACACGATCGCGAGCACGACGCCGAGGGAGACGACGACGCGCAGCGCGAGCAGCAGATCGTCGATCTCAGGCCTCCGCGTTCTCGATGATGCGCGTGATGCGCACCGCGTAGTCCTGGTCGACGACGACGATCTCGCCATGGGCGATCAGCCGCCCGTTGAGCTTGACGTCGGCGGGGGCGCCGGCCGAGCGGTCGAGCTCGATGATGCGCCCGGGCTCGAGATCGAGCACGTCGCGGACGGTCATGCGGGTGCGACCGACCTCGACGGTCAGCTCCATCTCGACGCCGGCGATGCGCTGCAGGCGGCGCGGCGAGGCCGCGGCGGGGTGCGACACGCGCACGGCGAGGCGTCCGATCACGCGGGCATCCTCGTCGACGAGGTCGAACACCTGCGCGGCGGGGTGCGCGAAGAGCGCCGAGGCGTCTCCGATCGTCGCCTCGCCGAGCACGCTCGGGCCGAAGGCGGTCGCCGCGGCGTCGAGCGCGTCACGGAGTCGTTCGGGCAGCGGCAGGGCGGCGTCCGCGCCGAGGAGCGCCGACTCATCGAGGACCACGACCGCGAGCGCGGCGCTCGTGTCGCCGACCGACGAGACGATGACCGCGTCGCCGGTCTCGCCCGCGCTCGTCCCGGGGCGGGCGGTGATGCGCGACGCGGTGGGCAGCCGGTCGGCGAACGCGGCTGCGGCTGCGGCCTCGTGGGTGGTGGTGCTGGTCATGGCGACTCCTCGGACAGTGCGGGGGAGAGATCGGATGCCGTCACGACGCACGCGAGCCGCGCGCCATGAGATCCCACGGCGGCGGAAGCGACGACCTGCTCGTCGACGGTGAGATCGAGGGGGCGGTCGGCGGCGTGCGCGAGCGAGATGACATCGCCGACGGCGAGGTCGAGCACCTCGGCGGGGCGGACGGCACGCGGCGCGAGCCGCAGCGTCACTTCGACGGGCGTCTGCTCGACGTGCCGGCGGACGAGGCCCGGGTCGTTCGTCGCCCGCGGCGCCGAGGCGCTGTCGGACAGGCGCTCGAGCAGCGTCGCGGCGGGGAGGGCGATCGTCGCGGTCTCGGTGCGGTCGGCCAGACGCATCGAGAAGCGGGCCACGACCACGAGGTCCTGACCGCCGACGACCTGAGCGAAGGCCGCGTTGTACTGCACCGCGCCGACGCTCAGCTCGCGAGGCAGGAGGGAGCCGAGGGCTGTGCGCAGGTGGCCGAGGGTCTCGTCCATCAGCGACCGGATGAGCGCCTGCTCGATCGCCGTGAGGGCGCGGGCCTCGGGGCGCTGCGAGCCGTCGCCGCCGAGCATCTTCACGATCCACGACAGGGCCGACGGCAGCGGGAACTCGATGACCGCACGATCGTCCGAGGTCGCATCCGAGCACAGCACGAGCGTCGTGGTCGGCGGGATCGTCGCGACGTACTCGTCGTAGGTCTCGAGGCTCACCCGTTCGAGGGCGATGTGCGCGCGCACGCGGGCCTTCGCGGCGAGGAGCATCGCCCACTGGCGCGCGAACGCGTCGAAGGCCCCCGCCAGAGCGCGCGTGTGCTCACGGGACAGTGCCGCGGGTCGGCCGAAGTCGTAGCGTTCCGGGGCCGCGGTCGCGGCATCCTCGGTTCGCACGCTCGGGGCGGTCGGCACGGTCTGCACGCCACGGACTATCGGTCGCGTGTCGCCCGCGGTTAGGCCCGGGCCTCGCGGGTGGGTGTGGGCTCAGGTTGGGTTGGCAGTTTGTGCCCACTCGGGGCACGGGATGGGGCGGGAACTGCCAGGTGGGTCCTGGCGGTGACGTGAGCTCAGGTTGGGTTGGCAGTTTGTGCCCACTCAGGGCTGGGGATGGGGCGAGTTCCGCCAGGTGAGACCCCGGGTGGGCGCGGGCTCAGGCTGGGTTGGCAGGTTGTGCCCACTCAGCGCACGGGATGGGGCGGGGGCTGCCAGGTGAAGGCCGAGCCCGGAGTCAGCCGTCGGCGGCGGCGAGAGCGGGGAGCTCGCCGCGCACCTGGGCGTCGGCGTCCGAGAGCACGACGATGTCGACGCGACGGTTCTGCGCGAGGGCCTCGGCGCTCGAGCCCTCCGCGAGCGGTCGCGACGACCCGAACCCGACGGAGCTGATGCGCTCCCTCGCGACCCCGCGCGCCTCGACGAGGTAGCCGAGCACACCATTGGCCCGCGCGGTCGAGAGCTCCCAGTTGTCGGCGAACGGGGCGATGGCGGGGCGGGCGTCGGCGTGGCCCTCGACCGAGATGAGGTGCGCGTCGGCGGCGAGGACGGTCCCGGCGGCGTCGAGCACGGCCCGGGCACGGTCGCTCAGGTCGGTGCTGTTGGTGTCGAAGAACGTCTCGGCGCTCACGAGACCGATGGTGAGGCCCCGGTCGTCGATCGTGAAGGTCGCGGCGTCACCGAGGCCCTGCTCGGCGAGAGCGCCCTCGAGGCGTGAGCGCAGGTCGTCGAGCGAGCTGTACTCTTGCTCGGCCGGGGTCGGGGCGGTCGGGGTCTCGACGAATCCCTCGCCCTCCTCCTCGACCAGCTCGGGCGGCACGACGACGCCCTCCGAGACGTCGCGGGTCTCGGAGATCTCCGAACCGAACCCGGTCGCGAGCGAAGCGCGCAGCTGCTCGAACTTCTCCTGGTCGACGTTGGACATCGCGAACATGACGATGAACATGCACATCATCACGGTGATCATGTCGAGGTACGACGCCATCCAGCGCTCGTCGGGGCCCTCGTGCGAGGACTCCATGACCCGGCGGCGACGAGGCGCGCTCATACTCCGGCGTCCGCGGGCTCGTCGGCCGCCGCCTTCGCGCGGCCGCGCCCGGGCTTGGTCTCGGGGGCGAGCGCCCGCAGACGCTCGGCGACGAGCATCGGCGGGTTGCCCGCCTGGACGGCGAGCATCCCCTCGGTCACGAGCGTCATGCGGTCGACCTCGATCTCGGCGAGGCGCTGCAGCCGCGTGCCGATCGGCAGCCAGATGAAGTTCGCCGACAGGAGGCCCCACAGGGTCGCGACGAAGGCGGCGGCGATGAGGGGCCCGAGCTGGTCGGGCTTGTCGAGGTACTCGAGCACGTGGGTGAGCGAGACGACCGTGCCGACGATGCCGACCGTCGGGGCGTACCCGCCGAGGGCCGAGTAGAAGCGCGAGGCCGTGCGGCGCTCCGCGGCGACGGTGGCGACGCGGTCTTCGAGGACGACGCGCAGGTCTTCGGCATCCGTTCCGTCGGCGATGCTCTGCAGGGCATGGCGCAGCAGCGGGTCCTTCTCGTCTGCCACGGCGCTCTCGAGCGCGAGCAGCCCCTGGGCGCGCGCCTTCTCGGCGTATCCCACGACGGTGTCGATGAGCGCCTCGGTCGATCCCTTGATACCGACGAAGGCCCGCGGCAGCGCGCGCACGGCGCCCGCGGCATCCCGCAGCGTGCCGCCGGCGATGCCGATCGCGATCGTCGCGCCGAAGACCAGCACCATCGGCGCGGGCAGGAGCAGGGCGTTGAGGCTGGCCCCCTCCAGCTGGATCATCGCCCACAGGCCGCCGAAGGCCAGCAGGATGCCGATGAGGAGTGACGGATCCATCAGCGCTCACCCTCCGGCGCGGCGGCGGCGGCCGTGGAGGCCGACTGGGATGCGGACCCGGATGCCGCGGCATGGCCGAGCGCCGTCGCCAGCACGCGGGCGCGGAACTCGACGATGCTCTGGATGACGGCATCCATCGTCTCGGCGACGACGAACGTCGCCCCGTCGACCAGGGTGAGCGTCGTGTCAGGGCTCGCCTGGATGCGTTCGACGAGGTCGGGGTTCACGGCGAACCGGTGACGGTTCAATCGTGTGAGAACGATCATGTCGCCCTTCTCGTCGGTCAGCGCGCGGGGGAACGGGTCGTCGCGGGTACGGCGGCTCCGAGGAGACTGTCGGCAGCGGGCGGCGGTCGGTTAGCGTTGCGCTCGTGTCAGCGTCGTCATCGGAGCCGTCGTTCTTCCGACCCGTCGAGCCGCGGGAGATCCCCGGCGACGACCATCCGCCGCTCGACATGCCGGCGTGGATGGGGCCGCCCTGGCATGTCGCTCCGGCGATCGTGGCGCTCGACCGCGAGGTGGGTCGCTCGTCCGACACGGTCGTGTCGCTGGAGCTCGCGCGCGTGTACCGCGAGGGCGTCGTGCTGCGGTTGGCGGTGCGCGTGGCCGAGACCGGCCGGGTCGCGCGGCAACGGATCTGGGGATACCTCGATCGTGCGCACGGCCGGGGGCAGCTCGATGACCGGTTCGATCCGACGGGCCTGCGCTGGGGCGTCCGCTTCGCCGATGGGCGGACGATCACGACGCAGGACGATTCGCCGTGGGCACGGGGAGACGTGACCGACGCGCAGGTCGAGGGGCCGGTGATCGAGGGGCTCGGCCGCCCGCAGGGTTATGCCGACAGCTGGGCGCGCGAGTTCTGGGTCTGGCCGACACCCCCGCTTCCGACGTTCGAGGTCGGGGTGGAGTGGAGCGCCCGCGGTATCCCCGAGACGGTGACCGAGTTCGACGCGGCTGCGCTCGGGGCGGCGTCTGCCCGAGCGCTCCCGCTGTGGCCCTGACCGGCCGCGCACAACTCCTCAGAAACCGTCGTGACCGGCGCCGCGCGCGGGCCGCGAGGCCGAACCAGCGGGGATTCTGAGGAGTTGCGGGCCGCGCCCGCGATCAGCGCTTGAGGTTGGTCAGCTCTTGCAGCACCTCGTCGCTCGTGGTGATGATGCGGGCGTTCGCCTGGAAGCCCCGCTGAGCGACGATCAGGTTCGTGAACTCCTGCGAGAGGTCGACGTTCGACATCTCCAGAGCCCCGCTGACGAGCCCGCCGCGGTCGTCGGTGCCCGCGGTGCCGACGGCGGCCGCGCCCGAGTTGGCGCCGGCGCGGTACTGCGACGACCCGGCCTTCTCGAGCCCCTCGGGGTTGTCGAACGATGCGAGGGCGATCTGCGCGAGCACCGATGTCGCTCCGTTGCTGAAGGCGCCGACGAGGCTGCCGTCGGCCGACAGCGTGTACGACACGAGGCTTCCGGGCGCGCGGCCGTCCTGACCGCCGAGCTTGACGGTGCTGAGGTCGGCGTAGCCGGTGATGGCCGAAAGGTCGACCGCGACACCGCCCGAGGCGATCGTCGCGGGCGTCGTCGTCAGGCGTCCGTCGGCGAAGGCGAGCTGCGTCGTCGTGGCGCCGTCGGTGACGTCCCAGCCGCCCGCGGTGCGGGTGAAGGTGAGTGCGAGCTGGCGGGACTCGCCCTGCGCGTCGTAGACGGTGACGTCGCGGACGAGCTTCTCGCCGACCGCGGCGCCCGAGGGCAGGTTGCCGGTCACCGCGGCGGACGTCGTCGCGCGCCCGGGCGAGGTCGCGCCCACCGGGAGCGCGATGTTGCCGACCGGCCCGCCCGTCGGCACGACACCGTCGACGGCGGTCCAGCCCTGCACGAGCGCGCCGTCCTTGGTGGTCAGGCGACCCGCGGAGTCGAAGCCGAACGAGCCGTTGCGCGTGTAGAGCGTCTCGGCGCCGTTGCGGACGACGAAGAAGCCGTCGCCCGCGATCATGAGGTCGGTGGGCACGCCGGTGGCCTGCTGCGATCCCTGCGTGAAGTTCGTGCGGACCGCCGCGACCTGGGTGCCCAGACCCACCTGCGCGGCGTTCGTGCCTCCGGCGTCCGCCTGAGCGGCGCGGGAGTTCTGGACGATCTGCGAGAGCGTGTCCTGGAACTGCACCGAGCCCGCCTTGAACCCGACGGTGTTGACGTTGGCGATGTTGTTGCCCGTGACGTCGAGCATGGTCTGGTGTGAGCGGAGACCGGAGATTCCGGCGTAGAGCGAACGAAGCATGGGGTGTCCTTCGGTGAGGGGCTGACGTGGTCGTGGGGTAGCCGGAGTGGCCGTGGCTCAGGATGCGGATGCCGCGGGCGGCGCCGTCGCGGCATCCGACACCGCGATGCCCGAGACGACGTCGAGGGGGACCGCGGTGCCGCCGATCGTCACGAGCGGCACGCCCTTCTCGAACGACACCTGGGTCACGCGACCGCTGCGGGTCGCGCCGTCGGCGTCGACGTACGAGGCCTGCTGGCCGACGAGCGCGGCGGCGGTCTGGCGCATCGTGAGGGCGAAGTGCTCCGACGAGGTGGTGGTGAGCGCGACGAGCTGCTCCATCATGGCGAGCTGCGTCGTCTGCGCCATCATCTCGTTGGTGTCGAGCGGCGAGCTCGGGTCCTGGTTCTTCATCTGCGCGACGAGCAGCTGCAGGAAGACCTCGGAATCGAGGGTCTGCTTCGGCGCGGGCGGCGGGGCGGCTGCGGTGGGCGTGGCACCCACGACGCCGACGGGCGGAATGCTGCTCATGGTGGTTCTCCGATTCAGGCGTAGAGGTCGATGCGACCGGCCTCGAGAGGCGCGGGATGGGCTGGGTCGTCCGTGCGGTCCGCGGGAGCGGCAGGCCAGGCGGGCCCGTGACCGGGGCGCCCGCCGCGGCCCGGATCGTCGGCGGTCTGCTGCGGCGTCCGGCCGGATGCGCCGCCGTCCGATGGGTGGCCGCCCGACCCGCCTGCTCCGCCCGCCGCGGCGTGCTGTGCCAGGGCGGGGAGCTGCGACGACGCCCGTGACGGATCGTCGCCCGGGGTCAGGCTCACGGACGAGAAGGGCGCGAGCGCGGCGAGCTCGCGGCGCAGGTCGCCGAGGACCGCCCGGACCGCGTCGTGCGCCGCCGCCGTGCCCGAGCTCAGCTCGACGGTGATGGAGGACCCGGAGATGTGCGCCGTGACGGTGATCGGTCCGAGGCTCTCGGGCGAGACCCGCAGCACCATGGTGTGGCGGCCGGGCTCGGCCGCGACGAGGGAGAGGACGGGGCCGCGCAGCTGAGGCGCGAGGGCCGGCGCGGATTGCGCATGAGCGCCTTGCGTGGGCGTGGGCGTGGGCGTGGGCGCAGGCGCGGACTGAGCCGGGCCGGGCTGAGCGGGCGCGGGCTGCGAACCGGGCGTCGGCGTCACGGATGCCGCTGCGGACACGTCCGCGGATCCCGGCACGGGCTCCGGTGCGGTCCGCGCCGTCGGCGCGGCCACGGCGGGGATCGTGCTCGCTGCGTCCGGCGGTGACGCGCTCATGGCTGCGGGTGTCGCCCCGGCGGACGTCGTCTCTCGTGCTGTCGTCTTCTCGGGCGCCGTCGTCGGGGCTGCGTCGGTCGCCGTCGCGGCTGCTGTTTCCGTCGCGGTTGCCGTCTCCGCCGTCGCTGCCGTCTCCGGCGCTGTCGGCGCCTCTGCCGTCGCCCCTGCCGCCGGCGCGCCCCTCGTTCCTACCAGCGCTCCTCCTGCCAGCGCTCCTCCGGCCATCGGTGTCGCGCGATCGGCGCCGACCGGCACAGTCCCGGTCGACGGCAGCGTCTCGGCGCCGAGTTCTCTGCTCGTCATCCCCGCAAGCGGACCCGCATCATCCGAGATCCCGATGCCCGACATTCCGCCCGTGGGCCCGGCGCCTGTGCCCGCACCCATGACGGCGAGCAGCGCTGCCGCATCGCCCGTTGCCGCGTCCGCGTCGTCGTCGAGAGCTGCCGCCTCCGCCGCGTCCGACGAGTCGATGCCGAATGCCCCGCCGAATGCCCCGCCGCCCGCTCCGACGCCGGCCCCGGCAGCGTCCACTCCGCCCACGGGCACCGCGACCGCGGCCTGCCCGGCGAGCACGAGCGCGAAGGCATCCGATGCCGTCGCGCCGTCGCCCCCGTCGTTCGAGGCTCCGCCGCCCCGCGGACGCACCGCAGCGCTCGTCGTTCCGAGTGCGAGACCCCACAGACTCATGACGCCCCCTCTGTCCGGTCCGGCGCGTCCGGTGCGCCCGACGTCCCGCTCGCCGAGCGCAGCGCGATCTCGTCGAGAACGGCCTGCTCGGCGGCATCCCGTCTCGCGCGTTCCCGTTCGTGGAAGGCATCGGCCAGCCGCTCGATGCCTCGCTCGGCCCGGCGGGCGTCGTCGAGGCCCGCGCGAGCCGCGTCGACTTCCGCGCGCTGCGCTCGCCGGAGCGTGTCGAGGTCGGTCAGCAGGCTGCGCGCGGCCACACGGCTGGCGGCGAGGGCCGCGAGCGTGCGGATGTCGCCGGGCGTCTCGGCCGACGTCGTCAGGGCCGCGCGCAGCTGCCGATCGCGCGCCTCGGTGCGCTGCTCCTCCATCGCGGCGCGCGAGAGGTGCGCTGCCGCGGCACGCTGCTGGATGCCGCGGATGCGCAGCAGCCCGGCCAGGGGGAAGCCCCGCTTCATGAGACGTCCCCGAACGATGCGACGAGCTCCCCGAGGCGGCGCCACGACTCGGCTGCGGGGGAGCGGTCGTCGAGGTCTTGCCGGAGGAAGGCGTCGATCGCCCGTGCCGAGGCGACCGCGGCGTCGACCCGCGGGTTCGCTCCCGCCTGGTAGGCGCCGACGCCGATGAGGTCCTGCGCCTCCTGGCGTGCCGCGAGCACCGAGCGCAGCGTCGTCGCGAGGCGTCGCTGATCACCGGTCGCGACCTTGCCCGCGAGCCGGGACACCGATCCGAGTACGTCGATCGCGGGGTGGTGCCCGGTGACGGCGAGCGTCCGGTCGAGCACGAGGTGTCCGTCGAGGATCGAGCGCACGGTGTCGGCGACGGGCTCGTTGTGGTCGTCTCCCTCGACGAGCACCGTGTAGATCCCCGTGATCGAGCCGTGCCGGTCGGTGCCGGCGCGCTCGAGCAGCCGCGCGAGCACGGGGAAGGTCGAGGGCGGGTAGCCGCGGGTCGCGGGCGGTTCGCCGGCGGCCAGTCCGATCTCGCGCTGCGCCATGGCAACGCGGGTCAGCGAGTCCATCATGAGCACGACGTGCTGACCGTCGTCGCGGAACGACTCGGCGATGCGCGTCGCGGTCGAGGCCGCCCGCAGGCGCGCCATGGCGGGCTGATCGGAAGTCGAGACGACGACGACCGAGCGTGCGAGCCCCTCCGGCCCGAGATCGTCCTCGAGGAACTCGCGCACCTCGCGGCCGCGCTCGCCGACGAGCGCGATGACGTTGGCCGAGGCCGACGACCCCCGCGCGATCATCGACAGCAGGGAGGACTTGCCGACGCCAGATCCGGCGAACAGCCCCACGCGCTGGCCGCGGCCGAGCGGCGTGAGGGTGTCGATCGCGCGCACGCCCGTGACGAGCGGCTCGGTGATGCGCTCGCGTCCCATCGCCGAGGGAGGCGCATGGTCGAGGTCGACGCGAGGCGCGACGAGAGGGCCGCGACCGTCGATGGGTCGGCCGAGCCCGTCGACCACGCGCCCGAGCACGGCGGCGCCGACCGGCACGCGGGCGCGGCCGGAAAGAGCGCGGGCCGTGTCGCCGACGCGCAGTCCGTCGGTGACGCCGAGCGGCATGCAGCGCAGGATGCCGCGGTCCGCGGCGACGACTTCCGCGGGGATGCCGGCGGCCCCGCGATCGGCCGTCCCGCCGAGTTCGACCAGGTCGCCGACGGCCCCGTGCACGCCGCGGATGTCGACACCGAGCCCGACGATGCGCGAGACCGTGCCGGTCCGCAGCGGACGCGCCGCCTCGATGACCGCCGGCCAGCCCCCGCTCACGCGCTCTCCTCGAGAGCCCGGCGGGCCCGCGCGAACGCGGCGGCGATCCGCAGGTCGATCGCGCCATCGGCGAGACGGATCGTCGCGTCGCCGGGCGCGAGTCCCGGGTCGACCTCGACCTCGACCGATCGCGGCAGCGTGGCGGTCCCGCTCTCGGCGGCATTCGCGGCGCCGGTGAGGATCGCCGCGTCCGCGGGGGAGAGCCGGACCACGGGCGCCTCCGCAGCCTCGAGATCCGAAACGGCGTTCCCCACGCGTGCCGCGGTCGTGAGCGCCGCGCGCACGGGGTCGGACAGCTCGCGCTCGACGATAGCCTGCGCCAGCTCGATCGCCATCGCGTGGAGCTCGGCGACGACGGGCGCCGTCAGTTCGGTTGCGCGGGCGTCGAACCGGGCGGACGCGCGCTCGAGCGCCGCGAGGGCGGCAGACGCGCGCGCCCGGGCGGCTGCGTCCGCCGCCTGCTCCCGTTCGGCACGTTCCGCTGCCTCGCGTTCGGCGTGGGCCGCGGCCTGTCGCATCCCCTCGGCGTACCCGGCGGCGTGACCGCGGGCGCGGGCCCGATCGCGTTCCTCGGTGAGAGCCGGGCCCGACAGTCGGGGGATCTCGAGGCGGGTGAAGGCGTCAGACGACATACTCCTCCTCGACCCGTTGCACCCGGATGTCGCCGGCGGCCTCGAGCTCGCGGATCGTCCGGACGATCGCCGCGCGCGCCTCCTCGACCTGCGAGACGCGCACGGTGCCGAGCAGACGCGACTCCTCCTGCAGCGCCTCGCGGTTGCGCTCGGTCATATTGCGGAGGATCACGTCGGCCACCGGGCCCGACGAGCCCTTCAGCGCCAGAGCGAGCACACGGACGTCGATGCCGCGCAGCACGCGCTGGGCGTCGCGATCGTCGAGCACGACGATGTCGGCGAAGGTGAACATGCGCGAGCGGATGTCTTCGGCCAGGGCGCTGTCGCGCGCCTCGATGCTCGCGAGCAGGGCCTTCTCGACGGTCGCATCCGACCGGTTGATGATGTCGACGAGGGGCTGCACGCCGCCGAGGGTCTCGCGGGCGTCGCGAGTGGTCAGCGCCCCCGAGCGAGCGCGCAGCGCGGTGGCGACGACGGCGACGGCATCCTGTGTCGCGGTTCCCATCGTCGCGATCGCCTGCGCGACATCGGTGCGGGCGGGGTCCGCGATCTCGGCCAGGACGGCCGCGGCGCGCTCCACCGGCAGGTGCGCGATGACGAGCGCGACGGTCTGGGGCAGCTCGCCGTCGAGGATGCTCGCCACCTGGGCCGGCTCGACGGCGGTGAGGAACTCGAACGACGAGCTCGTCATCGACGACGACACCTTCGTCAGCACACCGGCGGCGCGCTCGGGGCCGAGCGAAGCCTCCAGCAGTCCCGTCGCGAGGTCTCGCCCGCCGCGGACGGGCGGCAGGTGTCCCCGCACGACCCGCTGGAAGTCGGTCAGGGCATCGCGCGTGGTCTCGAGGTCGAGGTCGCGCAGCCGGATGATCTCCGCCGCGATCGCCTCGGCCTCGTCGTCGGAGAGGTGCTTGAGGACTTCGACGGCCTGCGCCCGGTCGAGGTTCATGATGACGACGGCAGCCGTCTGTGTCCCGGTGAGCTCGCTCATGCGTCGGTCGAGTCCCGGACGAGCCGGCGCAGCAGGTCGGCGGTGCGGGCGGGGTCGCGGCGGGCGAAGTCGCCGATCTCGGCGCGACGGCGGTCGAGGGCGACCTGCACGGGCTCCGGGTCGGGCTCCGGCTCGGGATCGACCGACATCGCGGGCAGGGGGACCGTCGGCGCCTCGTCGAGGAGCGGGGTCGCGAGGCCCCGGGTGAGCGCGTCGAAACGGTCGAGCGGCTCGTCGACCGGCGTGAGCGTCATGACCGGCTCTTCCGCCGCGGCGGCGCGTCGGCGGCGGACGATCACGACGCCCGCGATCGTCGCTCCGATGAGCCCGAGCACCACCACGACGGCGATGATCGCGGTGCGGAGCGTCTCGGCGGCGCGCTCGGCTTCCTCCGTCTCGCGCGCGGCGTCGAGTGCCGCCTGGGCGGCCGCGGCGCCCTGATCGCTGAAGGCGACGAGCTCGACGGTCACCTGGTCGCCGCGGGCGCGGTCGATGCCGGCGGCCGAGGTCACGAGGGCCTCGAGCTGCGCGACGTCGACGACATCGGTGCCGTCGGCGTTGACCGCGACGGCGACGGTCTGCCGCGCGACGGCCCCCGCCGGCGTCGAGGTGCTCTCGACGGTCTTGTTCACGACGTTCGAGCGGTTCGTCTGGGTCGATTCGTAGGTGCCCGCACCGCCGACGCCAGCCGGAAGCTCGGTGCCCAGCACGCCGGTCTGTCCGCCGGTGCCCGTGTAGGTCTCGGTGCTCGACTCCTCGGTGGCCGGCAGGGCACCTTCGACCGGCGTGTAGGTCTCGTCGACGCGCTCGGTCGCGGCCTGCTGCATCTCGGCGGCGACCGACACGGTCGCATTGCCGGTGCCGAGCACGGTGTCGAGCATCTGCTGCACGCTCGCCGTCATGCGAGTCTCGTACGCCCCCGCCTGCTGGTCGGCGTTGCGCGTGCCATCGCCGCCGATCGCCGACAGGGTGCGGCCTGCGGCATCCACGACCGCGACGTTCTCGGGCTTCATCCCGCTGACGGCCGCCGAGGTGAGGTGCACGATCGCCTCGACCTGCTCGGGCGGCAGCGCGACTCCGCGGGAGGTCTCGATGAAGACGGATGCCGTGGGCTCGACCTTCTGCGAGACGAACACGCTCTCCTCGGGCAGCGCGAGCTGCACCGAGGCCGTCGTCACGTTCTCGAGGGCGCCGATCGTGCGGGCGAGCTCGCCCTCGATCGCGCGCTTGTAGGTGACCGACTGCTGGAACTCCGAGCTGGTCACGCCCATCTTGTCGAAGAGCGAGTACCCCGACGACTCGGCGCTGGGAAGTCCGGCCGCGGCCGCGGCGAGGCGCTGCTCGTACACCGCGGTCTCGGGCACGAGCACGGTCGAGCCGCCGTCGGTCAGCTCGTAGGGGATCGAGCCCGAGCGCAGCTGCTCGACCACGGCGCTGGCGTCCGAGGCCGACAGACCCGAGAACAGCGGGGTGAGGGTCGGACGCGACATCCAGCTCGCCAGGGCGAACACGCCCATCGCGAGCACCGCGATGCCGATGATCGCGATCGTGCGCTGAGCCAGGGTGAACCCGGCGATGGTCGTGCGCAGGCGCGTCCAGAGCGACGTGACGGCGGCGGGCATCAGGCCTGCATCCGCATGATGTCGTTGAACGCCTCGATGCCCTTGTTGCGTACGGCGGCGACGAGCTCGAGGGTCACCGACGCGCGCGACGACGCGATCATCGCGGAGTGGATGTCGTCGAGGTCACCGGTGACGGCCGCGACGGCCAGCTCGTTCGACGTCGACTGCATCGCGCGGAGCTCGTCGACGGCGCCGGTGATGCTCGCGCCGAAGTCGGCGCCGTCGGTCTGCTGGGGCGGGCGGGTGCTCGACGTGAGGGCGGATGCGGCCGCGCCCAGGGCGTCGATGCCCGACAGCGGCGGCATCAGCGGCGTCCGATCTGGAGGGCGGCTTCGTAGGTGGTCTTCGCACGGTCGACGACCGCCGCGTTGGCCTGATAGCCGCGCTGCGCGAGGATCAGGTGGCTCATCTGCTCGCCGAGATCGATGTCGGGGTAGCGCACGTAGCCGTCGGCGTCGGCGAGCGGATTGTTGGGCTCGTGCACGAGCCGGCCCTCTGTGCCGCCCCAGACGGCGCCCGCGACGCGCACGCCGCCCGGGTCGCCGGCCGACTCGACCGCGATGTAGCGCTGGCGGAACGCGTCGTCGCCGGGCGCGACGGCGGTGTTGATGTTGGCGATGTTGTCGCTGAGCGCGTCGAGCCAGGTGCGGTGGGCCGTCAGGCCCGACCCGGCGATGCCGATGGCGTCGAAGGTCATGAGGTCCTCATCGCGGTCTGGAGCGAGCTGAAGGTGCCGCCCACGGCCTGCGCTGCGAACTGGTACCGCAGCACCGCCTCGATGTTGGCGAGCGTCTCGGTGTCGAGGTTGACGTTGTTGCCGTTGAGCCGGGTGGGGGCGGTCGACTCGCGGACGGTCGCCGTCACGGCGCCGTCGCCGCGCTCGACCGAGCGCGCCAGAGCGCTCTCGAAGCTGACGACCTTGGCCCGGTAGCCGGAGGTGTTGACGTTCGCGATGTTGTCCGCGATGGCGCGCTGGCGCTCGGCGAGGCCCGAGAGGGCGCTCGTGAGCGCGGTGGTGGTCACAGATTCGAGCACGAAGGCGTCTTCCGTCGAACGATGTGGCCGATCCCTGGCCGATGGATGAGCGATCCGTGCTCAGCATCCCCTATCGGCCGCCGCAGCGACGCCGTTAGACGGGCATCCGGCGATCCGCGCGCCCGGTCAGCCGTCGACGTCGAGGTAGACGGCGTCCGACTGTGACTGCGGGATGCGATCGAGAGCGTCGAGGTGTCGGCGCAGGGCGTCCCGTTCGGCGCGCAACGCCCGCGCGCGATCGGCCTGCGCGCGCAGGATCGCCCGGGCCCGGTCTTCGAGGTGCGCCGGGATCGGGCCGAGATTCGCGGGCGCATGCCACGGCTGAGCCGGGGAGGTGTCTGCAGCGAGCTCCGCCTCGAGCCCGTCGAGCAGGTCGGACCAGGTCACGCGGGCGCCGCTTCCGCCGCGCCGTGCCACGCCTCGCGCAGGGGAGCGATGAGATCGCGGCATTCGCGGGTGCGCTCGGGATCGCGGCCGATGTTGGCCCCGATGAGCGTGCGGGTGATGTAGTCGTAGACGGCCCGGAGCGCCGCCGATCCGCTCCAGCTGTCGTCGAGCGAGCCGGTCAGCTCGACGAGGATCCGCTGCGCGTGCTGCAGCTGCTCGTTGGCCGTCTGCCAGTCTCCCGACCGCTGCGCCGCCTCTCCGCGTTCGACGTCGAGGAGCAGCCGGTCGAACAGGAGCGTGACGAGGCGCGACGGGCTCGCCGAGAGGATCGTCTCTTCGCGGTAGCGCTGCTGCGCGCGGAGGGCGGCGTTCACTTCTTCGCCGTTCCCGACAGGGCCGACAGCTGCGACTCGAGGTACGACGACTGGGTCTGCAGCCGCGAGAGCATCGTCTCCATTGCGGCGTACGTGCGTTCGAGTGTCGCTCGCCGCTGCTCGAGCCGCAGGTCCCAGCGCGCCAGCTGCTCGCCGAGCATCTTCACCTCGGACTCCTGCCCCGTGATGCGGGCCGTGAGCAGGCCCTCGTACTTGTCGGAGTAGCGCTCGGCGACATCCTGAACCCGCGCCGCGACCCCCGCGAAGACCTGCTGCACGCCGGCGGGGTCGTCGGCGAGGGCTTTCGTGAACGCGTCCTGGTCGAAGGTCAGCGCGCCCCACCGGTCGACGCTCAGGCCCATCGTCGAGGGGGCGACCCCGTCGAGCGGCAGCTGCACGGCGCCGGTGAGCGCCTGGTGGAGCGCGCGCACGGTGCTGTCACCCGTGAACACGCCGAGGGTCGTCTGCTGGCCCGGGGTCGTGGCGGCCGTGGCGGTGGACCCGCGGGCGATGCCAGCCAGCAGCGTGCCGATCTGGGTGACGAACGCCTTCGCGGCGGCCGCGCTGCCATCGGCGTCCGCGGCCACGGTGACCGAGACCGGCGTGGCCGCGGCCCGGGTCACCGTCACGTCGACGCCGGCGAACAGGGACCTGAAGGTGTTGCTCGCCGAGGTCACGGTCTGCTCGGCGGCGGTTCCCGCCCACAGACGCACCTGCGCATCCGCGCCCACCGTCACGATCGCCGATCCGGGTTCCGTGGCGAGGTCGCTCGCCGTGCCTGCCGCGACCGCTGCCGCGTCGCCGCGGAACACCTGGAACGTGTTCTCGGCGCCCGTCTCGGTCGCGGTGATCTGCAGGCGCCACAGGGCCTGGCCGTCAGCATCGACGCCCGCCGACACCGCCGACGCGGTGATGCCGGTGCCGGTCGCGCTCAGCGCGTGGGCGATGTCGGCTGCGGCGCCCGACGTCGGGCGGACCTCGACGGGCTTGCCGTCGGCGCCGAGCACCGTGAAGACGAGCGGATCGTCCGTTGCCGAGCCGAAGGCCCCCGTGACGACGCTGTGGGCGGTGGCGACGCGGTCGACGACGACGTCGGCGCGCAGGACCGGGGCCCCCGCGGATGCCGTCACCGTGAGGCTGTCGTCGGAGCTGGTCGCCGTCCGCTGCCGGAGCGCCGTCGGGCCGGCGGCATCCTTCGCCTTCGTCGCCAGGGACTGCAGCGACGCATTGAGTGACTGCAGCTGGGCGATGACGGCTTTGCGGTCGTCGGACTTGGCGCTGAGGATCGTCCGCGGCAGGCGCTCGACGTTCATGAGCGCGTCGATGATCGCCTTGGTGTCGAGTTTCGAGGCGAGGCCGTCGATCGAGATCGCCATGTGCCCGTCCTGTCGTTCGTCGGTGCGGCCGCGTGCGCGCCGTCCGTTCGCTCTATCGACCGTGCGGGCGGGATCGTTAGCCGGCGCGACGCGTCAGAGCGCGACGGATGCCGCCGGCGCCACGCCGCGGCCGCTGCGGGGCACCATCGCGGTGATGCGGGCGAAGTACGCCTCGCGCGTCTCGACCGAGACCCGTGAGATGGGTTCGGCCTGCTCCTCGGCCGCGAACCGCTCCAGGGCGTCGCGGAGCAGCCGGATGGCTTCGGCACGCTGCTGCGAGACGGCGGAGTGCGAGACGCCCAGCTCGGCCGCGATCTCCTTGACGGGGCGCTCGTCGATGTAGACAGCCTGGACGATGGTCCTCATGCGCTCGGGGAGAGCCGCCACGGCGCGCTCGAGCACGTCGCGCCGTTCGCGGAGCACGGCGGCCTCGTCGGGCAGGACCATCGGGCTCGGCACCTCGAGCGCCGTCGCGTCGTCGATGCTCGTGACCGTGCGCGCCGCGTCGTCGAGGGCTTCGACGACCGCGGCACGCGGCAGGCCCATCGTGGCCGCGATCTCGTCGACGCCGGCGACACGGCCGAGGCGAGCGGTCAGGGTGTCGCGGACGGCCGTGGTCTCCTTGATGCGCTTGCGGATGCCGCGCGAGGCCCAGTCCATCGATCGCATCTCATCGGCGAACGCGCCGAGGATGCGGCGCCGTGCGTACGCGCCGAAGGGGACACCGAGGGCGGGGTCGAACGCGTCGGCGGCCGTCACGAGGGCGAGGGCGCCGACCGACGCCAGCTCCTCCAGCGGCACGTGCGTGGCCCGCGAGTGCAGATCCCGCGCCAGATAGCCCACGAGGGGCAGGTTCTCTTCGATGAGTCGATTGCGTTCCGCGTGACCGAGGATGTGCAAGGGGGGCCTCTTTCGTGGCGTGCACCCGCTTCCGCGGCCCGAATTCGCGGAAGCCGTCACGCCGGCTGAGGCCATCATAAGCAAAATGAGAAACATCTCATACGGAATCCTGAGGAGATGTAACGGGATCGACTCATCGGCCGATAGACGAGGATGATCGCTTCAGAACGGTTCGTCGGAAGAGCGAGTCGTTCGATGCGGTCCATGGGGGGCTGCTCAGGTAAGGGGGACACCTTGGGAGCTAATGAACTGTCGATGCAGCTGTGGCGCGAACGCGAGCTGCTCGAGATGCTGATCTTCAAACTCGAGGAGCAGCGCCTGCTGCTCGAGGCCGGGAACACGCGCTGGATCCATCTCGCGTCGCGCGAGATCGAGCGCGTCCTGGAGGAGCTGCGCGAGTCGGGCCTCGGCCGCGACGTCGAGGTGGCCGCCGTCGCGCGCGAGTGGGGCGTGCCCGAAGCCGCCACGCTGTCGGAGCTGCTCGATTCGGCCCCGACCGGCACGTGGCGGGATGTCTTCGCCGAGCACCGCGCCGCGCTCACCGAACGCATGGCGGAGGTCTCGCAGCTGAAAGAGGCGAACGAGACGCACCTGCGCGCAGCCAGTCGCGCAGTGGACGAGACGCTCGCCGGACTCGAGTCCGGCACGGGCGAGTACACCACGGGCGGTGGGCGAGTCCGCGAGGACACCGCGCGCATCGTCGACCGGGAGATGTGAGGACGCAGATGTCGACATTCAGCGGGTTGGGGACGGCCGCGAGTGCGCTCGCCGCGGCGCGGCGCGGCATGGACCTCGCGGGACAGAACGTCGCCAACCAGCTGACGCCCGGATACACGCGGCAGCGGCTGGAGACGTCCGCGGTCGCGCCGCCGGCGGGCGCGACGCGCTTCGGACCGGTCGCCGGCCAGGGCGTCTCCGTCGACGGGATCGCGCGGCTGGGGGATGCGGTGCTCGATGCGCGGGTCCGCGACACCCTCGCGGCATCCGGCTACTGGTCCGCGCGTGCGCAGGCCGCGGTGCGCGCCGAGGCCTCGCTCGCCGAGCCGGGCAAGAACGGCCTGGCCGACCAGCTCTCGCAGCTGTGGACCGCATGGCAGGACCTGTCGAACGCTCCCGACTCCACGGCGGCTGCCGCCGCCGTCGTGACCCGGGGTGAGACGCTCGTCGCACGGATCGCCGACGGATACCGCTCCGTCGCCGAGCAGTGGTCGTCGGCGCGCGACGCCGCCGAGCTGACGGTCGATCAGATCAACGCCGCCGCGGCCGAGATCGCCGAGCTCAACGCTGGGATCCGCGAGGTCGGCGTGGCGGGCGGCTCCGCGAACGAGCTCATCGACCGGCGGAACCTGCTCGCGCAGACCGTCTCGCGGCTCTCGGGCGCCGTCGGCACGGTGGAGTCCGACGGCACCCTCACCCTGAGGGTCGACGGGAACGCCCTCGTCTCGGGCACGCGAGCCCGCGAGCTCGAGGTCATCGGTCCCCGCTCCATCGGCGCGGACGAGCCGGTCGTGCTCGCCTGGCGCGAGCCCGGTGCTCCGCCCGTCGGGGTCTCCAGCGGCGAGCTGGCCGGCACCCTGTCGGTGCTCGCGCCTGCCGAGTCCGGCGGCGTGCTGGCGGGGCTCGCGGCGTCGTACAACGACCTCGCGGCATCCCTCGCCACGACGGTGAACGCGCAGCACCGGCTCGGGTCGACCGCGTCGGGCGTGCCGGGCGGTGACTTCTTCGCCGTCGCGGCGGACACGCCCGCTGCGCTCGCGCTCAGCGTCGTACCCCGCGGCCGCGACGACTTGGCAATCGCCGCTCCCGGTGCGGGCGCTCTCGACGGCGGGAACGCCGACGCGCTGTCGGGCATCGGGAAGCGGTCCGACGGACCCGACGCGCGGTGGAGCGATGTCGTCTCGCGTCTCGCGGTCGCCACCGCCGCCGAATCGGGACGGGCCGCGCGCGCCGAGACGACGGCGGTGGCCGCGGCGGCCGCGCAGCAGTCGGTCGCCGGCGTCGACAACGACGAGGAGACCATGAGTCTGCTGACGTACCAGACCGCCTACCAGGCGGCGGCGCGTGTGCTCACCGCCGTCGACGAAGCCCTCGACATCCTCATCAACCGCACCGGCCTCGTCGGCCGCTGACACCCGGAGCGCCATGATCAGCCGAGTCACATCGCAGACGCTCGCGCAGTCCGCCCTGCGGAACCTGCAGTCGGGCCTGAACGACCTGTCCCGCCTCCAGAACCAGGCGACCTCGCAGCGGGCGTTCGCCGCCCCGTCCGACGACCCCGCCGCCGCGTCGGCCGCTCTCGACCTCCACGCGGCCCAGCACCGGAACGCCCAGTACGCGCGCAACATCGGCGACGGCCTCACCTGGGTGACGACCGTCGACAACGCCATCTCGGCCTCGACGTCACTGCTCGGGCGTGCGCGCGACCTCACCCTGCGCGGCGCGAACTCGGGGGCACTCGACGCCAACGCGCGCGAGGCGATCGCGCTCGAGCTCGAGACCATCGCCGATGAGCTCTTCGCCCAGGCGAACACGACGCTGCTCGGACGCTCCGTCTTCGCCGGCACCACCGAGGGCAGCGCCTTCGCAGCCGACTTCACGTTTGCGGGCGTGCCGGGCAGCGAGGTGCGCCGACGCGTCGCCGACGGCGAGACGGTGCGCGTCGACGCGAGCGGCGCGGAGGTGTTCGGCTCGGGCGAGGACTCGGTCTTCGCCCTGATCGGATCGATCGTCGCCGATCTGCGCGGCGGAGCCGACATGCGCGGCCGCATCGACCAGATCGACGACCGCATGAACGCGATGCTGGGGGTGCAGGGCACGGTGGGGGCGAGGCAGAATCAGATCATGCGAGCCAAAGACGCGGCGGCCGACGCGACGGTGTCCCTCGAGGCGCAGCGCGCGGCGGTCGAGGACATAGACACCGTCGAGGTGCTCGTCGCCCTGAAGTCGCAGGAGCTCGTCTACCAGTCCGCACTCGCCGTCACCGCGCGGGTGATGCAGCCGACGCTGATGGACTTCCTCCGATGACCGCGCTCCAGTTCGTGACACCGCCCCCCGGGCTGTCGCCGCACACGTCGTTCTCCCTCGACGAGGTCGACAGCGCTGGAGGCCTCTACGCGCTGACGGCCGCCGACGACCCGGGGGTGCGGCTGTTCGCCGTCGATCCGGGGGCCGTCATCGACGACTACGCGCCGACGCTCTCCGACGCGAACGTCGCCGACCTGGGACTGTCCGAGCCGGCGGATGCCCGGGTGCTCGTGGTGGCGCGGATGACGGACGAGGGCATCGGCGTGAATCTCCTCGCCCCCGTCGTGATCAACCGGCGCACCGGCGTCGCGGCGCAGGTCATCCTCGAGGGGCAGGACCTGCCCGTTCGGGCCCTGCTGGCCTGACCCCGGCCCGGCCCGTCTCAGGCCGCGGTGCGCGCCGCGGCCGTCCGCGGAAGCGATGACGCCGACCCGGCGGCATCCGCATCGATCGCCGCGAGATAGCGCGGCTTGTGTCCCGTGCGGATGCCGGTCGCGCTCGGCTTGTTCTCGTAGACGCCCGCCGCCCAGTTGCCCTCCACGAGCACCGGACCGGTCGGCGACACCGCGATGTCCCAGCCGACGTATCGCACCTGCGGTACGACGCGGGCGAGACGGTCGACGAAGTCGAGCACCTCCTCGAACATCGGCAGGCGGAAGTCGGCGATCCGGATGCCACTGTCGGGGTGCGTCGGATAGACGCGGTCGTTCGAGTCGTAGCCGTCGCCTGTCGCGCGTCCCGTCTCGTCGAGCATCGCGTAGAAGCCGCCGAAGGCGTTCTGGTCGCTCACGGCGCCCCGGCCGAACTTCTGCGCCATCGCGAGGATGTGCGTGCGCTCGCCGTCGAAGTAGGTGGTCACGCGCGTCGTGTTCACGGTGCCGGCGCAGAGGGCGGCGAGCTCGTCGTGCTGGCTGATGACCTCTTCGATGAGCGTCTCGCCGCGCTCGAGCAGTCCGCCGTGGAACCGGGACCAGTCGGTGACGTCGCGGGCGAGGTAGCGGTGGACGCCGAGTCCCGCGCGTCCCATCGGCTCCTTGGTCACGATCGTTCCGTGTCGCAGCGCGAAGGCGCGCACGTCGTCGGCGTTGTCGTCGGCCACGACCATCCACTCGCGCTGCAGGTGCGGGGCGAAGGTGTCGTTGAAGGCGATCTTGTCGTGGAAGAGGTGCCGGTAGGCCGGATCGTCGAACCGCACTGCGAGGCGGTGCGAGACGGGGCTCGTCATGTAGGTCGCGCGCTCAGCACGGGTGAGCATGGCGAAGTCGTAGTCGATGTAGTCCTGGAACCCGACGCCCCGCGCCCCGGCCTGCCAGAGCATGTCGACGACGACGCCGAGCGTGCTGCGGCCGTGCCGCTGTCCGGCCCGCCGCGCGCGGGCGACGAGGCTGCTCGGGTTGACGCGTCGAGCCCGCTCCCACAGGAAGGGGAGACCGGGCGTCAGGGTTCGGGGGGATGTCATCGGGTTCCTCGTGTGGTTCTCAGGCGCGTTCCCGCGGTGCGCCCGCGACGGCGATGGGTCCTGCGTCGGGCGGCGCAGGACCCACCGTCGCGAGGCTTACCGGAGCAGCTGGAGCACGCCCTGGTTGGCCTGGTTCGCCTGCGCGAGCATGGCGGTGCCCGCCTGCGACAGGATGTTCGCCGCGGTGTACTTGACCATCTCGGCCGCCATGTCGGTGTCGCGGATGCGGCTGTTGGCCGCCGACAGGTTCTCCGCCGACACGTTCAGGCTGTTGATGGCCGACTCGAAGCGGTTCTGCGAGGCACCGAGGCTCGCGCGAGCCGTCGAGATAGCAGCGATCTGCGTGTCGATCGTGCCGATGGCCGCGAGACGCGTGGTGGCGTCGGTCTCGACGTCGACGCCCTGCGCCGCCGTCGCGATAGCGCTCACGTTGGTGAGCGAGACCGCGATCTGGTCCTCCGCCGCGACGTTGCCCGCGCCCACCTGGAAGGTGAGCGTGGCGTTCGAGCCGTCGAGCAGCTTGATGCCGTTGAAGTTCGACGACGACGCGACGCGGCCGAGTTCCTCGCCGAGCGAGTCGAGCTCGGTCTGGATCGCGGTGCGCGAGGCGGGGTTGTTCGAGTCGTTGCCCGCCTGCACCGTCAGGTCGCGCATGCGCTGGAGGATCGAGTGGACCTCCGTCAGGGCGCCTTCCGCGGTCTGGATGACCGAGATGCCGTCCTGAGCGTTGCGCGCGGCCACGTTGAGCCCGTTGACCTGAGACTTCAGGCCCTCCGAGATCGCGAGGCCGGCGGCGTCGTCCGCGGCGCGGTTGATGCGCAGACCGCTCGAGAGCTTCTCGAGCGACTTCGACACATCGTTCTGCGTGTTGGACAGGTTGCGGTAGGCGTTGAGCGCGCCCACGTTGGTGGCGATCTGCATTCCCATGGTTCATTCCTCCGTGATTGGGATGAGCGGGAGCCCGTCCTGGGCTCCCGGAGTCCGTCCGTGGACTCCTGGATGCCTCTATCGACCGCTCATCGTCATCGGTTAGGCGGGTACGCTGACCCGGTGAGCCTGCTCGATATCCGTGGTGCCGCGCTGCGGCGTTCGGGCCGCGAGCTGTGGAGCGGTCTCGACCTCACCGTCGAGCCGGGCGAGCTCATCGCGGTCCTCGGTCCGAGTGGTTCGGGCAAGACGACGCTGCTGCGTGCGATCCTCGGTCTCGAGCGTCTGAGCGAAGGGTCGATCACGGCGCTCGGCCGGCCCGTCAAGCACAAGGGCAACCGATCGATCGGCTACCTGCCGCAGGCGCGGCCCCTGCCGCGCGACACCGCGCTGCGCGCCCGCGACCTCGTCGCCCTCGGCGTCGACGGTCACCGCTTCGGTCTGCCGCTCCCGCGGAAGCGCGACCGCGAGCGCGTCGACCGGCTGCTCGACGGCGTCGGAGCGAGCGCATTCGCCGACCGTCCGGTCGGGGTCCTCTCGGGCGGCGAGCAGCAGCGCCTCCGCGTCGGCCAGGCACTCGCCGACGACCCGCAGCTCCTGCTGTGCGACGAGCCGCTGACGAGCCTCGACCTGGCGAACCAGCAGGCCGTCGTCGGACTCATCGATCAGCATCGGCGCTCGGGCGCCGGGGTGCTGCTCGTGACCCACGACATCAACCCGGTGCTCGGCAAGGTCGACCGCATCCTCTACATCGCGAACGGCCGCTTCACGCTCGGCACCCCGAAGGAGGTGCTGACCTCGCCCGTGCTCACCGACCTGTACGGCGCGCCGGTCTTCGTGCTGCGGGCGGGCGACCGGCTGGTCGTCGTCGGGGCCCCGGACGCCGACGCGTCGCACCACCACCACGACCACGGAGACCACGCATGAACTGGGCCGACGTCTGGGACGCGATGTTCGGCGGCCTCCCCGTCTACGGCGACATCCTCGCGCTCGTGCAGAACTCGGTGTGGGCCGGAGCCGTCCTCGGGCTCGTCGGCGGGCTCATCGGGGTCTTCGTGCTGCAGCGCGACATGGCCTTCGCCGTCCACGGCATCAGCGAGCTCTCTTTCGCGGGAGCCGCCGCCGCGCTCCTCATCGGCGTCGATGTGGTGACGGGATCGATCGTCGGGTCGATGATCGCCGCCGCCCTCATCGGGTGGCTCGGGTCGCGCGCCCGCGATCGCAACTCGATCATCGGCGTGCTCATGCCGTTCGGTCTGGGGCTCGGCATCCTGTTCCTCTCGCTCTACGACGGCCGCAGCGCCAACCGGTTCAGCCTGCTGACCGGCCAGATCGTGTCGGTGCAGTCCGGTCAGCTGGGGTGGCTCATCGGCATCGGCGCGTTCGTGCTTATCGCCCTGCTGCTGATCTGGCGTCCGCTGCGCTTCGACTCGCTCGACCCGCAGTCGGCCGCGGCGCGCGGTGTTCCGACGGTCGCCGTCTCGCTCGGGTTCATGCTGCTGCTCGGCCTCATCGTCGCCGTCGCGGTTCACATCATCGGCGCACTCCTCGTGATGGCGCTGCTCGTCACGCCCGCCGCCGCGGCCGTGCGGGTGGCGACGGGGTCCCTCGCCGTTCCGCTGCTCGCGGCCCTGTTCGGCGTCGTCTCCGCCGTCGGCGGCATCCTGCTGGCGGTCGCGGGAACGCTGCCGGTCAGCCCCTACATCACGACCATCTCGTTCACGATCTACGTGGTGTGCCGCATCGTCGGCGCGCGCCGCGGGCGGGTGCTGCGCACCCAGCCGACCCTGAGGCGCGCCGAGTAGACTCGCCGCCATGGCTCAGCGGAACACCTGGCAGCGCGAGCGCGTGCGCACGGCGCTGTCCGACGCCCGCGGGTTCGTCTCGGCCCAGGATCTCCACGCGTCGCTGCGCGACGACAACACCGGCATCGGGTTGGCGACGGTCTACCGTGCCCTCGCGACCCTGGCCGCCTCGGGTGAGGCCGATCAGCTCCAGAGCCCCGATGGCGAGGCCATCTACCGCGCCTGCTCGAGCGACGGTCACCACCACCACCTCATCTGCCGGTCCTGCGGTCTGACCGTCGAGATCCAGGCGACGGATGTCGAGGAGTGGGCGCACCGCACCGCCGCCGCCAACGGTTTCACGCAGGCCGAGCACATCGTCGACATCTTCGGCGTCTGCGCCGCGTGCTCCGCGGCCCGAGCCGATGAGAAGCGTGGCGGGGCCTAAGACCGCACGGCTCGCGCCCTCTCCCGCGACGCGTTCCGCCGTCGCGCTCGGGATCGGTGCGGCCGTCGTCGTCGCCCTCGTCGCCCTGGCCGCGCTCACCCCCGGGCCCGCGCTGCCCACGCGTGCGCAAGACGGGGTCACCCTCGGGCTCAGCGTGCTCATCGAGTCGCTGCCGTTCGTCCTGCTCGGTGTCGCGCTATCGATCATCGTGCAGGTGTGGGTGCCGCCGGGAGTCATCGAGCGTTGGATGCCGCGCCGGGCGTGGGCTCGCCGCGCCGTGCTCTCGCTGCTGGGAATGCTCATCCCCGTCTGCGAGTGCGGCAACCTGCCGTTCGCGCGCGGCCTCATGATCCGCGGTTTCTCGGTGCCCGAGACGATGACCTTCCTCATCGCGGCGCCGATCGTGAACCCCATCGTCATCATCACGACCCACCAGGCGTTCGGATTCGACGACGGCATCCTCATCGCCCGGCTTCTCGGCGGGTACGCCGTCGCGAACCTCATCGGGTGGCTGTACTCGCGGCATCCCGATCCCGACGGCCTGCTGACCGATCGGTTCCTCGCGGCCTGCGAGCTCGCGGCCGAGGACCCGGGCGGGAAGGGCCGCCGGAGCCTCGCCCAGTTCGTGGTCGAACTGCGGGCCGTGATGCCGGCGCTGATCCTCGGCTCGGCGATCGCGGGCGCCGTCCAGGTGCTGGTGCCGCGCGACACGCTGCTCGCGATCGGGTCGAACCCGGCCCTGTCGATCCTCGCGATGATCCTGCTCGCGATGATCGTGTCGATCTGCTCGAACGTCGACTCGTTCTTCGCCCTGTCGTTCGCCTCGACCTTCACGCCCGGCTCGATCGTGGCGTTCCTCATCGTCGGCCCGCTCGTCGACGTGAAGATGCTCGCGCTGATGCGCACGACGTTCCGCTCGCGGGTGCTCGTCGCGCTCGTCGTGATCGTCGTCCTCTTCGCGATCGCCGTCGGAGGGATGGTGAACCTCCTTGCCTAAGTCATCGGCCCTACTGACCCGGCTCTTCGGCGTCGGGCTCGCCGCCGCGCTCGCCGCGATCACCGTCGCTCTCGCCGCCACGGGTCGTATCGGGCTCTACATCAATCCCGAGTCGGCCTGGTTCGCCGTCGGCATGTCGGTGCTCGGCCTCATCGGAGCCGTCGTGAGCTTCGCGCTGCCGCTCGGCGCCGAGGCCGATCACGGGCACGACCACGGCGAGCTGCACGGGCACGGACGCGAGCACTCGCTCGAACACGAGCACTCGCACGAGCACGAACACATGCCGTCGGATGCGGTGCCGACCTCCCGTCGCGCCGCCCGCGCCGCGTCGCTCGCCGACGCCGCTGCTCTCGCCGGTGACACAGTTGCGCCCGGCGCCGCGGTCGCGCCCGTGTGTCCGCGCCCCGACTGGCGGCTCGTGCTGGGGTCCGCGGCTGCGGGAACCGGTGGGCTGCTCGCGACCGGCATCGTCGCGGTCGTCCTGGTGACGCCGCCGGCGACCCTGTCGGCCGAGCTCGCGATATCGCGCGACACGGGGACGCCGCCGCTGTTCCAGGGCGCCGACACGGTCGCGCTCGCGACGACGGGTGACACCTCGTCGTTCGGCGTCGGCGAGTGGGCGAGCGTCTTCGCGACGGCGACGAACCCGGAGGCCTTCGAGGGCGACGAGATCAGCCTGACCGGCTTCGTGACTCCGTCGAGCGCGGGAGGCTTCGGGCTGACGCGGCTCGTGATCACCCACTGCGTCATCGACGCGCAGCCCGCCAGCATCCCCATCGGCGACGCAGCCGACATCCCCGCGACGGGGGAGTGGGTCACCGTCACCGGCGTGATCCGCGACCGGGACGGCGCGCTCGTCGTCGAGGCCACGGGCGTGCAGTCCGTCGGCGAGCCCGAGGACCCCTATGAGTACTGATCGACGGGCCGGGGTCTCGCGCCGCGCGCGCACGCAGGAGCGCCGATCGCGGCGCTTCGTCGTCGCGATGGCGGCGGTGATCGGCGCGCTCGCGCTCGTCGGCGGAGCGAGCGGCGTGCTGACGACCGTTCAGGGGCCGCGGGCGACGGCGACGAGCGTCGACCCCGGGGCCGGGATCGAATCGGCGGGGTCGCGGCTGATCGTCACGACGACTCAGTCGCTCGAGGAGATCGACCCGGCGCAGGTGCACATCGAGCCGGCCGCGGACTTCACCGTCGACACATCGGGCCGGCAGATCGGCATCCGATTCACCCTGCCGCTGCGGGACGAGACCGACTACACCGTGCGGATCGACGGCGTGCAGGGCCTCGGCGGAGGGCCGGCGGCGACGATCGAGGAGTCGTTCTCGACGCCGGCGCTCGAGACCTACATCCTGCAGCGCGGCGGCGACGAAGACACCATCTTCCGCACCGGGATCGACGGTGAGAACGCGGTGCCGGTGTTCGCGGATCCGCATATCGAGGACTTCCGCGCCACGTCGACGCATCTCGCGATCGTGACCGCCGATGACGAGGGCGTCTCGACGCTGATCGTCACGGACCGCGACGGCGAGGGGGCGCGCGAGCTCGGCCTGCCGGGTCGCGGGTTCGTGACCAACCTGCAGACCGCCGACCGCGGCGACCTCATCGGTTACACCTACACCGACGCGGGCATCGGGTCGGCGGGCGGTCTCGAGAGCGCCCTGTTCACCGCGTCTCTCGCCGACGGCAGCGCCGACGATGAGCCCACGCAGCTGCAGTTCGCCGGCGGTGACGCGCGCGTCGACGACTGGCGCTTCGTGCCGGGGACGGATGCCGTGCTGCTGCTCGGCTTCGACGGGGCCCTGACGCTCGTTTCAGCTGCTGGAGGCGAGCCTGTCTCGCTCGGCAATGCGATCACGATCGACGGCATCGCCCGCGGCTCGACGGAAGCCATCGTGCAGCGGGCGACCGGCCTCGTCGCGATCGATCTCGCGACGGCGGAGGAGCGGCCGTTGAGCGCCGCGGATTCGGCAGCCGGCGAGACCCAGTCGGTCACGGCGTTGCCCGGCAACGCGGATGAGACGCTGCGCGTGCTCTCGCGGCTCGACGGGTTCACGGTGCTGTCGACGACGGCTGCCGTCGTCGGAGCCGACGGTGCGACCCGCGACGTGTTCACGGTCGCGCCGGATGACCTGCTGCTGCACACGTGCGTGTCGCCGAGCAGCCGGTACGCCGCGTTCCTCATCGCGCCCGACGCCGTCTCGAACTCGTATGACGCGTATGCGCTACCGCTGCCTGAACGCGTGCAGACCCACATCGTCGACCTCGGCACCGGCGAGGAGGTGTCGGCGCTCACCGGTTTCGACATCTCGTGGTGCCAGAGCGCGCCGCGGCCGTGAGCGCCGGGTTCCATCCCGCGGCCCGTGAGGAGCTCGCAGCGCTGCCCGTGCAGGTCGCGCCGCGCCTGCTCGGCGGGCTGCTCGAGGTCGCGGTCGACGGTGCGCGCGTCGTCGCGCGGCTGACGGAGGTCGAGGCGTATCACGGTCGCGATACGGGAGACCTGCCCGACCCCGGGTCGCACGCGCGCATGGGTCAGACCGCACGCAACGCCACGATGTGGGGCGAACCCGGCCACCTGTACGTCTATCTCAGTCACGGCATCCATTCGTGCGTCAACGTCGTCTGCGGGCCGGCCGGGGTTGCCGGCGGTGTGCTGCTGCGCGCCGCGGAGATCGTGGAGGGCGCGGATGTCGCCCAGCTGCGGCGGGCTGCGGCTCGGACCCACCGGGATCTCGCTCGGGGGCCCGGGAGGCTCGGCGAGGCGGTCGGTCTGCGGCATCCTGCGCACGACGGCATCGACGCTGTTTCCGGGCTCGAGCGCGCCGGCGCAGTCGCCCGACTGCTGCTTCGGGACGAGCCGGAGCGCGACGTTCTGACGGGCCCGCGGGTCGGGGTGGCCGGTGTCGCGGGAACGGAGGCGTTCCCGTGGCGATTCTGGATCGCGGGTGACCCGACGGTCTCACCGTTCCGCTGGGGGCGCGGCGCCGCCGAAGCAGCCGCAGAGGCCGGATCGTCCGCCCGCTGATCCCCGCGCTCTGGTGGCTCTCGTGGCTCCCGTGGCTCGCGTGGCTTTCGTGGCTCGCGTGGCTTTCGTGGCTCTCGTGGCGCGCTCGCGACTGATCGCGGACCACTGACGACCGCAGACGTAAGGGCAACGTGGGAACGCGGCTCGCGGTCGAGGCATGACCTCGAGGGGTGCGTCGCTGCAGCACGGGGTGAGGGGCGAACCCCGTCAGAACGGCGGCGCAGATCCCGGAGGCGTATCGAGGCGACCCGGTGATCGCGGTGGTGGGGAGGGCGCGCCGGGCGGTTGTTGATCGTCCCGTCCATCGGGTGGACTCGCCGCGGTGAAGGCGACCGTGAATGCGACGAGGGGTGGTGGTGCGTCTTCGCGATAGATCCGTCCGGTGGGTGAGGTCCAGATCAGCCTTCCGCCGGGGAGTTGTCGTACTCGCCATCGGGTGTGGTGTTTGACGTCGTGGTGTCTCTTGCAGAGGTTGGCGAGGTTGCACACGTGGGTGGCACCGCCGTCGGATGCGGCGATGGTGTGGTCGAGTTCGCAGCGGATGGCGGGTTGCCGGCATCCGGGGAACCGGCAGTGCCGGTCCCGGGCTCGCAGCAGCCTGACCATGGCGGCGGTGGGCCGGTAGCTGTCGCATTCGAGGACGGTTCCGGTGACCGGGTGGGTGAGAAGCCGGTCCCAGGAGGTCGCGTTGCCGGCGAGTTCGCGTGCGGTGTTCGCATCGATGGGGGAGCGCCCCGCCAGATCGGCAGGCCCCTCGTCTTGCCCCATGAGTGTCAGCGCGGACACGGCGACTTGCACGTGTGCCCGGATCGCCCCGAGCGTTCCGCCGCCGTCACCGGTGCCAGTCGGGTCGAGCGCCGGCGATCCAGTCAGGAGGAGGTCGGAGAACACGTCGGCGCGGACCTGATCGATCGTGCGGGCATCGTCGACGAACGACGACCCGTCGCGAATCGTCGTGTCGGCGCCGGGCGCGCGCCGGTGGCGTCGGCTCGCGTGTCGGCTCGAGCGTCACGCAAGTCGGCTCGAGCGTCAGCGCCGCCACCCGCCCCGTCAGCCTGGGCCCGCGCATTGATGATCTCCCGCGCCTGCCGCGTCAGCCGGTCCACAATCCCATCTGCGATCACCGTCGGCAAGGTCGCGATCAGGTCCGACATCCCATCCGCCCCGACCTGCACCCACACGCACCGCCCCGCGGCGGCCTCCTCGTGCCGCTCCGTGAACGACCGCGGGTGCATCGCTCCGCGATCATCCGCAACGCGTCCCGCACCCGGTTGGGTGTCTCGTCCTCGCACCGTTCGACCGCGACGCGTTCGAACTCCGCCCGCTCCTCCATGGGCACGAGGCATCCCGTCTCCTGAATCACCCGGACATGCCCGCGGACGATGCGCCCGGCTTCCCAGGCCGCCATCGTCACCGGGTAGTTCTCAACCAGGTCCCGCGCCTCGTCGATCCGCCGCTGCAAAGTGCGGTCGGTCGCGACGAACACCCCGGCCAGCTCCGCGGCGATCCCGCGCAGCGCCATCTCGCGCGCCTTGACCTTCTCCGACGCACCCGCGGCCTGCCTCTCAGCCAGCACCCCGGCCGCGGCAAGCACCCGAACCTCACGGATCTGCGTCAACCGCGCAGCATCCGAAACGCTCTCGGCCATCCGCGACGAGCTGAGCGAGCGCGTCGACATCGCTGTCGCTGCCCATCCCGCTGCCGAGCCTGTCATTCGAATGCATGTTCTAATGTTGCCACGGACCCCCGACATCGCGCCCCGACTCTCCACAGACGCGCGCGGGGCCTCGAACCCGCCTGGTCAGCCCGACAATGCACCGCGCCCGAGCCCGCCACCGCGCCAAAACGTGCACCGCGCCAGAGTGCTCCACCGCGTCAGTCCCAGCGTTCGATGACGGCGAGATCGCCCGCCACCGCGCCCCCGCGACGCGCCTCTGCCAGGAGGGCGAGTGCTTCCGGGCTGTCGACGAAATGGACCGTGCACGGACCGACGGTCCGCTGCCAATCCTCCGCGAAGGAGCGCAGACGCCCGCCGGCCATGCCGAACGACGCGGGCACGGCCAAGAACTGCGACCGGCCCTGCCCGCCACCCCCGCCGCGCGCACCGCTCCCAACACGGGCGCGCTTCAGCAGCCACCGTACGAGGGGCGATCGGCCGCCGGCATCCACCTGCAGCAAGAATCGCGGCGTGCGTATCGGTCCGAGCAGCTCCGACATCGCTCCGACGAAGACGTGCTGCTCGGCGAGGGTGGCATGGGTCAGGCGCAGTTCGAGGTGCTGGAAGCCGCCGGCATCCGTCGGTCGCTCGACGTTCACCTCCGGCGTCGCCCGGTCGCCGATGCGTCCCGCGCGCTGCAATGCGGCCACGACGGTGCGCGCGATGCGGCGATACAGCTCCGGCGCCTCAGCGTGGGCTCGACGGGAGCGCCACCAGGCGCGAGCGACCGGCGCACCGGCGGCCACGGCGCCGGTCAGCGCCACCGCCCCGGCCGCGACCCCGGCCACGCCGACCGCGCCGACCACGCCGGCGACCATGAGCGCGAGCGCCGCCGCGGCGACAATGCCCGCCGTTGCCGTGCCGGCCCCGAGCACGGCATCCGCTCGGCGCCGCGTTCGGAAGGTGGGGTCGGCGGCGCGCCGGACGATCACGGTCTCCGTCGACTCCCGGTCCAGATAGTCCGTTCCGATCTGCCATGACGCCCGCGAGAGCTCTCGCGGCTCGACGACCGTCAGGGAATTGAGCTCGTCCGCCGACGGGAGAGAACCCGGCGCGAGCAGGCGTCGCTGCTCGGCCGTCAGTGCGCCGGCGAGGCCGCGGACGATGCGGCGGGGATCGTCGCGGTGCACGCCCCACAGGCGCGCCTGCTTGCGCCGCAGTCGCGAGAGATCGGGGGCCGCGTCGATCGGCGAGGACGGCGGGAGCAACGCGGTGACCGTCCAGATATGCGCGACCTTCTCGGGCCAGTCCGGGTCGAGGCGCAACGCGCGTCCGCGCAGCTGCTGCGTCGCGGGGGCTGTCGCCACCGATGACAGATCGATGAGCGTGTTCACCGCGGGACAGTCCCACCCCTCGCCGAAGAGGCCGCGGGTGCCGACGACGACGTCGAGCTGGCCGCGGCTCAGCAGGGTCGCGGCGGCATGGACGAAGCCCGCGGCACCGACGCCGGGAGCGGAGATCTCGGTCACCGCCGGATTCTCGGCGACGGCCGCGGTCGCCACCTCGACCCCCAGGGCCGCCGTCCACGCTTCAGCCAACGAACCGGCGTGACGCGTCGCGATGCGCGTCGTCGATCCGGTGACCAGGGCACCGCGCAGGTCGGCGGTCGCGGCATCCGTCGCCAGGACGTCGAAGGTCCGCAACGCGCCCGCGCGGCTGACGAGTCCACCGTGGCGGTTGCCGTGCTCGCTGAAATCGGACACGACCAGTGCGCGCAAGCGCGTGCCCATCCGGTCGCGTTCGAGGCGGAGGATGTCGCACACCGCGCGGTCCTTCGACAGCGATGACGCCAGCATCGTGTCGATGGGGTCGCGCGTGCGGCGCAGGCCACGGTCGGTCAGCGAGAAGCCGAAGTCGGCGAGTGCCGACCGGATCCGATCCCACCGGTCTCGGGCGGCCGGGTCGGGCAGCACGCGGTCGAGCGCGAAACGGCCCAGCAGTCGCAGCGATTCCTCCGTCGTCGGCTTTCGTCGCGCTGCGGTCGGCAGGCGTGCGACGAGTGGATGGTCGGGATGGACGGTCGCGAGCATCGCCGCCGCAGCCTCGGCGCCCGCGAAATCGTCGGCGAAGGCTCGTGCGAGGCGGATGTCGGCGTCGTTCGGCGCCGCGCGTGCCGATGAGGCCGGCGGCGGGGGAGCGAGCGCCGGCCCCGGCGTCTCGGCGTCGCCGTCCGCATCCGCGCCGGCCTTGCCCTCGGCCGGAGGCTGGAGCATCCCGATGAGATGTGCGGCCCCGTCGCCGTGGGCGAAGGTCGAGCGGATGAGCACCGCGAGGCCGGTGGCGGCGCCCGACAGGAACGCGAGCTCGTCCGTCGTCGGCTCGACGAACCGCACGTACTCGCGGTACGGGGCGAGATTGCCCTCGCGGACGACCGCAGGGATAGGCACCTCGTAGTCGACCTCGCCGAGGAGCGAGGTGTAGTTGTCGTACGCGTTGCCGTCGTCGGGCGAGGGGAGCGTCGCGGTCAGGCCGACCACGAGCGGAGACCTGCCCGCGTCGCGCAGCCGTGCCACCAGAGCCGCGACGACGAGCGCCCAGTGGTCGAGCAGGTGATGGCACTCGTCGAGGACGACGGTGTCGACGCCGTGGTCGACGAGGCTCTCGATCAGCGCGCGAGCATTGGGGTGCAGTGCGCGCGACAGGGCGCCCGGGTCCTCCTGGGCGATGCGGCGTCGCAGCGTGCGCGAGCGCCGGGCTATCCCGGCGGCGTACGCGCGGTGGTTGCCCGAGCGCAGAGCGTCGAGCCAGGCGGATGCCGCATCCGTCGACCGGCCGTCCGCCTCGAGTTCGCGCAGCCAGCGCTCGTGGGCGAGCGCTGCGAGGGGATTCTCGCCGTCGAGCACGCTCAGCGACTGGTATGTCAGCGCCGTCAGTTCGCCCGGGGCTTCGCTCGTGGTCGAGACGGCGCCGGCCTCGGGGGCCAGCCGCCGCGCCTCGGCGGCCCACTGGTCGCGAATGGTGATCGTCGGGGCGAGGACGAGGGTCCGCGTCCCGCGCCGCATCGCGAGCAGGAGCCCGAGCAGGGTCTTGCCCGAACCGGGCGGAGCGACGATGTGCAGCGGACCGGAGCCGGAGGGGTCGACCCGTTCGAGCACGTCGGCCTGATAGTGCCGCAACCGTCCGTCGAAGAGCCAGCGCCGAAGGGGAGCCTCGACCTCCGGCGACATAGCGGCAGTATGGCAGACCGTGCCGACGCGGCATCCGCGGGTCCCCTCCGGCCGGTCGCCCGGTCAAGGCGACACGCCGTCGCGTGCTAGACTGACTGTTTGTCTGCGCGCACTCCAGCACGCAGTACGTACCCACTCCCCATCACAGGCCCGAAACGGCCGGATGAGGCGCGGGTGCAGACAAGGGATCTTGGGTGGCACCGTCCGGTGTCACGGTACTAAGGAGAATCACTATGGCAGCAGTGTGCCAGGTGACCGGAGCAGTTCCCGGCTTCGGTCACAACATCTCGCACTCGCACCGCCGGACGAAGCGTCGCTTCGACCCGAACGTGCAGAAGAAGACCTACTACGTTCCTTCGCTCGGTCGCAAGATCACGCTGAACGTGTCGGCTAAGGGCATCAAGGTCATCGACGCCCGCGGCATCGAGTCGGTCGTCAAGGACCTCATCGCGAAGGGTGTGAAGCTCTAATGGCGAAGAAGGCTCAGGACGTACGTCCGATCATCAAGCTCCGTTCGACCGCCGGTACGGGGTACACCTACGTGACGCGTAAGAACCGTCGCAACAACCCCGACCGCATCGTGCTCAAGAAGTACGACCCGGTGATCCGCAAGCACGTCGAATTCCGAGAGGAGCGCTGATCTCATGGCTAAGAAGAGCAAGATCGCGCGCAACAACCAGCGTGAAGAGGTCGTCGCCCGCTACGCCGAGAAGCGTGCCGAGCTGAAGAAGACCCTCGTCGACCCGAACGCGACCGACGAGGCCCGCGAGGCTGCCCGCGTCGGCCTGCAGAAGCTCCCGCGCAACGCGTCGCCGGTCCGCATCCGCAAGCGTGACGCCATCGACGGTCGCCCCCGTGGCCACCTCTCGAAGTTCGGCATCTCGCGCGTTCGCTTCCGCGACATGGCGCACAAGGGCGAGCTGCCCGGTGTGACCAAGTCGAGCTGGTAAGCCAGCCCGCGTAAAGCACCTCGAGCTGGTAAGCCAACCCGCGTAGAGCACCGAAGCCCCCGTACCGATTCGTCGGGACGGGGGCTTCGTCGTTCCCGCGCGACGCCTCCTCGGCGAACAGCCGTGCCGTCCACGGGAACGGGCATCCGTGACAGCGGCTACGGTCGGAGGATGGACGTCAGCTCGATGATCATGGGTGGCGCGATCGCGTCGGTGATGTGGATCGTCTTCGTGCCGTGGTCGAAGCTCCGGCGGCTGCGCGAGCTCGACGAGCGCACCGGGCGAACGGACGGAGACTGACCATGCCGCTCGATCCGTTCTTCGCCGAGCGGCTGCGCACGCACCGGCGGTACCTCCTGCGTCAGGCCTGGCGGTCCGTCACGTCGGCGGTGGCCGAGCGGATGCCGCGGATGCCGCGGTCTCCCGCCGCCGAAGGCGTGCCGGGCACCGCGCCCGCGGCGACGTCCGCGGCAGCAGCATCCGCGTCAGCAGGGCGCCCCGAGCCCGCGCCGACCCCCGCGCCGACCCCGGCTCCCGCCAAGCCCGGCGGCAAGCGCCCGCTCACCCCGCGCGAGCGTCACCGCAAGGCGGCGCTCGCCTGGGACCGCCAGGAGCTCCGCACGGTCGGTACACCGGGACCCGGGATCGCCACGTCCGAGCACGTCGTCCCCGTGGCCGGATACCCCGACGTGCGCGTCCGGGTCTACCGTCCGAGCACCCTGGTCGAGGGAGAGCCTGCGCCGGCGTGCCTGGTCTTCGGCGGCGGGGCGTTCCGTATCGGCGGCATCGACTACCCGACGGCGGATGCCGCGTGCCGACGCCGTGCCGACGCATCCGGGGTCGTGCTGATCGCGGTCGACTACTCGCTCGCGCCCGAGCATCGCTATCCGACCCAGATCGAGCAGGCGTACGCCGCGTGGGAGTGGCTGCACGACGAGGCGGCGACGCTCGGCATCGACCCGGACCGCGTCGGCATCTCGGGGTCGTCCGCGGGCGGGAACATCGCCGCCGTGCTGACGCTCATGAACCGCGACCGTGCGCGGCTGCCGGTCGCCGTGCAGATCCTCGAGGTGCCGGTGACCGACCTCACCGGGCGGTTCATCGATCTGCGCGCGACCTACGCGCTCGGCATCCCGGCCTTCATCGCGCTGCGCGAGCTCGTCTCGGTCGCCCGCACGTACCTCGGCGACCGCTCGCGCGCGCACGAGTCGTACGCGTCGCCGATGCGCGCCGATTCGCTCGCCGACCTGCCGCCGGCGGTCATCCTCACGGCCGAGTACGACCCGTTGCGCGGCGACGGTGCGGCCTATGCCGCGAAGCTTCGCCGCGCCGGCGTGGCGGCGAGTGCGACCCGGTACCTAGGCGTCACGCACGACACCCCGATCTTCGTCGGAGCGCTTCCCGCCGCGCGTCGCTGGGAGGCGGAGGTCGTCGCCGCCCTCCGGCGGATCTGACCCCCGCGAACGTCACATCCGTCCCACGCGCCCCGAAAACGGGCGACACGCCGGGTGAAAGCGGCCCCCGAAGCCGGTAAATCCGCGAGATTCCGCGGAATCCGCGTATATTCGGGACCGGTCGAACGACCAACCGTGGGACGCGAGTCCCCCGGGAACCACCCACGCTGTCGGCGGCGCGTCCGTCGTCCGCCGTCTGGAGGACAACCCTATGGCTGACAAGTCCATCACCAAGACCGAGCTCGTCGCGAGCATCGCCAGCGCCACCGGTCAGAGCCAGGCCGCCGTCTCGGGCGTGCTCGACTCGCTCTTCACGACCGTCTCCGAGGCCGTCGCCAAGGGCAGCAAGGTCTCGATCCCGGGCTGGATCGCCTTCGAGCAGGTCGACACCGCCGCTCGCACCGGCCGCAACCCGCAGACCGGCGAGGAGATCAAGATCGCCGCGGGCAAGCGCGTCAAGGTGACCGCCGGCTCGAAGCTGAAGGCCGCCGTCAAGTAATCGACGACGATTCACCGGAGGGGGATGCCGTACGGCGTCCCCCTCCGTCGTTCCCGCCCGCCCGCCGGGACCTCGCGGCTGAGAGGCTCAGACCTCCCGGCCGCCGTAGGCTGGTGGGGTGGAATCCCGAGCGCAGCGTCTCGCCGGACCGGCGATCCTCGCTGTGTCGGCTCTCATCGTCGTCCTCATCGGCCTCGCGGCCGGAGGCGGCGCCGCACCGCTGCAGCTGCTCGACCCGGGACCGGTCGTGCGCTGGGGCCTGCCGATCATCAAGCTCGTCGTCAATCTGGCGGCAGCCGGCATGGTCGGTTCCCTCGTCGTGGCGCTGTTCGCCCTGCGCGCGGGCGAGCGCCCGTTCGACACGGCCCTCGACACCGCGTCGATCTCGGCGGCGGTCTTCACCGTCGCGAGCGCCGGCACCGCGTTCTTCACCTTCCTGAACCTCCTGGGCGCAGCTCCGAGCGCGAGCGCGGAGTTCGGCCAGCAGCTCGGCCGGTTCCTCGTCGACACCGAGGCCGGGCGCGCCTGGCTGCTGACGACGATCGCGGGCGCGGTGCTGACGGTGCTGACGTTCGCCGTCCGCGGCTGGACCTCGACGCTGATCGTCGGCATCCTCGCCGCCGCATCCCTCATCCCGATGGCGACGCAGGGACACTCGGGCGAGGAGGCGAACCACAACATCGCGGTCACCGCCCTCGCCCTGCACATCGTCGCCGCGGCGGTGTGGCTCGGTGGGCTGCTGCTGCTCGTGATCATCCGGCCCGTCGTCGACCGAGCCGACATGGTCGCCATCGTGTCGCGGTACTCGAGCATCGCCCTCGTCGCGTTCGTCGTCGTCGCGGTTTCGGGAACGGTCCGAGCCGCCGTCGCGATCCTCTCGCCCGCGAATCTCTTCTCGCCCTACGGTGCTGTCCTGCTCGTCAAGGTCGTCGCCCTCATCGCGATGGGTGTCCTCGGTGCGTCGTACCGGGGCCGGCTCATCGCCAAGCTCGCGTCGTCGGGTGCCGCACGCGTGTTCTGGCTCCTCGTGACCGTCGAGATCGTCTTCATGGGCATCGCGAGCGGCGCGGCCGCGGCTCTCGCGCGGACGCCTCCGCCCGTCGACACGACTCTTCCCGAGCAGCAGACCCCGGCCCAGATCCTGACCGGCACCGTGCTGCCGCCCGAGCTGACGATCGAGCGCTGGTTCACGATGTGGGATGTCGATCTGCTCTGGGTCTTCGCCGTCGCGTTCGGTCTGTTCTTCTACCTCGCCGGGGTGCGGCGGCTGCGCAAGCGCGGCGACCGGTGGCCGATCTACCGGACCGCCCTGTGGGTCTTCGGCCTGCTCCTGCTGCTCTGGGTGACCAGCGGGCCCATCAACGCCTACCAGGACTACCTCTTCAGCCTGCACATGGTGGGGCACATGCTGCTCTCGATGGCGATCCCCCTGTGCCTCGTCGCGGGGGCGCCGGTGACGCTGGCGGCCCGCGCGATCCGCAAGCGCGACGACGGGACGCGCGGCGGCCGAGAGTGGATCCTCTGGGCCGTCCACACGCCCTTCTCGAAAGTCGTCACCCACCCCGCGTTCGCCGCGGTCATGTTCGTCGGCTCGCTCTGGGTCTTCTACTACACCGACCTGTTCCGCTGGACGCTGTACGACCACATCGGGCACGAGTGGATGGTCGCCCACTTCCTGATCTCGGGCTACCTGTTCGTGCTGTCGCTCATCGGCATCGACCCCGTGCCCTACCGTCTGCCCTACCCCTTCCGGCTCCTCACGCTCATCGCGGTCATGGCGACCCACGCCTTCTTCGGCATGGCGATCATGATGTCGTCCGGCCTGTTCGCCGCGGAGTGGTTCGGCTCGATGGGCCGCATGTGGGGGCCGACGCCGCTCGAGGACCAGTACATCGGCGGTGGTGTCGCCTGGTCGGTCGGTGAGATCCCGACGCTGATCCTCGCGATCACGGTCGCGATCCAGTGGAGCCGCTCGGACGACCGGATGCAGCGCCGCCGTGACCGGCAGGTCGAGCGAGCCGGCGACACCGAGCTCGACGAGTACAACGAGCGTCTCGCCGAGCTGGCCCGCCGAGACGCCGCGCGCAGCCGCTGACGCCGATCAGCCCTGGTCGGCCGACACCTGGATGGATGCCGTGCCGTCGGGGAGGATCGTGATCTTGCCGGTCAGGAAGAACTCGACGTCCTCCGAGACCTCGTTGAGTCGTCCGTCGTAGATCGAGCGGATGTCGACGTCGATGTGGGCGACCGCGCGGGTGCTCGGGATCGCCCACTGCGCGCCGTCGGGCACGACCTCGATCTCGGGATTCTGTGCGATCGACCACTGCGGGGCGCCCTCGACGCGGTTGCGGACGAAGTAGCCGAACGGGCATCCCGTCGGCTGCAGCACCTGCTGGGTCGCGCAGGAGGCGAGGAACTCGTCGACGCGGTCTTGCACGACCTCGATGAACTCCGGCGTGGGCTCGGTCTGCAGATCGACCGGCACGGATTTCTGCGGGGCATCCGAGAGCACGGCCACTCCGGGCGTCTGCGCCGTCGGGGTGTCGACCGAGATGGAGTAGGCGCCGGGAGAGAACACGAGCATCGACACGGGCACGAGCGGGTCGGCATCCACGCCCTCGGGCGCGACCTGCCGGGTATCGAGCTCGAAGCCGTTGACGGAGAACCGCGTGGCTCCTCGCACCGTGAGGTCGATCGCCGAGAGGGGACTGTGCGCGAAGCGCCACGCCGGGGCGACGCCGATCCAGCCGTCCTGCTCGACGTCGAACTGGGTGCGGCCGCGATGACCGTTCGCGAGGTAGGTGACGGTGATCTCGGTCACGTCGCCGCGGACGCGCTCACCGATGACCGAGACCTCGGACAGCGGTGCGAGGGCAGCGCGGCGCAGCAGCACCTCGGATGTCGTCGACGGCAGGTCCGCCGCGGCGAGCTCGGCGGAGTCCATGGCGACGCCGGGCAGTCGCAGCGCATCGGCGGCGCTGCCGCTGCTCAGCAGCGACAGGTAGCGCTCGACGAAGGCCGCAGGGCTGTAGAGCGTGCGGTACACCGCGACACCGCCGACGCCGAGCGCGCCGAGGGCGAGCACCGAGAGGAGCCCGATCGCGGTGAGGTCGAAAGCAAGGCGTCGCCGGCCCCGTCGCCGGCCCTGTCCGGTTCGTCGCACGCTTTCGGGCGCGCTCGACTCATCGTCGCCGATCGCGGCGTCCGGAGTCGTCTGCCCCTCGTGCACAGCACAAGTCTAGGAAGGCTCACCTGTGGCTACCATGAATCGGTGACCTTGCCGCCTCTCTCCGCTGAGCAGGAGGCGCTGTTCCGACGCATCGAGACGACCCGAGACCACGTCTTCGTCACCGGACGCGCGGGCACCGGCAAGTCGACGCTGCTGCAGCACCTGGCGTGGAACACCGACAAGCAGATCGCGATCTGCGCGCCGACGGGGGTCGCCGCACTCAACGTCGAGGGTCAGACGATCCACTCCCTCTTCCGGCTGCCGATCGGTCTCGTCGCTGACAGCGAGCTGGAGCAGTCCGAGCCGACCCGCCGCATCCTGAACGCGATCGACACGCTCGTCATCGACGAGATCTCGATGGTCAACGCCGACGTGATGGATGCGATCGACCGGTCGCTCCGGCAGGCGCGCCGACGGCGCTCCGAGGCGTTCGGCGGTGTGCAGATCGTCATGTTCGGTGATCCGTATCAGCTGTCGCCGGTGCCGCCCCGCGGCGACGAGCTGAAATACATCCGCGACCACTACCGGTCGTTCTGGTTCTTCGACGCGCAGGTGTGGGCGGGGCCCAAGGCGGAGGCCGGCGCCATCCGCTCGGACGGACTGCTCGATCTCGGACGGGTCGGCGCCCCGCTGCACATCGCGGAGCTGGGGGAGATCCACCGTCAGGCCGACCCGGGCTTCAAGGAGATGCTGAACGCCGTGCGGTACGGCGTCGTCACGGCCGACATCGCCGCGGCGCTCAATGCGGCGGGAGCCCGCACGCCGCCGCCGCCCACCGGCGACGAGCCTCCCGTGATCACGCTCGCCACGCGCAACGACGCCGTCAACCGCATCAACCAGCGTCACCTCGACGCGCTCACCGGCCCGGTGCAGACGGCGAAGGCCGACGTGAGCGGCGACTTCGGCCGCGGCGAGACGTCGTACCCGGCCGACCCCGAGCTGCAGCTGAAGGTCGGTGCGCAGGTGATGTTCCTCCGCAACGACGTCGCGGGGTACGCCGGCGACGGCCCCCGCTGGGTGAACGGCTCGATCGGCACCGTCACCCGCATCGCGGGGTCGTCGGTGCGCGTCGAGCTCGACGGCGAGGAGCACGACGTCGAGCCCGCGGTGTGGGAGAGGTTCCGCTACGCCTACGATCCCGGCTCGCGCAAGCTGACGCGCGAGATCGTCGCGGAGTTCACGCAGTTCCCGCTGCGGCTGGCGTGGGCTGTGACGATCCACAAGTCTCAGGGCAAGACCTACGACCGCGCGATCGTCGACCTCGGATCGGGTGCCTTCGCGCCGGGGCAGACCTACGTGGCGCTCTCACGCCTGACCTCGCTCGACGGGCTCTACCTGTCGCGGCCGCTCCGGCCCAGCGACATCCTGGTCGATCACGACGTACGGCGGTTCATGGCCGCCGTCCGCGCGGCCGGCATGTGACCGGCAGGGTCACGCCACGACGGAGGCCCCGGATGCCGCTGCGGCCGCGTCCTTCGCCCGCGCGAGGTCGGTGAACAGGTCGGTGTTGAACTGGTAGGCGACGAGCACCTCGTCGATCACCCGCTGCTGCTCGGCCTCGTCCCACGGCGCGGCGTCGAGCTGCTCGCGATAGCGCTCTTTGAACGCGGCCGGATCGGCGATGTCGCCGAAGATGTAGAACCCGATGCCGTTGGTCTCGAACCCGAACTGGCGGGCCATGAGCTTGCCGATGAACAGCCCGCCCGACAGGTCGCCCAGGTACCGGGTGTAGTGATGCGCGACGAAGCCGCCGGCCCAGGTGGCCCCGACCTCGTCGATGCGGGCGACATACCGCTCGGTGGTCGGCAGCGGAGTGATCCGCTCGCGCCAGTCCGGGCCGATGAGGAACTCGAGGTCGGCCTCGAGGGCGGGAAGCCGGGTGAGCTTCTCGCTGATGAACGGAGCGGCGACCGGGTCGGCCGCCATGCGGGATGCCGCGCCCTCGAGCGCTGCGTAGATGAACCAGTGCTGCGCGACCAGGGCGACATAGTCGTCGCGCGTGCCCTTGCCGCGCATGAGGTCGGACATGAAGCCGGCGCCTTCGCTGCCGGAGTGCGCAGAGCTCGACCGCTCGCGCAGAGCGGTCGAGAACGGGATCGGTTCGAGCATGGCCCGACGATAGCACTTAGGTACAGCTAACCTGAAGGTTTTTCGTCGAGCTCTTAACGACTTCGTAACGCTCAGTCGTGCGGGCGCGGCTCCACACCGAGGCGCTCGCAGGCGGCGTCGTAGAGCGCGACGATCTCCCGGCGCACCTCGCGACGCTCCGTGATCGGGCCACCGGGCCAGGCCACTCGGAGCTCCCGGGTGCCGCCGTCGGCCCGAATCGCCTGCCAATCCCCGCCATCGCCGTCGAAGAACGTCATCGTCGCCGCCGCGGCATCCGGTTCGCCGAACGCGCGCACGATGAGGAGATTGTCGGCGCGGTGATCGTCGTTCATGTGACCGAGCACACCCGAGATGGCGTCGGCGTCGAAAGCGTGTGTCATGCGTCCACCCTAGGTTCGCGGGTTCCACAGGAGCGGTGTGCTTCACTGGAGGCATACATCTCGGGGGGTGGCTCAGGAATGCGTGCGACTCGACGCCGTCGAAGCGCAGGGATCGCCGTTGCGGTCGCGCTCGCGCTCGGTCTTTCGGCGTGCGCTCCGGCGAGCGTCAGCAGTGTCGAGATGCCCCCGCAGGTCGACGGCGAGATCGGTGGCGACACGCGGGCGCAGCTCACCGCCGCGGTCGAGCGCGCGATGGCGATGACCGGCTCGGCCGGCGCGATCGCCGGCGTCTGGGTGCCGTGGTCGGGCGAGTGGGTGGCCGGCTTCGGCACCAACCCCGACGGAACCGAGGTCACCGCAGACGACTCCTTCAAAGCCGGCCCGGTCACGCGCGCGATGACGTGCGACGTGCTCTACGGCATGGCCGCAGACGGCACCGTCGAGCTCGATGACCCCGTGACGGAATGGATCGTCGGATTCCCCGCCACCCCGGTCGTGACCCTCGAGCAGCTCTGCGACAGCACATCGGGACTCGGGTCGTACCAGCCGCGTCTGCAGGCCCGGTGGGAAGCGAATCCCGCGCGTCCGTGGGCTCCGCACGAACTCCTCGCCTACGGGCTGGCTGCCTCGGGCCCGACGGGCGGTACGTCGTTCGCCAACTCGGACGCCGGATATGTCCTCCTCGGCATGGCTCTCGAGCGGGCCGCGAACAGCACCGCCGCGGAGCTGTTCCAGCGCTACGTCTTCGAGCCCCTCGGCATGGGCGGGTCGTCGCTGCCGGATCGGCAGGCCGACGTCGGCCTGCACGGCACGCAGTCGGTGCTGACCCCCGAGGGTGCGCCCGATTGCGCGACGGCTGCCGACCTCACCGCGTGGTCTCCCTCGGCTGGATTCACATCGTCGGGCGTCGTCTCGACGGCCGCGGACCTGGGGCGGTACGCGCGCGCACTCGCAACCGGCCTGCGCTCGTTCGACGACGACCAGCGGTTCGGCTCGCCCATCCCCGTCGGAGAGGACGTTCCGACCTGGTACACCGTCGACGGCGGCGCGTACCAGGCGGGCACCCTCATCGGCCAGTACGGCTCGATCCCCGGGTATCAGACCGCGGCTTTCGCCGACCGTGAGACGGGCCTGACCGTCGTCGCCGTGCTGAACAACTCCCGCGCCTCGGCCGAGGCGATCCGCGTGCTCGGGTGGGAGCTCGCCGCGATCGCGTCGAAGGCGCCCGCCGCCTCGGGAGAGACCGCCCCACCGGCGGGTCTGCCCTGGACGCCCGAGCAGATGGACGGCGACCTCGCCTCGGTCGCGATCTGCCCGCTTCCCTGACCGCAGCCGCGCTGCCTCGCGAACGTCGGAGGATGTCGTCGGCGTCGGAGTGATGCCGCGAAGGCATCCGATATCGCCGTGATTCTCCGAGTCTCGCGCGCCGCGACCGACGCCCGTCGTGTTTCGGGCGTGTGAAAAGACGGCCGGATCTCGTGACGATCGTGTCACACCGCCCTCCCCGACCCGCTCGACTCGGTAGAACGGATGCAGCGTGATCGTGCAATTGCACATTGCACCGTGATGTTGTTTTATGGACAGCACTCGACGCAATGGAGCAGAGAAAGGGAAGGTCCACCGATGACCACCACCAGGAGATTCGCCGGCATCCTCGCCGCGGGAACGGCCATGGCACTCGCCCTCACGGCGTGCGGCGCCGGCGGCGGCGGTTCGCCGCAGCAGACCGGCACCGACGGCACGCCGCAGGCCGGCGGAACCGTCCACATGCTCCAGAACGCCGACTTCTCGTACCTCGACCCGGCCCGCGGCTGGGACGGCGGCGTCAACGCGTTCTACCGTCTGCTCTACCGCGGCCTCACGATGCAGGCCGCCGGCGACTCGGATGACCCGAACGCCATCGTGCCCGACCTCGCGACAGGTCTCGGCGAGGTCTCCGACGACGGACTCACCTGGACCTACACGCTGAAGGACGACCTCTTCTTCGACAACGGCGACCCGATCACGTCCGCCGAGATGGAGTTCGGCATCTCTCGCGCGTGGGACCCGCAGATCGGCATCGGCTCGCCCTACCTGAAGTCCGTCATCGACGCGCCCGCGGACTACCAGGGCCCGTACGTCTCGGGCGACCTCCCGACGATCGAGACCCCGGATGAGAAGACGATCGTCTTCCACCTCAAGGCCCCGTTCCCCGAGTTCGACAACGTGCTCGCCCAGCCCAATGCCGTGCCCTTCCCGATCGGTTCCGGCGGAGGCGACGAGTTCATCAACGACGTCATCGCCTCGGGCCCCTACACGCTCGACGCTTACACCCCCGGCAGCACCATCAAGCTCGTGCGCAACGAGCACTGGGAGCCCGAGACCGACGACGTCCGCAAGGCGTACCCCGACCAGTGGCAGTTCGACATCGGCATCGACGGCGCGACGATCGACGAGCGCATGATCGCCGGTCAGGGCGCCGACCAGAACGCGATCGCGGGCAAGATCGCGGGCGCCACGCTGCCCCGCATCCAGACGCCGCAGCTGCAGGAGCGTGCCATCACCGCCCCCGCGTACTGCACGACCTACATGTCGCTCACCACGTCGAAGCCGCCGTTCGACGACGTCCGCGTGCGCCAGGCCGTGAACTGGGCGCTCGACCGTGCCAGCATCCAGAACGCCTCGGGCGGGAATCAGCTGGCGGATGTCGCGACGACGATCATTCCGCCCGCCGTCAGCGGTCACCTGGACTACGACCTGTACCCCTCCGACGACAACACCGGCGACGTCGACGAGGCCATGGCGCTGTTGGAGGAGGCCGGGCTCGGCGACGGGTTCGAGTTCACGCTCGACATCCGCTCGAACCCCGTCGCGCAGGCGCAGGCCGAGGCGGTGCAGCAGGGCCTCGAGCGCATCGGGGCGAACGTGAAGCTCAACGTCATCGACACCTCGATCTACTACGAGACGATCGCGACGCCGTCGCAGCAGAACAACGCTGCGATCACCGGGTGGTGCCCGGACTGGGCCTCGAGCGCCAGCACCTTCATCCCGCCGCTGTTCGACGGCGCGGGCATCACCGAGAAGGGCAACCAGAACCTCGCCCAGCTCAACGATGCGGCCGTCAACGACCGGATCGCCGAGATCCGCGCGATGACCGACGTGGACGCCGCCAACGAGGCGTGGGGCGAGCTCGACAAGCAGATCATGGAGCTCGCGCCGATCGCCCCGATGGTGTTCGAGAACGGCATCTTCCTGCCGGGGTCGAACATCGCCGGCTACATCCCCAACACCAACATGACCGACCTCACGATCGTCGGTCTGAAGGACCCCTCGAAGGGCTGACATGACCTTCAATTCGGCCCCCCTCGAGGTCGAGGCCACGCCGGGCGGTGATCCCACTCTCGATGAGTCGGTGGAATCCCGTCCGGCGTCCGGCCGGAAACTCCTCCGAGGCTTCCTCACCGATGTGCCCGCGATGCTGTCGCTGGCCTACATCGTGCTCGTGCTGCTCATGGCGGTGTTCGCTCCCCTCATCGTCCAGATCAGCGGCTGGTCGCCCTACCAGTTCGACCAGAGCGCGATCGATCCCAACATGGGCGCGATCCCGATCGGGCTGCTCGGCGGCATCAGCGCCGAGCACTGGTTCGGCGTCGAGCCCGGCAACGGCCGCGACATCTTCGCCCGCATCGTCTACGGCGCCCAGGTCTCGATGACGGTCGCCCTCTCGGCGACGCTGCTGACGACGGTGCTCGGAGTCGTGTTCGGGATGCTGGCGGGTTACCTCGGCGGCTGGGTCGACACGGTCATCTCGCGGGTCATGGAGTTCCTCATGGCCTTCCCGGCGCTCATCTTCATGATCGCGATCCTCTCGGCGCTCCCCGCCGACAATCGCGTGCTGCTGCTCGTCGTCGTGATCTCGCTGTTCGGCTGGCCCTACCTCGCCCGCATCGTGCGCTCGCAGACGCTCTCGCTCAAGGAGCGCGAGTTCGTCGAGTCGGCTCGTGCGTCGGGTGCGTCGAGCGTGCAGATCATCTTCCGCGAGATCCTGCCGAACCTCTCGTCGACGATCATCGTCATGGCGACCCTCGCGGTGCCGGGCTACGTCGGCACCGAGGCGGGGCTCTCGTTCCTCGGCGTGGGCGTCGTGCCGCCGACCCCCAGCTGGGGTCAGATGATCGCTTCGGCGGCGCCCTGGTACGCCGTCGATCCCATGTACTTCCTCATCCCGGGCGCCTTCCTCTTCCTCCTGGTGCTCTCGTTCACGACCCTGGGCGACCGCATCCGCGCGCTCGTCGGCAGCGCGGAGGTGCGCGCGTGACCCGCTTCGTCCTCTCGCGCGCGACCGGCATGGTCGTGGTGCTGTTCCTCGTGACGCTGTTCACGTTCGTGATCTTCTTCGTGCTCTCGCCCGACCCGGCGGTGCAGATCTGCGGCAAGAACTGCACGCCCGAGCGCATCGACCAGATCCGGGCGAACCTCGGGCTCGACCAGCCCTTCCTCACGCAGTTCTTCACGTACCTCTCGGGCCTGTTCGTCGGCCGTGAGTACGAGATCGCGGGCGCGACGGTCGCGTGCGGCGCCCCGTGCCTCGGGTACTCGTTCCAGACCGGGCAGCTCGTGGGCGACATGATCGTGCAGCGCCTGCCGATCTCGGCGACGATCGCGATCGGGGCGGCGGTGCTCTGGCTCGTCGGCGGCGTCGTCGGGGGCGTCCTCAGCGCGGTGCGCGAGGGGAAGTTCACCGATCGGTTCATCGCCGGGCTGACGCTCGGGTCGATGTCGATCCCGAACTACGTGCTCGCTCTCGCGCTGCAGTTCGTCCTCGTCGTCTCGCTCGCCTGGCTGCCGTTTCCGCAGGCCGTTCCCTTCGCCGACGATCCGGTGCAGTGGTTCCTGAACTTCCTCATGCCGTGGATCGTGCTCGCGGTCGGATATGCCGCCGTCTACACGCGGCTCACGCGAGCGAACGTGATCGACACCCTGCAGGAGAACTTCGTGCGCACGGCGCACGCGAAGGGGCTGCGGCCGAGCCTGGTGTGGCGTCGCCACGCGCTGCGCCCGGCACTGACCCCCATCGTGACGATCTTCGGGATGGACGTCGCGGGCCTTCTCGGCGGCGCGGTGATCACCGAGACCGTGTTCGGCATCAACGGCGTGGGAAAGCTCACCGCCGACTCGATCTCGTCGAACGACCAGCCGGTCATCATGGCGGTGACGCTGCTCTCGGCGTTCTTCGTCATCGTCGGCAACCTCGTCGTCGACCTGCTCTACGCGGCGATCGATCCTCGCGTGCGAACGGCGGCGAAAGCATGAGCCGCGAAAGGATGCCGATGACGGATGACCTCCTGCGCGTCGATGACCTGACGGTGCAGTTCCGCACCGCCGGGGGCACCGCCCGCGTCGTCGACGGCCTGAGCTTCGCGATCCCGCGCGGCGGGGCGCTCGGCATCGTCGGCGAGTCGGGCTCGGGCAAGTCGATGACGAGCCTCGCGATCATGGGGCTGCTCCCGAAGGGAGGCAGCGCCACGGGCTCGGTCACCTTCGACGGACGCGATCTGCTCACCCTTCCCGGCCGGGAGATGCGTCAGGTCCGCGGTGACCGGATCGCGATGATCTTCCAGGACCCCCTGTCGTCGCTGAACCCCTATTACACCGTCGGCACGCAGATCGCCGAGGCGTACCGCTCGCACCGGTCGGGCGTCTCGCGTCGCGAGGCCCGGCGGGTCGCGATCGAGGCGATGGAGCGGGTGCACATCCGGGATGCCGCGAAGCGTGTCGACCACTACCCGCACCAGTTCTCGGGCGGGATGCGGCAGCGCATCATGATCGCGATGGCTCTCAGCATGGAGCCCGAGCTGATCATCGCCGACGAGCCGACCACGGCCCTCGACGTGACGGTGCAGGCGCAGATCCTCGACCTACTCGCGGAGATCCGTCGCGACACGGGCGCCGGTCTCATCCTCATCACCCACGACCTCGCGGTCGTCAGCGAGGTGACGGAGCAGATCGTCGTCATGCGAGCCGGTCGCATGGTCGAGAGGGGCAGCGTCGAAGAGGTCTTCAGCGACCCGCAGGAGGAGTACACGCGGCGACTGCTCGACGCCGTGCCGCGCATCGACGACGCGATCGGCGAGCTGCGCACGACCGACATCGCGATCGTGCCGGACAACGAGATCGAGGAGGAGACGGCATGACCGACCAGACCGCGCCGCTGTGCCGCGCGACGGGCCTCGTCAAGGAGTTCGCGAGCCCCGGCGCGACGATGTTCTCGCGCAGCAGTCGCTTCCGCGCTGTGGACGGCGTCGACCTCGACATCCGGCGGGGCGAGACCCTCGCGCTCGTCGGCGAGTCGGGCTCGGGCAAGTCGACCGCCGCGCGACTGATCGCCCGTCTCATGGACACCACGGCGGGGACGATCGAGTTCGAGGGACGGGATGTCACGCACCTGCAGGGGCGCGATCTTCTGGCGTTCCGCAGCGACGTGCAGGTGATCTTCCAGGACCCGTATTCGTCGCTCAACCCCAAGCACACCGTCGAGCGACTCGTGACGGCGCCGCTGCGGTATCAGAACCGGAAGATCCCGGGTGGGGCGCGCGCCTTCACGCGATCGCTCATGGACCGGGTGGGGCTCAATCCCGACCATTCCGACCGCTATCCGGCGCAGTTCTCGGGAGGTCAGGCGCAGCGCATCGGAATCGCCCGGGCGCTCGCGGTCGGCCCGAAGATGGTGATCTGCGATGAGGCCGTGTCGGCGCTCGACGTCTCGGTGCAGGCGCAGGTCATCAACCTGCTGACCGCGTTGCAGCGCGACGAGGGCTTCGCGTACCTCTTCATCGCGCACGACCTCGCCGTCGTGCGCCAGATCGCTACGCGCATCGCCGTGATGAGCCGCGGTTCCATCGTGGAGACGGGGGAGCGCGACCGCGTCTTCGAGAGCCCTCAGCACGAGTACACCCGTACGCTGCTCGCGGCGGTGCCCCGCATCAACCCCGAGTGGGACCGCCGCCGGCGCGCCGCCGAGAAGGCCCGCCGGGCCCGCGCGGCAGCCGCGGCATCCGATACCCAGACGGAGGCGTCATGACGAACGAGTACCACCTGCCCGGCATCCGCGTCGCGGAGCGTCGCATCGACGTCCCGCTCGACTGGAGCGGCGGCACAGCAGCGGCCGGCACGATCGAGCTGCTCGTCCGCGAGCTCGTCGATCCCGACCGCGCGCGCGACGACCTCCCGCTGCTCGCGTTCCTGCAGGGCGGGCCCGGCGGGGCGAACCCGCGGCCGCTGCGCCGAGACGGATGGATCGACGAGGCGCTGCGGGACTATCGCGTGGTGCTCGTCGACCAGCGCGGCACCGGGGGCAGCACGCCCCTCGAAGCCGTCGACGTGGCGGGGCTCGACGCCGCGGCCGGCGCTGACCTCCTCGCCCTCCACCGGGCCGACTCGATCGTCCGCGACCTCGAGCACGTGCGCGAGACGCTCTTCGGCGGTCGGCGATGGGCCACTCTCGGACAGAGCTACGGCGGCTTCCTGACCCTCACCTATCTGTCGCTCGCGCCCCAGGCGCTGACGGCCTGTTACGTCTGCGGCGGCATCCCCGGCACCCCGCCGCGCGCGGCCGAGGTCTATGCCCGCACTTTCGACCGCGTCGCGGCGAAGACGGCTGAGCTGTACCGGCGATTCCCCGAGGACGCCACGGCGATCGCGCGCATCGCCGACCGGCTCGCCGAGGGCGACGTGAGGCTCCCGGACGGTGACGTGCTGACCGTGCGCCGCTTCCAGTCGCTCGGGATCGACCTCGGGATGAAGCCCGGCCACGAGCGCCTGCACTGGCTCGTCGAGAAGGCGTTCGCCCGGCCGGGGCGGCTGTCGGAGGCGTTCCTCGCCGACGTGCAGTCGCTCAGCTCCAGCGCCGGCAACCCGCTGTTCTGGACCCTGCAGGAATCGATTTACGGCGACCCGGCCAGCGGGCCGACCGCGTGGGCGGCGCAGGCCGAGCGCGACCGTCGTCCCGAGTTCGACGAGGACCGGCGGCCGCTGCTGTTCACGGGCGAGATGGCCTTCCCCTGGATGTTCGACGAGGTGCGTCTGCTGCGGGGATTCCGGGATGCTGTCCACGCGCTGGCCGGCCGTGCCTCCTGGACGCCGCTGTACGACCTCGACCGGCTCGCCGCGAACGACGTGCCGCTCGCGGCGGCGGTGTACTTCGACGACATGTACGTCGATGCCGGGCTGCAGCTCGACACGCTGTCGCGCATCGGCAACGCCCAGTCGTGGGTGACGAACGAGTTCGAGCACGACGGCATCGGCTCCGGTCGCACGTTCACGCGACTGCGCGAGCTGGTCCGAGACCGCGGAGGAGAGAAGCGATGACTGCTGCCGACACCACCCGTCCCCCCTACGCCGGCACACGATACCCGCGCCTCGCGCAGGTACCGGCGTTCACCGAGTTCGTCTCGCGCGACTGGGCCGACGTGCCGACCAGACCGCACCTGCCCGCGGGCGCCGCGGCCGCGGCATCCGCTCATCGCGATCGCCTCAGCGCCGCCCTTCCCGGGCACGTGATCGTCGCTGCGGCGGGGCACGCGCCTGTCCGCAACGACGACGCGCACTACGGCTTCCGCGCCGACAGCGGCTTCGTCTGGCTGACGGCGTGCCAGGTCGAGGGCGCCGTGATCGTGCTGTGGCCCGCCGCCGGCGGACACGACGCCGTGCTGTACCTGCCGCCGCCGTTCCGCCCCGGCGATGCCGGGTTCTTCTCGGATGCGAACCACGGCGAACTCTGGGTCGGCCCGTCTGCCGGTCTGCCGGAGTGGGCCGACGCGCTGGGGATGACCGTCGAGCCTCTCGCTGCGCTGGAGCGCCGCCACTCCGAGCTGCGGGGCGCCTCGGCCGCGCGTTCGGCCGCCGCGCTCGCCGCCGAGGTCGGCGCGGAGGTGTCGGCCGAGCTCGAACGTGCGCTCGCCCGCCTGCGCATGGTGAAGGACGAGTGGGAGATCGGGCAGCTCCGCGCGGCCGTCGACGCCACGGTCGCCGGGTTCGGTGCGGTCGTGGCCGAGGTGCCGCGAGCCATCGCCGACGGCCTCGGCGAGCGGTGGCTGCAGGGGACGTTCGACCGGCACGCCCGCACGTTCGGGAACGGGCCCGGCTACTCCACGATCGTCGGGTCGGGAGCGCACGCGCCGATCCTGCACTGGGTGCGATGCGACGGCGACGTCGTGCCGGATGCCGCGCTGCTGCTCGACATGGGCGTCGAGGCCCGGTCGCTCTACACCGCCGACGTGACCCGCACGGTTCCCGCGAGCGGTACGTTCTCGGAGACCCAGCGTGCGGTGCACGACCTGGTCGAGAAGGCGCACCGCGCGGGACTCGACCGCATCCGCCCGGGCGTGGCGTATCTCGATTTCCACTTCGCCGCGATGGAGGTCGTCGCGCAGGGCCTGCACGACTGGGGGCTGCTGCCGGTCTCGGTCGACGAGGCCCTGTCGCCCGAGGGCCAGCAGCACCGGCGATACCTCGCCTGCGGGATCGGCCATCACCTCGGTCTCGACGTGCACGACTGCAGTCAGGCGCACTACGAGGACTACATGGGCGCGGCGCTCGAGCCGGGCGTCGTCATGACCGTCGAGCCGGGCCTGTACTTCCACGCGCATGACCTCACGCTGCCGCCCGAGCTGCGCGGCATCGGCGTGCGCCTCGAAGACGACGTGCTCGTGACCGACTCGGGCTCGGAGGTGCTGTCGGCGGCGCTCCCGATCTCCGCCGCCGAGGTCGAGGCGTGGACGCGCGCGCAGTGGACGGGCGAGCGATGACGGATGCCGCACCCCGCGCGCTGCCGTTTCCCTACGGGGCGGTGCGACTGCAGCCGACGAGCGCGTTCGCGCCGGCCCGTGACCGCATGCTGCACCTCGCCCGGGTCTACCCGATCGACCGGCTCCTCGCGGTGTTCCGGGCGGGTGCCGGGCTCGACACCCGCGGCGCGGAGCCCCCGGGCGCGTGGGAGGGTTTCGGCCATCCGGCGGAGGAGCCGTGGGGTGAGTACGACTATCCCGGTCGTGAGACCGCGCAGACGGCGAACCTGCTGCGCGGCCATTACGCGGGCCATTTCCTCTCGATGCTCGCGCTGGCCGCCGCGGGCGAGGACGACGACGAGCTGCGCTCGCGGGTCGACGAGCTCGTGGGCGGTCTCGCCGAGGTGCAGCAGGCGCTCGCCGCCACCGGGCGATATTCGCACCCGGGGCTGCTCTTCGCCTCGGGGGAGTGGCAGTTCGCGCGGCTGGAGCACTTCGCCCCCTACGGCGAGATCTGGGCGCCGTACTACACCTGTCACAAGCTCATGGCGGGGCTGCTCGACGCGTACGAGCTCGCGGGCAACAAGCAGGCGCTCGAGGTCGTCACGGGCATGGCGCACTGGATCTCGGGGCGACTCGAGAAGCTCGATCACGACCACCGCCAGCGCATGTGGTCGCTCTACATCGCGGGCGAGTTCGGCGGCATGAACGAGACCCTCGCGCGGCTCAGCGCCATCGTCGACGAGCCGCGCTTCCTCGCGGCGGCGCGAGCGTTCGATCAGGGAGACCTGCTCGAGGCGGGGTCGTCGGGCCACGACATCCTCGACGGCATGCACGCCAACCAGCACCTGCCTCAGCTCGTCGGCTACGTGCGCGAGTACGAACTGACCGGCGAACGCCGATATCTCGCCGCCGCGATCGGCGTCTTCGACCAGGTCGTGCCGGGGCGGATGTACGCGCACGGCGGCACCGGGGAGAACGAGCTCTGGGGCCCGCCGCGCACGGTCGCCGGCGACATCGGCCGGCGCAACGCGGAGACGTGCGCGACCTACAACCTCGTCAAGCTCGCCGAGGCGCTGTTCACTCATACGCTCGCGCCGCGCTTCCTCGACTACGCCGAGCGGGCGCGGCAGAACCACATCCTCGGCTCGCGGCGCGCGGTCGACTCCGACGACAGCCCCGAGGTGACGTACATGTTCCCGGTGCACGCCGGGGCGCTGCCCGAGTACGACAACGTCGGCACGTGCTGCGGCGGAACCGGGCTCGAGAACCACGTGGGTCACCAGACCGGGATCTTCTTCCGCGACACCGGCGCGGAGCCCGCGCTGTGGGTCGCCCGTTACACGCCCGCCGAGCTTCGCTGGGACGAGCGCGGCGTGAGCGTCGAGGTCGACCAGGAGCATCCCTTCGCTGATCGCGTCACCCTCCGGGTGCAGACGACGGCCGGCCGTCCCGTGCGGCTCGCGGTGCATCTTCGTGTCCCGGACTGGGTGGCCGGCGGGGCCGAGGTCGCCGTCGACGGACATCGGGTCGACGTCGATGCCGCGCCGGGCGGCTTCGTCACCATCGACCGGACCTGGCGGGGCGATGAGCGCATCGAGCTGACCCTGCCCGCCGTGCTTCGGTCCGAGCCGGCGATCGACGACCCGGGGCTGCGCAGCCTGAGGTACGGGCCGCATGCGCTCGTCGCCCGCGACGAGTCGACGACCCCGATCGAGCGAGCGTGGGATGCGCGTCGGATGCCGGGAGGCGCGACCCGAGCCGACCTCGACGATGTCTCCGCGGCGCTCGCCGCGACCGGCGCGGTATCGATCGCCGGGCTTCGCCACGAACCGGTCTGGAACGGCTCCGACGAGCGGTACCACCTGTACTCGCGAGCCGACGACCGCACGATCGGATTCGCCGGCGTCGAGACGGGGGTCCCTGCTCGGCGGCGCGCCGACGGGACCACACTGATCGACGCCCTGTGGGCCGAGCCCGCGCCGCAGGACGACGCCGAGCTGCTCGACCGCCTCGTCGCGGTGTGCCGCATCGGGATGGCGGACTCGCTCGTGAGTGCTTCCGAGGCGCGGGCCGTCATCGGCGCGGGGCTCGACGCCGGCCTCGGGATCGGCGGCGCGTCGGCCGCGACCGCGGATGCCGCGCGCCGCGCCCGGGACTTCGTCGGGGCGCTCACCACGACGCCGGATGCCGTCATGCCGCCGACCGTCGACATCGTGGTCTCACCCGCGCCGGCGGCCTCGGGCTGGTTCACCGCCCCGCCGACCGTCGAGGTGCGGGCCGCCGGCGTGACCAGCGACCGGTTGCGCCTCGAACTGCGCATCGACGACGGCCCCTGGCGCGCGGTCGACGGTCCCGTCGTCGTCGATCGCGAGGGTGTGGTGCGCCTCGCGGCGCGCGCGGTCGATGCCGACGGGCGGTCGAGTGCCGTACGACGCGAACTCGCGATCGACACCGAGCCGCCGCGGAGCGAGGCTCGGGTGAAGCAGCTCGGCGCCGCCGTCGAGATCACCCTCATCGCGGCCGACGACGTCTCCGGCGTCGATGCCATCCGCTGGGAAGGCGAGGGCACCTTCTGGGCGACGTTCCAGGAGGCCTTCGTGCGAGCGCTCACCGACCACGAGCAGGTGATCGAGTTCGCCGCGACCGACCGCGCCGGGAATGAGGAGGCCCGTCGCCGGATCACGCTTCCGCCCGCCTCGAAAATGGATACCATTGCAATTGCACTGAAATCGGCGCCTGATATCGCCAGATCGGAGAACGACTCATGACCGACCGCAAGCCCTGGCACGGCGTCAACCTCGCGACCACGCTGCCGTTCCACGACGACCTGTCCGTCGATTACGACGCCTACGCCGAGCTCGTGCGCTTCACGACGCAGAACGGCGTGACCGGCATCATCCCCAACGGCTCGCTCGGCGAGTATCAGACGCTCACTGAGGAGGAGCGCAAGCGCGTCTTCCTCACCGCCGTCGAGGCCGCGCCCGACGCCGCCGTCATCCCGGGCGTCGGAGCCTACGGCGCGCTCGAGAGCGTGCGCTTCGCCGAGCACGCCGCCGAGAACGGCGCGCCGGCCGTCATGCTGCTGCCGCCCAACGCCTACCGGGCGAGCGACGACGAGGTTGTCGACCACTATCGCCGGGTCGCCGCGGTCGGCCTGCCGATCCTCGCGTACAACAACCCGATCGACACGAAGGTCGACCTGCGTCCCGACCTGCTCGCGCGGCTGTTCGCCGAGGGGCTCATCGTCTCGGTCAAGGAGTTCTCGGGCGACGTCCGTCACGCCTACGAGATCCGCGAGCTCGCGCCCGGCCTCGACATCTCGATCGGGTCGGATGACGTCGTGTTCGAGCTGGGCCTCAACGGCGCCGTGGGCTGGGTCGCCGGTTACCCCAACGCGATCCCCGCGTCGACGGTCGAGCTCTACACGCTCTCCACCTCCGACGATCCGCAGGACTGGGTGCGGGCGCGCGAGATCTACCGCGACCTGCACCCGCTACTGCGCTGGGACTCGAAGACCTGGTTCGTCCAGGCGATCAAGCTCTCGCAGCAGGTCGCCGGCGTGCTGACGAGCACGACGACGCGTCCGCCGCGGCTGGCTCTGCCCGACGAGGTGGCCGCGCGTATCATCGCCGACACCGAGGCCGTGCTGAGCAAGGGCTACCGCTGACCCGCGGCATCCGCGCCCGCTGAACCCGCCGCCGACGATCGAAAGGCTCCTTCATGCGCACGAAGCGCGTCTTCCACGCCGTGGACTCCCATACCGAGGGGATGCCGACACGGGTGATCGTCGGCGGCGTCGGCACCCTGCCCGGCGCCACGATGGAGGAGCGGCGGCAGCGGTTCATGGCCGAGAACGACGGGCTGCGACGCCTGCTCATGAACGAGCCGCGGGGCCACAGCGCGATGAGCGGTGCGATCCTGCAGCCGCCCACCCGGCCGGATGCCGACTTCGGCGTGCTCTACATCGAGGTGTCGGGATGCCTGCCGATGTGCGGCCACGGCACGATCGGGGTCGCCACCGTGCTGGTGGAGACCGGCATGGTGCCCGTCGTCGAGCCCGTCACGACGATCCGGCTCGACACCCCCGCGGGACTCGTCGTCGCCGAGGTGGCGGTGTCGGACGGCCATGCCGAGCGGGTCACCATCCGCAACGTGCCCTCGTTCGCCGTCGGGCTCGGCCGCACGGTCGACGTCCCGGGGTTCGGTGCGGTGACCTATGACCTCGCGTTCGGCGGCAACTTCTACGCGATCGTGCGCCTCGACGACCTCGGTCTGCCGTTCGACCGGTCGCGCAAGGACGACCTGCTGCGCGCGGGGCTGGCGATCATGGCGGCGGTCGACGAGGCCGACAGCCCCGTTCATCCGGTCGACGGCACCATCCGCGGCTGCCATCACGTCTATCTCGAAGCGCCCGGATCGACCGCGCGGCACTCGCGGCACGCGATGGCCATCCACCCGGGCTGGTTCGACCGGTCGCCCTGCGGAACCGGCACCAGCGCGCGCATGGCGCAGCTCCACGCCCGCGGCGAGCTTCCGCTGCACACCGACTTCGTCAACGAGTCGTACATCGGCACCGCCTTCACGGGTCGCCTCGTCGAGCAGACCGAGGTCGCCGGCATCCCGGCGGTGATCCCGACGATCACCGGCCGCGCGTGGGTCACCGGCACGGCGCAGTACATGCTCGACCCGAGCGATCCGTTCCCCGAGGGGTTCGTCCTGTGAGCGCGGGATCGGTCGGCGTGCCCGTCGTCTCGGCGGCCGACATCGAGCGCGCGATGACGCCGGCCGCGGCCGTCGAGGCGATCGATGCGGCGCTGCGATCGGGGCTCGACGTCGAGGCCGACCACGAACGGATCTTCGCGCCGCTGACGGCGGGCGACTTCCTGCTGATGCCGTCGGAGTCACCGGATGCCGTCGGCATCAAGGTGGCGACGATCGCGCCCGGCAACACCCGGCTCGGGCTGCCGAAGATCAGTGCCTGGTACCTGGTGTTCGATCGCGAGACCTTGCAGCCTGCGGCGATCGTCGACGGCACGCGGCTGACGACGCTGCGGACGCCCGCGGTCACCGCCGTCGCCGTCCGCGACCTGCTCGCCGCCGACCCGCGCGGTGCCCGGCGGCGGATCGACCGTCTCGCGGTGCTGGGGTCGGGTCCCCAGGCGATCGAGCACGCGACGACGCTCGCGGCGATCCTGCCGGTCGGCGACGTGACGATCATCGGGCGGACGCCCGAACGGGTGGAGGATGCCGTCGTGACCCTTCGCGAGCGGGGTATCGATGCCCACGCCGGGACGCTCGCGGCTGCACGGGACGCGGATGTCGTCGTCACCGCGACCTCCTCGAGCACGCCGGTCGTCGATCTGGGAGACATCGCGCCGAGCGCCGTCGTCGCCGCCGTCGGGGCGCACGGGCTCGATCACCGTGAGCTCGGCGCCGACCTCGTGCGGGCCGCCGATGTCGTCGTCGAGGCCCGTGCCTCGGCCCGGCGCGAGAGCGGCAACCTCGCGGGCGCGGCTGGCGGCGCGCCGCTCGCCGAGCCCGCCAACCTCGCCGAGCTGGTCTCGGGCCGCGTCTCACGCCGGCCCGGAGCGCCCGCCGTGTACACCGGCGTCGGCATGGCCTGGGAAGACCTCGCCGTCGTGCAGGGGATCATGGAGGTCATGCGGCGGGGGTCCGCATCGGAGGAGACGACATGAGCACGCCCGAGTTCCGCAACGTGGTCCGGCTGGACAAGCAGCCCAGCATCCGCTCGACCGTCACGCGTGCGCTCCGCGCCGCTGTCATCAGCGGCGAGCTGCAGCCCGGCCGGGTGTACTCGGCGCCGAGCCTCGGTGAGCAGTTCGGCGTCTCGGCCACGCCCATCCGCGAGGCGATGCTCGACCTCGCCCGCGAGGGTCTCGTCGTCACGATCCCCAATCGCGGCTTCCAGATCACCGAGGTGTCCGAGCGCGACCTCCGCGAGGTGACCGAACTGCGCCTCATGCTCGAGCCGCCCGCCATGGAGCGCGCGACCCCGCTCATCCCGGCCTCGGCGCTGCCGGACCTCCGGCGCAAGGCCGCCGACATCGTCGCGGGCGCCCAATCGGGTGACCTGGTGGAATACCTCGCCGCCGACAGCGACTTCCACCTCGCGCTGCTGCAGTACGCCGGTAATGCCCGGCTCGTCGACCTCGTCGCGGGGCTCCGCTCGCAGACGCGCCTGTTCGGTCTGGCGAACCTGCACGAGCAGGGGCGGCTCGTCGCCTCGGCCCACGAGCACGACCTGATGCTCGACGCGATCGAGGCGGGCGATGCCGCGGGCGCTCGCGACCTCGTCCACCGCCACATCGAGCACGTGCTGACCGACTGGTCGGGCGAAGCCCCCGCACGCTCGGATGTCGCGGACGGCGGTGTCGGCACGTGACGGAACGTCCCGGGAATCCCGACGTCCTCGTCATCGGCGCGGGCATCGTCGGCGCGGCGGTCGCCCGTGCGGCGGCGGAGGCCGGGTTCTCGGTGACCGTCGTCGAGCGAGGAACGATCGCGGCCGGCACGACGAGCCGGTGCGAGGGCAACCTCCTCGTCTCCGACAAGGAGGTCGGACCCGAGCTCGAACTCGCTCTCCACTCGCAGCGCATCTGGCGCGGCGAGCTCGCCGAACACGCGTCGCGGTGGGAGTTCGAGGCCAAAGGCGGACTCGTCGTCGCGGCGAGCGAGGGCGGCAAGACGGCCCTCGACGCGCTCGCCGAACATCAGCGCTCGCTCGGCATTCGGGCCGACGACGTGCCCGACATCGCGGCGCTGCACGACATCGAGCCGTACCTGAACCCCGCGATGGCCGGTGGCGTCTACTACCCCGACGACGCCCAGGTGCAGCCCGTGCTCGCCGCGCATCATCTGCTGCGGCTCGCCCGCGACCGCGGCGCCCGATTGCTGACCGGCGTCACGGTCACCGGCATCCGCACCCGCGCCGGACGTGCGATCGGCATCGATTCCTCCGCGGGCGCGATGGACGCGGGTGTCGTCGTCAACTGCGCCGGGCCATGGGCGGGCGAGATCGCCGCGCTCGCCGGGCTCGAGCTGCCCGTCCTGCCCCGGCGCGGCTTCGTGCTCGTGACCGAGCCCGTCCCCGTGACCGTGCGACACAAGGTGTACGCGGCCGAGTACGTGCAGAACGTCGCGTCGTCGGATGCGGGGCTCCAGGTCTCTTCGGTCGTCGAGGGGACGCCGAGCGGCACGATCCTCATGGGGGCGAGCCGCGAACGCGTCGGCTTCGACACGTCGTTCTCGGCCGAAGCCGTCGGACGCGTCGCGCGCGCGGGCGCCGAGCTGTTCCCGGTGCTCGCCGACGTGCAGATCCTTCGCACGTACTCGGGTTTCCGGCCGTACTGCCCCGACCACCTGCCGGTCATCGGTCCCGACGCCCGGCTTCCGGGTCTCTGGCACGCCGCGGGGCACGAGGGCGCGGGCATCGGACTCTCCGTCGGCACGGCCGCCCTCATCGTGCAGGCGCTTCGCGGCGAGCCGACCGACCTGCCGCTCGACGCCTTCCGGCCCGAGCGCTTCGCGGAGCGGGTCGCGGCATGAGCGCGGACATCACGAGCAACGAGACCTTCCGCTTCGACGGGGCGCCGGTGCCGTTCCGCCCCGGCCAGACCGTGGGTGGCGCGCTCGCGGCATCCGGCGTCGTCTCGTGGCGGGCCACGCGGGGGAGCGGCGAGCCCCGCGGGCTCTTCTGCGGCATCGGCGTCTGCTACGACTGCCTGCTGAGCGTCGATGGACAGCGCTCGCAGCGCGCCTGCGTCACGCCCGCACGGGCCGGGCAGGACGTCCGCAGCGACAATCCGGACGCGCCCCTGCCGCTGCCCGCGCCGGAGGGGGCTGAGCCGTGAGCGTCGAGAATCGCGCCGACCTCGCCGTCGTCGGGGCCGGACCGGCGGGCCTGTCGGCGGCCGTCACTGCGGCCGAGGCCGGGTTGCGGGTCGTCCTCGTCGACGCGGGCACGCAAACGGGCGGCCAGTACTGGCGGCATCCCGACGAACGGCACCTCGATGCCTTCGCCGATCCCGAGCACACGGGGCACCACCACTGGGAGCACTATCGCGGGCTGCGCGATCGGCTGCGGCGTCAGGTCGAGACCGGAGGCGTCGTCCACCGCGCCGGCCGGCAGGTGTGGCGGATCGACCGCGAGGCGGCCGGCGGGTTCCTGATGCGGACGACCGCCGTGACCGGGGTGGATGCCGCGGCAGCGGCCGATCGCGCGATCCGCGCTGCGCGCGTGGTGCTCGCGCCCGGAGCCTACGACCGTCAGCTGCCCGTGCCGGGCTGGACGCTGCCCGGCGTCATGGCCGCCGGCGGCGTGCAGGCGATGCTGAAAGCGAACCAGGTCGCGGCCGGCCGTCGCGCCGTCGTCGCGGGAACCGGGCCGTTCCTCCTGTCGGTGGCGGCGGGACTCGCGCGAGCGGGCGTCGAGGTCGTGGCCGTCTGCGAGGCGAACGCGCTGTCGCGCTGGGCCGCGACGCCGCTGCGGGCGCTGCAGGAGCCGGGCAAGCTCATCGAAGGGGTCGGCTATGCGACGACCTTCGTCCGCGAACGCATCCCGCTCCGCACCCGCACGATCGTGACGTCCGTCGCGGGGGAGGGGCGAGTGACCGGCGCGACGGTCGCCCGGGTGGATGCCGCCGGGCGCGTGCGTCCGGGGACGGAGCGCACCCTCGACGTCGATCTCGTCGCCTTCGGCTGGGGCTTCACCCCGCAGATCGAGCTCGTGGTCGGTGCCGGGGCGGAGACCCGGATCGACGTCGACGGGTCGCTCGTCGCGGTCGTCGACGGCGACCAGCGCACGAGTGTTCCCGGTCTTTACGCAGCCGGCGAGGCGACCGGCATCGGCGGCGCCGTGCAGTCGTGCGCCGAGGGTGAGCTGGCAGCCCTCGCGGCGGCCGTCGACGCGGGTCTCGCGGTGCCGATGGCATCGGCCCGGCGTCTGCGGAGGCGGATCGCGCGCGGTCGGAGCTTCGCGGTCGGGATGCATCGGGCGAGCCCCGTGCCCGAGCAGTGGGCGACCTGGCTCCGCGACGACACCCTCGTCTGCCGGTGTGAGGAGGTGCCGGTCTCGGCCGTCCGCGACACGGTGACCGACCTCGCCGCCGACGACGCCCGGGATGTGCGCGTGACCGCGCGCCCCGGAATGGGGATGTGCCAGGGGCGCGTGTGCGGCTTCGCGCTCTCGTGCCTCGTCGGCCAGGAGACCGGACGTCCCCGGCGGGCCGCCGATGTCGAGCCCCTCGTGCGCCGGCCGATCGGTACGCCCCTCCGCGTCGCAGATCTCGCCGAGCTGGCCGAGCCCGCGGCGCAGGCCGAGCCCCCGGGTTCCGCCGACCTCGCGGGCTTCGCCGGTCCCGCCGGGTTCACCGCCGCCGCCGACCCCGCAGACGTCACCGACCCCGCAGACCTCCCCGACTCCGCAGACCTCTCTCCCCGGAAGGAACGCTCATGACCACCGCAGCATCCCCCGCCACGGCGACGCCCGTCGCCGACACCCCGATCGCCGAGGTCGACGCGTTCGTCGGGCTCGCCGCCGAGGCGTCATCGGCCTGGCGAGCGGCGTCGATCGCCGTCCGGGGCGAGGCGCTGCGCGCGGTGGCCGACGGGCTCGACGCGCGTGCCGACGACCTCGTGCTCCTCGCCGGCCGTGAGACGCATCTCGCCGAGGCGCGGCTGCGCGGCGAGCTGAAGCGCACGACGTTCCAGCTGCGCCTGTTCGCCGAGGTGCTCGCCGAGGGCTCCTGGCTCGATGCGCGCATCGACCACGCGGTCGCCGACTATCCGATGGGGGCACCGCGCCCCGACATCCGGCGTCAGCTCGAGGGCATCGGCACGGTGCTGGTGTTCGCGGCGAGCAACTTCCCCTTCGCGTTCTCCGTCGCCGGCGGCGACACCGCCAGCGCGCTCGCGGCGGGGAACGCCGTCGTGCTCAAGGCGCACCCGGGCCACCCGCACCTGTCGCAGCTGACCGGCGAGATCGTCACGGCGGCCCTCTCGGCGGCGGGCGCGCCCGCGGGTATCTTCACGGTCATCCACGGGACGGATGCCGGGGTGCACGCGCTGCGGCATCCCGAGGTCCGTGCCGCCGCCTTCACCGGGTCGATCGCCGGCGGCCGCGCGCTGTTCGACATCGCGATGTCGCGGCCCGAGCCGATCCCGTTCTACGGCGAGCTCGGCAGCGTGAACCCCGCGTTCGTCACGCGCGGTGCCGCCGAGTCGCGGCCGGCGGAGATCGCCGAGCAGTTCGTCGCCTCGGTCGTCGGCAGCGCGGGGCAGCTGTGTACGAAGCCCGGCCTGCTGCTCGTGCCCGCCGGGTCGGGAGTCGTCGACGCGCTCGCCTCGATCGTGCTGCCGGGGCCTGCGCCGCTGCTCAACGATTCGATCGCGTCGGGCTTCCGCCGGGCGTTCGACGGCGCCGCGCAGCACGACGGGGTCGACGTGCTCGTCGGGGCTCCCTCGTCGGACAGCGACACGCCGCCCGCGCCCGCCCTGCTGCGGACGACCGCCGCCGCGGTGATCGCCGACCCCGACGCCCTCGTGTCGGAGATGTTCGGGCCGGCGGCCCTCGTCGCCGAGTACGACGACGATGCCCAGCTCGTTGCGGTCGCGAAGCTGCTCGAGGGTCAGTTGACCGCGACGATCGTCGCCGAGGAGGGCGACGCGGTGGCGGCCGAGCTGCTGCCGGTGCTCGCGACGAAGGCCGGCCGCGTGCTGTGGAACCAGTGGCCGACCGGTGTCTCCGTGACGTGGGCGCAGCAGCACGGCGGCCCGTACCCCGCCACGACAGCGGTCGGGACGACGTCGGTCGGAACCGCCGCGATCACCCGCTTCCTGCGGCCGGTCGCGTATCAGAACGTGCCCGAGGCGCTGCTGCCCGCCGCCTTGCAGGAGGCCAACCCGCTCGGCATCCCCCGCCGCGTCGACGGCATCCTGCAGCCCTGAACCGCCCCTGCTCTTCCACGTCGAGTCGCCAGGGAATGCGGATGCTGGCATCCTCGCATCCGCACTCTTTGGCGACTCGACGGGGATGGGCCCGGGTCACCGGGTCAGGTGCTGGGTGCCGACGGCGGCGCGGGTGGCACTGAGGGCGGCGTCGAGGTCGGGGTAGCGCAGCTGGGCGACCCGGATGAAGACGAAGTCCGCGACGGCGAGCTGCGCCATCCGGCTCGCGAGCGCTGCAGCGCGCAGGGTCGCCTCTCGAGCGGGGGTGCGCAGGGTGGCGGATGCCGCAGCGGCGAGGGGCGAGTCGGTGTCGTTGGTGATCGCGACCGTGAACGCTCCGGCGTTCGAGGCGATCTCGACGGCGCGCAGTACATCGATCGTGCCGCCGCTGAACGAGAACGCGATCGCGGTGGTGCGTTCGTCGGCGAGCGCGGCGTGCACGAGCTGAACGTGCGTGTCGTGGGAGCTCAGGCACATGATGCCGATGCGCTGCAGCTTCTGCGCGAGGTCGGCCGCGGCGAGGCCCGACGCGCCGACGCCGAAGGTGACGACCCGCTCGCTGTCGGCGATCGCTCGGGCGATGCGTTCGAGGGCGTCGAGATCGAGCATCCGGCCGGTCTGCTCGATCGTCCGCGCCTCGTGGAACGCGACCTTCGCGACCATCTCGGCGGGGGAGTCCGACGGGTTCAGCTCGCCCTCAGCGATGTTCGAGCGCTCGAGCTCGATCGCTCGCCGTGAGACCTCCTGGGCGAGCTCGACGCGGAACGAGGGATACCCCGCGAATCCGAGGCTCTTCGCGAAGCGGACGACCGACGCCTGCGAGACCGACGCGCGCTCGGCGAGTGTCGTGACGGTCGCGGTCACGGCGAAAGCGGGGTCGTCGAGCACCGCGCGAGCCACCTGCACCTCGGCCGGGCGCAGACGGGGGATGATCGCGCGGGTCGCTTCGAGGACGTCGCCGTCCATGTGCCTCCTCGGGAAGTCGGTTCAGTCTTCCACAAATCTTGACAAAAGTTGCCGCCAAGAGCACCCTGTGTGAAACAAAGTGCCACGCGCCCATCGGCGTGCGCCGCACCCCGACGAGGAGCATCCGTGACCACCCCGCACCCGACCCCCGCCACCGAGACGCCCAACCCGCTGACGGGCGAGCTCGACGCGATGTCCGTCGATGAGATCCTCCGCGTCATGAACGACGAGGATGCCGGGGTGGCCGGGGCCGTCGCGGCCGCGATCCCCGCGATCGCCCGAGCCGTCGATCTCGCCGTCGCCGCGCTCTCGTCCGGCGGGCGCCTCGTCTACCAGGGGGCGGGCACGAGCGGCCGTCTCGGCGTCCTCGACGCGGCGGAGTGTCCGCCGACGTTCGGCACCGACCCCGCCCAGGTCGTCGGCCTGCTCGCCGGCGGTAACGAGGCGATGTTCCGCGCGATCGAAGGTGCGGAGGACTCCCGCGAGCTCGGCGCTGACGACCTGACCGGCATCGGACTCACCGAGCGCGACGTCGTCGTCGGCATCGCGGCATCCGGTCGCACGCCCTACGTCATCGGCGGACTCGACGAAGCCCGTCGAGTCGGCGCCGCGACGGTGGCGATCTCGTGCAGCCCGAACGCCGAGATCAGCGCCCACGCCGACGTCGCGATCGAGGTCGACAACGGTCCCGAGGTGCTCACCGGCTCGACCCGGCTCAAGGCGGGCACGAGTCAGAAGCTCGTCCTCAACATGATCTCGACGGCGACGATGGTGCGTCTCGGCAAGGTCTACGGCAACCTCATGGTCGACGTGCGCCCGAGCAACGAGAAGCTCGTCGCCCGCGCCGTCCGCATCGTCCAGGCCGCGACCGATTGCGATACCGCCACCGCCCGCCGCGCGCTCGACGAGGCCGATGGTCACGCCAAGACGGCGATCGTCGCGATCCTCTGCGACGTCGACGCGGCGACCGCCCGTGAGCGGCTCAGCGCGGGCGCGGGCTTCGTCCGCGAAGCCGTGCGCGGCCGCGCCTGACGCGCCGCCCGCCCGTACCCCCGAACCCAGCACCCGACACCCGAACCCCGTCCGCCGGAAGGAATCACCGTGGATTACCCCGAACTCAGCGAGGAGATCCTGCCGCTCGTCGGCGGCTCGCAGAACATCGCCTCGTACACGAACTGCATGACGCGCCTGCGGCTGAACCTGCACGACCCGTCGAAGGCGGATGTCGCGGCGCTCCGGCGCCTCGACGGCGTCATGGGCGTCGTCGACGGCCCGCAGCTGCAGGTCGTCGTCGGTCCCGGTCACGCGCAGCGCCTGCGCGACGCCTTCGCCGAGGTCGTCGACGCTCCCGCCGAGGCTCCTGTCGACGATCCCGCGGACGAGGTCGCCGACATCGCGGCGGCCGCGGCGGGGAGCCGGGCCGCGGGCGCGCGAGCAGCCGGCGGCGGCGAGCCCGTCGACGCGGCGACCGACCTGCGCACGCTGCAGCAGCAGAACACGCAGAAGGTGAAGTCGCGGCACACCTCGCGGGTGCACGGGCTGTTCCGCCACATCGCGAACATCTTCGTGCCGATCATCCCCGGGTTCATCGCCTGCGGACTCGTCGTGGCGATCGGCAACATCTGGAAGCTCATCGACCCGAGCGTCACCGCCAACCCGTGGTTCCTGGTGTTCGCGGCCCTCGGCACGATCGTCGTCACCTCGCTCAACCTCATCGTGGGGCTCAACACGGCGAAGGAGTTCGGCGGCACCCCCGTGCTCGGCCTCATCGCCGGCGCCATCTCATACCTCCCCGCGCTCGCCGGCATCGCCGCGACGACGGCCGCCGACGGCACGGTCACTCCGGCTCAGCCGCTCGTGCTCCCGCTGTTCGGCGAACTCAAGCCCGCGCTCGGCGGCATCATCGGCGTCATGGTCACGGCGTGGCTGTTCACGGTCATCGAGAAGTGGATCCGCAAGCGCGTTCCCGCCTGGGCCGACCTCTTCGTCGTGCCGGTCGTGACGCTTCTCATCGGCGCCGTCATCTGCATCTTCGTGATCATGCCGATCTCGGGTCTGCTCATGCAGGGCATCAACTGGCTGCTCATCGACTTCGCCCTCGAGCGGGGCGGCGTCATCGGCGGATACCTGCTGTCATCGCTGTTCCTCCCGCTCGTCATGCTCGGCATCCACCAGGGCCTGACGCCGATCCACGCGCAGCTCATCACCGACCACGGCTTCACGGAGCTGCTGCCGGTTCTGGCGATGGCGGGGGCGGGCGAGGTCGGCATGGCGATCGCGATCTTCCTGAAGACCAAGAGCACCCGGCTTAAGAACATCATCCGTGCGGCGCTGCCCATCGGCGTGCTCGGTGTCGGGGAACCGCTCATCTACGGCGTCTCGCTGCCCCTCTTCTACCCCCTCATCACGGCCTGCCTCGGCGGTGGCTTCGGCGGCGCGTTCGTGGCCTTCGGCATTCAGGCCAGCGGCGGGTTCGGCGCCGGTGCCCTCGGGCTCTCGGGCGTGCTCATGACCGCCGTCATCACCAACGGCGCGTGGCTCTGGTACGTCGGCGGCCTCGTGATCTCGTACATCATGGGCTTCGTGCTGACCTGGTTCTTCGGCTTCAAGGAGCACATGGTCGAGCGGCTCGGCTGAGACAGGAGCGCCCCGATGCTGTTCTCCATCTACCCCACGGATGCCGCCGAGACGCGGCGGACCGTCATCGATCAGGTGCTCGCGACGGCGCCGTCGTCCTCGCCGGCGCCCGGCGCGTCCGGCGACTCCGGCGATGAGCGGATGCTGTTCACCTCGCTGCACATGGTCGACACCGGCGAGCTCGCCGCGTTCGGCGAGGTGCTGCGCGCGGCGCACGACGATGACGGCGTGACCTTCTGCGCCGACGTCTCGCCCGTCGCGCTCGAGTACGTCGTGGCCGGCGACGAGGGGTGGGGCTGGCTCGCGCGCCGCGGCATCACGATGCTGCGACTCGACTACGGCTTCGACGCCGATGAGATCGGCCGGGTCGCCGAGGCGTCGGGATGCCGCATCGCCGTCAACGCCAGCACGGTCGACGTGGCGTTCCTCGACGAGCTGGCGGGGCTGCCCGTCGTGGGCTGGCACAACTTCTACCCGCGGCCCGAGACGGGCCTGACGGCGTCGTTCCTCGTGGCGCAGTCGCGGCTGTTCCTCGACCGGGGGATGCCGGTGCTCGCGTTCATCCCCGGCGAACGGGAGCTGCGTGCGCCGCTGCACCTCGGCCTGCCGACGCTCGAGGTGCAGCGGCACCACAACGCCTGGCGTTCGTACCTTCAGCTGCGGCGGCTCGTTCCCGAGGCGGTCGTCGTCTGCGCCGAGGGCGCTGTGGCCGATGACCACGCCGCCTGGATCGCGGAGTTCGAGGCGACCGGCACGGTCACGCTGCCGGTCGTGGGACTGGATGCCGCGGCATCCGTGCTGCTGGAGCGGCCCTGGCGGCTGCGGGTCGAGGAGGCGGCGGCATCCTTCCGGCTGGACGAGACGCGCGGCGGCATCCGCCCCTCCCGCATCCGCAACGCCGATGCGCGTGAGCGCGGCAGCCTGCAGGTCGACCTCGACGCCTACGGGCGGTATCGGGGCGAGGTGCACCTCATGCGGGCCGATCGCCCGCTCGATGCAGGCCAGGCGCGCATCGGCGAGGTCGCCGCGCCGTACCGCGGCATCGTCGACGACCTCCGCCCCGGGCAGACCGTCCGCCTGATCCCGCTGCCTTCCTGACCCCTGCGACGGGGGCGGGGAGAGGGACCGATTCTTGCTACGTACTACTAATACGTAGTATCAATCGCAGGAGGCCGTCCGTGGGGAAGGCCGGTAAAGTCACATGCCAAGAAAGGCAGTCATGGGGAAACGGCCCACGAGCCGCGACGTCGCCGCCCGCGCGGGGGTCTCGCAATCGACGGTCTCGCAGGTGTTCACGGGGCGCGCGGGTATCTCCGCGGCCACCCGGGAACGGGTCTTGGAGGCCGCGCGCGAGATCGATTACCGGCCGAACCTGGCCGCCCGCTCGATGCGCACGACGCGAACGGGCCGTCTCGCCGCAGTGCTGCCGATCACCGCGTTCCACTCGGCTCCGCTGATCGCCGGCACGATCGAACGGGCCCGTGCCGCCGGGTACGAGGTCGAGGTTCAGAGCATTCCCAACGCGCCGGACCAGCGTCGACCGCGACTGCTCGAGATGATCGATTCCCGTCAGTTCGAGGGCATCCTCTGTTACGCACCCGTCCCCGGTGGCGACCTCGCGCGGGTCGACCCGAACGTGCCGGTGCTGACGCTCGAGGAGTTCGACGACGACATGCGCGTCTCGGGCGAAATGCTCGACGTCCACCCACTCGAGAGCATGGTCGAGCGGCTCGCCGAGCTCGGGCACCGGAGGTTCCTGCACATCACCGGCGCGCGCAGCTACCCATCGGCGGATGCACGACGTCGTGCCTATGAAGCGACGGTCGCTCGCTTAGGCGTGCAGTCCGTCGGCGTCGTCGAGGGCGATTGGAGCGCGCAGTCGGGCCTCGACGCCATCCGTTCGCTCGATGGCGACTCACTGCCGCTCGCCGTCATCGCGGCGAACGACTTCATCGCGACGGGCGTCGTCCGGGGCGCGCTCGAGCGAGGCTGGACCGTGCCGGGGGATGTCAGCGTGACCGGGTGGGACGATTCGCCGACGAGTGCGTTCCAGGTGCCGTCGCTCACGAGCGTGTCGATGGACTACGTCGAGCTCGGCCGCCGCACCGCCGACCGGCTCATCGCCCTCATGCGGGGCGAGCAGGCGCCGTCTCCCACCGAGCCGCTGCAGCACGTGGTCTGGCGGGAGTCGACCGCCGCTCCCGCCTCCGCCTCCTGACGTCGAGTCGCCACGATCTGCGGGTCCCGGGCCCCGGCATCCGCGTTCCCTGGCGAGTCGACCGCCGGCTACTCCTGGCCGGTCGGGGTGGTATCCAGCTCCCAGGCGGTGACGGCCACGGTGGAGCCCTCGACGATGTCGAGCTCGATCGGCCACGAGCCGCGCGTCATGCCCGGGCTTGCAGCGGCGTAGACCCGCTTCGTGACGAGCGCTCCGTGAGTCGAGGCGCCGTCCCAGCCGAGGAACGCCACGGCGTACCCGCCCGCCGGCACCTCGATGCGTTCTGGCCCCGGATCCTGCGCCATGAAGGAACTGCCAGGGGTGAGCTCGACCGTCAGCAGATGCTCGTTCTGGTCGCCGAACGCGACGTCGGGGTATCCCTCGATCACGCACGATTCCTCTGAGAAGTTCATCAGCCGGATGGGCATCCCGCGGTGACCGGTGGCGGCATCCGGTTCGCCCTTCAGGACCATGGCCCGGTCTTCCGTGCACCATCGCGGATCGGTCGGCGCGGAGGTCCCGGATGTCTCGGGTACCGGCACCCCAGGCGCGGCGGGATCGGGCATCGCCCCGAACGTCACGGCGGCCTCCGCCTCTTGCTGAGCGGCGACTTCGTCGTTGACGGCGGCGGTTCGTGCAGCATCGCTTCCCGCGCCGAGGCCGGCCGCCGCAATGGTGGCGACCGCGGCGGCGGAGCCGATCCACAGCAGGGGCCGCGATCGCGGTGTTGCGACGTCTGCCGGCATGCGTGCGTCCGGCATGCGAGTGTCCCGAGTGCGGGCGACGAGGCCGGGCAGCCACCCGACCGCGAGCCCCCACAGAGCGCCGGATGCCGAGGCCGCGCCGAACTCGCCCACGACGAGCCCCCGCGGGCCGAACATCGCGAGCGAGCTCCACGCGGCACCGAGGTCGAGCGCGAGTCCGACCAGCGCCCCTGCCGCGACCGCCGCGAACCACGCCGCGAGGAGCAGGCTGCTGCGCGTGTGCATGAGGGTCGTGACCCAGAGGAACACGAGCCCGACGGCGACCGCGCCGATGGCGACGCTCAGGACCAGCCACGGACCGCTGTCGCCCCACATCAGACCCGCGGGCACGACGGGGGGCACGAGGTTCGCGAGTTGCGCGGCTCCGCTCGGGATTCGCGAGAAGCCCCAGCGGGTCAGCGCGACGGCCGCCCAGAGCGCCGCGGCGAGCCCGCCGGCGGCGACGAGTCGCCGGGTCATCGGCGGTCGTGCAGGTGGTCGCGGTGCTTGGCGGCCTGGCGTGCACGCACGGGCAGGTCGATGGGGCCGGTGACGGTGAGCTCGTCCTCCCAGCACTCGATGCCGCGCACGTCGGGCAGCCGTTCCCGCGTGAACACGGGGTCGAGCCCGGCGCGTCGCTGCTCGGTGTAGTCCTTGAGAAGGCGGAACGCGATGCCCGACAGCAACGCGATCGCGATGAGGTTCGTCAGCGCCATCAGCCCCATCACGCCGTCGGCGAAGTTCCACACGAGGTCGGCTCCGACGACCGATCCGCCGAGGACGGCGGCGACGACGAGCACGCGGTACCCCGTCAGCACGGCGCGGTTGGTCGAGATGAACTCGATGTTCGATTCGCCGTAGTAGTAGTTCCCGAGGATCGACGAGAACGCGAGCATGAAGATGATGATGCTCAGGGCGATGTTCGACCACTCACCGAGGGTGTCGACGAGGGCTCCCTGGGTCAGGTCGATTCCCCGTGTAGCTCCGGCCAGATCGGGGACGGAGACCAGGATGATGAACGCGGTCACCGAGCACACGAGGAATGTGTCGAAGTAGACGCCGAGGGTCTGCACGAGGCCCTGCTTCACCGGATGAGTCACGGCGGCGCTCGCGCCGGCGTTCGGAGCCGAGCCGAGCCCCGCCTCGTTCGAGAACATGCCGCGCTTGACGCCGGTGAGGACGATGTATCCGAACGCGGCCCCGACGACCTCGTTGAAGCCCCAGGCCGACGTGAAGATCTCGGCGAACACCGGCCCGATCCGATCGAGGTGCAGCGCGACGACGATCACGCCGAGCACGAGATAGGCGAGCGCCATGATCGGCACGAGCACCTGCGTCACCGAGGCGATGCGGCGCACCCCGCCGAACACCACGAGCCCGGTGAGGAGCGCGATGCCCGCCCCGATGATCCACGGCAGCCAGGGCAGATCGCCCCCGACACTCGAGCTGATGGTGGCCGAGATCGTGTTGGCCTGCAGCGAGCTGAACGCGAAGGGGAAGCAGACGATCAGGATGACGGCGAAGAGGATGCCGAGCCACCGGGCGCCCAGCCCGCGCTGCATGTAGTACGCCGGGCCACCGCGGAAACTGCCGCGGTCGCGCGTCTTGAACAGCTGCGCCAGCGACGACTCGATGAAGCTCGACGCTCCGCCGACGAACGCCATGACCCACATCCAGAACACCGCGCCCGGGCCGCCCACCGCGATGGCGGTGCCGACGCCGGCGATGTTCCCGACTCCCACGCGGGAGGCCGCGGAGATCGTGAAGGCCTGGAAGGCGGAGACCGACTGCGGCTTGCCGTCCGCGGTCTGCGGCGTCTTGTCGGTCAGCGTGCGGAACATCTCGGGGATCAGACGGAACTGCACGACGCCCGACCGAACGGTGAAGTAGAGCCCGAGGAGGACCACGACCGGGAGGACGATCCAGGTCCAGAGGTGGTCGCCCCACGTGAGCAGCCAGTCGTTCACGGCATCCATGCCCGTCGAATCCATGCTCGCCAGTATGACGACTCGACGACCCCGTGCGAGGCGGACGCGTCTGATCAGCTCGGAATGGCCGGTGAGAAATGACTCATGACCGCGTTGTCAAGCATCCGCGCGCACCTGATTTCCCCAGGTGGCCCCCGGTACGCTGTCAGCTGGTGAGCCGGGAAGTCTGGTCGGCACGTAGTCGTCGATCGAACCCGGAGAATCCGTGCTCACTGTCCTGCCTGCCCTCTGTTGCCGCGCGCCCGCGAACGCCCTGACCGGGCGGCGGCGCGCGTGACCCTCCTCGTCGCGGTCGCCGCAGCCTGGTTGCTCGTGGCGCTCGCCCCCGCGTTCGTGCGGCTGACCGGACGGCACGCGGGGTGGCCTCTGGCCGCCGGCATGCTCGCGGTGCTCGGGCTCGTCATCTCGGTGTGGAATCCGCAGCAGGTCGTCCGCGAATCACTGCCGTGGATCCCGGCACTCGATGTCGCGCTACGCCTGCGGCTGAACGGGCTCGCGCTGCTGTTCGCCGTGGTGGTGCTCGCGATCGGCGCGGTGGTGCTCGTCTACTCGTCCTCGTACCTGCGTCAGCCTCGCTCGCCGGGCTTCTACGGCCTGATGACGGCGTTCGCGGCGGCGATGCTCACCCTCGTCCTCGCCGACGACCTCGTCGTGCTCTTCGTGGCGTGGGAGCTGACGACCCTGTGCTCGTACCTGCTGATCCTCCGTTCGGGCCCCGCGGCGAAAGAGCCCGCGACGCGCACGCTGCTCGTCACCGCCGCCGGCGGTCTCGCCCTGCTCGCCGCCGTCGTGACCCTGATCGCGCGCACCGGCACGACCGAGCTCACCGCCGCCCTCGCCCACCCGCTGTGGCGCGAGGACCCGGGATTCGCGACCGTCGTCGCGGTGCTCGTCGCCCTCGCGGCCATGACGAAATCGGCGCAGTTCCCGTTCCACTCCTGGCTTCCGGATGCCATGGTGGCGCCCGCCCCGGTGAGCGCTTATCTGCACGCGGCGGCGATGGTGAAGGCCGGGATCTTCCTGCTCATGCTCTTCGCGCCAGCCGCGTCCGCGGCGGCGATCTGGTCGCCGCTCCTCGTGGGCGTCGGGCTCTGGACAGCTCTCATGGGGGCGTTCTTCGCGGTTCGCCGCGCCGACATGAAGGAGCTGCTGGCGTACTCGACAGTCAGTCAGCTCGGCCTCCTGGTCGCGGTGATCGGCGTCGGCACGCCGACGGCGATGCTCGCGGCGAGCGCGCATGTGGTCGCTCACGCGCTGTTCAAGTCCGCCGGCTTCATGGGCGTAGGACTGGTCGAGAAGCGCACCGGGACCCGGATCCTGACCGAGCTCCGCGGATCGTGGGGGATGCTGCGCTGGGATGCCGCGATGCTGATCCTCGCGGCGGTCAGTATGGCCGGCATCCCTCCGATGCTCGGTTTCATCAGCAAGGAGCTGCTTCTCGACTCGTTCCTCACGGCGGCTTCGCCTGCGCTGTCATGGACGCTCGCGATCGTGGCCACCGCTGGAGCCGTGCTGACGGTGGCGTACAGCCTGCGACTGGTGCTTCCCCTGCTGCCCGGTCGCCTCGGTGCCGCTCAGCCCGGTGAGCACGGGCCGCAGGCACGCGCCTGGCGCGACACGCGAACGATGTCGGTCGCGGTATCCGTCCCGGCGATCCTGGGGTTGGCTCTCGGTGCGGGCGCACCGCTGCTCGACCCCCTCGTGCGACCCGCGGCAGCGGGGGCGGCGCGCGTCGACGCGGTATCCGTCTCGGGCATCTACCTCTGGCACGGTGTGAACGCGGCTCTGCTGCTGTCGGTGACGGCGATCGTGCTCGGAACGCTGGTCGGCCTCCGGCTGCGCGGTACGCCCGTGCCGCCGACACCGCAGCGGTGGTCAGGCGTCCTCGCCGTCCAGTATGCGCAGCGGGGCATCATCGCGCTCGGCCGTCGTGTCGGCGACCTGACGCGCTCCGACGCCCCCGCCGCGAACCTCGTGGTGCCGATCGTGCTGATCGGTGCCGCCGCCGCAGCGCTTCCCGCGATGTGGCGCGGCTGGCCGCGCTACGACGAGCCGTTCCTCGTGCTCGATCTGCTCCTGCTCCTCCTCGTCGCGGCCGGGGTGATCGCGGTCTCGGTCGCCACCCGCCGCCTGACCGCGATCATCAGCGTGGGTGTGGCCGGGTTCGCCGTCGTGCTGTGGTTCCTGGTTCTGGGGGCCTCGGATGTCGCGGTGACGCAGCTCCTCGTCGAGATCCTGACCGTCGTCGTGATGGTGCTCGTACTGCGCCGGATGCCGCGCCGCCTGCGCCCGTCGCGCCCGCGGCGACGCGTGCTCGCGGTCATCGCCGCGCTCGCCGCCGGGGCGACCGCGACGCTCGCCGCGCTCGTGTTCACCGGACACCGCGAGATCTCGGATGTCGCCGCCTTCTTCCTCCGCGAGGCGAAGGAGCTGACCGGCGGCACCAACATCGTGAACACGATCCTGGTCGACTTCCGAGCGCTCGACACGCTCGGCGAGCTCGTCGTCCTGGGTATCGCAGCGGTATCGATCACGGCGCTTCTCGAGGCACGTCGAGCCGTTGACCGCCCGGTGCGGGAGGGAACCTCCGCCGCGCTCTCCAACGCCCGCGCCAACGCGGTCTTTCTCACCACTGTGGGACGCATCGTCGCCCCCGTGATGGTGGTCGGGTCGGCCTACGCGCTGCTGCGCGGTCACAACGACCCGGGCGGCGGCTTCATCGCGGCCCTCATCGGCGCCGCGGCCATCGCGCTGATCTACCTCGCCGCCCCGAGCGACGAGATCCCGCGGATCGAGCGTTCGTACCTGGCGATCGCCGGAGCGGGCGTCGTCATCGCGGTCGGCACCGGTCTGCTGGGGCTTCTCGACGGCTCGTTCCTCCGGCCGCTGCACTTCGACATCGGCAGCCTGCACCTCACCACGGCCCTCGTCTTCGACCTGGGTGTGTATCTCGCGGTCTTCGGGGTCATCCTCGCCGCCATCAATCGCCTCGGTCTGTCTCCCGCCGAAGCGGTCCGAACCGACCGTTCGTCAGAAAGGAGCGTCCGGTGATCCTCGCCCTCACCATCGGTGTGCTCGTCGCCGGAGCGGTCTACCTGCTGCTGCAGGAGGACCGGCTGCGCGTCATCCTCGGCTTCGTGCTGCTCTCGCACGCGGTCAATCTGCTGCTGTTCAGCGCCGGCGGCATCGACTCGCGCGAGGAGCCGCTCGGCGAGGCGCTGGATCCGGCGACCACGGCCGATCCGCTGCCGCAGGCGTTCGTCCTGACCGCGATCGTCATCGCCTTCGCGATCACCATCTACCTGCTCGTCCTCGCCGTCACGGGCAACCCGTCCGAAGACGCCGGGCTCGAGGATGCGGGCGCCGACGATGCAGGGCCCGACGATGCGAAGGCCGCGGCCGCGGCCCCGGCCCCGACCCGAGGAGGACGCCGATGAACGACGCTCTGCTTCCGCTCATCGTCGCGGTGCCTCTGCTCGCGAGCGGTGTCGCCGCGTTCGCGCGCCATCGTCATCGGTGGGCGATCGTCCTGCTCCTGACCGTCCTGACGGCGAACCTCATCGCGGCGGCCGGGCTCGTGTGGGCCACAGCCGACGGATCGGTCGTCGCCCACGGGATCGGCGGATGGCCCAACGGCATCGCCATCCCGTTCGTCGCCGACGCCTTCTCCGCCCTCATGCTCACGGTCGCGGGGCTGCTCACCCTCGTCTGCGTCGTCTTCGCGATCGTCGCGGACACCGGTCGCAACCGGCTCTTCCCCGCACTGGTCCTCGTGCTGACGGCGGGCGTGAACGGCGCGCTCCTGACGGCCGATCTGTTCAATCTCTTCGTCTTCATCGAGGTCATGCTGCTGCCCTCGTACGGGCTGCTGGTGCTCTCGCGGCGCGGTCGCGGCACCGACGAGTCGGTCACCGGCTCGCGGCTCTACGTCACCTTCAACCTGTTCGTCTCCACGGTCTTCCTGGCCGGGGTGGCGCTCGTCTACGGCGTGGCGGGCACGGTGAACCTCGCCGAGCTCGCCGGCGCCGCTCAAGAGTCGCCTCTGGTGGCGGCAGCGCTGGGGGTCTGCCTCTTCGCGCTCGCGATGAAAGCCGCCGTGGTCCCCGTGCACGGATGGCTCGCCCGCGCATACCCGTCGACGTCGCCGGCCATCACCGCGATGTTCTCGGGTCTGCACACGAAGGTCGCGATCTACGCCATCTACCGCATCTACGCCGTCGGCTTCGAGGGTGACCAGACCTACCTCTGGATCGGCGTCGCCGTCTTCAGCGCCACGATGCTGATCGGTGTGCTCGGCGCGGTGGGGGAAGACCGGATGCGGTCGATCCTCGCCTTCCACATGGTCAGCCAGATCGGCTACATCCTGCTCGGCGTCGCGCTGTTCACGCCCCTGGGACTGGCCGCCGGCATCTTCTACCTGCTTCACCACATGATCGTGAAGGCATCGCTGTTCCTGTCTGCGGGCGCGATCGAGACCCGATTCGGGACGGATCGCCTCGACGACCTGCGCGGTCGGGTGGGCCGGGAACCCGTGCTGATGGTCGCCTTCGGGGTCGCGGCGCTGTCGCTCGCCGGCATCCCGCCGTTCTCGGGCTTCTTCGCGAAGCTCATGCTGCTCGTCGCGGCGATCGAGGACGGACAGGTCGCGGCGGCAGTGATCGCGATCGTGGTGAGCCTGATCACCCTGCTGTCGATGCTGAAGATCTTCAACGCCGTCTTCGCCCGCACGGTCACCGGTGGTGAGCCGGGTGAGCCGGGCGATCCGGTCGGGCGCGGGGGGCTCGCGGTGGCGCAGCGAACCACGACCCGCGCAGCGCTCGCGGCGCCTGCTGTCGTGCTCGCCGCGGCGACCCTGGCCCTCGGGCTCGGTGCGCAGGGGCTGTTCGCCCTCGCGGAGGTCGCCGCCGCCGGCCTGCTCGATACGACCGCCTACGTCGGGGCGGTGCTGCCGTGATCCTCAGCATCCTCACTCTGCCCTTCCGGTTCGCGGCCTTCGTCTGCTGGTTCGCCGCGCAGCTGACGCTGACATCGGTGAGGGTGCTCGGCGACATCCTCAGCCCGGGGCTGGCCGCAACGCCACGCGTCGTGCGGCTTCCGCTGGGGCCTGCGGGTGACCTGCACGTCACCGCGATCAGCGTCCTCATCACGCTGACTCCCGGCACGCTGGCCCTCGGCGCGGCACGCGATGAATCCGGCGCGCGCTTCGTCATCGTGCATTCGCTGTACCACCGCGACCCCGATTCGGCGCTGGCCGACTTCGCCGACATGGACCGCCGGATGACGCGCGCGGTCGCACTGGGAGGACCGAGATGAACCTGCTGGACCTCGCCGCGGCGGGATGCGCGATCGCGATGATCGCGTCCGTCGTGCACATCCTGCGCGGCCCGACCCCCGCCGACCGCGTCATCGCCGCCGACCTGCTCACCTTCAGCCTGGTCGGGCTCGTGGCGCTCGTCGGCGTACGCCTGGCGCGTGAGGGCACGTTCGACCTCGTGCTGGTCGCGACCCTCGTCGCCTTCCTCGCCGCGGTCTCGCTCGCGCGCGCGCTGACGGGAGGACGTCGATGACGATCCTCGAGCTCATCGGTCAGATCATCGCCCTGCTGGGCGCGCTCATCTTCGTCGTCGCCGCCGTCGGCCTGCGCCGCTTCCCCGACCCGTACGCGCGCATCTCGGCCGTCGCCACCGCCGCCGGCTTGGGCGTCGCGTTCATCACGGTCGGCGCGGTGCTGCAGGTTCCGACCGTGGACAACGTCGTCAAAGTCGTGCTCGCCGTGCTCCTGCAGCTGATCACCTCGGCGGTGGCGGCCATCGTCATCGCCCGCGCCGCGGTCAGCTCAGGGCATCGGTTCACCGAAGGCACCGATACCGCGGCTCTCGATGAGGACGGATGACACGCGCGGTGCGGCGGCCCGGGGTGCGGGCGCCGTGGCATATGGTGAGGGAGTTCGGCCGCGAGGCCGAGCAGGTGCGCCGGGAAGTCTGGTCGGCAAGACGATGACCGCTACCCGAAGGGCCCCCGTGAACCCCCGCATCGCTGTCGCCGGTGACCGACCAGAACCGATGGCGGCAGCTATCGCGTCCCTCGCCACGGAGGGGGAGCCCACCTGCCTGGTGTGGACGGTGGATCTGGAGGCGGAGCCGACGGTCCGCCGCTCGCGCGCTGAGCTCAAGCAGCGCTACGAATCCCTCCTCGCTCACGCGTCGGGTCTCGTCGCCCTGCGCAACCTGGTCGTCCTGCTGCGGCACGCCGACCGCATCCCCGAACGCAAGATGCATGCCGCTGCTGCCGCGCTCGCCACCCGGCTGCACGCCGACCTCGAACGGGCGCGCGGCCGCTACGTGGATGTCGCGGTCGTCGACATCAGCTCGTGCACCGACACCCGGCGTCTGCTCGACCGCGTCGAAGAGGTCGCGGGAACGGCGGCCGGCCCGGTCGGGAACGTCGCGCTCACCTGGCACGAGATCCGCGACCGCAGCATTCACGCCGCCGCTGCCGCGTCGCAGTTCTGAGCGCCGCCACCGTCAGTCGAGTCGCCACGATGTGCGGATCCGGCACCCCGCGCATCCGCAGCTTTTGGCGAGTCGACCGCTCGGCGGAGGGGTCAGCCGTCGGCGACGACGTCCATGCCCGGGCCGTCTGCCGGGCGCGGCGCGAAGCCGTGGCGCTCGTAGAACCCCGCGCGGCCGCGAGCGGCGAAGAGCTGGATGTCGTCGACGCCGCGCCGCCGTGATTCGTCGACCAGCATGCGCAGGATCTCGCTCCCGATGCCGCCGCCCCGCGCCGATTCCGCGACGATCATCTCGGTGACGAACGCGTGCAGCGCACCGTCGCTGATGAGGCGCCCGATGCCGACGAGCCTGCCGTCGTCGTCACGCGCCGAGCACACGACCCAGCTGCCCGCGAGGGCCCGTTCGAAGGTCTCGGGTGACCACTCGGCCCAGCCCGTCTCGGCGTAGAGCGCGGCGAACTCGGCGGCCGTGGGCGGCGTGAGCGAGTAGTGGAGGGTCACGCTGCACCTCCGAGGAGCGTGTGCCGCCAGGTCGTCCCGTCGGGTTCGTAGACGACGCGGGTGTGGCGACGGTCGAGCGATCCCTGCCAGAACTCCACGCGGGTCGCCTCGATGCGCCAGAGCGCCCAGTCGCCTTCCGCGACGTCCCGGCGTGCCGCCTCCGACCGTGCCGCGAGGTCGGCTGCGGTGTCGTCCGCGCTCGCCTCACAGACCGACCCGCGCACGCGCACCGCCCGCATGACCGGCTGCCACCAGAACGCGAGGGCTGCTGCGGGCTGCGCTGCGAGCTGCCCGCCCTTCGCGGACGATCGTGTGCTCGCGAACGCCCAGCCGCGGTCGTCGACGTCTTTGACGATCAGCGTCCGGGCATCGGGGATGCCGTCGGCGTCGACCGTCGCGAGGGTCGCGGAGTGGGGCTCGGCGACACCCGCGGCCGCCGCCTGGTGGATCCACTCCTCGAACAGCGTCACCGGCGATGCGGGGAGCCGGTCGGTGTCGAACACCGGAGGTGTGCCCGTCAGCGAGGGCTGCGAGCGTAGCCACTCCCGCAACGCGCTCATGCCGCGAGCCACGCGACGTCGGCGAAGAGCTCGCGCAGGTCGAAATGCCGCCGGCGCGGCCAGGTGTCGAGGTCGATGGGGATGGCGTCGTCCATGACCTCATCCTCCCAAAGTGGCCTGTCGCGGCGCAGATGCGGGAGAGTAGAGGCATCATGACCGACGCCACGCCCTCCGTCCTCTTCGTCTGCGTGCACAACGCGGGACGCTCGCAGATGGCCGCGGGGTTCCTCCGCGACATCGCGGGTGATCGCATCGAGGTCCGCTCGGCCGGGTCCATGCCCGCCGATCGGATCAACCCGGTCGCGGTCGAGGCGATGGCCGAGCTCGGCATCGACATCACCGCCGAGCAGCCGAAGGTCCTCACGACAGAAGCCGTGCAGGCGTCCGACGTCGTCATCACGATGGGATGCGGGGATGCCTGCCCGTTCTTCCCCGGCAAGCGCTACGAGGACTGGAAGCTCGACGACCCCGCGGGGCAGGGGATCGATGCCGTCCGCCCGATCCGAGACGACATCCGCGAACGCATCCGTGCGCTGGTCGACGAGCTCATCTGACGGCGCCCTCCCGCCGGAAACGACGATCGCCCGCCAGGGACGGATGTCCACAGCGGGCGATCGCGCCGGCCGCTTCGAGGGCGGGGGCGGAAAGCGTCAGCGCGCGGCGCCGGCGAGGGTGCCGGTCACCTGGCCCTGCGGGTCGCCGATGAGGCAGAGGATCTCGCGGTCGCCGGCGTCCCAGCTGCCCTGGGTGGGGACGTAGTAGTTGTACCCGAGGACCGACTCCTCGTACGAGATGCCGACGAACGGCGCGAACGCGTCGTAGCAGACCTGCTCGGCTTCGGTCTGCGCCGCCTCGATGCCGGGGAACTCGTCGGCCTCGATGTCCTGCGCGTGGTAGGCCTCGAGGTCGTGGGCCGCGCCGCAGGGGACGGTCGGGGTCTCGGTGACCTCGGTGTCGGCCGTGCCCGAGTCGAGCATGCAGTCGCCCACGCGGATCGCGAAGACGTCGGTGCTCTCGTTCGACTCGGCGATCGCGCCCGACTCGTCGCGGACGGGGGCGGCGGCTCCGCCACCGGTGAAGGCGTTGAGCGTGGAGCAACCGGTCGCGAGCAGAGCGACGGTCAGTGCGGCGGCGGGCAGGACGAGGAGTCGACGAGGAGCGTTCACGTCGAACGACTCTAGCCAGTTTCGGCTGTTTCTGGGAAACCCTGATGATTTTCCTGAGTATTCATCCGGGGGATGCATGAAACGCTTCACGCCACGCCGGGCACATCGCGGAGGGCCGTGTAGACCGGGATGCCGCGCTCTCGGGCGATCGCGACATCCTGATCCGCGCCGCGCGATTCTCCGGGCAGGCGGAGAACCGCGTCGCAACGCCGCAGCAGGCGATGGGCGACCGGGTACATCACCTTCTCGGCGAGCGGGTCGGTGGGGCCCGAGGCTCCCGCGCTCGCGAGGACGGGCAGCGCGACCCACTCACCGATCATCGGGATGTGTCCGGCCTCGAAGAGCGGCCATGCCGCCTCTTCCAGGCGGTCGAGGTTGCGCCGCATCAGGGCGGGATCGCCGCCGGTGCCCGAGGCATAGGGTCCGGCGATGAGGATCATGAGGGAATCGGTCGTGGCGTGAACCGTCATGCCTCGATAGTATGCATAAACGTGCACAAACATGAAGGAGTCGGAATGCTCGCTGCATCGCGGAAGGACCTCCTGCTTGCACGGCTGCGCGCCGACGGCCGCATCGTCGCGAAGGAACTGGCAGCCGAACTAGGGGTGTCCGAAGACAGCATCCGCCGCGACCTTCGGGAGCTGGATGCTGCCGGCCTCGCCGTGCGCGTCTACGGGGGCGCAGTTCCGGCGTCGCCGGCCGTCGCCGACTACGCGTCTCGCCAGGCGGTCGCTACCGAGAGCAAGCAGCGCATCGCCCGCTTCGCCGCGAGCCTCATCGAACCGGGCAGCACGGTGATCGTCGATGGCGGCACGACCGCCCTCGCCACGGTGCGGGCGGTCGATCCCGCGTTGATCTGCACGATCGTCACCCATAGCCCGACCGTGGCGGGGGCGCTGCTCGACCACGCGGCCGACGTCATCATCATCGGCGGGAGGCTCTTCAAGCACTCGGCGGTCGCCAGTGGCGCGGCGGCGGTCGAGGCCGCCCGGATGGTGCGTGCCGACCGCTTCCTCCTCGGAGTCACCGGCATCCACGCCGACGCAGGCCTGACCACCGGTGATGCCGACGAAGCGGCGATGAAGCGCGTGCTCGCCGAACGCGCTGCCGAGACCTACGTCCTCGGCAGCGAGGAGAAGATCGGTGCGGTGTCGCCGTTCGCGGTGCTGCCGTTCGACGAGGTCACGGGGGTCATCGTCGATCTCGCGGCTCCGGCCACCAGCCTGGAGGCCCTCGACCGCCGCGGCGTTCCGTTGCTCCGCGCCGGGTGACACGCGCCGAGTGACGCCGTCGCGGCTGCTCGCTAGGCTGAGCCGCATGCAATGCCGGTGAACCGCTTCCGATCCCCATCCACGCGTCGAGGACGACGCGATCGAAAGGTTCACCCATGCACGCTTCTTCTTCTGCACGCGCTCTTCCACTGAGCGGTAAGACCGCCCTGGTCACGGGCGTCTCTCGCCGTCGGGGCATCGGCTTCGCCGTCGCCACGACTCTCGCCGGGCTCGGCGCGAACGTGATCGCGCACCATCACCGGCCTCACGACCTCGACCTGCCGTGGGGTGGCGACGACCTCGACGCCGTGCGCGCCGGCATCCGTTCCCACCTCGTGGGCGATGCTCGCTTCGCCGACATCGCCGGGGATCTGAGCGTCGCGACGGCAGCGGCCGACCTGATCGACGAGGCGGCTACGGTGACGGGCGCGCTCGACATCCTCGTCTGCAACCACGCCAAGAGCGGCGGTGACGGCAGCATCCTCGATATGACGCCGGAGCGTCTCGACGCGTTCTGGGACGTCAACACCCGCGCCACCCTCCTCCTCACCGCGGCATTCGCGCGCCGCTTCGCGGAGACGCCCGCGACGCCGCGCCGGCCGGGTGACCGGATCGCGGGCGCGAAGCCCTATGACGCGCCGCAGGGGCACGTCGTGTGGATGACGTCCGGACAGATCCACGGGCCGATGATCGGCGAGGTGGCGTACGCCACGAGCAAGGCCGCCCTCGCCGGCGTCACGAAAACGGTGGCCGCCGAGCTGCTCGAGCTCGGCGTCGTGCTCAACACCGTGAATCCCGGACCGGTCAACACCGGCTACCTCGATCCCGACACGACCGACCGCTCGCTCGACGACTTCGACGCCTGGCTGAGCACGACGGCGTTCGGGCGCGTGGGCCGTCCGCAGGACCCCGCGGAGCTCATCGGGTGGCTGTGCAGCCCCGCAGGCGCGTGGATGGTCGGTCAGGTGCTCACGAGCGACGGCGGCTTCAGCCTGAGCTGACCGGTCGCAGAGGGGCCTCGCGCGTCGGCGGCCCCCCTTGTTGCTCCTCACGTGCCGGGATACCGTCGGCCTCGAGGGGACAGACAACACGAAACGAGGGATTTCATGGCCGATTTGATCGTGATTGCATTCGACAGCGAAGCGGACGCCGAAGCCGCGTACAACGAAATCCAGGTGCTCCAGAATGACCTCGTGGTCGAGCTCGCCGGGCTGGCTCTGGTCAAGGTCGACGACGAGGGAAAGACGAAGGTCGAATACCCCGGCGTCGTCGGCAAGGTCGGCGCGGGCGCGGCGGGCGGAGCGCTGTTCGGCGCTCTGATCGGCATCCTCTTCTTCGTCCCGATCGCGGGGCTCGTCTTCGGCGGGTTGTTCGGGGCCCTGTTCGCCGGCCTCGACAAGACGAACCTGGATGCCGAATTCCGCGACCGCGTGAAATCGGCGGTGTCCGCCGGAAAATCGGCGGTCGTGCTCTATGCCACCAAGATCACGACGGACAAGTTCGCATCGGCGCTCGCCGGTTACCACGGCACCGTCGTGCAGACCTCGCTCTCGGAGAAGGACGAGCGGGAGCTGATCCACGACCTCAGCGGCACGCGGCAACCGTGAGCAGAGGGCCGGGGTGCCGTTCGCCGCACCCCGGCCCTTTCGCTGCTCAGTCGGCGCGCACCAGCAGGTCGCCGATCTCGCAATCGAGCGCTCGGCAGATCGCCGACAGGGTCGAATAGCGGATGGCGCGGGCTCGGTCGTTCTTGAGCACCGAGAGGTTCACCACCGAGACTCCGACGATCTCGGAGAGGCGGGTCAGCGTCATTCCGCGCTCGGCGAGCAGCTCGTCGAGGCGGCAATGGACCCCGCTCGGTCCGTCATCGTCGGCCGCGCTCATACGAGTCCCTCGGTGTCGCGCTGCAGTCGTACGCCGCGGCGGAACGCGATCGCGATCAGGCCGACGGCCACGCCGATCGCCCAGGCCGGCGCGTAGGCCCAGAAGTCGAGGAAGTGCAGCGGCTCGACGTCATCGACCCCGAGAGCGGCGAGGATGCCGTTGCGCCCGATGTTCTCGAGGACCAGGATGACCAGCGCGCCCGAGACGATCGACCACCCGATGACGTCGAAGGCCTGTGCCGTGGCGGGAACGAAGAGCCGCCCGCGCAGGAAGCTCCGCGCGACGTACATCACCGCGGCGATCACGACGAGCGATGCGACGCCCCACGCGATGATCGAGCCGGCGAGCGCGACTGCCGTGCCGCCGTCGACCTCCGGTGCGATGACGAGCGCGTTCTCGACGATGCCGTCGACGTATCCCGCGCCCGACCCGACGGAGGCGGAGAACGGCTCGTCGTCGATGTCGATCCTCCAGGCGACGCCCGCTTCGCGGAAGACGTTCATAAAGCGCGCGATGACCGTGAGCACGACGGTGATCGCGGCGCCGAGGCCGAGCATCAGGACGGCGATGGCGTCGGCGGCATCCGAGCGGGGTCCGCGGGTGCGGGGCATCAGACCAGTCCTTCCGTGTCGCGCTCGAGACGTTCCATCCGTCGCAGCAGAAATCCCAGGCAGATCACGCTGACTCCCACGATGGGCAGCGCCATTCCCCAGGTCGAGGCGCTGAATCCCGGGAGGAGGAGGTCGTCGAAGGCCGGACCGAACTGGAACGCCGCCTCCATGGATGCGAAGCCGGCGAGCGACGTGCTCACGGCGGGGCCCAACAGCAGCGCGCACCCGGCGATCGTGCAGAAGCGGCGGAGGGCCGGGCGCAGTGGACGCTCGGCGCTGATCGAGAGGAGGAACCAGGAGAGCGCCGCCGCGACGAGGACCGCGGTGATCCCGAGGGCGATCGAACCCGCGGCGAAGAGGGCTCGCGTCGACGATGCGAGTTCGCTTGCCTGGAGTGCGACGCTTGTGATGTTCGCCGTCGCGACGCCTCGGCCGGCGACCACCGGGAGCTCCTGCTGGGCGAGGAGGGTCAGCGTGACGTCGGGCGACCAGGCGTACGTCACGGCCGCACGGATCTGACCCGCCGCGAGTGCGACACCCATCAATCCGGCCAGCACCGCCATCGTCCGCGTCGCCCACCGATCGCCGCGCGGCATGTCGTACATCGACGTGGTCGGCGGCATGTTCCTCTTCCCGATGGTGCCTGCCATCAGACCAGTCCCTCCGTGTCGCGCTGCAGTCGTGAGCCGTATCGGAACACCGCGGCCAGCGCGGCGAGGCCGAGGCCGGCAGCGATCGGCCAGAACGGCAGAGTGACGTTGAGCGTCGCTTCCGGCCACCAGGCGAACGGATCGTCGACTCCGGGGATCTCGGTCCACCGCGCGCTTTCCCGGGCGAAGAGCTCCTGCGAGGCCATGCTCCCGGCGATGTCCGAGAGCAGCTGTGCGGCCGTCCCGCCGGCAGCGACGATGACGGCGGTCGCCATCGTCATGCGAACGATGATCCGATCGAAGGTGCGCCCGGCGAGCAGCTGGAAGCAAGCCACGGCGATGAGCGCCGCGATCGCCGCGGGGATCAACGACCACAGCGCCTGCCCGGTCGTCCACAGCGCTCGCGCCAGCGGACTGACCCCCGCCACGTCCACCTCGGCGAACATGAAGCCGCCGCCGACGACCTCGGCCGTCGGGCCGGTGTCGATCGTGACACCCGGAAGCAGGTCAGGCCAGAATGGCGCGACGGGAACGCTCATGCGCGGCGCGTCTGCGGCGAGATTCTGAATCACCGAGATGACGGCGCCGAGCAGGCTGAATGCAGCCCAGGCGGCAGACAGCGAGAGCGCGAGGCTCACGACCGGCGACGCGTCCCCGCGACTACGCGCGCGGCGCGTCGCCCTGATGAAGAGCACGGCGGCGACGACGAGCGCCACCGCAGCGATGATCACGATCTGACCGACCGCCCACGTGTTCGACATCCGCATCCTCTACTTATCGATAGTCGTTGTTATCGACAAACGTTATGGTCTGGCCCTGCCGAGCGCAACCCCGCGTAACGCTATGCCGACGGCGAACACGGGCATACCCGTATCCACGCCTGGTTACTCTCTTTCGTAAGCGCCCGGAGTCCCGGCGCTCAAAGGAGGCTGACGATGTTCGAGAGATTCACGGATCGTGCCCGTCGCGTGGTCGTGCTCGCCCAAGAAGAGGCGAAGATGCTCAACCACAACTACATCGGGACCGAGCACATCCTCCTGGGTCTGATCCACGAGGGTGAGGGCGTCGCGGCCAAGGCCCTCGAGAGCCTGGGCATCTCGCTCGACGCGGTGCGCGAGCAGGTGCAGGACATCATCGGTCAGGGGCAGCAGCAGCCGACCGGTCACATCCCGTTCACGCCGCGCGCGAAGAAGGTCCTCGAGCTGTCGCTGCGCGAAGCGCTGCAGCTCGGACACAACTACATCGGCACCGAGCACATCCTCCTCGGCCTCATCCGCGAGGGCGAGGGTGTGGCGGCTCAGGTGCTCGTCAAGCTCGGCGCCGACCTGAACAAGGTCCGCCAGCAGGTCATCCAGCTGCTCAGCGGCTACCAGGGCAAGGAGCCCGCCGGCGCGACCGTCGGCGCGGGCGAGCAGGCCCAGGCGCCGCAGGGCGGTTCGGCCGTGCTCGACCAGTTCGGGCGCAACCTCACGCAGGCCGCGCGCGACAACAAGCTCGACCCGGTGATCGGCCGCGAAAAGGAGATCGAGCGGGTCATGCAGATCCTCTCGCGTCGCTCCAAGAACAACCCGGTCCTGATCGGCGAGCCCGGCGTCGGCAAGACCGCCGTCGTCGAGGGTCTCGCCCAGGCGATCGTCAAGGGCGATGTGCCCGAGACGCTCAAGGACAAGCAGGTCTACTCGCTCGACCTCGGATCGCTCATCGCCGGTTCCCGCTACCGCGGTGACTTCGAGGAGCGCCTGAAGAAGGTCACGAAGGAGATCCGCACCCGCGGCGACATCATCGTCTTCATCGACGAGATCCACTCGCTCGTCGGTGCCGGTGCGGCCGAAGGCGCGATCGACGCGGCGTCGATCCTGAAGCCGCTGCTCGCCCGCGGCGAGCTCCAGACGATCGGTGCCACGACGCTCGACGAGTACCGCAAGCACTTCGAGAAGGATGCCGCCCTCGAGCGCCGGTTCCAGCCGATCCAGGTCGGCGAGCCCAGCATCCCTCACGCGATCAACATCCTGAAGGGTCTGCGCGACCGGTACGAGGCGCACCACAAGGTGCAGATCACCGACGGCGCGCTCGTCGCCGCGGCGAACCTCGCCGACCGGTACGTCAGCGACCGCTTCCTGCCCGACAAGGCCATCGACCTGATCGACGAGGCCGGCGCCCGCCTGCGCCTGTCGATCCTGTCGTCGCCGCCGGAGCTGCGCGAGTTCGACGAGAAGATCGCCAAGGTCCGCGAGGACAAGGAGCGCGCGAGCGAGGAGCAGGACTTCGAGAAGGCCGCGTCGCTCCGCGACGAGGAGAAGTCGCTGCTCGCCGAGCGCCTGCGTCTCGAGAAGCAGTGGCGCTCGGGCGACGTCGCGTCGCACGCGGTGGTCGACGAAGGCCTCATCGCCGAAGTGCTCGCCCAGGCCACCGGCATTCCGGTGTTCAAGCTCACCGAGGAGGAGACCAGCCGTCTCGTCTTCATGGAGAAGGCGCTGCACCAGCGCGTCGTCGGACAGGAAGAGGCCATCGCGGCGCTCTCTCGCACGATCCGTCGTCAGCGTGCCGGTCTGAAGGACCCCAAGCGCCCCTCGGGCTCGTTCATCTTCGCCGGGCCCACCGGTGTCGGAAAGACCGAGCTGGCCAAGGCGCTCGCCGAGTTCCTGTTCGACGACGAGGGCGCGCTGATCTCCCTCGACATGTCGGAGTTCGGTGAGAAGCACACCGTCTCGCGTCTGTTCGGTGCCCCTCCCGGATTCGTCGGATTCGAAGAGGGCGGCCAGCTCACCGAGAAGGTGCGCCGCAAGCCGTTCTCGGTCGTGCTCTTCGACGAGATCGAGAAGGCCCACCCCGACATCTTCAACTCGCTGCTGCAGATCCTCGAAGAGGGTCGCCTGACCGACGGTCAGGGCCGCATCGTCGACTTCAAGAACACCGTGATCATCATGACGACGAACCTCGGTTCGTCGGCGATCGCCGGTGGTCCGGTCGGCTTCCAGGTCGAGGGCAACGCGCAGACGAGCTACGAGCGGATGAAGGGCAAGGTCGACGAGGAGCTCAAGCGGCACTTCAAGCCCGAGTTCCTCAACCGCGTCGACGACGTCATCGTCTTCCCGCAGCTGAACAAGGCCGAGCTTCGCCAGATCGTCGACCTGTTCACGAAGCGGCTGAGCGACCGGCTGCTTGACCGCGACATGACGGTGGAGCTGTCGGATGCCGCCAAGGACCGCCTCATCGAGATCGGGTTCGACCCGACGCTCGGTGCCCGGCCACTGCGCCGTGCGATGCAGCGCGAGGTCGAGGACCAGCTCAGCGAGAAGATCCTGCATGGCGAGCTCAACGCGGGAGACCACGTGAAGGTCGACACCGAGGGCACGAAGTTCGTCTTCGAGACCGCTCCGCGTGAGGGCAAGGTCGCGGTCGGCGTCGGCGCTGCCGGCGAGATCGCCGCGACCCCCGACATCGCTGCGAGCGGCGACTGACCGGGATCGCGCGAGCGACGAGTCGTACGGAGGGGCGGATGCTGCGGCATCCGCCCCTCCGGCGTTTCCGGGGCCTGTCGGCGGGACACGCCGCACGACGCAGCCGGAGGGCTGTGGGCTGCTGCGGCGTGTGATCGGCGCGAAACACGACGGCTCTACGATCGGCGCGTGAGCAGCGAAGACGCGACGACGGCGCCCCGACCCGTCATCGGCTTGACGACCTACCTCGAGCGCGCGCAGCAGGGGGTGTGGGACGTGCGGGCGAGCTTCCTACCGCAGCAGTACTTCGACCGGGTCGCGTCCTCGGGCGGCGCGGCGGTGCTGCTGCCGCCGCAGCCCTCGCCCGGGCCCGCCGCCGACGTCGTGCTCGACCGGCTCGACGGGCTCGTGCTCACGGGCGGCCTCGACGTGCAGCCCGAGCTGTATGGGGCCGCGCGGCATCCTCTGACGGATCCGGCGCGGCCTGACCGCGACGACTGGGAGCTCGCTCTGCTGCGGGGTGCCCGCGAGCGCGGCATCCCGGTCCTCGGCATCTGCCGCGGATTGCAGCTCATCAACGTCGCCGCGGGGGGCACGCTCCATCAACACCTTCCGGACGTGCTGGGCACCGACCGGTACCAGCTCGGCGGCGGTGTCTTCGCGCGGAACGGGGTCTCGGTGTCGGCCGGCACGATGCTGTCCGAGCTCGTCGGCACGGGTTCGCTCACCGTGAGCAGCTACCACCACCAGGGCATCGACCGACTCGGCGAGGACCTCGTGGTCTCGGCACGCAGCGGCGAGGGGCTGCCGCAGGCGATCGAGTCGCCGGGTTCGGACTTCCTCGTCGCCGTGCAGTGGCATCCCGAGGAGGAAGCCGCCGACCGACGGCTCTTCCTCAGCCTCGTCGCCGCCGCGACGGAGTACGCCGCACGCCGCTGATCCCGCCGGCATCCGTGGTCGGTCGGCGTCCGCCGGCGTGCCGGGATGCAAGCGATCGTGGCCGACACCCCGGAGATGGATGCCTCGACCCGGGGTGTCGCCGCTGATCCCTCGCATCCGCGCACGGCGCGCGCAGCTCACCCGGCGGGTCAGGGCTCGAGCGGGGCGACGTCGACCGAGACGCGGAGGGTCGAGGTCTTCGCCTCGGTGAAGATGATGCCCTTGACGGGCGAGACGTCGCCGTAGTCGCGGCCCCACGCGACCGTGACGTAGCGGTCGTTGGCCCACTGGTCGTTCGTCGGATCGATCGCGAGCCACTGGTCGGTGCCCGGGAGCCAGACCGCGAGCCACGCGTGCGAGGCGTCGGCGCCGAAGACCCGCTCCTTGCCGGGCGGTGGCTGCGTCGCGAGGTAGCCCGAGACGTAACGGGCCGCGACGCCGTGCGAGCGCAGGCACGCGAGGGCGACGTGGGCGAAGTCCTGGCAGACGCCGGCCCGCTTCTCGAGCGCATCGGCGACGGTGCTGGTGACGGTGGTCGCGGTGCTGTCGTAGTCGAAGTCGGTGTAGATGCGGTGCATCAGGTCGGTCGCGGCTTCGCCGATCGGGCGCCCCGGGGTGAGCGAGATCGCGCCGTAGGCGGCGGTGGCCTCCGACTGCGCGACGCGGGGCGAGGGCATCGCGAACTCCGCCGCGCGCCACGCTCCCTCCTGGTCGGGATGCCGCAGCGGCCGCGCCGTCTCCCAGGGAAGCGCGAGCGCAGCGGCGTCGTACTCGGGAGCGGTGACCGCGACCTCGCTCGACGCCTCGATCGACAGCGCCTCATGCGCGTCGGTGACGTGGAAGTACGTCGACCAGTTGCCGAAGTAGTCGGAGTCGCGACGCATGTCACCCGGGGCGGGGGAGACGACGACCTCCGCCTCGCGCACCCGCTGCCCGGGCAGCTCGCGTGGGATCAGGTGGAACTGCCCGACGCTGTCTTCGACGGGATCGCTGTAGGTGTAGGCGGTGCGATGCCAGACGCGGTACTGCTTCATGCGCGAGCCTCCATCAGTTCCTCGATGAGGGCGAGCGACGACAGCGCGACCGGGGGCGGTCCGCTCTCGAAGTGCAGCTCGTCGATCGCGTCGCCCAGCTGTTCGAGCTGCGCCGTGAGGTCGTCGAGCAGCTCGGCGAGGGACGATCGGATGCCGTCGACGGCATCCCCCAGCGCGTCCGTGTCGATCGCATCGACGAGATTCTCGAGGTCGTCGACCAAGCGCTCGGGGCGTGTCGACCCCGTCGACGCGGGGGCTGCGGCGAGATGCGTGCGCAGCTCGGCGAGGCAGAACGCGAGCGAGCGGGGGTTGTCGGGGTCGCGCAGCAGCAGGTCGAGCACGTCGCCGAGGCGCACCGCGCCACGGAACCGGCGGCGGTGGGTGACGATGCTCTCCGACGCGGTGAGCAGCGCCTCGAGCACGGCCCGCTCGGTGCGTGCGTCGCGGCGGTCGACGACGACTCGCAGGATGTGGCACACCTGAAGCGCGCGCTCGAGGAAGCGTCCCGCCTCGATGAAGTGCCAGCCGGTGTCGCGCATCATGTTGGCGGTCACGCCCTGCAGCGACAGCACGACCGTGAGCATGCGTCCCGCCGACTCGGCCGTGCGGTGGGCGTGCGGCGACGCCCGCAGGGCGCGGGAGGCGCGTTCGATGCCGGCGAAGACGCGCCACGTGTCGCCGGACAGCTGGTCGCGGACACCGTCGAGCGCGTCGCGCAGTCGGCTGAGCGCGTGGGCGGTCGACCCGACCCGAGCCGCGTCGAGCAGCAGCGACCGGAAGTCGGCGTCAGCGGCATCCGGTCCGGGACCGGCGAGCCGGTGGATGGCGTCGCGCAGGACGCGGGCGCTCGTGTGGCTGGCGCGGCCGGCGCCGGCGAGGTCGAGCTGCTGCTGCGCCGTGAGCACGAGCCGCAGCAGGTCTTCGGCCCGTTCGGCGTATCGCCCCGACCAGAACATGTCGTCCAGGGCACGCGGTGCGATGCTCGGAGCACTGCGGCCGCCCGGGAGCGGACCGATCTCGACGAGGCCCTGGTCCGCGTCGCCCTCGGCGGCCTTCAGCACCCAGACGTCCTTCGTGGTCGGGGCTGCGTCGGGGCTCTCTCGCACCGTCGCGAGGCCGCCGAGAAGCGGGCGATAGGCCGAGCCGTGGCGCAGGGTGAACGCGCGGAAGATCAGAGCCCGGGCACGCGCGCCCTCGCCGGTCCAGACCGGGGCCTGCGAGAGGGGCAGCAGCTCCTGACCGACGTATCGGTGCGGGTTCGCCTCGATGCGGTCGGCGATGGCCGCGGCATCCAGCCCCGTGAGATCCCGGCGTGACCCGTCGAGCGTACGCACGAGCACGGAGTCATCGCCGGCGCGGACGCGTTCGAGCACGACGGCGCGCGCCGCCTCGTCGCCGCACCACCACGTCGGGACCGCCGAGAGGCGGAGCTGTTCCCCGAGCAGGGCTTCGCACGCGGCCGGGAGGTAGGGCAGGAGCGCCGGGTTCTCGAGGACGCCCGCCCCGAGCCCGTTGACCAGTCGCACGGTTCCGCGGCGCACCGCCTCGGTGAGGCCCGCGACACCCAGGCGCGAGTCGGACCGCAGCTCGAGGGGGTCGCACCATTCCGCGTCGACGCGGCGCAGGATGACATCGACCTGCTCGGTCGGTTCGCGGCGGGGCCAGCCGGTGGGCTTCATCCACACCCGCCCCCCGCGCACGACGAGGTCGCTGCCCTGCACGAGCGACAGGCCCAGGCCCCGGGCGAGGAAGGCCTGGTCGAAGGCGGTCTCGGAGTGTGGCCCCGGCGTCAGGACGACCACGCGCGGCTCGGTGACGCCCTCGGGCGCCGACGCGGCGAGCGTCGCGTGCAGCGCCGAGAAGTAGGGCTCCATGCGGTGCGGATCGCTCTGCTGGTATAGGTCGGGCAGCACCTGCGAGATGACGCGGCGGTTCTCCATCGCGAACCCGAGCCCAGACGGGGCCTGCACGCGGTCGGCGAGCACCCGCCATTCGCCGTCGGCGTCGCGTCCGAGGTCGGTGCCCGACAGCAGCAGCGGATGCCGGTCGGCCGCGGTCGCTCGCGCGAGGGGGCGGAGGAATCCCGCGTGACCGAGCACCGCGGCGGCGGGGACGATCCCCGACGAGAGCAGGGTCTGCGGTCCGTACAGGTCGGCGAGGACGGCGTTCAGCAGCTCGGCGCGCTGCGCGAGGCCCGTCTCGAGCGGGGCCCAGCTGGCCGCGTCGACGACGAGCGGAACGGGGTCGAGCTGCCAGGGCTGGGCGCCGCTGTCGGGCCGGACGTAGGTCACACCGTCGTCGGCGAGGAAGCGGGTGATCTCTCCCTCGACGCGCGAAAGTTCGGACGGCGTCAGGGCCAGCGCGAGGCCGGCGAGCGACTGCCACGCGGGGCGGAGGCCGCCGTCGGCATCGACCACCTCGTCGTACCGCGAGAGGTCGGCCGGGCCGTGGGGAAGCGACGACAGAGGCAGTGTCGGCTGGGACACTGCGGCGGCGTAATCACGGAGCACGCTCACGTCGGCACTCCAAGGCGGGAGGGATCTCGGGCTGAGGCAACCTTACCGGCGCGGACTATCGTTGAGGCGTGAGCTCAGACGACCCGGCCTTCGTCGTCCGCCCCGCGAAGGCAAGCGACGTCCGCGGCATCCGCGAGATGCTGGACCCCTGGGTGCAGCGACGAATCCTGCTCGGCAAAGACCTCGTGGTGCTCTACGAGTCGGTGCAGGAGTTCGTCGTCGCCGAGGCCGACGGGCAGCTGATCGGATGCGGCGCCCTTCACGTCATGTGGGAGGACCTCGGCGAGGTGCGCACCCTCATCGTCGTGGACGAGTGGCTGCACCGTGGGGTGGGCGGCGCCATCGTCGACCGGCTCGAGCAGGGCGCTCGCGAGCTCGGTCTCTCGCGCCTGTTCTGCCTCACCTTCGAGGTCGACTTCTTCGCGCGGCGCGGGTTCGAGGCGATCGGCGAGCAGATCGTCGACGCCGATGTGTACTCGCAGCTGCTGCGAAGCCCCGATGAGGGCATCGCCGAGTTCCTCGACCTCGCGCACGTCAAGCCGAACACCCTGGGCAACACCCGGATGCTCAAGCACCTGTAGGCGTGCCGCCCGGGCGGCATCCGACCTGCGGCCTACCCTGGCTTCATGACCGACACGCCGCCCCGACGCCGTCATTCGCCCGCGGTCTACCGCCGGCGACGTCTCGTGCTGCTGCTCGTCGTGCTGGTGCTCATCGCCGCTGTCGTGCTCGCGTTCTGGCGACCGTGGGAGGGATCGGCAGCGGACAGCACTCCCGCTCCGGCTGGGTCGTCGGATGCCGGTGAGGCACCGGCGTCACCGCCCGCGGATCAGCCCACGCCCGCGGCATCCCCCAGTGCGCCGCAGCCGTCGTCGGACGCGACGCCGGCCGAGGTCGAGGCGTGCTCCGCTCGTTCGGTCCAGGTCTCGGCGGTCACCGACAAGGAGTCCTACGGAGCCGGCGAACTGCCGCAGCTGTCCATCTCGCTCACGAACTCCGGCTCGGCTCCCTGCCTGCTCAATGTGGGCACGGCGACGCAGAAGCTCACGGTCGCGAGCGGACCCGACGTATGGTGGCGTTCGACGGACTGCCAGAGCGAGTCGAGCGATCAGGTCGTGCAGATCGACCCCGGCCAGACGGTGTCGAGCGTGACTCCGATCACCTGGGACCGCACCCGCTCGTCGGTCGACACGTGCGACGCGGAGCGTCCGGCAGCGCCCGCGGGCTACTTCAACCTGGCAGTTGAGATCGGCGGGCTGGCTGCGCAACAGGAACGTCAGTTCGTGCTGCGCTGACGCGTTCACCGACGTGAGACTTTTCTCACCGGAGAGAGGGCGACAGGCGGCGAGCCCGGCCGTAACCTGGATGCAGTTCCCCGAGGACCCCCGCTGTCCCCAGCAGCGAGTAGTCGCGAAACCCCCCAGAATCGCGACGACGGATCCCCACCTCGGGTGAGCGATGGGCCCTCTCGATTTCCTCAGTCCCCAATGAAGAGTTCGAGAGGGCCCCTTCTCTCTCTAGGCTGAGGTGATGGCTGGAAAGAAGCGCGGCGCGAAGAAGCCGCTGCCCGAGTTCCGCAACCCGCAGCTCGCAGACGCCCTGCAGACGCAAGACATGGCTGCCCTCGCATTCGCGTTGCGGCACGGTCCGACGGTGGTGCCGCTCATGCGACCCGGGAACCGTGACGATCCGCGCGACGTCGGTGAGATCTGGACGTATCGCGATCCGAACACCGGCGATGTCGCGCTGCTGCTGTTCAGCGATGCGGCGCACAAGCCGGCGGCGCTTCCCGCCCACGTGGCGTTGCAGTCGCCCGGGGGCCTGCGCGCCTTCCTCGGCGTGCACGAGGCCGAGATCAGCACCGTGTTCTTCGACATCGCCGGCCCGCACCCGATGCAGGCTGCCCCCCAGGACGTGATCGCCGCCCTCGACGCCTAACCTCGGGCTCGTGGTTTGGGCTGGGGCTGGGGCTGGGGCTGGGGCTCCGAGTTTGGGTTGGCAGTTGGTGCCCCCTCGGCGCGTGGGTGGGGGCGTGAGCTGCCAGGTGAGTCGGGGTGGGTTGGGGCTCCGAGTTTGGGTTGGCAGTTGGTGCCCCCTCATCCCTGGGGTGGGGGCGTGAACTGCCAGGTGAGTCCAGGTGAGTCGGGGTGGGCGGGTCAGAAGCCGGCGTCGGCGGCGGATGCCGCGGGCTGGCGCACCTGCAGGTCGCGCATCGCACCGCCGATCGTGCGGGATGAGGCATCCACCACCGCGGTATAGCCCATGCGCTTCGCTTCGGACTGCCGCTGGTTCGACTGGGTGACCGGGCGGATCTCTCCGGCGAGGCTGAGCTCTCCGAAGGCCGCCACCTGTCGCGACACGGCCCTGCCGCCGACGGCGCCCGCGATGGCGATGGCGATGGCGAGGTCAGCGGCGGGCTCGACGAGGCGTACACCTCCCACGGTGGAGACGTAGACGTCCTGGTCGCTCGTGACGGCGACGCCGCGCTTCTCGAGCACGGCGAGGATCATCGCGACGCGCGCGCTGTCCACTCCGCTGACGACACGTCGAGGGTTAGGGGCGCCGGTCTTGAGCGTCAGCGCCTGAACTTCGACCGGCAGGGCACGACGCCCCTCGAGCGCGATCGTGACGCACGTGCCCGGCACGGGGTCGCCGTGCCCGAGGAACAGGGCGCTCGGATCGGGCACCTCCGCGATGCCGTCGCCCGTCATGTCGAAGCATCCGACCTCGTCCGTTGGCCCGAAGCGGTTCTTCAGCGCCCGGACGAAGCGCAGCGAGGTCTGGCGGTCGCCCTCGAACTGGCAGACGACGTCGACGAGGTGCTCGAGCACCCGTGGGCCGGCGATCGACCCGTCCTTCGTGACGTGTCCGACGATGAGGACGGGGAGGTCACGCTCCTTCGCGACGCGGATGAGCGTCGACGCGACCTCTCGCACCTGGCTCGGCTGGCCCGCGACCCCGTCGGACAGCGACGACGACACCGTCTGCACCGAGTCGACGATGAGCAGGTCGGGACGCACCTCATCGACGTGGCCGAGCACCGTGGCGAGGTCGGTCTCGCTCGCGAGGTAGAGGGCGTCGTGCAGCGCGCCGGTGCGCTCGGCTCGCAGACGGACCTGACCGAGCGATTCCTCCGCGCTGACATACAGCACTCGTCGCCCCGAGCGGGCGGACTGTGCGGCGACCTCGAGGAGCAGGGTCGACTTTCCGACGCCCGGCTCGCCCGACAGCAGGATCGCCGCCCCGGGGACGACGCCACCGCCGAGCACGCGGTCGAACTCGCCGACGCCGCTCGAACGTCGAGGCGCCTCGGTCGTGTCGATCTCGGTGATCGGACGAGCGGCGCGGGCAGCACCGGGACTCACTGCCGTCACGGTCGACGTGATGCCGGTCTGCGTCGCCGCCTCGACGACCGTGCCCCACTGCTGGCACTCACCGCATCGGCCGACCCATTTGGCCGTCGTCCACCCGCACTCGGTGCACTTGAAGGCCGAGGTGGCAGCGGGACGTCGAGAGGCCATGCGTCCAGGGTAGGCGCGACCTCCGACATCCCTCGGTCACCGGCCCCCCGCGAGCCTCGCCCCGATACAACTGTCGGATCGGTGGTGCGGATGTCGTCTTCCCGGGGCTCCGGGACGACACCAGCACCGCCGGTCCGACGGATGTATCGGCGTACCGACTGATCAGCCGCGCAGGGAGGTCGCGACCTCGCTGAGCGCCGCGGCCGAGTGCTGGAACAGCTCGAGCTCGCGCTCGGAGAACTCGATCTCCCGCACGGGGAACGCGCCCCGGCGGTTGACGACCGACGGCACGGACAGCGCCATGCCGTCGACTCCGTGGAAGTCGCGCAGCACTGTGGAGACGGGCAGCACGGCATCCTCGTCACGCAGGATCGCCTCGACGATGCGCGCGCTCGAGAGGCCGATGGCGTAGTTCGTCGCGCCCTTGCCCTGGATCACCTTGTAAGCGGCGTCGCGGACGTCGATGGCGATCTGGTCGAGCTCCTCCTTCGTGAACTTGGGCTGACCGTCGAGCGGCACCCAGTCGAGGATCGGCACCGTGCCGATGGTGGCGTGCGACCACAGCGGGAACTCGGTGTCGCCGTGCTCGCCGACGATGTACGCGTGCACGCTCGAGATCGAGACGCCGGCGCGACGCGCGATCTTCCAGCGCAGGCGCGAGGTGTCGAGCACGGTGCCCGAGGCGAAGATGCGCTCGGGCGGCAGGTCGGTGGCCTCGTGCGCCAGGACGGTGAGCACGTCGCAGGGGTTGGTCACGATGACGAAGGTCGCGTTGGGGGCGACGTCGAGCAGCTGCGGCATCATCGAGGCGATGATGCCCGCGTTCACGCCCGCCAGCTCGGTGCGCGTCTGCCCGGGCTTCTGCTTCGCGCCCGCGGTGATGACGACGACGTGCGAGCCCTCGGCGACCGAGATGTCGGACCCGCCGATGATGTCGCTCGAACCCGTGAACTGTGCCCCGTGCGCGAGGTCGAGCACCTCTGCCTCGGTCTTCTCGGTCGCGATGTCGTAGAGGGCCACGTGACGGGCCGATCCCCGGATGAGGGCCGCGTAGGCCACGCTGGATCCGACGGCGCCCGCGCCGACGACGGTGAGTTTGGAGTTCTCGATCGCGCTCATGATCTCAGTCTGGCAGGGGCGAATGAGAGTCGCTACCGGCCCCCTCGCTGCCCCGCGTGCGGGTCGCTCGCGTTGAGTGCGCGCACGACGTCGGCGTAGTCGCCGCGCGCTTCGCCGTGGCGCAGGAACTCGACGCGCTCGACGAGCACCTCGCCCACGTCGGCATCCCGCTCGAGGATCGACATGACCTCGTCGACGAACTCGTCGAGCGGCTGCGCCTGCGGGTTCTCGGCGTGACCGGGCATGAGGTCGGTCTGCACGGCGGGCGGCACGAGCTCCACGATCGACACCGGCGATCCTGCGTACTGCAGTCGCAGTGATTCGCTCAGCATGTGGACGGCGGCCTTCGTCGCGTTGTAGCTGGGGGTGGCGGCGAGCGGAGCGAAGGCCAGGCCCGACGAGACGGTCATGATCGTGGCGGCGGGGCGTGTCAGCAGGTGCTCGATGAACGCGCCGATCAGCCGGATCGGTCCCAGCAGGTTCGTGGTGACGGTGCGTTCCGCGCTGTCGACGAAGCCCGCGGGAGAGGTCCAGTCCTCGGCGTTCATGATGCCCGCCATCGTGACGAGCACGTCGAGATCGGGATGCCGTCTCAGAACCTCGGCGGCGGCACGGTCGATGGATGCGGCATCCGATGTGTCGATCTCGACGCCGTCGAGGCCGGGGTAGGAAGAGCGCAGGTCGTTGATGAGCTCGCGACGGCGCCCGCCGACGATGACCGTGTTGCTGCGCTCGGCGAGGGCGATGGCGAGCGCCCGGCCGATGCCGCTCGTCGCGCCGGGGATGAAGATGGTGCGTCCGGTGATGTCCATGCCCCGACTCTCGTCGCGGCATCCTGGTGCATCCAGGCACGCCCGAACGGGGGAGCGGCGGTCCCTGGCTCGGGCGGGTCGCCGCGTTCACAATGGATGCGTGGACCGTGCCGCTCTCGCCCGATTCCTCCGCGCGCGCCGCGAGCGACTGCGTCCGGAGGATGTCGGGCTGCCGTCCGGAGAGCGCCGCCGTGTGGCGGGGCTCCAACGCGAGGAGGTGGCGCAGCTCGCCCTGATGAGCGCCGACTACTACACGCGCCTCGAGCAGGAGCGCGGGCCGCAGCCGAGCCTGCAGATGCTCGCCTCGCTCACGCGGGCGCTGCGGCTTTCGCGTTCCGAGCGCGACCACCTGCACCGCCTCGCTGGGCACACGCCGCCCGAGCGTTCCGGAGCCGCCGATCACGTCGCGCCGGCGCTGCAGCGGGTGCTCGATCGGCTCGACGACATCCCGGCGCTCGTGATCACCGAGCTCGACGAGACTCTCGCGCAGAACGATCTCGCGCGGGCTCTGTTCGGCGCGCGTGAACGGCGCATCGGACCCGAACGCAGCGGTGCCTGGTGCTGGTTCGTGCATCCCGTCAGCGAGCGGGCGGTGTACCCGGCATCCGATCACGACCGGCAGAGCCGGGCGATCGTGGCGAACCTGCGCGCCGTCGCGGGCCGGGGTGGCGCAGGGTCGCGGGCCGCGCGTCTGGTCGATGACCTGCGCGAGCGGAGCGCCGAGTTCGCGCGGCTCTGGGACCTCGAGGAGGTCGCCGAGCGCTTCGCCGATCACAAGGTCGTCGTGCATCCGGCCGTCGGCGAGATCGAGGTCGACTGCCAGGTGCTGTTCACGGAGGACCGCTCGCAAGCCCTCCTCACCCTCACCCCGGAGCCCGGGTCGGAAGCGGCGGAGAAGCTGCGGATGCTGTCGGTGCTCGGGCCGCTCGCGGCGGAGCGCTCGCCGGCCTGAGCGTCAGTCAGCCGCGGACGGGGTTGCTGCAGCTGAGGGTGCGCTGTTCCGGATGCCGGTGAAGGCGATGAGCCCGCCCGCGGCCATGAGCGCGGCGGTGACGATCGCTGCTCGGTGGAATCCATCGAGGTCGAGCGCGCCGCCCACGATGGGTGCGAGGAAGGCGATGACCACAAGGCCCGCGACCCGCGCGACGGCGTTGTTGACCGCCGAGGCGATGCCCGAGCGCTCGGAGTCGATCGCGCCGAGGATCGTCGAGGTCAGCGGCGAGACGGTCACGCCGAGCCCGAGTCCGAACACGACGAGGCCGGGCAGCACCTGCCACCGGTAGTCGAAGCGCTCGCCGACGAGCAGCAGCATCAGTGCGCCGCCGGCCATGACGAGCGGGCCGACGGTCATGAACAGGCGTCCGCCGAGGCGTTCCGCGAGCGAGCCGGCCCACGGGCTCAGCACGATCAGCAGCACCGTCGTCGGCAGGCTCGCGAGGCCGGCCAGAGTCGCGCTGAGGCCGGCGCCCTCCTGCAGGTAGACGCCGACGACGAAGCCGTTGAGCGAAAGGGCGGCGTAGACGAACAGGGTCGCGAGGTTTCCGGTCCAGTAGTTGCGAGTCCGGAACAGCCCGAGCGGAAGGATCGGATGCCGCGACGTGCGCTGCCGCAGCAGGAAGGCCGCGAACATCACGGCGCCGCCGGCCAGCGGCATCCAGATCGCGGGGGAGGCCCAGCCGAGGTTCGGCTGCTCGATCAGTGTGAAGACCATGCCGCCCAAGCCCGCCGTGCACAGGACCGCACCGAACCAGTCGATGCCCGCATCGGCTCGGCGTTCGTCGTGCACGGGGAGTCGTGCGACGAGCCACAGCGTGACGGCCACCGGCAGGACGTTGATGAGGAACGCGTAGCGCCAGGACAGCAGGTCGACGAAGAGGCCGCCGAGCAGCGGCCCGACGAGCGAGGCACCGGTCGTGAAGGCCGTCCACAGGCCGATGGCGCGAGAGCGCTCGTGGCCCTGGAGGAGCGATGTGATGAGGGCGAGCGAGCTCGGCACGAGGAAGGCGCCCGCCGCGCCTTGGACGGCGCGTGCGGCGATGAGGAAGACCGGATCCTGCGCGAGTCCCACCGCGACCGAGGCGACACCGAAGCCGACCAGCCCGATGCGCAGCACGAGGAGGCGCCCGTAGGCGTCGCTCACGGAGCCCGCGAGCAGGATCAGCGACGACAGCGTCAGCAGGTACGCGTCGACCGCCCACTGCTGCGTCGCGAGACCGCCGCCGAGCTCGCGTTCGATCGCGGGGAGCGCGACGTTCACGATCGTGCTGTCGAGGAACGCGACGGATGACGCGAGCGACGCGATCGCGACGATGAGAGCTGTCTGCGGGGCCGATGATCGCGTCACAGACACACGCTACGCCCGGCCGGGGACGCCGTGGTTCGCAGCATCGCCTCGGATGTCGTAAGCTGGTCGGCGGTGACGTGTCCGAGCGGCCGAAGGTGCAACTCTCGAAAAGTTGTGTAGGGTAACCCCCTACCGTGGGTTCAAATCCCACCGTCACCGCCAGTGAAAACCCCCGGTTACCCGGGGGTTTTCTGCATGTGTGGGGCGTGTGTGGTGCGGATCTGGGTCGTGCTGTCAGCCGCGGTTCTGCGGCGAGCCCGGCCATGGCTGCGGCGGGTATCGCTTGTAGTAACGCTTCCAGGCGAACACGTTCGCAGCACCTGCGAGAGCTACCCACAGCCCCAGGAGTACCCAGGGCAACGGGGCGCCGGGCTCGCCGAGCGCATGTAGCAGCAACAGTCCCGCCACGGGGTAGCAGAGAACGCCCGCGATCATGAGCTGGTGGTTTCGCCGACGAGCTGCAGGATCCGTCGGTGGCTGAGGTGTTTCCATAGTTCGATGCGCCTCCGAACCCATCATCGGGGTAGGGCCGCGACCGTGCATAGGCTCGGCGGCCAGCGCGGCACTGACTGTCGGAATGCTCGTCTCGTGGGCGTTCGCTGCCTTCGGGTCGCTGACGAGATCGACGACGAGCTCCGGCAGCGCGCTCGAGAGGGCCTGCTGTTGCAGCATCCCACTGTGGAGGCGCTCAACACGCTGGGAACCCTGGAGCTAGAGGATGAGGCGCGACGACTGCGACGCCTGAACTCGTCTGGCGGAGTCGATCCGTGCGGGCACGCGCGTCGAAACTGGGCAGGCGATTCCAACTCCTGATTGCGGCATTCCTGCTGGTCGTGGTCCTCGGACTTGTTCGTATGATCTGGGCGATTGCTCTGGGGCAGGAGTTCTGGTCAGGGCTGATCGGCGGCGTCGGTGGAGGGGCGGTTCTCTTCGTCATCCTTTCCTCCCTGCACCGACGCCAAACTCGCGACGAGCCGCCTGCGGGAGGCTGAACCGATCCGGCTAGGGTCAGGTACACCCGCAGCACCAGCTGCGACCGGGGCTTCTGCGTTCGCGCTGGCGAGCCTTGGCCGAGGAATTCTCATCCGTTTGGGCGATTCGCTTCTTCGACTGCGCTCATAGGCTGGCCATGCCTTGAGGAGGGTGGCATGACCGACGTTTCCGTGCATTTCGACACGCTTCGCTCGTCGGCAACCACGATCGGTGCGGCGGGCCGCGCTGTGAGGAACTCCGGCGAGCTCGGATACGTCAGCGAGAGCGTGATCGGGTCGAACGAGGTCGCGTCTGTTCTGCAGGATGTCGCTACCGAGCACAGCATTCGTGCGGCGGTCGCGAGCGAGACGTTGGTGACCGTTGGTCGGCGCCCGGAGGCATCGGCGAACGAGTTCACTCAGCTCGACGGAGTCATGGCGTACTGATGGTCGACCGGAATGACCCTGGCGCCGGCGACCCTTCCGCGATGGCTGCCATGGCCGACGACTGGGGAGAGCGGGCAGAGAGCATCCGTTCGTCGCAGACGAGCGTTCGTTCCGCAGCGGAGGCGGCATCCGGTTCGTGGTCGGGCGAAGCTCACGATGCTTTCCAGCGCCAGGTGGCGGCGGTGGAGCCCGATCTGCTGGTGCTGGCGACGGGCATGAGCGCCGCGGCCGGTGCGCTGAGGGGATATGCGGAGGTGGTTCGCGCGATCAAGGACGAGCAGGACTCGCTCGCCCGGCGCCGCGCTGTTGTCGCGGATGAGCGCGAGGAGCTCCGTGGCCAGCTGCGGGTTGCGCGGGCGGAGTCGTCGAACAATTACGTCTCGTTTCCCGAGCCTGTTGCTCGCGCTCGTGCGTTGGAGATCGAGCTCGGCGACGCCCGGGATGCTCTCGACGCCGTGGAGGCGGAATGGGATGCGCTGTGCGAGAGGCGTGCCGCGGCCGACGACGCGCTGATGTCCGCGCTGTCATCCCGAGACGTTCGAGGCGCGCTGGGAGTGTTCGCTCGCGGGGGTGCTGCGGCTATCCCACGCGGCGGGCTGCTGACGCTGGTCGCGTCGCTGTCGGAGGCGGACCTTCGGGCGCTCGTCGCCGTGCACCCGGAAGTCCTCGACCTGATCCGCAGTGTCCCTCCGGCGGAGGTCGCGACCTGGTGGGGCGCGCTCGTCGACGGAACCCGGACCCTGCTGGTGAACGGTATCCCCGAGTTGATCGGAACCCTCGGTGGCATCCCGGCTGTCGTTCGCGAAGCGGCGAATCGTCTCGTGGCCGCGGCGAATCTGGAGGGCCTCCTGCGGGAGCGAACCCTGCTCACCGGTGAGGGGCCGCCGATCCTTAGCCCTCTCTCCAGGCTGGCCGACCCGTGGTTGTTGAGGCAGATCATCCACCAGTTCAACGAGCAGCAGTACGTTGATCGCCTTGCCGCTCTTGACTCCGAGATCGCCTACCTCGAGCGCGTGGTGGCAGGAGACGTGTCGCTCTACCACTACGACCGGGACCGGCAGCAGATCATCGAGATGTTCGGTGACGTCGGGAAAGCGGATGTCATCATGAGTTTCATGCCCGGGACCAACACGACGATGGAGAGCTTCTACTCCTCCACTGGTGAGGAAGGGATCACCGCGCTCACCGAGCTGGTTGTTGACGAGGGGCCCATCGGGGTTGATGTCGCCGGATTCGTTCTGAAGCAGGGATTCTTCCCCCACCTCGCGCCCGAGACAATTGTCACGCAGGGACCACAGGTGAACTTCTGGGCGCTTCCTCTCGGCAGTCGGTACGCAGCTTTCGAGAACGAGCTCGACGTCGTCGTGGGCGACACGCCGTTGATGTCGCTAGAGCACTCCTTCGGGACCGCCATCGGCGGTGCGGCGGAATCTGCGGGCGCCGATTTTCAGGCACGCGTGCTGCTAGGTGGGATCGGGATGCTGGAGGGTTGGGAAGCCCGCGACGGCACTGAGTACTACGCCATTCAAGGCCCCCATGACGTCAACCGTTATCTCGACGGCGTGCAAGTCGGCCCGCTGGGGTATGCCATCGCCCCATCGCATGAGAATGGCATCACTGAGCTCGATTCCGGGATAACCGCGGGGGATCCCATCGAACAACATAACTGGCTATTGTCAACAGACGCGCAGCTCAATCCGCGCACGCGCCGTGAGGTCAACCGAATCTTGTACGAGCTAACACGATGAGCCGCCGTCGGGCCGTCGGAGTTGCCCTCGGGATCCTGACAGCGCTGCTCATAACGGGCTGTACATCAGGAGAGCAGATGACACTCGACGAGGCACGCGCAATGACCGAGACGGTGATGCAAACGATCGCTGATGAAGTTCCAGGCGGCACTATCGAGGATTTCTCCGCAGAATCGCCCTACCTGGCCTGCGGAGAAGGCGCATACATCTACAGCGCCCGGTGGGGGGTGACGCCAGACCGGCCCTTCGATGGTGCGGATTTCGTTCGCGACCTCCCCGACCGTCTGGGCGAAGATTTCGTCGTCGACGAGAAGGTCGTCGACATTTCGTTCCCGGCGGTCGCTCTGAACCATGCGAGCGGGATCATCCTGGATGTCATCGTCGCCGGCGTCGATGGGGCCGAGGTCGTTGACGTCTACGCGATCGCTCCATGTGCAAGAGGTGAGCTGCCGGGGTGAACCGCGGGCTTCCCGGTCCTCGCGGAAGCGGCGGGGCGTTGAGAGGGCTCAAGAATGTCGCGGCCACGGCGATCCTCATTTTGGCTGCAACGACGATGACGGGGTGCGTGATGGCAAGTGGGCCGACGATCGATGAGGTGCGTGCTGATACGGACGCGATGATGCAGCGCGTCGCGGATGAGGTTCCCGGCGGGGTTCCGGAGGTTCGGCCGTCCGACTCGCCCTATTGGAAGTGCGCCGAGAGCTCTTTCTACTACTCAACGCGCTGGACAGTTGCCCCCGAAGAAGGGTTCAACGGTCCGGCCTTTATCGAAGCGCTCCCGGCTCGTCTGGGCGACGGGTTCCGCAAGTTCGAGACGGTCGAGGTATCGGTGCCCGCCATCGCATTGAAGCACTCCAGCGGTATGCTCCTCGACGTCCAAGTGATCGATCTGGATGGCCGCACGGTCGTCTCCCTGCTGGGCGTCTCTGCGTGTGGTGAAGGGAAACCGCCGGCGGAGTAGCCGAAACCGCCTGTCGCGGCGGTTGTCCAGGTGGGACGCAATGCCTCGCATTGCTCCGACCGACAGATGACCCAGTGGGTATTGACCGGCATAACGATGGGGGGTGTGAGGGGATGCCGCCGATGAGCCTTCGCGCGACCTCACCTAGACGCGTCTTCTCGGCCATTGTTGTTCTGGTGCTGGCCGCTATGACGATGGTGGGGTGCGCGATGGCGGATCAACTGACGCTCGAGCAGGCGAAGGCTGAAACCGAGGTTGTCATGCAGCAGATCGCGGACGAGGTCCCGGGCGGCGTTGTGGAGGTCGCCACCCCTGACCCGACCCACCTCGCATGCGGCGACGAGACGTACTACGCCACTCTTCGTTGGGGCGTGACGCCGGGGCCTGAGTTTGACGGGGAGGCGTTTGTCGATGCCCTCCCCGGTCGCGTCGGCAAAGACTTCGTGGTCGCTGAGACCGTGGACATCACATCACCTGCTGTCGCTCTCGATCACGCCAGCGGCGCCCTGCTCGACGTGAAAGTTCTCGAGGTCGACGGAGGCATTGTCGTCGATCTGCTCGGTCTGACTCCCTGTGGGGTGGGGGAGCCTCCGGCGAAATGATCTCGACCTTTGCGACACGACCGGGCGGCGCAGACGCCGCTTCCGCGATGCCTCACTGGAGGCGGGCGAGAGGCGTCGCGCTTTCGGCACTCCTCACGTTGGCGGCGACGACGATGGCGGGGTGTGCGATGGCAGGACGACCGACGCTCGAAGAGGCGCGGGCCGAGACTCAGGCCGTGTTGCAACAGATTGCGGACGAGGTTCCCGATGGTGTTGTCGAGGTCCGTACCCCTGATTCGGCCTACCTGGCCTGTGACGGTGGCGGGTATTACTCGATCAACCATTGGGTCGTAACGCCGGGGCCCGAGTTCGACGGTGAAGCGTTCGTCGACGCGTTGCCCGCGCGATTGGGTGATGGCTTCGTTGTTGCCGAGGTGGTGGACATCAAGTCCCCGGCCGTGGCCCTCAACCACGTCAGCGGCGCGGTCCTCGACGTCGTGGTTCTTGAGTCGGACGGCGGTGTTGTTGTCGACCTTCTTGGACTCACGCCATGCGGCGATGGCGAGCCGCCGACCGAATGAGCAGCGAATCGATGAGGCGGTCCCGTGCAGTGTCGGTCACTGCAGTTCTGACGCTGGCGGGCATGACGATGGTGGGGTGCGCGATGGCAGGAAGACCGACGCTCGAACAGGCGCGAGCGGATACTGAGGCAGCGATGCAACGAATCGCGGACGAGATCCCCGGAGGTGTCGTCGAGGTGCGAACTCCCGACTCGGCTTACCTGGCTTGCGATGGCGGTGGGTATTACTCCATCAACCGTTGGGCGGTCACTCCACAGCCTGGTTTCGACGGCGAAGCATTCGTTGATGCGCTGCCCGGCCGCCTTGGCTCTGATTTCGTGGTCGCCGAGACGGTGGACATCAGGTCCCCAGCCGTGGCCTTTGATCACGCCAGCGGGGCTGTCCTCGACGTCAAGGTACTGGGAGTTGAAGGAGACATTGTCGTGGATCTTCTCGGTCTCGCGCCATGCGGTGATGGCGATCCTGAGGGAGTGTGATGGGGTGTCACCTGCGAACGGATTTTCTTATGACAGCCACGCGCACCTCGTCGGCCGCCCTCATCGGCGCGCTGGCAGCCGTGGCCCTGTCGGGGTGTGCAGTGGCGGAGCGACCGACGCTCGAAGACGTGCGGGCTGAGACCGAGGCTGTCATGCAGCAGATCGCGGACGAGGTTCCGGGTGGGGTTGTGGAGGTCGCCACCCCTGACCCGTCTTACGTTGCGTGCGGCGACGACACGTACTGGGCCACTCTTCATTGGGGGGTCACGCCGGGCCCCGGGTTTGACGGGGAGGCGTTCGTGGAGGCTCTTCTTAGTCGCTTAGGCGAGGACTTCGTGGTCGCTGAGACGGTGGACATCACGTCGCCCGCCGTCGCTCTGGATCACGTCAGCGGTGCCCTGCTCGACGTGATAGTTCTCGACGTCGATGGAGGCCTCGTTGTCGACCTGCTCGGTCTGACTCCCTGCGGGGTAGGACAGCCTCCGGCGAGATGATCCCCACCCTGGAAAGACCACCGTACGGCGCAAACGCCGCTTCCGAGATGCCGCCCTCGAGGCGCGCGAAAGGCGTCGCGCTTTCAGCGATACTCGCGTTGGCAGCGACGACGATCACTGGTTGTGTCATGACAGGTCGGCCGACGATCGATGAGGTGCGTGCTGATACGGACGCGATGATGCAGCGCGTCGCGGATGAGGTTCCCGGCGGGGTCCCGGAGGTCCTGCCGTCCAACTCGCCCTACCTGGAGTGCGCCGAAAACTCCTTCTACTACTCGACGCGCTGGACCGTTGCCCCCGAAGCGGGGTTCAACGGATCGGCCTTCATCGAAGCGCTCCCGGATCGTCTGGGTGACGGGTTCCGCGAGTTCGAGACGGTCGAGGTATCGGTGCCTGCCATCGCATTGAAGCACTCCAGCGGCATGATCCTCGATGTCCAGGTGATCGATCTGGACGGCCGCACGGTCGTCTCCCTGCTGGGCGTCTCTGCGTGCGGTGAAGGGGAACCGCCGGCGGAGTAGCCGAGACCGCCCGTCGCCCATGGCCACCCCGCGCCCGTCCCGCTCAGATCGCGAACCGCTCGCCGATCATCTCGAGCGAGGCATCCCACAGACGCGGTCCGTCGGTGAGGTCGCGGAACGGCGCCCAGAACTCCTGGCGACGCGGTGCACCCGCGATGACGCGACGTGGGCCGTAGAACTCGTCGCCGCGGGAATCGGGGCCGGCTGCCGCGACCAGCGCGGGCTCCGCCGCGCCCGGCACGGTGCCGGCGAGCCCCACGCGCGAGAGCGCGACGATCAGCGCCCGGCCCGGAGACGCCTTCGCCCGGCCCATCCCGGGCTGCGCCGCGAGCAGATTCGTCGGGCTGACGCCGGGGTGTGCGATGTTGCTCGACACGCCCCATCCGCCGGCGCGGCTGCGCGCGTCGAGCTCGCGGGCGAAGAGGGCGACGGCGATCTTCGACTGCCGGTACGCGGCCATGTCGTCGTAGCCGCGCCGCCAGTCGAGGTCGTCCCAGTTCAGCCCGCCCGAGCGGGCCGCGACGCTCGTCTGGTGCGTCACGCGCGCTCCGCCGGCGCGCAGCAATGGCAGCAGTCCGAGGGTGAGCGCCACGTGGCCGAGGTGGTTCACGCCCCATTGCAGCTCGAAGCCTTCCGCGGTGGGTCGCCGTGAGCCGGGGTGCATCACACCGGCGTTGTTGACGAGCAGATCGACGGGTCGGCCCGCCGCCACGAGGTCGCGCGTGAACGCGGCGACCGAGTCGAGCGAGGCGAGATCGAGCGGACGCGTCGTGACCTCGGCGCCCGGCACGGCACGGCGGATGCCGTCGAGGGCTGCCTCGGCTTTGGCGGGGGACCGTGCCGGCAGGACGACGGTCGCTCCGGCGGCCGCCAGCCGTGTCGCGATCACCCGGCCGATGCCGTCGGTCGCGCCGGTGACGACGGCGAACCGTCCATGCAGGTCGGAGAGGGGAGCGGTGCCGCGGGTCATGGTTCCTCCATCGTTCGCGCGGACCGGGCGGTCCGCTCGTCCCATGCTGATCGCGGCGCGCGGCGGCATCCAGAGCCGGCTCATCCACTGATCGTCAGGTCGCCCCTGCGCCGGCGCCGATGACGGCCAGCAGCTGCAGCTTGTCGTGACTCTCGCTCCCGGGCGCCGCGGTGTAGACGAGCAGGCGGTGCGACTGATCGGGGTCGAGGAGGGTCTGACACTGCAGCTCGAGCGCGCCGACCTCCGGATGCCGGAACCGCTTGACCTCGGGCGGAGCGATGCCGACCTGCTGGGCATCCCAGAGAGAGCGGAACTCCGCGCTGCGTTCTCTGAGCGACGCCGCCAGCGCGGCCGCGCGCGACGACGGGCCGCGCCGTGCCACGATCTCGCGCAGACCTCCCGCGTACACCCGGGAGAGGACCTGATGCTCCGCCGCGTCGTACGACTCTCGCGCCGACGGGTCGGTGAACCAGCGGTAGCCGAGGCTGCGGGCATCTCCCGTGTGCCGGGTCGCATCGCCGACGAGAGCGATGCTCAGCGGCGTCTGGCGCAGGGTCTCGCCGAGCTCTGTCACGATCTCCGCCGGAGTGTCGTGCAGCCGATCGAGGATGCGCAGCAGACCCGGGCTGACGTGATCGCTCGCGGGCCCGCGAGGGGGCGGCGCGTGTCCGGCAAGTCGGAAGAGGTGGTCGCGCTCGCCGAGCGTCAGATGCAGCCCCTGTGCGATCGCGGCGAGCATCTGCTCCGACGGGCGGGGCCCGTTGCCGCGCTCGAGACGGGCGTAGTAGTCCGTCGACATGTTGCAGAGGGCGGCGACCTCCTCGCGGCGCAGCCCCGGAGTCCGGCGGCGCTCGCCCCGCTGCAGCCCGACATCCGAGGGCTGCAGCGCCTCTCGCCGCATCCTCAGGAATGCGGCGAGCGTGTCTCGATCGATCATGTGTCCTTCGCCTTCCCGGTCACGCGGTGCGGCCTCTGTTCTACCGGTCGGGGGGCCTCGCAGCCAGGACCTGCTGCTCCACCCCTCGCCGCCCGTCGGCGGTGCTGCGTACGCCTTCGCTCAGGTGGTGCTCGCCGTCACCGACTGATCGCGGATCTCCTCCTCGGGAATGACATCCGCTGGCGCGGCTACATCGCAGTGGCGATGTGCCGAGGCTGAGAGATCGAGACGATCGGTGGGTGCCACGGTCGAGAAACATGACAGCAGCAGGTCCGGAGCGGAAGAGCCGCCGTCGTCGGCGGCGTCTGGTCGGCGCGACCGTCGCGGTGGGTGCGCTCGCGGCGGTGACAGTCGTCGGCGTCTTCGCACTCGACGTCTACGGCCCCCGGTTCGGCGTCTACCTGGTTCCTCCGTCGGTGCAGAAGTACGCGGAGATCGCCGTCGAGCGGCTCGACCGCGGCTATCACACCGACAGCGCCGAGTGGCCGCCGGTTCGCGCCGCGCTCCTCGAGGCCGCGGCGCATGCTTCAACGTACGCCGAGCTGTATCCCGCTCTCGGGGAGGCGGTCGCGGTCGCCGGCGGGCCGCACTCGCGCTTCATCCCCTCGGGCGAGGAGCGATCCGCCGAGGCGACCGCGTCCGTGCCGGCGCCGACGGTGAGTTCCGAGGGCGGCATCACCACGGTCGTGCTGCCGGAGATGCTCTCCACGGATGCGGACGACCAGGACGCGTACGCGATCACCGTCGCAGACGGGATCGACCGGGCTGCGGCGGGCACGTGCGGTTGGATCGTGGACCTTCGCGGCAACGTCGGCGGCAACATGTATCCGATGCTCTCGGGGGTGACGGCGCTGCTTCCTGACGGGCCGGCGCTGTCGTTCCGCGACCGGCACGGCAGTGACGCCCTCGTGACGGTGCGGCCGAACGGGGTGGCACTGGGCGAGAACGTCTTCGTGGACGTCGGCGACCGAGCGAAGGCGACCGGAGTGCCCGTCGCGGTGCTGCAGGACGACAGAACGGCATCGAGCGGCGAGGCCGTGCTCGCATCCTTCCGCGGAGTCGACGGTGTCCGCACGTTCGGCACGCCCAGCGCGGGATACACGTCGGCGAATGCGAGCACGACGCTCTACGACGGGGCCACGCTCGTGCTCACGGAGAGTGCTTACGTCGACCGGACCGGTCGCAACCACGACGAGCGAAGCATCGACCCGGACCAGCCGGCGACGGCATCCGCGTCAGAGGACGAGGCGCGCGCCTGGCTTCGCGAGGAGGGATGCGGTGGATGATCCGCGCCTTTCGCTGACGCTCATCGGCGCTGGCGCTGGCTCACCGGAAGCCACAGCATCGTCTGCTCGTGGATGATGAACCCGCCGGGAGGAGTGTCCGGCTCGTCAGCCTCCATCGCTCCGCCGCGTGAGCGGAGTTCGTCGATCGCGGCGCTGCGCCGCCTGACCAACTCGGCCACATCCGTGCGCCCGTCGAGATCGCGCATCAGCTCGGCCGTCATCCGATCGCGCTCGACGGCGATCTCGGCTGCCACGTCCAAGTGCGCCAACTCGACCCCGTTGTCGATGTCTGTGGTCATCGAGCCACCGCGTGCCCTCATGAGCCGGACGACGATCGCTGCGATCGCTGCGAGCACAGCGCCCAGAAGATAGAGCATCCGGATGCCCCCGTCGGTTACCACCCAGGCCACGGCCGCGGCGGCGATCACGAGGACTGCGAGCAACGTGCTCTGCAGAGCGACCGGTCGCCCGAGCGGTCGGCCACCGGCAGCCGCCACGGCCGTCAGAGCCCCGATCCCCACGACGACGCTGACGATCCCGCCGGGAACCACCGTGTTCTCGACTCCGAGGCGGATGCCGTTGAGCATGCCGATCGGCAGCACCGAGAGCAGCAGCAAGACGAACACGACGCGCAGGATCACTCCGCTGTGCGGGTCACGTGCGCCGAAGCGCTCACGAAGATGTGCTGTGACGCTGCGCCGTGCGGCGTTGCTGGCCGCGGCACCCTCGTGCCAGAGCCGGTCGACCAGGTCGCCCAGGCCCGCCGAGCGCAGAACCGCGGCGTCGACGTCCGCCCGAGTGAGGCGCTGGTGGGGCCGTGCGCCGAAGTCCAGGCCGGCCAGGCCGTTGGGAGACGAATCGGGACGAGATTCAGGCATCTGCCACCTCGATGCTCGCGAGCAGCTCTTCGGCCAATGGCATCGCGAGAGCCGATGCAGCAGGCGGGAGGGGCGACATCTGCGCGACGGCGAGCCTCCCGCCGAGCGCGAAGATGTACATCGCCCGGACGGTCTGGATGACGCGTGGTGCGCCCTCGTTGGGTCCATCGTCGATGACAATCGTCAACCGCCAGGCAGGCATCCCATGGAGCTCGAAGGGAACCGCCACGGGCTCCCACGCCGAGGGGGTGGCGGCCAGAGCGATTCGAACCGCGTCGGACTCGTGCGTGACGGCGGGCAGTCCCGGGACCAGCAGGGTGAGCGCGGCGTAGAGGCCGGCATCGGGTTCGCACAGCAGCAGGACGGAGCCGGACTGGGCAGCCTCGCGAGTGAGGACGGCCAGCTCGGCCGCCGTGAGGATGTCGCGGATGACCGACTCGTCGCGCCCCTCGCACAGATCGTTGAGCCATGGCAGAGCATGCTCGCGATCAGGTACAGCCGACCAGATCCTGCTGTCGGCCGACAGCGACAGCTCAGGCACGTCGTTCCCAACGCACGGTCGAGACGATCGCATGACTCAAGGCCGTCATAGCGGAGATCCCCTCCTCGTCGACTGCAGCTGAATCTGCCGCCGCCAGCATCTCCGCACGCAGGAGCAGACCGTGCGCCGGCTGGTCGGGGACGGGTAGCAGGTAATTCAGGGCGGTCGTGGATATCTGACCGTTCGTCACCGTCACGTTCTCGTTACTACGCCAATGCAGGATTCCGGCGATGTCTCCGAGCGGGGCGGCCCCGCGAGCTGCGATCAGCTGTGCGCCGACCTCCATGATGGACCGGCCGAGCGGCGCGTCCATCCGTGACGCGGTGATCGATAGCGGCAGATAGTCATCGGGAGTGACGTCGACCTGCGCGAACACGCGGATGACGTTCCCCTTGGCCGCAGACGACGTCATGGTCTCGAACAGCTCCTCGAGCTGCGGCGCCAGCACGGCTCGCTGCGCCCCCGGGAGGGCCCGCAGTGAGCGCGTGGCCCGCTCGCGCAGCTCTTCCCCACTGGGCGCGAATGAGCCCCACCCGCCCGGGAGCACCAATGCGAAGCCCGGAACCTGTGGCGACGCGCCGACAAGTTCGGCTCGGAGCGACATCTATGACCTTTCTGGCGGAGGTACGCGGTCGAGCCTATCGAGCCTGCGGGGCCGGGCCCGCCAGCACCGACTTGGCATTCTGTCCGAGGCCGGCGAATTGCTGGATAGCCTGCATCGAGCCCCAGAAGCCCTCGGCAAGGGTCGACGGCATCGTCCCCGGCGCGAAACCCCCGAGATTGCGGAGGCTGTTACCCCAGTTGCCGGTCCACTCGATGGTCTGCCACGCCGCCTTCGGACCGAGAAACAGCCGGAACATGTTGCGGGTGTTCATGCCGTGGTTTGCGAATGCATCCGGCAAACGGGTGCGAAACAGGAGGTCGTCGATCTGTGCGAAGCCGGCGCGGGCATCGATGAACTCCGAGAACGTGAGGCGCATCGTCCGGGTGAACCGAGAGACGTCTCCGGCCGCATCGAACAGGGTCGTCACTTTCGCGAGCTTCCCGAACGGGAGGACCCCGAAGATCGCGAGCCCCACTTCACCCCACGAGCCGCGCCCGGTGTGCAGCCGCGCAAGCTCGCCGAGGAGCGAGATCACGCCGATGATGGCCGCCGCTGCTGCCGCGATCGCCGCCAACGGTCCCGTGACGACCAGTGCGACGACGAAGAGGATGACGCCGACGATCGCCAGGACGAACAGCATCCCCTCGATGAATGGCATGGCGTTGTCCCAGAACCCGTCGGAGACGCCGTCCTCGTTCACGCGCTCCAGACGATCGACGGCGCGGTCATACGCCGCTTCCCACGACTCGACGGGTGCGTCGTAACGCGACCAGTAGCTCTCGAAAGTATCGAGCGCGTTGTCGAAGGCAGCCTGCTCGCCTGCCGTGGACGGGCGCGGACCGAGTTGCTCGACGTCGTTGCGCTCGTCGCGTTCGTAGTCGCGAACCTCGCCTTCGGCGCTCTCCAGCGACCGCGAGGCGGCGTTGACCTCCGCCCATGCCGCGGCGGCGTTGTCGACCAGCGTGTCCGTGCTGGACTTCACCTCTTCAAGGGCGTCCGCGTACCACACGAGCGCCTGGCCGCTGGGCCGATAACGGGACGCGGCGGTGGAGAGATCCGCATGCACCTCTTTGGCTTGATCACGGATCGACGTGAAGGAGTCGCCGCGGCCAACCGTGCCGTCTGCGAACAGCTCGAGCGTGCGAGCGGCCGACGCCATCTTGTCGCCGAGCTCCTGGATCGCTTCGCCGCGTGTCTTGATGCTTCCCGGGGCGCCTGCGATTTTCTCGAGTCGGCGGCCTCCGGGAGTCGCCGGCATCGATTCGGACTGGTAGCGGTAGTCGTCGTGGCTCATCATTCGCTCGATTCCAGGGACGCCGCGAGCTCGAGGTCGACCTCAGCCCATGCCTCGCGGCTGTCGTCGATTCGCTTCTTCATCTCTTCCAGGTGACGACGCTGCGTCTCCCGCTTGTCGTTCCATTCGGACTCGAAGGCGCTGGCCGCCGCGGCGAGCGTGCCGTCCCCCCGCGGCCGGTCGATCGCCTGTTCGAGAAGGTTCGTCTCGGACCCGGCGTCCGCGTACTCGGCGATGATCAGCGCGAGTGCCGTGCTGAGCTCTTCCATCGATGCAAGCGGAATCTCTACCCCGTCGCCTGCCATGTCGTCCCCCTGTTGTCCGTGAACATCGTCCTGCGCGCCGCCTAGCGTATGCGTGGTCGTGGCTTCGGTGCCATGGGGAGTTCTCCCCATGACTCCGGCGATGCCGCGCGGGGAGGAGACTGATGGCATGGTCCGTCAGCTCAGCGCGCGTCGTCTCGCCGTCGCGGTCGCTCTCGCCTCGCTCGCGGGGTACCTCGACGGCTGCGGCTTCATCCTGCTGGGCGGCTACTTCGTCTCGTTCATGACCGGCAACACCACCCGCCTGGCGGTCGACCTCGCGCACGTCGATTGGTCGGCCGCGGGCCTCGCGGCTGCGCTCATCACAGCGTTCGTCATGGGCGTCATGGCGGGCACCGCGCTCACCTCGCCGGCATCCGACCGCACCGTGCACATCCTCGGCGTCATCACCGCCTCCGCGGCGCTCGCGGCCGCGCTGGCTCCCACGACCGCGCCCGCCGCCGCCGGGTCGCTGCTGGCGTTCGGGATGGGGGCGGCCAACACCGTGCTGGCGCAACGACAGGATGTCGCGTTCGGGGTCACCTACATGACTGGAGCGCTGGTCAAGGTCGGCCAGGGCGTCGTGCGGGCGCTGCGCGGCGGGGACCGCTGGGGCTGGTCCCGTCACCTGCTCATGTGGGCGGCCGTCGCCGCGGGGGCGGTGGCGGGAGGCCTCGCCTCGTCGCTTCTCGCGTCGAGCGCGCTGTGGATCGCCACGGGTGCTGCCGGCGTGCTCACGGCGGCTGCGGCCGTGTTCCGGATGCGGCGCGGTCGGGCGCGGACCCCATAATGCTTCGCCCGCTCGGGCACCAGCCCTTTCCGCCGGATCCGCGCCGCCCCTAGCGTTGAGGCATGGCGCGCGACGACGAACAGCCGGAGGACCTCTACACCGCCCCGATCACCCTCCCGGGTGCGGCAGGCGCCGACGGCGAAGACACTGATCTCGAAGTTCCCGAGATCAGCTACGACGAACAGCGCTACCCGGCACGCCCGCGGCGACTGCGGCCGCGCGACCAGTTCCGCGGCGGCAGCGTCCGCCGCAACATGACCGACCCGCGGACCGCGAACGGAAGCAACCCCTCGTACGTCGAGTGGCTCGTGCGGCAGTCGATGCTCAAGGATGCCGACGTGCTGGCGCGTCAGCTGTCGGGGCAGCCCGCCATGTGGCGGAATCCGTACGCCCGCCCCGACGCACGGCGCGCGATCTCGACGACGGACGTGTGGTTCACCGCCTATCCGATCTCGCTCATCACCCGCCCGGGGCAGTCGTTCCTCGCCGCCCTCGGCGACGACGCGCTGTGGTCGGTGTTCGAGCGCATCGGCATCACCGCGATCCACACGGGCCCGGTGAAGCGGGCCGGCGGTATCACCGACTGGCGAGAGACGCCCAGCGTCGACGGTCACTTCGACCGCATCAGCACGTCGATCGATCCCACATTCGGCACCGAGGAGGAGTTCCGGACCCTCTGCGACGTCGCCGACGCGCACGGCGGCAGCGTGATCGACGACATCGTGCCGGGTCACACCGGCAAGGGTGCGGACTTCCGCCTAGCCGAGATGGGCTTCAAGGACTACCCCGGGATCTACCACATGGTCGAGATCCCGCCGGAGGACTGGCACCTGCTGCCCGACGTCCCCGAGGGATACGACAGCGTCAACCTCGACCCCGCGAACGAGCACGAGCTCGCCGAACGCGGTTACATCATCGGAGCGATGCAGCGGGTCATCTTCTACACCCCGGGGGTGAAGGAGACGAACTGGAGCGCCACGGCGCCCGTCATCGGCCCCGACGGCGCGACCCGGCGCTGGGTCTACCTGCACTACTTCAAGCAGGGTCAGCCGTCGATCAACTGGCTCGACCCGACCTTCGCCGGCATGCGGCTGGTCATCGGCGACGCGCTCCACTCGCTCGGAGAGCTCGGCACCAGCGCGCTGCGCCTCGACGCCAACGGCTTCCTCGGTGTCGAGAAGAGCGCGGAGGGCCTTCCCGCCTGGTCGGAGGGGCACCCCCTCTCGCACGCGGCGAACCACATCATCGCGGGCATGGTCCGCAAGGTCGGCGGCTTCACCTTCCAGGAGCTGAACCTGACGATCGAGGACATCCGCGACACCGGAGCGGTGGGCGCCGATCTCTCGTACGACTTCATCGGACGCCCGGGCTACCACCACGCCCTGGCGACCGGTCAGACGGAGTTCCTCCGTCTCGCGCTGACCTCGTCGCTCGAGCTCGGCGTCGCGCCGGTGCAGCTCGTGCACGGCATGCAGAACCACGACGAGCTCACCTACGAGCTCGTGCACTGGGCGACGCGGCACGGCGACGACGAGTACCGCTTCCGCGGACGCGACATCACGGGCGGCGAGCTCGCGGAGGAGATCCGCGCAGACCTCACCGAGCACCTCACGGGCACGGCCGACTACAACCGCGTGTTCACGCAGAACGGCATCGCGTGCACGACGACGTCGCTCATCGCGGCATCCCGCGGCATCGCGCGCCTCGACGACATCACCGACGCCGACGTTCCCGGCATCCGCGACGCCCACCTGCTGCTGTGCGCGTACAACGCCTGGCAGCCCGGGGTCTTCGCCCTGTCGGGCTGGGATCTCGTCGGCATGCTGACGGTGCCCGCCGACGAGGTCGCCGACCTGCTGGGCGCGGGGGACACCCGCTGGATCGAACGGGGCGCGCACGACCTGCTCGACGCCGACCCGACCGCCACGCGCTCGGCATCGGGGATGCCGCGCGGCCGCGCCCTCTACGGAGCGCTGCCCGCGCAGCTCGACGATCCGGACTCGTTCGCGTCGCGGCTGTCGGGCATCCTCGACCTGCGCCGCGAGCACGGCATCGCGACCGCGTCACAGGTCGACATCCCCGAGGTCGCCCATGCCGGGATGCTCGTGCTCGTGCACCGGCTCGACGAGGGCGATCCTTACGCGGACGCCGCGATGCAGGTGACGGTGCTGAACTTCTCGCCCGAGCCGACGGAGGGCACCGTGCGCTCCGAGCAGCTTGTACCCCGCAGCGAGGTCTACGACGCCGCGTCGGGCGAGACCATCGGGCGCGTCGACGACCTGCAGAGCTTCAGCGTCTCGCTGCCCGGCTACGGCGCGAAGTTCCTGGTGCTCCGCGCTCCCGAGCCCGTCGAGGACTGAGTCCGCGATACATCCGTCGGATCGGTGGTGCCGGTGTCGCCTCGGCGGGCCGTTCGGTAGACACGGGCACCGTCGGACCGACGAACGTATCGGCGCATCCGCCGGGGGGCGGCGCCGCAGCCCGGCTCAGGCCAGGGCGGCGTCGATCCCGGCCAGCGGCACGGGTAGCCAGTCCGGTCGGTTCCGCGCCTCGTAGATGGACTCGTACACAGCCTTGTCGAGCACGAGAGCGCGCAGCAGCACCGGGTCGAGGTCGATCGCGCCGGGTGCGGCGCCATAGGCCTCGATGAAGGCTGCGCGGCAGGCCGACGCCCATCCGATCGGGTCGGGGCCGTCGCCGACCGCGCCGGCGTAGTCGAACGACCGCAGCATCCCGGCGACATCTCGCGGCGGCAGATCAGGGATGGCGCGCTCGGCCATGGGCCGCAGCGGCTCGCCCTCGAAATCGACGATGCGCCAGCCCCCGGCCGGAACTGCCAGCACCTGCCCGAGGTGGAGGTCGCCGTGGATGCGCTGGAGCCGCGGCCACGGGCGTGCGAGAGCCGCGTCGTACACGGCTCCGATCGCGTCCACGCGATCGGCCACGGCCGGAACCTCGTTGGCGGCGATCGACAGCCGTCGGCGCCATGCGGCTCCGGTCGCCGTAACCTGCTCCGCCGCGGCCTCCGTCGAATCGAGGGCTGCGCCGAGCGCGCCGTGCACGCCGGCGACCGCGATGCCGAGATCACGGGCCGCGTCGGTGAAATCGCGATCCTCGCGGGCGGCCTCGAGAGCTACGGCCCAGCCGTCGCGGACGCCGCGGAGGAACTCCTGGGCGAACCCGAGCGTGCCGCGAGCTGCGCCCGAGTCGCGCCCGATGTCGGGCCATTCGGCGTCGAGGCTCCCGAAGAAACGCGGGACGAAGGGCGAGCCGGCGTCGCTCAGCACACGCTGCACGGTCACGTCGGGGTTCTCGCCGTGGTGGAGGGTCCGGAAGAGCTTGAGGATGATCGTCGGCTCGCCGTCGACGTCGTAGACGATCGAGGTGTTCGACTGCTCGCCCGTCAGCACGCGGGAGTCGGTCACGCGCGAGACGTCCACGCCCATCTCGGCCAGCGTCCCGATGGTGAACCCGGTGTGCTTCGCGGCGTCGACGAGGTAGTCGTCGCCGTCACGGGCGACCACGTCGTCGCCGTCCGCCGGAGCCGACACGCGGGCGAGCGGCACGTTGTAGAGCGTCGGCAGTGCGCCGGCGTCGTCCATGAGGAGGTAGCGCGTCGCCCCGCCGGGGGCGGGTTGCGCGTCGAGGATGCGGAATCGCGGTTCGTGACTCTTGCCGGCATACCACCGCTGTCGCGCCGCCCAGGCGCCGAGCTCGTCTGTCAATCGCACGGTCCCACACTGTCGGTTCGGAATCTCCGGGCAAAAGGGCTGGACGCGCGCGGGGGAGAGGCGTAATGCTCTGTTCCAACGCCGGCCCGCACATTCGCAGCGACGCGACCGATAGTGACCGGTGGAGCGGGGCACCCGAGAACCCCGCCCGCGGAGAGAGTATGTCCCTGCATGGCACGGTGAGCACGCGGATGCGGCGCGCCCGCCGCATCCGCGTCATGGTCGGTCTCGGGTTGATCGCCGTGATCGCGACCCTCGTCTTCGTTCAGGTGGCCACGGGGTGGCATCTGCGGCAGTTGCGGGTTCTCGCCTTCGCCGGGATCGTGGTGGTCGTCCTGCTCGCCGCGTTCGTCGCCGTGACGTTCGCGAACGGACGCCGCACGTCCGCACGCGCGGACGACGCCGACGGGATGCCGCACCCGCGTCTCGACGTCTAGGGGCGCGCCCCGGTCCCGAGGCCGGCCGGATCATCGATGAGGGGCGCGGGGCGGTTCGTCGCCGCATCGACGATGGGCGCGCGCATCACGGTGGCCGCGGCAATGGCCATGAGCACGGCGCCGAGAGCGTAGGGCGCCGCGTGTGCGACGACGGCGTAGAGCACGCCCGCGAGGATCGGGGCGATCGTGCCCATCGCCGCGGTGAGCGACTGGGTGACTCCGCCGAGCCAGCCCTGCTCGTGCGGACCGACCGCGTTCGACATGACACCGTCGAGCGCGGCCTGCGATGCCCCTTGCCCGGCGGCGAGCGCGAGGGCGCCGAGGACGAAGAGCCAGGGCTGCGCGATGAGTGAGGCGACGACGGCGAGGGCGACGAGCCCGGCTGCCTGGGCGGCGATGCCGGCGACGATGACGCCGCGTTCACCCATCCGGGGCAGCAGGAAGCCGAGAAGGACGCCCTGGACGACGATGTCGATCACACCGACGACGGCGATCAAGAGCCCGATGGCCGTCGGACCCCATCTGATCGAGTCGAGCGCGAGCACGCTGAAATTGTTGACGAAGAAGCCGAAGGGGAGGGCGAGGAGCGCGAACGCGATGAGCAGTCCGCGGAGCTCCGGGCGGACGAAGGCGCGGCGGAACACCGCGAACGGGTTGAGGTCCGATGCCGCGATCGCGGGGATGCGATTTCTGCGTTCGAGGCTCTCGGGCAGGAGGAAGACGCTGAGGGTCGCGATGAGGAACGAGATCCCGGCGGTCACGAAGACGGGCAGGGCGAGGTCGACCGCAGCGAGAAGACCGCCCAGGGCGGGGCCGACCATGGTGCCGATCCCGGAGAGGGCGCCCAGGAGGCCGAATCGCTGCGCGCGCTTCTCGGGTGGGGTGATGTCGGCGAGGTAGGCGAACAGCGCGGGCAGGTCTCCGGCCGTCGCCCCCTGGATGACGCGCGCGAGCAGCAGAACCCAGATCGCGCCGCCGATGCCGAAGAGAAGCATGCTCACCGCGGCCCCGAACGACGCGACGATGATCACCGGGCGGCGACCGAACCGATCGGACAGGCGACCGAGGAAGGGGGCCGCGATGAAGGCGCACAGCCCGTTGACGGCTTCGAGCGCGCCCACCCAGAGCGCGAGGTCTCCCTCGCCGGAGACGTAGCGCAGCACGACGAACGGGAGCACGGGGAGGACGACGGTCATGCCTGCCGTCGTGAGCGTCGTGAGCAGGATGAGCATCACCCATCGGCGGTCGGCGCCGGCGGGCTGCGGGCGCGAGAAAACTGAAGTCATACCGAAACTGTATCGATACCAGGTTTGGTGTCAATACAGTTTTTCGTGCTCGCCGCCTAGGATCGACCTCATGAACGACACTGCGCCGCCGGGACGCCGCGAGCGCAAGAAGGCGGCCACGCGCAAACGGATCTCGGACGTCGCGACGATGATGTTCCTCGAGCGGGGTTTCGACGACGTCAGCATCCGTGAGATCGCCGACGCGGCCGATGTCTCTCCGACGACCGTCTTCGCGCACTTCAGTCAGAAGGAGGCGCTGGTCTTCGACGAAGACGACGAACAGCGCGAGCGCCTCGTCGCGGCCGTCCGGGACCGCCCCCCGGGAACGTCGATCTCCCGATCGATCCGTGACTACTACGCCCGTGAGATCCGCGCCGGGGCCGCCGAGCACGGCGATGACGTGGCGCGCGTGTTCATGGACTTCCTCAACGCCACGCCCGCGCTGCGCGATTACGCCGCGCGCATGTGGCTGCGCCACGAGGAGGCGCTCGCCGAGGCGGTCGCCGCAGAGCTCGGCGAGGCGCAGCCCGACCCCTACATCCGTGCGTTCGCGCGGTTCGTGCTCCAGATCCAGACGATGGTGAACGAGAGCGACGATCCCGAGGCGACGCTCGATGCCGGGTTCGCTGTGCTCGAGAACGGCTGGGCGGGTTTCGAACGGCGAGGTGAGGGGCGGTGAGCCGTCGCAAGTCGCTCGTGAACACCGTCGCCGACGATCTGCTCGACCGGATCATCGGGGGACGCTTCGCCCCGGGCGATGCCCTGCCGACCGAGGCGGAGATCGGCGACGAGTTCGACGTCAGCCGCGTGACCGTGCGCGAAGCGCTCCGCACCCTGTCGGCGCGGGGCATCGTGCGGGTGGTGTCGGGGGTGGGGTCCCGCGTGGCTCCGGTCGAAGAGTGGAGCTCGGTGTCCGACGCTCTCCGGTTTCGGGCCGCACACGGTGATGACGCCCTGGTGGCGGAACAGCTCATCTCGACGCGCCGGATCATCGAATGCGAGGCAGCGGCTCTCGCTGCGCCGCTCATCGACGGCGCCGCCCTGGCGGAGTGCGCGGCGTGCATCGACGAGATGGTCGCGGGAGCGACCGCGGCCGATGTCGATCGCTTCGTGGACGCCGATCTGCGCTTCCACGCCGTGATCCTCCGCGCCTCGGGCAACCTGTTCCTCGCCGTGCTGCTCGCGCCCCTGACCGAAGTGCTCGCCGAGCGCCGGACGCAGACATCGCGGGCGCCGGAGATCCAGCAGCACGCGATCGCCGAGCATCGCGGAGTCCTCGAGGCGTTGCGGACGGGCGACCCGGATGCCGCGAGGGCGGCGATGGACCAGCACCTGCAGCAGACGCTCGACGACTTCCGCCGCTACGTCGCAGGGTGAGCGCGCCTCACTCCGATTCCGGTTCGTCGTCGTCCACCGGCACCTCGTGACGCTGCTCCCACACGTCGGCGGCGTCGGCCTCCGTGCTCGGCGCGGGAATCTCGGGGGCCGCGCTGTCGTCGGCCGTGGCCGGCAGCTGCTGTTCCTCGGCGTCGGCGACAGGAACCTCGGTGCCGTGCTTTCGCTCGATGTCGGGCATGTCTGACTCCTCACGTTCGTGGTACCGGGTGACCAGTGATGCCAGCGTGCGATCCGCGAGGGGGTTGGCGCAAGCCCCGGGGCGATCTCGTCTCCGATGTTGACGGCGATGCCCGGCTGCTGCATGCTGTCATACAGCTGACAGCAGCCGTCATCGGCTGACCTCACTCGACGACGAGGAGAACACGTGGCCCCCACGGTGCCCCTGCCCGATCTGCCGGCCGTCTCGCGCCCCGACCTCGATCTCCTGGCGGAGCGCATGGCCGACGGTCGTCGTGTGTTCGTCGTCCTCGACGACGATCCGACCGGGACGCAGTCGGTCGCCGACCTGCCGGTGCTCGGCGCGTGGGACGTGGCCGATTTCGCGTGGGCGTTCTCGTCCGGCGCTCCCGCGGTGTACGTCCTGACCAACTCGCGCAGCCTCGCGCCGGCGGAGGCCGAGCGCATCAACCGTGAGGTCGTGCGGGCGGCACTCGCGGCCGCGGAGACAGCGCGCGTGCGCGTCGACTTCGTCAGCCGCAGCGATTCGACGCTCCGCGGGCATTTCCCGCTCGAGCCCGACACCATCGCCGACGAGATCGGTCGCTCCGGGGCGCTCGCTCCGACGAACGTCGTCGTCGTGCCCGCCTTCCCGGATGCTGGTCGCGTGACGGTCCGCGGCGTCCACGGCATCCTGTCGGACGAGGGCTTCACTCCCATCGGCGAGACGGAGTTCGCCCGCGACTCGACCTTCGGCTTCCGTGCATCGCGGCTGGCGGACTGGGTGGCGGAGAAGACGGGCGGCGCCATCCCGGCTGCGGACGTCGTCGAGGTCACGGTCGATGACCTCCGCGCGGGGACGGCAGCCGTGGCGGCGGTGCTGCGCGCCGCCCCGGCGGGGGCTCCCATCGTGGCCGATGCGGTCGTGGAGGAGGACCTCGTCGAGCTGGCGCTCGGTCTCGAGGCGGTGGAGGCCGAAGGCCGATCGTTCGTCTACCGGGTGGGACCGCCCTTCGTCCGAGCCCGCATCGGCCAGCGCCGCCGGCCGCCCGTCGACGCCGCCGAACTGAGCGTCGACCATGCGACCCGCGGGGGACTGGTCGTCGTCGGCTCGCACGTCGGTCTCACCAGCCGCCAGCTCGCCGACCTCGTGCGTCGCCGCCCGCTCGAGGCGGTCGTGGAGCTCGACGTCCCGCGACTGCTCGATCCCTCCGAACGGCGAGCCGAACTCGACCGCGCCTGCGCGACCATCGCCACCGCGCTGCTGCGCGGCGATGTCGTGCTGCACACCAGCCGCACGCTCGTCCGCACCGACGACCCCGACGAGAGCCTCGACATCTCCCGTCAGGTCTCGGAAGCCGTCGTCGAGCTCGTCCGAACTGTCGTCGCACGGGTCACGCCCCGTTTCGTGATCGCGAAGGGCGGCATCACCTCGAGCGACGTCGCCACGCGCGGGCTCGAGATCCGGCGCGCGCGGGTCCGCGGTTCGCTCTTCCCCGGCATCGTGTCCGTCTGGGAAGCAGCCGACGGGCCGGCATCCGGAATCCCCTACATCGTGTTCGCCGGCAACGTCGGCGACGACGGGTCGCTCACCGCCGCTGTCGAGCGGCTCTCGCTGACGCTCGCGCATTCCGCCTGAGACGAAGGAGCACGGTCGAAATGAACGACAACACCACGGTTGCGGTACTGGGGCTCGGCGCTATGGGCCTGCCGATGGCCGCCCGCCTGGCGGAGACTTTCCGTGTCCGCGGCTTCGACATCGCCCCCACCCGGCTCGCACTGGCCGCTGAAGCGAACGTGACCCCGGCTGCTTCCGCCGCGGAGGCTGCGGCGGGTGCGCAGGTCGTCCTGGTGGCGGTGCGCGACTCCGCTCAGCTCGCGGATGTCCTGTTCGGGGATGCCCGCATCGTCGACGCCCTCGCCGAGGGAGCGGTCGTCGTTCTCACGAGCACCGTCGGAACCGACGGGGTCGCCGACGTCGCGGCCTCGCTCGCGCAGCGGGGCATCGGCCTCGTCGACGCCCCGCTGAGCGGTGGCCCGGTCCGGGCGCGAGAGGGCGATCTGCTGATCGTCGTCGGGGCCGACCCCCGAGCCCTCGCGGTCGCGAGGCCCGTCCTGGAGGCGCTCGCGTCGACGCTCACCATCGTGGGCGAGCGCGCCGGCGACGGTCAGGCGCTGAAGACCGTCAACCAGCTGCTGTGCGGTGTGCACATCGCTGCAGCCGCCGAGGCGCTCGCGCTCGCCGACCGCCTGGGGCTCGACCTCGAACGCACACTCGAGGCGCTGCAGGTCGGGGCCGCCGCGTCGTTCATGCTCGGAAACCGCGGCCCGCGCATGCTGCAGGCCTGGGACGACGAGGGCGCCGAGGTGCTCAGTCGCCTCGACATCTTCGTCAAGGACATGGGCATCGTCGGCGCCGCCGCGCGGCGGGCGGGACTCCCGGCGCCGCTCGCCGCTGCGGCCGAGCAGAGCTACCTCCTCGCACAGGCTCAGGGCCTCGGTGAGGCGGACGATTCCGCCGTGATCCGGCTCTCCGCCCCTGCGCGCCGCGGCTGAGGCCGATCTTGCGGATTTCTTGAGGTTGCTCGGTGTGCGCGTTGCGTATTCCTTGCGGTCGATCGCCGAACATTGAAGAACACCCGGTCACGGGGACGTTGCCCGAACGACGTCCCCGGGCCGGGTTCTCTCGTTGAGTGCTTTTCGCGGAACGCGCAAGTGCCTCGGCTTCTGGGGCCCGTCGGCCTAGCGTCGAGGAATGAGCGATCAGAGCATCCCCACACCCGACGAGCCGACCTTCCCCGCCCCCGCCGAGCCGACCGTTCCCGTTCCCGCCGAGCCGACGGCGCCGGCGCCCGGCGAGCCGTCGGCCCCGACTCCGCCGGCGTCGCCGGAGCCCGCGGCCGAGACGCCGGGTGCGACCGACACGCTGGGCGGCACCGAGGGCGGCGGCGAGGGCTCGCCGGTCAAGGATCCCGACACGTGGGTCACCGGCGATGAGCCCATGACGGGCCCGCAGCGGGGTTACCTCGACACGCTGGCGCGCGAGGCGGGCGAAGAGTTGCCGGGCACCCTCACCAAGGCCGAGGCGTCCGAGCAGATCGACCGCCTGCAGGACGCCACGGGGCGCGGCGCGTAACTACGACCCGGCGTCCGCGTTCCCCTGCGGGCGAGCCGACCGCACACGGAACCACAGGCTCAGCTCCCGGGCGGCGCGCAGCGTCGCGCTCGGGTCGTCCGAGCCCTCGAGGTCGTCGAAGGTGTCGCGGAACCCCGTCGGGGCGTCGCCCGTCGTCTCGGCGATCGGCTGATAGCCCATCGTCCACTCGCGGAACTCGCGGTGGGCGATGGGCTGCTCGATGAGGACCCGCATGTCGGAGTGGCGGGAGTCCTGCCGGATGGTCGTGAGCAGATCGCGGACGGCGGGCTCGGGTCCCTCGAGCACCTGCACGAACCGGCCGCCGCGGTACAGCAGCATCCCGGTCAGGTCTCGCGCCGCGTTGGACGCCCGGCTCTGCGCGAGGAGCGCCGCCAGGTCGTCGTCGCCGAAGGGCGCGCGGGCGTTGCTCGTGTAGAGGATCGAGAGCAGGCCCTCGGAGGTCGAGGTCATCGGATCTCCCGGAGTTCGATGGGCGGTTCTTCGGCCGCGATGCCGGGCGTCGCTCGCAACGCGAGCGTGCGCATCGCCGCGGTCAGGTCGGAGAACGATCCGGCGCAGGCCGACCGTGAGTCGTAGGCGAGGTACCGGCCGTCGGGCTGCCGGTCGATGTAACCCACGAACTCGCCGGTACGGCTTCCGACGTGGAACCCGTCCTCGACGCGAGCCCAGACGATCCCGGTTCCGGTCACCGGGCGGCCTCGGGCCGGGGCACCCACACGAGGGCTCCCGCTGCAATGAAGGTCGCCGCGCCGGCGACGTGCGCGGCCAGCCAGACCGGCTGGTCGAGCGAGAAGGGGTACACCGGGTTCCACAGCACCGCGATAGCCGCCATCGGCAGCGCCCACCACCACTGCCGCGCCTGGATCGCGAACCACGCGATGATGAGCGCGAGGATCGCGACGACGAACGTGATGACCATCGCGAACTCGCCACCGATGAGCGGGATTCCGGCCACGAGCGCAGCGGCCCCGAGGATGCCGGGGGCGAGCGCGTTGCGCTGGCGCAGCGGCGGGTCGGCGGGGCGGGCGGATCTCGAAGCCATGCGGACGTTTCTCTCGGGACGGATGACGCGAGGTCGCGCGTCTTCTCGATCGTACGAGTTCAGCGCGCGGGCCGACCGGCGCTTGACGCCACGCCGGAATCCGTCATGGCGGCGTCGGTGCCGGTCATGACGGGGACCGGATCCGACAGCAGCGCGGCGAACGCGGTCTCGGCGGCGCCGACGAGCAGGCGGTCGTCTCCCAGCTCGGCGGTGCGCACGAGCGGCGCCGAGCCGGAGATCGTCTGACGGGCGACCGCGTCGGCGAAGCCGTCGACGTCCGTCTCGACGAGCGGCACGAGGAAGCCGCCGAGGACGACGACAGCGGGATCGAGGACGTTGACCGCGCTTGCCACGGCGGACGCGAGGATGCGGCGCTGCCGATGCACCTCGGCGCGCGCCGCCGGATTCGCGGCGCCGTGGACCGCTGCCCGCAGCTCGGCGTCGTCCGCACCGGGCAGCCCGAGCGAGGCGATCAGGCGGTGCCGGCTCACTTCGTCTTCGAGGGCGGCGCGTTCACCGGATCGCCGGTCCGCGGCATCCTCGAAGATCGCCGGATTGTGCCCGAACTCCCCCGCGAGGCCTCGCGCGCCGCCGACGAGTCCGCCGCCGACGACGAGCCCGCCGCCGATGCCGCTCGCTCCGCCGTTGAGGTAGATCACGTCGGCGACGCCGCGCGCGGCGCCGAAAAGGTACTCGGCGTGCGCGCCGTACGAGGCATCGTTGCCCACGGTCGTCGGGGTGCCCGTCGCGGCGCTGACGAGATCGGCGAGCGGGGCGTCCGTCCACCGCAGGTGCGGCGCGTGCACGACCAGGCCGGCAGCCGGGTCGACGAGCCCGGGGACGGCGATACCGACCCCGATGACCCTGGTCGTGGCGAGCGGCCCGCTGCGCCATTCCTCGATCGTCGCGGCGATCAGCGACGCCAGCGCGTGCGGCGTGATGAGGGTCGTCGTGAGCGCGCGGCGGCGCGCGTGGATCCGGCGGTCGAGGCCGACGGCGGCGAGTGTCACCGCATCGACCTCGGGGTTCACGGCGACGGCGACCACATCGGGGCGGGCCGTGATGACGGGGGACGGGCGCCCGATGCGACCCTCGGCAGCGCCGGCGGTCTCGGTGACGAGGCCCAGGCGCGCGAGCTCGGCGGTCAGCGCTCCGATGGTCGAGCGGTTGAGGCCGAGGTCCGCGGTGAGCGCGGCCCGCGAGATCGGACCGTCGCGGTGCACGGTGACGAGCATCCGGGCGAGGTTCACTCGCCGGACGAGTTCGGCGGTTCCGGGCGCGACACTCACGGCATCAGCCTACGAGAACACAGTTTGTTGACGTAATAGACAAACCGACCTACGCTGAGGTCGCAGCAATCGAAGCGAAGGAGCACGCATGCGCACCCCGACCCCGGCCGACAAGTTCACGTTCGGCCTCTGGACCATCGGCTACAACGGAACCGACCCGTTCGGCGGACCGACCCGGCCGCCCCTCGACGTCGTCCACGCCGTCGAGAAGCTCGCCGAGCTCGGGGCCGCGGGGCTGACGTTCCACGACGACGACCTGTTCGCCTTCGGGTCGAGCGAGAGCGAGCGGCAGACGCAGATCGATCGCCTCAAGGGCGCGCTCGCCGACACCGGCCTGACCGTGCCCATGGTGACCACCAACCTCTTCAGCGCCCCGGTCTTCAAGGACGGCGGCTTCACCTCGAACGACCGCGCGGTGCGGCGCTTCGCGATCCGCAAGGTGCTGCGTCAGATCGACCTCGGCGCCGAACTCGGCGCCGAGACCTTCGTCATGTGGGGCGGCCGCGAGGGTGCCGAGTACGACTCGGCGAAGGATGTCCGACAGGCGCTGGAGCGCTACCGCGAGGCCGTGAACTTCCTCGGCGATTACGTCGTCGAGAAGGGCTACAACCTGCGTTTCGCGATCGAGCCCAAGCCGAACGAGCCGCGCGGCGACATCCTGCTTCCGACCGTGGGTCACGCCCTCGCCTTCATCGAGTCGCTCGAGCGTCCCGAGCTCGTCGGCCTGAACCCCGAGGTTGGACACGAGCAGATGGCGGGCCTGAACTTCGCGGCCGGCATCGCGCAGGCGCTGTACCACGGCAAGCTCTTCCACATCGACCTCAACGGTCAGCGCGGCATCAAGTACGACCAGGACCTCGTCTTCGGTCACGGCGACCTGCACAATGCGTTCGCGCTCGTCGACCTGCTCGAGAACGGCGGCCCGAACGGCGGCCCCGCGTACGACGGACCCCGCCACTTCGACTACAAGCCGAGCCGCACCGAGGACGAGACCGGCGTCTGGGACTCCGCCGCCGCGAACATGCGCACCTACCTGCTGCTCAAGGAGCGGGCTGCGGCGTTCCGCGCCGACCCGGAGGTGCAGGAGGCGCTCGAAGCGGCGCGCGTTCCGGAGCTCGCCCAGCCGACCTTCGGCGAGGGTGAGACCTACGACGACTTCGTCGGTGACCGCTCGGCCTACGAGGACTTCGACGCCGACGCGTACCTCGGCGGCAAGGGCTTCGGCTTCGTCCGCCTGCAGCAGCTCGCGACCGAGCACCTGCTCGGCGCACGCTGACGCCGGCGCCGCGAGAGTCCCCTAACCCGAGAGAAGAGGATGCCGGCATGACGCTGGTCATGGGTGTCGACTCGTCGACCCAATCGTGCAAGGTCGTGATCGTCGACGCCGAGACCGGTCGGGTCGTCCGGGAGGGGCGTGCGCCCCACCCGGACGGCACGAGCGTCGACCCCGAGTCGTGGTGGACCGCCCTGCAGGCGGCGATCGAGCTCGCGGGCGGGATGGCGGACGTTCAGGCCTGGTCGATCGGCGGCCAGCAGCACGGCCTCGTCGCGCTCGACCAGCGGGGCGCCGTCGTGCGCGACGCGCTGCTGTGGAACGACACCCGTTCGGCGCAGGCGGCATCCGATCTCGTGGCCGAATACGGCGCCGACCGGCTCGCCGAGCGCACCGGACTCGTTCCGGTCGCCTCGTTCACCATCAGCAAGCTGCGGTGGTTGCGCGAGCACGAGCCGGAGAACGCCGCGCGGACCGCGGCGGTGGCCCTTCCGCACGACTGGCTGACTTGGCGCCTGCGCGGCTTCGGCCCGGTTTCCGACGGCACGGGCGGGGCCGCCGCGCTGGCCGAGCTCGTCACGGATCGTTCCGACGCCTCGGGAACCGGCTACTGGAGTGCGGTCACGGGCGAGTACGACCGGGAGCTGCTCGTAGCCGCTCTCGGGCACGACGCCGTGGTTCCGCGGGTCCTCGCCGCGGACGAGTGGGTCGAGGATCAGGGCGGCCGCCGGGTCGCCGCGGGCGCCGGCGACAACGCGGCATCCGCTCTCGGTGTCGGCGCGGGCGTCGGCGACGTCGTCGTCTCGATAGGCACGTCCGGCACGGTCTTCGCCGTGAGCGAGACGCCCGCGGTCGATGCCACCGGGACCGTCGCGGGCTTCGCCTCGGCGGACGGGCACCACCTGCCGCTCGTATGCACGCTCAACGCCGCTCGCGTGCTCGACGTCGTCGCCGCCCTGCTGGGGGTCGACCACGACGGCCTGTCGCGCCTCGCGCTGTCGGCCGAGCCCGGGGCGGGAGGGCTGACGCTCGTGCCGTACTTCGAGGGCGAGCGCACGCCGAATCTGCCGGATGCGACGGCCTCGCTGACCGGGATGACGCTCGCCTCGACCACGCGGGAGAACCTCGCCCGTGCAGCGGTCGAGGGGATGCTGGCAGGCCTCGGCGCCGGACTGGACGCGCTGCGCGACCAGGGCGTGCCGCTGCGGCGCGTGCTGCTGGTCGGCGGGGGAGCGCGGTCGGCAGCCGTGCAGCAGATCGCCCCCGCGGTCTTCGGACTCGACGTCGAGGTGCCCGCGCCAGGCGAGTACGTCGCGCTCGGCGCGGCCGAGCAGGCCCGCCGCGTCGCCGCGGCGGGTGCCCGTTAGATCGCCTCAGACATGGTCGCGCCAGGAGTGCTTCGGCTCGTAGCCCAGAAGCCGCCGGGCTTTCTCGGTCGAGAAGAGCGACTCGTTCGTTCCGAGGTCGCCGCGGATCTCGACGCCGGGGAACACCTCGGCCACGAGCTCCGCGTTCGGGCGTGACATGACGGTGTCGGCGGCGGCGATGAGGAACCGATCGAAGCCGGCCGGTGCGTTCTCGAGCGCGCGCAGCACGGCCTGGGCGCCGTCGCGCGCGTCGATGTAGCTCCACACGTTCCACTTGCGACGCATCGGGTCGGCGTCGAACGACGGGAACTCGGCGTAGTCCTCGGGCACCATGACGTTCGAGAAGCGCAGTGCGGTGATCGAGAGGCCCGGGTGCCAGCGCACGAGCTCGATCGCGAGCTGCTCCTCGAGGTGCTTCACGAGCGAGTACACCGACTCGGGGCGCGCGGGATACTCCTCGTCGACGGGGATGTACGGCGGCGGCACGTCGAACGGCAGCCCCTGCACCGTCTCGCTCGAGGCGTAGACGACGCGGTCGATGCCGAGTCGCGTCGCGGCGTGGAAGACGTTGAAGGTCGCCGCCATGTTGTTGTGGAACGTCGCGATGTCGGGACGGATCCCGGGAGCGGGCACCGCGCCGAGATGCACGATCGCGTCGACGCCGTCGTGGCGATCGCCGACCGAGCCGAAAGCGTCGACGACCTGGCCGTAGTCGGTCAGATCGATCTGCACGAACGCGGGCCCGCGTGTGCCGATCACGTCGAAGCCGATGACCTCGTGCCCCGCCGCCGTGAGTTCACGAGCGACGACCGTGCCGAGTTTTCCCGATGATCCCGTCAGTGCGATCCGCATGGGAACAGCGTCGCACACGGATGCCCACCCCGGGGCGGCTAGGCTCGATCCTCATGGCTGCCGGGGCGACGATCCACACGTTCGATGCGACGCTCGCCGACGTCGACCGAGGCGTGTACGAGTCGTTCGCGCTGCGCGTCGCGCGGCATCCTTCCGAGACCGACGCCTTCATGCTGACCCGGTTGCTGGCGTACTGCCTCGAGTACGAGGAGGGCATCGACTTCACCGAGGGGATCGCCGCGAAGGACGAACCCGCCGTGCTCGTGCGCGACCTGACCGGATCGATCGTCGCTTGGATCGAGGTGGGGGCGCCGGATGCCTCGCGGCTGCACCTCGGGAGCAAGCAGGCCGACCGCGTCGCGGTCTACACCCAGCGCAACCCCGGCCCCATCGTGGCCGCGTGGGCGGGGAAGAAGATCCACCGCGTCTCGGAGATCGCCCTTCACAGCTTCGAGCCGGGCTTCATCGACACGCTCGTCTCGGCGCTCGACCGCCGCAACACCGTGACGGTCTCGGTCACCGAGCGCCACCTCTACGTCGAACTCAACGGCGTCACCGCCGAGTCCGACGTCATCACTCAGCCCGCGGGCTGAATGCCTGCCTCACCGGGAGCCTCCGGCGCAGCGGAGGAGGTCGGGGCCTCGGACACGAAGACGTCGACTCCGGCATCGGTGAGGACGAACTGCAGCGCCGTGCCGACGGGATAGCGCTCGAGGAGCTCTTCGGGCTGATCGTCCCAGATGATGAAGGAGACGGCCGCGGAGAACGCGCCGGCCGAGCAGCCCTGATACGACGATCCGCTGACGGAGCCGTCGCCCTGGTCGTCGTCGATGCGCGCGACCGACAGGCAGATGTTGTCCCCTCCCCGCCAGATGTCCGTGGTGCGGAATACCGACAGGCCGAGAAACTTCTCGAACGACCCCGCCTCGACCCCGTCGCCATACGGGCGCATGAAGTCGGGAATCTCCTCGCCCGTCGGCAGCAGCGTCGTAACGTGCGAGACTCCCGCGTCCGGCGGCAGCGCGGTCGCGGTCGAGGCGCTGCGGGCCGTCGCGAACGCGGTGATCCCGACCGAGACGACCGCCACCGCGACGAGCGAACCGGCCCAGATGAGCAGCGGGCGCAGCCGTCGCGCGCGGGGAGCCGTCGGCCCCGCGTCGTCATCCCGGGACTCGTCGGTCTGCGACTCGTCAGCCCGCGGATCGTCGGATCGGGGCGTAGCCAGGTCGGGGATCCCATCGATGATCGGCGGACGCACGGGCTCCGGATCGGGTTCAGGCGCGTGCGCGTGCGGCATCCGGTCTTCGCGTTCGCGCGCCTCCAGCTCCGCCAGCCGAGCCAGGGCGGCGGGATCGTCGGCGATGTCGCCGCCCGGCGCGTAGGCGCGGACGCGGAGGGCCCGGAGCTCCGCGGCAACTCCCTCGTCCATCCCTGCATCGTGACATATTCCGCGAGTCGTGGGGGCGGCCAACCTCACCGGTTTCGTCGACTGACGCGCCGCGCTCCGTTAGCATTCCAGCCATGGCACCCCTGCGCGCCCCGGTGCGCCTGGATCGCCCACGTCTCCTCTCGGCGCTCGCATCGCCGGCGCCCCTGGTCGCCCTGCTCGGGCCGGACGGGGCGGGGGCGAGCACTCTGCTCCGGCAGTTCGCAGAGGGGCGTCGCGACGTCACGTGGGCCGGAGACGGGCGGATACCGGACGAGGTCTCACGCACGCTCATCATCGATGACGGCGACTCCCTCTCTCCCGGCGCATGGGAACGACTGCGACAGCTGCGAGCCACCAGGCCCGACCTGATCGTGCGTCTCGCCGTGAGGAGCGCCCGCGCTGTGCCCGTGGCCTGGGACGTGGAGTGGGTGCGCGATCTCGCGTTCACCCTCGACGAGACGATCACCTACGTCGCCGCGCGCGGCTCCCACCTGGATCCTCGCGCGGTGCAGGCGGCGACGGGTGGGCTGCCGGCGGCCGTCGTCGCGGTCGTCGAGGCGAACGTCACCGACCCCGCGGCGGTCCAGCTCGTGCTGGCGCGGCTGGCGCCGCATCCGCTTCCTGCCACGTCGGCGGCGCTGGCCGTGCCCGAGTTCCTCACCCCCCGGCTGGCTGCACAGCTCGGCGGAGGCGACGACGTCATCGAACGGGCCGAACGGACGGGGCACGGCGAATGGCGCACCGACGACGGGACGCTGATCTTCGCCCTCACGGCGCCGATACGAGCCGCCACGCTCGCCGCCGCGCCCATCGCAGCGGAGGACCAGCGCGCCATCCGTCATCGGGCCGCCCGTGCGCTCCTTCAGGAGGGGGCGGGGCTGGGGGCGGTCGTCGAAGGCGCGGCGGCCGACGCGCTCGACATCGTCGATGCTGCGCTGCGCCGCGACGGGCTCAAGCTGCTCTGGGGGAACGGCGCGCGCATCGCAGCAGCCCTCCGTCCGATCCCGTTGCTGCAGCTGCGTCGCTGGCCCGTCATCGCCCTCGCCCAGGCACTCATCCTCAACGCCCGCCGGGAGCACCGGGTACGCGCGGCCGAGCTGCTCGGCGTCGCGCTGCTCGGTGTGCAGACGGGGCAGAGCGAACCGGCCGACCGTGCGCTGCTGCGGATCATCGAGTCGGTCGCCCGCCGCCTCACCGGGGTCGGAGACCGTGGTGTTCGAGCCGCACGTCTGGCCGCGCAGACCCTCGACGAACTGCCTCCCGACGACCTCGAGCAGCTGCGCGGACTGCGGGGCGACCTCCACGCGCACGCGGCGATCAGCCTGCTGTACGGGGGAGACGACCGAGCCGCGGGCGATCAGTTCGAGCAGGCGCTCGCCACGGCGACCCGGCCCAGCGTCGAACTCCTCGCTTACGGCGGGTTGGCCCTCATCCAGGCGAGCGCCGGTGAGCTCCCGGCCGCGCAGAGCTGGGTCGAGCAAACGCTCGCGCGCCCCTGGCCTGACGACATCCTCGACGAGTATCAGGGCAGTCTGCTGCGGATCGCCGAGAGCCGGCTGGCGCTCGAACGCGGCGATGCCGCCGCAGCAGAGGCCGCCGTCGCGACCATCTGGCCGATCATCGACACCATCGAGCACTGGCCGGCGCTCGGCGCCGCGCGCGCATGGGCCGACATCTCGGCGGGGCGCCCCGTCGAAGGCCTCGAGCGGCTGCGGTCGCTGCGGTCGCGACGTGGCAGGAGGATGTCGGCGAGCTCGCCGGCCGCACGCATGCTCGACGCCACCGAGAGCATGCTCGCTCTCGCCGCGGCGGATCTCGCGTCAGCGCGACGCCTCGCGTCACGCCCGTCGGACCGCGCCGAGGTCGTGCTCGCCGCGGCGCGGGTCGCGGTCTTCGATCGGCAGCACGAGCGCGCTCTCAAGCTTCTCAACGCTGTCATGACGCGCACACCTCGGCAGCGGACCGAGGCAGCCGCGCTGGAGGCGATCCTGCTCCACCGTCTCGGTCGCGTCGACGAGGCTCGAGCGCTCGCCGGCCGCGCGGGAGCCCTCGCCCGCACCTACGGGTTGCGCACCCCGTTCCTCATCCTTCCCGCCGCCGAGCACGACCTGTTCCAGGGTGACGTCGACGACCTGCCCGCTCCGGTCACGATCGCGGGCGTCGCCCCGCAGCTCACGACGCGAGAGAGCATCGTCGCTCGTCACCTCGTCGACACGGCGAACATGGAAGAGATCGCCGCGCGCCTTCACGTCTCCATCAACACCGTGAAGTCGCAGCGACGCTCCCTCTATCGCAAGCTCGGCGCCTCGTCGCGTGAGGAGGCCATCGCCGCCGCCCTCGCTTACGGCCTTCTGGCGGGGGCCGATCCGACCCGGGCGATGATCGCGGTCGATGACAGCGCGGCCAGCGCCGCGAGGACGAAGAGGACACCGTAGGAGCCCGAGCCGAGGATCAGCACGAGCCCGGCCAGGGCGGGGGCGAGCGTCTGCGGCACGATGGTCGCCAGACCCAGCAGACCGAGGTCTCGTCCCGAATCGTCCCGTGACGGCAGGACGTCGATCATCAGGGCCAGGTCAGCGGCCAGATACACGCCGCGTGCCGCACCGCCCACCACGGCGAACGCCACGAGCCCTGCGACGTTCGGGGCGGCGACGGGGATCAGCAGGGATGCCGCAAGGACGGCGCTCGCCGCCACGACCCAGGGGACCCGGCGCCGGATCCAGAGTGCCCCGGCGAGCGAGCCGCAGATCAGGCTGACGATGTGGAGACCGATGACGAGGCTCGCGGTCCGGCCGGCTTCCTCGACCGACGCGCCCGTGAAGTCCATCACGATATAGAGCAGATACCCCATCACCAGCTGGTGACCCAGCACCAGGGCGAATCGGGCTGAGAAGACGAGCCGGAGGTCGCGCGACGCCCAGGCCTCACGGGCCGGGACGCGTGTCGTGGTCCCTGCGCTGGACCGGTCGGGGTTGGCCACCACGAACCCGACCGACGCGACGAGCAGTCCGGCCGCCAGTGCCAGGTACACCGCGTGCGGCGCCGCGACTCCCAGCCCGGCACCCGCCGCGCCGGCAGCGAGTCCGCCGGCGGCCCCCATCCCGAAGAACGCCGCCGCTCGGGGCCGCCGCGAAGGCTCCACCCGATCCGCGAGCACAGCATCGAGCGGAGCCTCCACGACGTTGAGCAGCGGTTGCAGCACGAGCCACCCGAGCACCACGGCCCCTGCCGACTCGGCGTATCCCAGCGCCACCATGACGGCGGCGCTGCCCGCTGCCCCCGCGACGATCCACGGCGCTCGTCGGCCCCGCCATGAGCGTGTGCGGTCGGAGGCCGCTCCCGCCAGCGGATGGACGACGAGCGTGAGCAGCGACGACGCGGTGAGCGCGACGGCGAGGATGGCGTCCTTGTTCGCGGCATCCGCTCTCGCGATCTGGGCCGGGACGAGCACGCCCGCCACAGCTCCGTAGACGGCGTTCAGCGCGAGCGCGGCCAGGAGCAGCGACCAGAGGAGCCGGGTGTGCACCAGAGCATTCTGGTGCGCGACGGCGGGTCACGGCGAAGCGGGGATGAAATCCGAGGTGAAGTTCGCCGTCATCGCGCGTCGCCAGCGCGCCGGGGCCGCCAGGGTCGAGCGCGATGCGCGTTCGCTGCGCTCGCACAGTCGCTGCCCGAGCAGCTGTGCCCCCGACCCGAAGGATGACCGTGAAAGACCTGCGTCCAGATTCACCGCCGCCGCGACGACGTCGCGCCCGTCACGCTGCGAGAGGCCTGCTCGCCGCGGCCCTGTCGTCGGCCCTCGCTCTCGGCGGATCCGTCGCCGCTCAGGCCGTCGAGTCGGACGTGCCGCCGTCGACGAATCCGCCGCTGAGCGAACGCTGCGACATGAGCATCGCGATCAGCGTCGACCTGTCCAACTCCGTGACGGACGCGCAGCTCGCGCAGACCCGCTCCGAGCTCGCCGGGCTGGCGCAGGCCCTGGAGGGGTACCCGCTCGCGCTCGCCGTTCACAACTTCGCCTCGAACGCGCCGGCGACCACGGGCGCCGCGAACGCGCCGCTGCCCCTGACCTCGCTCGCCGATGAGGCCGGAGTCGCCGCCGTCAGCACGTACGTCAACGGCATCCAGCGTCCGGCCAGCGCTCAGGGCGGCACGAACTGGGACCGCGGATTCGCCGCCGTCACCGCGTCGCCGGAAGACTATGACGCGCTCATCTTCCTCACGGACGGCAACCCGACTCAGCACGGCAGCCCGGCGCGCGGACCCGGTAACAGCACCGACCGCGCCGTCATGGACGCCTCGGTCCGCAGCGCGAACGACCTGAAGGCGACGGGAACCCGGATCGTGCCGATCGGTGTGAGCGACAACCTCTCCGGCCAGGCGCTCGCCGACTTCCGCGAGCACATCCGCCAGGTCTCCGGGCCGGCGGAGGGCTCCGATTACTACATCGCCGGATTCTCCGCGCTGCAGCGCACTCTGATCGACATCGTCAACGAGAACTGCGTCTCGATCGCGCTGGAGAAGACCGGTGTGCTCGCAGACGGCGATCACGGAGTCGCCGGAGACACGGTCGACTACGCCTTCACGATCACGAACAACGGCGGCGTGACGCTGACCGATGTGACGCTCACCGACCCCAAGCCGGGCTTGTCGTCGATCCGCTTCGGCGCATGGCCGGGTGCCCCCGGCGTGCTCGACCCCGGCCAATCGGTGCCGGCGACCGCGACGTACACGGTGACGGATGCCGATGTCGCCGCGGGCAGCATCGAGAACGTCGCGACCGCGACCGGGACGCCACCCGCCGGTGCCCCCGTGTCGGATGAGGCGCCCGCGCTGGTCGCACTGCCCGACCCGGTTCCCGCGATCTCGCTCGAGAAGACCGGTGCCCTGGTCGGCGACGCGATCGCATACACCTTCACCGCGACCAACACCGGCGACGTGACGCTGACGGACGTGTCGATCACCGACGCCCTGCCGGGCCTGTCCGGCATCTCGTACGGTGCGTGGCCGGGGGCCTCGGGCGTGCTTGCTCCGGGTCAGTCGGTCATCGCGACCGCGACGTACGCGCTGACGCAGGCCGACCGTGACGCGGGTCTCGTCGAGAACACGGCTACCGTGGTCGGCACGCCGCCGACGGGCGATGCCGTGACCGACGAGGACGAGTTCGACCTGCCTCTCCCGCCGAACGCCGGCATCTCGCTGGTGAAGACGGGAGTCCTCGACGGCGACGCGATCTCGTACGAGTTCCGTGCCACGAACACCGGCGACGTGACGCTCTCCGGTGTGTCGATCACCGACGCCCTGCCGGGCCTGTCCGGCATCTCGTACGGTGCGTGGCCGGGGGCCTCGGGCGTGCTGGCCCCGGGCCAGTCGGTCATCGCGACCGCGACGTACGCGCTGACGCAGGCCGACCGTGACGCGGGCATCGTCAAGAACACGGCCACCGTGGTCGGCACGCCGCCGACGGGCGGCCCCGTCACCGACGAGGACGAGTTCGATGCGCCCGTGCCGCAGGCACCCGGCATCCTGCTCGAGAAGACCGGCGCGCTCGAGGGCGACATCGCGACCTACACCTTCGTCGTCCGAAACGCCGGCGATGTCACCCTCCGCGACGTGTCCGTCACCGATGCCCTCCCGGGTCTGTCAGCCGTCGCCTACGGTTCCTGGCCGGACACCGCGGGCGTGCTGGCCCCGGGCCAGTCGGTCACCGCGACGGCGACGTACACGCTGACGCAGGCCGACCGTGACGCGGGGCTCGTCGACAACACCGCCACCGCGACGGGCACCCCGCCGACCGGTGACCCGGTCACCCACGAGGACGAGTTCGAGTTGCCGGTTCCGCAGGCTCCCGGCATCGCCCTCGTCAAGACGGGTGTCCGGGAGGGAGGCGAGCTGACCTACTCGTTCACCGCGACCAACACCGGCGACGTGACGCTGACGGACGTCGCGATCGTCGACGAGCTGCCGGGTCTCTCCGAGCTCTCGTACGGTGACTGGCCTGCTTCGGCCGGTGTGCTCGCCCCGGGCCAGTCGGTGACGGCGACAGCGACCTACACGCCGACGCAGGCCGACCGCGATGCCGGCCTCGTCGAGAACACCGCATCCGTCACCGGCACGCCGCCGGCCGGCGATCCGGTGACCGACGAGGACGAGTTCGACCAGCCGCTCCCGCAGGGGCCCGCCATCGAGCTGACGAAGAGCGGGGAGCTCGACGGCGACCGCATCCGCTACACCTTCACGGTGACGAACGCCGGCGACGTGACGCTGCGCGACGTCGCGATCCAGGACGGGCTCCGCGGCCTGTCGGAGATCGCGTTCGGCGCCTGGCCCGGAGCGCATCACGTGCTCGCGCCCGGAGAGTCGGTGACGGCGACCGCCGTGTACACGGTGACCACGAGCGATCGCGTGGCCGGTGAAGTGATCAACACCGCTACCGTCACGGCGACCCCGCCGGCCGGCGACCCGGTGACCGATGACGACACCGTGCGCACCGCGGTGGGCGCGCTCGCCGCGACCGGTGCCGGGAGCGAGCAGCTGATGCGGCTCGCCCTGTTCGCCGGTCTGACGATCGCTCTCGGCGCGGCAGCCGTGATGCTGCGACGCCGGACGCGGGCCTGACAGCCGCCGAGGCCCCCGCGACGCACCCGACGTCGTGGGGGCCTCGGCCTGTGTCAAGCGTTCAGCGCATCCCGAGCGGATGCCGCTATTTTTATGCGATGACGCATCGAGCCTCGAAGGCCTCCGATTCCGACAGTCCCGGCGCCCGGGTGACCCCGGGCGCGCCACGTCTCGCGAGCGAGGCCCGCCGGTGAACGGCGACCTGCTCCTCAACATCGTCCTCGTCGTCGTCTTCGTGCTCATCGGTGGCGTGTTCGCCGCCACCGAGATGGCGCTCGTCACGCTGCGCGAGAGCCAGGTCAACGCGCTCGCCCTGCGCGGCAAGCGGGGTGAGAAGGTCGCCGCGCTGGCGCGGAACCCCAACACCTTCCTGTCGGCCGTCCAGATCGGTGTGACGGTCGCGGGCTTCGCTTCGGCGGCGTACGGCGCCTCGTCGATCGCGCCCTCGCTCGCTCCGCTGCTGGTCTCGTGGGGGCTGTCCGAGGCGGCTGCGATGACGGTGGCGACCATCGTCCTGACGCTGATCATCGCCTACCTCTCGCTCGTGCTGGGCGAGCTGGTGCCCAAGCGCCTCGCCATCCAGCGCAACGCCGCCTTCGCCTACGGCGTCGCGCCGGTGCTCAACGGATTCGCGAAGCTCATGCGCCCCGTGATCTGGCTGCTCTCGCTCTCGACCAACCTTCTCGTGCGGCTGTTGGGCGGTGACCCGAACAAGACCGGCGAGGAGCTGAGCGACGAGGAGCTCCGCGACATCGTGTCGAGCCACGAGGGGCTCCCCGAGGACGAGCGGCGCATCCTCGACGACGTGCTGTCGCTGCGCGACCGTCAGCTGAGCGAGGTGATGCGTCCGCGCCCTGAGGTCGTGTCATTGCCGGGCGGCGAGACCGTGGGTGCCGCGGCCGCGCTCGTGCGCGATCTGCCCTACTCGCGCTACCCGATCATCGATCAGACGATCGACGATGTTGCCGGGTTCGTGCACGTGCGCGACGTGCTGGATGCCGCGGGCACTGACGACGCGCAGCCGCTCCAGTCCATCGTGCGGCCGATCCGGTACTTCCCCTCGACCGCACGCCTCCTGCCGACACTCACCTCGATGCGGGCGGAGGGCAGCCAGATCGCGGTCGTCGTCGATGAGTACGGCGGCACCGACGGCATCGTCACGCTCGAGGATCTCGTCGAGGAGGTCGTCGGCGAGATCGTCGACGAGTACGACACAGAGGTCATGCCGCATCCGCTTTCGGGTGACGGCGGACCCGTCGACGGGCGGCTGAACCTGCAGGACTTCGAGGAGGCCACCGGCATCTCGATCCCGCGCGGGACGTCCGACACCGTCGCCGGGTTCGTGATCGAGCAGCTCGGGCGCCTCGCGAGGGTCGGCGACCGCATCGAGGTCGACGGCGCGACGATCGAGGTGACGCGGTTGGACCGTCGTCGCATCGCCGAGCTCCATGTTGCGCGCGCGTCGACGGAGGGTCCCGCGGTCGAACCTGCCGAAGGGTAAACTGGGGGTCGGTGCGTCGGGAAGTCTGGTCGACATGTCCGTCGGCGACTGCCGACGGAGGATCGAAAGGCTCCTCGCATGTACGACGCTCTTCCCCGCCGAGCCCGGCTGCGCCGCTGGCTGTCCCGCGAGACGACGGGCGGAGCACTTCTGCTCGGTGCTGCAGCGCTCGCCCTGATCTGGGCCAATTCGCCGCTCGCTGCCTCGTATGCGGCGCTGTCGGAGTTCACGATCGGGCCCGAGGCTCTGCACCTGGACCTCTCGCTGTCGACCTGGGCCGCGGACGGCCTGCTCGCGCTGTTCTTCTTCGTCGTCGGTGTCGAGCTGAAGCACGAGTTCGTCGCGGGCAGCCTGCGCCGCCCGCGCGAGGCCGCGGTGCCGGTGCTCGCGGCCGTCGGGGGGATGCTGCTCCCCGCGATCCTCTTCACCGTCGTGATCCTCGTCTCGGGCGACGCCGACGCGCTGCGCGGGTGGGCGATCCCGACCGCGACCGACATCGCCTTCGCGCTGGCGGTGCTGGCGATCTTCGGCCGGGGGCTCCCGCCGGGGCTGCGCACGTTCCTGCTGACGCTCGCCGTCGTCGATGATCTGCTCGCGATCCTGATCATCGCGATCTTCTACACCGCGACGATCCACATCGTGGCACTCGTGGTGGCGCTCGCGACCGCGGCGGTGTTCGCCGTCGTGGTCCGGCAGCGGTGGGCCCGGTGGTGGGTACTGCTGCCGCTCGGACTCGTCGTGTGGGGCTTCCTCCACGCGTCCGGCGTCCACGCCACGATCGCCGGGGTGCTGCTCGGGTTCGCCGTCCCCGCCCGCCCGGTGCACGGCGAGAGCGTGGCGCGCACCGACACGTACGACGACCTGGTGCGCCCCTTCTCCTCGGGTATCGCGCTCCCGGTCTTCGCATTCTTCGCCGCCGGGGTCAGCGTGGTCGGAACCAGCGACCCCCTGGCGGTCGTCGCGCAGCCCGTCGTCCTCGCCATCGTCGTCGGTCTGGTCGTCGGCAAGGCTGCGGGGGTGCTCGGGACGACCGCGCTCGTCACGCGCGTCACGCCGCTGCGCCTGCCCGGCGGTGTCGGGATGCGTGACCTCCTGCCCATCGGTCTGCTGTGCGGCATCGGGTTCACGGTGTCGCTGCTCATCACCGGCCTGTCGTTCGCCGACGGCGTCCACACCGACGGCGCTCGCCTCGGCGTGCTCCTCGGAACGCTGCTGTCGGCCGCGGGGGCCGCCGTGCTGCTCAGCAGGAGCGCTCGTCGGGCCCGGGCAGAGGCCGGCGCGCCCGCCGCGCACACGATCGACGGCGAAGGCCCCGCGCTCGGCTACGACCGGGACGAGTGAGCGGTGGCGGCCAGTGACCGGCCGCGTCGTGCGTGTTTCGGATCATCCCATCTCACGGATGGGCCATCGAGTCAATCCCTGCGCGCGCCACGTGCACACACCCCTGAGCACGTTTTAGGATGCCGAAGTGCCCGAAGTCCCGACGCCCACGCATTACTGGTATCCGTCGGACTCTGATGATCCCGGCACTCCCCGCGAGCGCGGCATCGCCGTTCTGCAGGCTTTCCGCCTCTACCGCGCCGCCGAAGCCGCCATGCGGCGGCGGACCCGCGACTCGATGTCGATGGGTGAGAACGAGCTGCTCGTCCTCCGCTACCTCATCAAGGCGCAGGGCGAGGGCCGTCTCGTCGGGCCGACCGAACTCGCCCGCTACCTCGGTATCTCGACCGCTTCGACGACGGCCCTGATCGATCGGCTGCAGAAGTCGGGCCACGTCGTCCGCCAGGCGCATCCGAGCGATCGGCGCAGTGTCCACGTCGTGGCCACCGAGAAGTCGGACGACGAGGTGCGGGCGACGCTCGGGAGGATGCACGAGCGCATGATCGCCGCTGTCGACGGAATGACCGTCGACGAGGCGCGAGCCGTGATCGCGTGCCTCGGACGCCTCCAGCAGGCCGTCGACGAGGTCGACGCTCACGCCCATGACCCACGGGCAGAGCAGGCGCGCAGCGACCGCTCCTGACAGGTAGCTAGTCAGCGGAGAAAGCCCGCGAATTGACATTCGTCAGGCGGGGAACCGCATGACACGATGGGAACATGTGTTCCCTCCCGGTGACCCCGATCGAGGAGCGTTTCACCATCGAAGGGCAGGTGGTGACGTCGTTCTCGGGCGTCGTCTCGCGCCTGGCCGCCGCGCACCCGTCGCTCGCCGTCGTGGACGTCGAGCGCGTGGTCCTGCGGGAGTGGGAGGCCTTCAGCGCCAGCCGCCCCGTGGTCGTCCCCATCGGCGTCGAAGAGGGTGCGGCCGAGATGCTCGCGGTCGAGACCTCGGCTCAGATCGACGGTTAGCGGATCACGCGCCCGCGGTCCGTCGTTTATCGGACCGTCCGTTGCGCGTTAGGCTCACTGCGTGGGCCGATTCATCTACGACACGCTGGGGAACTCCGTCGAGATCGACGACCGTACTCTGGCACACCTGCGCATCGTCATCATGAACAAGCTGCGCCGTTCCGAGCCGTTCATGTTCGACATCGATCTGCCCCGCGGGGGTGAGCGTCGCAGCTACTGGATCCACCCGTCCGTGCCGCTGCAGTTCCATTTCTCGGGCAGCAGGCAGCCGCGGATCAACCGGCATTGGGTCGAGGAGCTCATGCAGGTGGCGAGCGGCCCGGCGGGACTCTCCATCGTTCCCGAGCCCGTGGACGACGGCGCACCCGAAGTCGGCTGACGTCGCCTGAGGCAGACCGCTCAGGCAGACCGCCGGCGGCACACAGCCCGTCAGGCAGTCGTGTCGCTTCCGGACGGTGCGACCGTGTCGGGGTCGTCCAGATGCTCGGCGACGATCATGATGCCGCCGGACGAGTTGGCCGAGTTCGCCATCTCCTCGACCCACTCGCGGCTGAGCGTCGTCGGCTCGGGGTCGTCGAAAGCGAATCGGAGCGGGATCGAGGGGTGCAGCCAGATCGTGCTTCGCCCGGTGGGCTCGCCGTCGGGGTGTCGCCACGAGAGCGTGAAGCTCTCTCCGCGCCGCAGCTTCGTGGCGATGACCACCTTGAGGTGCGCCAGCGTGCGGTCTTCGATGTGGATCGGCGATGCGCCGTCTCCGTAGTAGATGGTGCCCACGACACCACATTAAACCGCCGCGAGACGAACCCCAATCTTGTTGTCAAGGCCTCGACGCTCCGTGGATAGCGGAGAAAAGTTGAAGTCGATGACGATCGATCCCCGCCCCGATGACGAGCTCGAGCCGAGAGGTGCCGGCCCGCTCGACGACGATGTGTTCGCGGATCTCCCGGCCTTCGATGTCGTCGACGGCGAGCTGATGCCGCGCGCTCCGAAGCGCCGTCAGTGACAATGGCGGGATGACGGCGAACGGCGCGCGGACCGGCGGCAGCGGGAATGAGGGGTTCGACGCGGTGGCCGCGGAGCTGCTCGTCGTGCCGCCGGGAGACTTCGTCGCGGCCCGTAACGCTCGTGCGGCCGAGGCTTCCGGGGCGCTCGGCTCCCGCATCCGGGGTCTGCGCAAGCCGACGGTGGCAGCGTGGGCGGTCAATCTGCTGGCCCACGACCCCTCGTTCCGTGAGGCGCTCGAACTGTCCACCGCGTTGCGCGAAGCTCAAGACGACCTCGACGCGGCGGAACTCGCCCGGCTCGGCAAACAACGGCGTGCCCTCGTCGCGGCGCTCGCGCGGCGGTCCGCCGACCTGGCTGACGACGCCGGTGTCTCGCTGTCGGCGGCGGCCCGTGACGAGGTGGAGCGGACCGTCAACTCGGCGATCGTCGATGCTGCGGCGGGGGCCGTGGTGGCGGCCGGCCGGCTGGTGCGTACGCTCGAACCGGGCGCGCTCGACTCCGACGCGCTGACGGACCGCGTCGCCGGTTCGATACCCGGCGTTCCCGACGCGCCCGACAGGCCGCGTGACGACCTCGCCGAGCGCCGCGCTCGACGCGAGGCCGAGAAGCGGAGGCGTGAGGCGCAGCGCGAGGCGAGCGAGGCCGGTCGCGTGCTGGCACGAGCGGAGGAGCGTCGCTCGAGCGCCCGGGAACGGGCTGACAGGCTGCACGAGCGGGCCGACGAGCTCCGGCGAGACCTCGAGCGGGTGTCCGAGGATGCCGAGCGGGCCGACGCCGCCGTCGACGAGCTCGACGACGTGGTCGCGTCGGCGCGGGAGGCGCTGGCGGCGGCGGAGCGCAAAGTGCGCGCGGCCGACGACGGCGGTCAATAGCATCGAAGGATGCCGGATGCTGCGACCGAACTGATCTCCGACGCCCGCCGTCGGCTGGTCGGTGTTCCCCGCGAGCGTCTCGGCGTCCGGAGTGAGGGGCGCCGCCTGCTCGGTTTCGGCCGCGCCGCCCGCATCCTGCCGGTCGGGGATGCGTGGCACCTCGGTGTTCTGCTCATCGCCGACGACGAGGTGTTCGCGACCGGGGAGCTGCTGCGAGCCCGGGCCGAGGCGATCCGCGGGTACACCGCCGAGGCGCAGCGTGCCCGCTCCGAGCGCGCAGCGGCGGCGTTCCGCGGTGGCTTCGCCGAAGGCGAGCCGGTGCATCTGGACTGGTCGCCGATCGATCTCGACGTCGTCGATGCGGGCGGGGCTTCGGGTCCGCTCGCGCGCAGCGACGACGGTGTCGTGACCGTCGCGTTCGCGGCGGGCGCCCGGATGCCGCTGGCCGCCTACCTCGACGACCGGATCGCGCTGCTGCCCTGAGGCGTTCTCGGGGCCCCCGGGCAGCAGCGCGGCACAGCCTCAGTCGTCCGACTTGCCTCCCGTCGCGCGCAGGCGCCGCGCTTCCGCGCGCTCCTCGGCCTCTTGCTTCGCGGTCTTCTCGATCCGGGTGGTGTCGCGCGGCGGCAGCTGAATCGTCTCCTCCGCCGGCATCCCGGCCTGCAGTTCGCGTCCGCGCTCGAGCTCGGCGTCGAACTCGGCGCCGAACAGCAGTGCGAGGTTCGTGATCCACAGCCACAGCAGGAAGATGATCACGCCCGCGAACGACCCGTAGGTGCGCTCGTAGTTGGAGAAGTTCGCGACGTAGATGCCGAAGCCCGCGGTCGCGATGGCGAGCACGACGATGGCGATGACGGCGCCCGCGCTGATCCAGCGGAAACGCGGCTGCTTGGCGTTGGGCCCGAAGTAGTAGAGCACGGCGACGAGCAGGATGACGATGAAGGCGAGCACGGGCCATTTGGCGATCTGCCAGATGAGCACGGCGGTGCTGCCCAGGCCGATCGCGTCGCCGATGGCCTCGGCCACGGGGCCGGAGACGACGAGAAGGACGAGCGCGACGACGACGAGCGCGACCGCGAGAAGCGTCACGCCGAGCTGCTGCGGCTTGAGCTTGAGGAACGGTCGGCCCTCGTCGATCTCCCAGATGCGGTTCATGGCGCGGCTGAACGCCCCGACGTAACCCGAGGCCGACCACAGCGCCAGAACGATGCCGGAGACGAGGGCGAAGCCCGCTGCGGGGGAGCCCGCGATCTCCTCGATCGGCCCGCGGAGGGTCTCGGCGGCGCCTCCGGGCGCGATCTGTCCGACGATGTCGAGCACCGCATCGGCGGCCTGCTGTCCCTGTCCGATGACGCCGAGGAGCGAGAACACGGCCAGGAGTGCGGGGAACGCCGACAGAACGGCGTAGTAGGTCAGGCCGGCCGCGAAGTCGGGGCACTGGTCACGGCTGAACTCGCGGATAGTCCGCTTGAGCACGTGTTTCCACGAGGGCTTCTCGACATCGGTGATGGAGTCCGGCTTCGCGGGGTGCTCGGGGTCGGGTCCGTCGGTTCTCTGGTTGCTCATGTCTCTCCTGGGGGATCATGCACGCGGCGGGTGTTCGGCGCCGCGGGGGTGATCGGCGACGCGGGGGGGAACGCGACCGTGCACCGGGCCGGCGACGACGGCCGCCCCGGTGCACGGTTCGTGCAGCGCTCGCGCTGCGGGGGGTGTCAGCTGCCGCTGACGTTGTCGCGGGCCTCCTGGGCGCGATCGGTGACGGTGCCGACCCCGTCCTGGGCGTCGCTCTTGACGTGGGAGACCGCCTCGGAGGCCGTCTCCTTCACCGCTGCCGCGGCATCCTGCACCGGCTCCTTCAGGTCGGAGCCGACCTGCTGGGCGACGCTCTTGGCTTCCTCGACGAGGGGCTGCGCCTGCTCCTTGACGTCGGCCGCGATGCCCTTCTCCTTGCTGGATGCGGGGATGAGCGACGCGACGAGCAGACCGCCGGCGAAGGCCATCAGCCCGACGGCGAGAGGGTTGCCCTCCGCCTTCGCGCCTACCTTGTGGGCAGCTCCGGACACGCCTCCGGCGACGGAGGACCCGGCGTCATGGAGCGACGAGCCGGCGTCGTCGGCCGCGCCCATCACCCGGTCACGGACGGATCCGAGTGCGCCTTTGATCTTGTCGGTCTGACGATGGGCGATCTTCGAGGGCGTCACCTTGTCGACGAGGGCGTCGGTGTCTTGGCTCAGCTCGCGACGCTTGCGCTCGATGTCGGCGCGGATCGCTTCCGGTGAATCGGTCATCGGTTCTCCTCATTTCTCTTCAATGCGTCGGGGATCTTGCCCAGGGTCTCGGCTGTCTTCGGGGCGCCCTGGACCTGCGCGAGCTGCTTGCGCCCGAGGGCGTAGAGCACGGCCGCGATGACGCCCCAGATGACGGCGACGATGACGGCCGACCAGCCGAGTCCGACCAGGTGGCCGAGCGCCCACCAGAGCGCGATCGACAGGAAGAAGATCGCCATGAGCGCCGCGTATCCCGCGCCGCCCAGCATTCCGGCGCCCTTGCCCGCGCGCGTTCCCGATTGCTTCAGCTCGGCTTTGGCCAGGTTGATCTCCTGGCGCATCAGCTCCGACAAGTCGCGCGTGACCTCGCCCAGCAGATCGCCGAGCGACGTATTCGCCGCCTGCTGCTCGGAAGGCGTGGGGTTATCGGTCATCTCGGCGCTCCCCGATGCCCTCGGTGTACGGCTCGTCGGCGGTCCGCCCGACGGAGCTGTCGTACAGCGGGGTGGGCTCGACAGCGTCCGGAGCGACGTCGATCGGCTCGTCGAGCGGAGCTCCGACGGGAGCGTTCGACGGGGCCGACGGCGCTGCGGGGATGCCGGTGGCTGCGGATCCCGGCGTGCCGATCGGCGCGTCGAGCGGAGCGTTCACCGGCGCGGGGGACGGTGCCGACGGTGCCGAGGGCACTCCGCCGGCAGTCCTTCCGGTCGCCCCGGAGACGGGGGCGGAGTCATGCTCCTCCTTCGCGCTCTCGGTGAGGGCGCGGGTGAGGCGGCCAGCGACGACGCCCGCGATCAACGCTCCCGCGATGAACACGCCAGGCTTGCGTCGGGCGAAGCTCTTCACTTCGCTCACCAGCGAGCCCGGGTCGCGCTGCGACAGCCAGTCCGACGCGCCGCTCACGCGGGTCGACACCTGGCGCACCAGGTCGGTGGCGATGCCGGGGTTCTCGGAGTTCTGCGCCAGAGAATCCAGCTCGTCGCCGATGGACCGCAGCCCGTCGGCGACACGCTGCTGCTGCGACGCCGCCTGCTCGGTGAGCTGCTGCTTCGTCTGCGCATAGACCTGCTTCGCCTGAGACTTGGCCTCCGACGCGACACCCGCCGCTTCCTGCTTGGCCGTCTCGACGACGTGCCCGGCCTCGGCCTTTGCGGCGCCCGCGACCTCTCCGGCTTCGTGCTTCGCCGTCTCCGCCGTTCCCGACCCTGATCCTGCCTGCGAGCCGGACGTCGGCTCACCATAGTTCTGCGACATCGGTTCTCCTCTCGGTACCGCTTGCGTTCGTGGGGTGCCGATGTAACGCCTCTTCCCCTCGTCTTGCCCCGGGGCTTGACGACGGCGAAGCGCTGTGGGATGGTCGCGCCTTCTGTACCGGCGCTGCGCGAAACGGATCCGAATCCGGGCCCTGGGGCATGCTCGGGCGCACGCTCTGGCACGCGGGCGCGCGTTTCGGCACGCGCTGGATCAGAACGGTGGGCGCCCCGGATCGGGTGGGTCTGGGATCGTGGTGGCGACGGTGAAGGCGACGAGTGGTGGTGGTGCGTCTTCGCGGTAGATCCGTCCGGTGGGTGAGGTCCAGATCAGCCTTCCGCCCGCGAGTTGTTGGACTCGCCATCGGGTGTGGTGTTTGACGTCGTGATGGCGTTTGCAGAGGTTGGCGAGGTTGCACACGTGCGTCGCGCCGCCGTCGGATGCGGCGATGGTGTGGTCGATCTCGCAGCGGATGGCGGGTTGCCGGCATCCGGGGAACCGGCAGTGCCGATCGCGGGCTCGCAGCAGCCGCACCATCCCTGCGGTGGGCCGGTAGGTGTCGCACTCGAGGACGGTTCCGGTGACGGGGTGGGTGAGCAGCCGATCCCACGAGGTCGCGTTGCCGGCGAGTTCGCGTGCGGTGGCGGCGTCGATGGGCGAGCGTCCGGCCAGGTCAGCCGGCCCCTCGTCCTGACCCATCAGCGTGAGGGCCGATACGGCGACCTGCACGTGAGCGCGGATTGCCCCGAGCGTTCCGCCGCCGTCACCGGTGCCAGTCGGGTCGAGCGCCGGCGATCCAGTCAGGAGGAGGTCGCTGAACACGTCGGCGCGGACCTGATCGATCGTGCGGGCATCGTCGACGAACGACGACCCGTCGCCCTCCGCGCTCTCAGCTTCGCTATCCACCTCGGAGCCCGCCGCACTCTCGCCAGCCGCGTCAGCCGGGGCCCGGGCGTTGATAATCTCCCGGGCCTGCCGGGTCAGCCGGTCCACGATCCCGTCGGCGATCACGGTGGGCAGTGTCGCGATGAGATCCGACATTCCGTCTGGCCCGGCCTGCACCCACACGCACCGCCCCGCGGCGGCGTCTTCGTGCCGCTCGGTGAACGTCCGCGGGTGCATCCGCTCGGCGATCATCCGCAGCGCCTCGCGCACCCGGTTGGGCGTCTCGCCCTCGCACCGCTCGACCGCAACCCGCTCGAACTCCGCCCGCTCCGCCACGGGCACGATGCACCCGACCTCCTGAATGGCCCGCACATGCCCGCGCACGATGCGCCCCGCCTCCCACGCGGCCATCGTCACCGGGTAGTTCTCGACCAGATCGCGCGCCTCGTCGATGCGCCGCTGCAGGGTCCGGTCGGTCGCGACGAACACTCCGGCAAGTTCCGCGGCGATGCCCCGCAACGCCATCTCGCGCGCCTTGACCTTCTCCGATGCCCCAGCAGCCTGCTTCTCCGCGAGCACACCAGCCGCCGCGAGCACCCGAACCTCACGGATCTGCGCCGCCCGCGCAGCATCCGCCGCCCCCTCGGCATCCGCGACGAGCTGAGCGAGGGCGTCGACATCGCCGTCGCTGCCCATCCCGCTGCCGAGCCCGCCATTCGAATGCATGTTCTAATGTTGCCACGAACCCCCGACATCGGCCCGCGACTTTCCACAGGCGCCGCAACGCCGCAAGCGGTGCCTCCGCCACAAGACGCTGATGTCCGAGCGGAGCAGGGTGGGGAGTTCTCCCCATCGACCCGGGCCGATCGGTGCCGATAGGTTTTCTGTGTCGGCTCCGGAGGGGGGTCGGGACATCTACTTTCAGGAGGGCCGTCATGGCTGATTTCGGTGCATCTTATGGCGAGATGGAGCAGGTTGCGAGCTCGCTGGCGCAGGCTCGTGATGACATTCAGGGTCAGCTGGACACCCTGAAGTCGCAGGTCGACACGCTTCTGGGCGACGACTTCAAGACGCAGCACGCGTCGGGCAAGTTCGGTGAGGGCTACTCCGAGCTCACCACCGGTCTGAAGAACGCGGTCGATGGCATCAACGACATGTCCGAGTCGCTGCTGGGCATGATGCGCGCGATCCAGGACCTCGACCAGCAGCTCGCCGGCAGCTGATCGGTTCGCGACATCGATGCGGTGCGGACCGGGCTGCATCCTGGTCCGCACCGAACTGAGGCGGTGTTGCGTTCGATGATCGTCGACGATGTGATCGAGCGGCGACAGGCACCAGACTTCATCCCCGCAGACCTGATCACTGCGAACGCGAAGGAGCAACCCGGGTGGCGCGAGTGACGGCGGAGACGCCGCAGGAACTGGCGCAGCACGCGACCGGCTGGGATCGAGTGTCGTGGTGGAAGCTCGAGGCCACCGCGTTCCGCGCGCACCCCGAGGTGCAGTTGGCGCTGGCCCGGTTGGCGCCGCGTGGGGCCTGGAGCTCGCTCGTGCCCGATCGTCCCGTTTTCGTGCAGCCGCTGCTCGCTTTCGCCCAGATCGCCTCCCTCGTGATCCCCGCCGTCGCCGCTTTCGCCTCGTTGCGAGCGGTGCTCATCGAGGGCGATCAACTGGATCTCGCGGTGGCGGGCACGGCGATGGGCGTCGCCGCCCTCATCGCGTTGTTCGGGGTGCTGTCGCAGCGAGGCCGCCCTGAGAGCGTGCACCCGCGCACCATGCGCACGATCGGCATCGTCCATCTGATCTCCGCGTTGGCGGTGGCGGTCGTCGCGGTGCAGGCACTCCTCGATGATCGGCTCCTCGGCGCGTGGGGCATCGCCGGCGTGCTGGTCGACCTCGCGCTCGGCGCCTTTCTGACGATCCGCCAGCGCCGGATGCCGACGGATGAGAACCGTGACAACGTCGAGCGTGCCGGTGCAGGCTTGAACCGTCGGATCGACGCGCTGCCACCCGCAGCGGCGGCGGCGACCCTCACGACGATCGGGGAGGCCGTCGACATCCTCGCCTCGCGTGGGCTGATCAGTGCTACCGATGCAGCGCGCGCGCGCCGCGCACCGTTGGGTCTGCTCGCGGCCACGATGACCGCCGTGGCGGGCATCGTCCTGACGGGATGTGGAGCGACGGTGGCGCAACCGGCGGGAGACGAGCTGTACCAGGAGGCGGAGAGCCTGTACCTCGACTTCCGCGAGACGACGAATGGCGTGCTGGCCGTCATCAACGAGGGGCCGTGGGAGGTGCGGACGTACGGGATGACCCCATCCGGTGTCGGGTGCGACGACGGCTGGAAGTTCGACCTGACACGCACGACCACGATCGATCCGGCAGAGGTGGCTGGCAGGCGCGACGCTGTCGCGCAGCACCTGGTGTCCGAAGGCTTCGATGTCGACGGCATGGACCTTGCGTCGGGCGAGGTCGCGTCTAGCGACGTGATCGTCCGTGAGCAGGGCGTCTACTCCCTGCTCACGGTGACGCTGGTCGACAACGGGAACGTCGTCGTCACCGCCACGTCGCCGTGCAAGCCCGGCGACAAGTTCGAGCTCAGCCGGATGCTGTTCGGCAAGGGCCCCCTGCCTGAGGGGTATCTCCCCGACCGGGAATCTCCCTCCGACCCCGTGTTCTTCGGCACCGACCGCGGCGAGCGCTGACTCTCAGTCTGAGTAATGTGAGGCTCACGAACAGGGGAGATCATGTCGAGCATGGCCGCCATCGGCGGGGGTCGTTCGGAGCAGGCGACATGACGTCGGGGCCCGCCGCGCGTTTCGCGGCAACGCGCCGCACGTGGGAGCCCATCGACTGGTGGCGTCTCGAAGCGCGTGCCTGGCAGGAAGCGCCCGAGGTGCGCCGGGTCATGACCTTCTTAGCGCCCACCTCGGTGTTCCGGGAGTTGGCTGCCCACTCGGGTCGGCACCCCGTGATGACGATCCTGCTTCTGATCTGGAATCTCGTCGGGATGGCGGCGCCGGTGGTTGGTGCTGCGCTGCTTCTCGGGTGGGTGTTCGGCCGAGCGGATATCGCCGCGGTCGGCGCTGCTGGTGTCGTCTTCGCCGTGGGTGCCGTGGTCGCCGGTGCCGGGCTGCTCGCGAGCGGGAGTGATGGGGGCCGCGTCGACGCGGGATCCGCTCACGCGGTCGGCTGGATACACGCTCCGGCAGCGGCCGGCGCGCTGGTCGTATCAATCCTCGCAGCGACCCAGGATCAGGCCGAGGGCATGTGGGGCATCGCGCCGATCGCGGCAGATCTCATTGTGGGCGCGTTGTACTTCGTGGTCTTCCGGCGCAAGCCGACGGACGGCTCCGCACGCTGGAAGGGGACGGTGGATCGGCTCGCCGCGGCCATCGCCGCCCTCGATGAGGACACACGCGCCCGCATCCTGGCGGATGTCGGCGACGCCATCGATGAGCTCGAGACCGCGGGCCGCATCACGGAGTCCATCGCGACGGACGCGCGGCAGACGCCGCCCGGTATGCTCGGCGCACGCTTCGCGCCCCGCCGCGCTTGACCGGGCGCTGACGCCCGCCCGAGCGACGAGCCTCATTGAGAACGGACTCCCGCCGCGCGCTTGTCAAGGGCACCGGGTCGCGTGATTCGGCCTGAGTAGTGTGAGCCTCACGAACAGGGGAGATCACATGCAGGCATGGCCGGGTTCCGCGTATCCGCTCGGAGCGACCTACGACGGCAACGGGACGAACTTCGCCCTCTTCAGCGAAGGCGCCGAGAAAGTCGAGCTCTGCCTCTTCGATGAGGACGGCACCGAGACGTGCGTCGAGTTGCGCGACGTCGACGCCTTCGTCTGGCACGCCTACCTGCCGAACGTGCAGCCGGGGCAGCGTTACGGCTACCGCGTGCACGGTCCGAACGACCCGGCCGACGGCAAGCGGTTCAACCCGAGCAAGCTGCTGCTCGACCCGTACGCCAAGGCCGTCGAGGGTCAGATCGACTGGGGACAGCCGGTGTTCGGCTACAACTTCGGCGAGCCGGACTCGTTCAACGACGAGGACTCGGCCGCTCACATGATGAAGGGTGTCGTCGTCAACCCGTTCTTCGACTGGGCGGGCGACCGTCAGCCGAAGATCCCGTACGCCGAGAGCGTCATCTACGAGGCTCACGTGAAGGGCCTGACGCAGCTGCACCCCGACATCCCCGAGGACATCCGCGGGACCTACGCCGGGCTCGCGCATCCCGCCGTGATCGACCACCTCAAGAAGATCGGCATCACGGCGATCGAGCTGATGCCGGTGCACCAGTTCGTCAACGACTCCACGCTGCAGGAGAAGGGCCTGTCGAACTACTGGGGCTACAACACGATCGCGTTCTTCGCGCCCCAGAACACCTACTCGGCCACGGGCGACCACGGCCAGCAGGTGCAGGAGTTCAAGGCGATGGTCAAGGCGCTGCACGCCGCCGGCATCGAGGTCATCCTCGACGTCGTCTATAACCACACCGCCGAGGGCAACCACATGGGCCCGACCCTCTCGATGCGCGGCATCGACAATGAGGCCTATTACCGGCTCGAGGACGACGACAAGCGCTACTACACCGACTACACCGGCACCGGGAACAGCCTCAACGTCGGCAACCCGCACGCACTGCAGCTGATCATGGACTCGCTGCGCTACTGGGTGACCGAGATGCACGTCGACGGCTTCCGCTTCGACCTCGCGGCGACGCTGGCGCGCGAGTTCTACGACGTCGACCGGCTGTCGGCGTTCTTCGAGCTCGTGCAGCAGGACCCGATCGTCTCGCAGGTCAAGCTCATCGCCGAGCCGTGGGACATCGGCCCCGGCGGCTATCAGGTCGGCAACTTCCCGCCGCAGTGGACCGAGTGGAACGGCAAGTACCGCGACACCGTCCGTGACTTCTGGCGCGGCGAGGCTTCGACGCTCGGCGAGTTCGCCTCTCGGCTCACCGGCTCGGCCGACCTCTACGAGCACGACGGCCGGTGGCCGGTGGCATCCATCAACTTCGTCACCGCGCACGACGGCTTCACGCTGCGCGACCTCGTGTCGTACAACGAGAAGCACAACGACGCCAACGGCGAGGACGGCAACGACGGCGAGTCGCACAACCGCTCGTACAACATGGGCGTCGAGGGACCCACCGACGACCCGCACGTGCTGACGATGCGCGCCCGCCAGCAGCGGAACTTCCTCGCGACGCTGCTCCTCAGCCAGGGCGTTCCGATGATCTGCCACGGCGACGAGCTCGGCCGCACGCAGCAGGGCAACAACAACGGCTATGCGCAGGACAACGAGCTGACCTGGATCCACTGGGACCAGGTCGACCAGCCGCTCATCGAGTTCACTGCGGCCCTCGCGCGCCTGCGCCGCCTGCACCCGACGTTCCGGCGCAGCCGGTTCTTCGACGGGCGCCCCGTGCGCCGCGAAGAGGGCGCCCCGGTGCCCGACATCATGTGGCTGCGCCCGGACGGCACCGCGATGCAGCCCGAAGACTGGGACTCCGGGTTCGGGCGGGCGGTCGGCGTCTTCCTCAACGGCGACGGCATCCGCGAGCGCGACCGTCGCGGCGAGGACATCTCCGACGACCACTTCTTCGTGCTGTTCAACGCCGGTGACGACGAGGTGGAGTTCACCGTGCCCTCCGACCAGTACGCGGACCGATGGGAGGTGCTGATCGACACGAGCGGCGAGCTCGTCGGCACCGACCCGCTCGAGGGCGGCAACGCGCTGCAGGTCCGTGCCAAGTCGCTCGTCGTCCTGGGGGAGTACACCGAGCCCGAGCCCGAGACCGACCACTCGGTGGCGGCCTCGCTTGCGGGGTACACGACGCCCATCGACATCGTTCCCGCCGAGGCGCCGACCCCCGAGGTCACGGGCCGATGACGGCTCCGATCTCGACCTACCGGCTGCAGATCCGACCGGCGTTCGACCTCACGGCGGCCGCCGAGGTCACGGACTACCTCCGCGACCTCGGCGTGGACTGGGCCTACCTCTCTCCGCTGCTCGCGGCGGCGGAGGGGTCGGACCACGGCTACGACGTCGTCGACCCGACGATCGTCGACCCGCGCCGCGGCGGCGCCGAGGGGCTCGCGCGCTTCTCGGCCGCCGCCCGCGGTGCCGGACTCGGTGTGCTCGTCGACATCGTGCCCAACCATCAGGGCGTCGCGGTTCCGGCCGAGAACCCCTGGTGGTGGGACGTCCTCCGACACGGTCGCGCATCAGTCCACGCCGAGGCGTTCGACATCGACTGGGAGTACGGCGGGGGCAAGGTCGGCCTGCCGATCCTCGGCTCCACGCTCCGCGAAGCCGTCGCCGCCGGTGAGATCGAGGTCGCGCCGGTGACAGCCGACGAGGCGAACGGCGCTGAGGGTGTCGCTCGCTACTACGACCACGTGCTGCCGCTCGCCGACGGAACCGCACCCTCGGCGGCGACCACCGACCCCGCCACCGTGGATGCCGTGCTCGCCGCGCAGCACTGGCGTGCCGCATTCTGGCGCGACGACGCGACCGAGCTGAACTACCGGCGCTTCTTCGCCGTGAACACGCTCGCGGGTGTACGCGTCGACGTGCCGGCGGTCTTCGAGGCGAGCCATGTCGAGATCCTCCGCTGGCTGCGCGAGGGCTTGGCCGACGGCCTCCGCATCGACCACCCCGACGGGCTCGCCGACCCCGGCGGATATCTCGAGCAGCTCGCCGAGGCGACCGGCGGCGCGTATGTCGTGGTCGAGAAGATCCTCGAGCACGCCGCCACGGATCACGCCGAGCAGCTGCCGTCCTGGTGGCCGACCGCCGGTACGACCGGGTACGACGCGATGGCCGAGATCGACCGCGTGCTCATCGATCCCGCCGGCAAGGGTCGACTCGACGAGCTCGACGCCGCGCTCCGCTCGGCCGATGCCCCCGCGTCGTACGACGAGATCGTGCGCGAGGCCAAGCGTGCGGTCGCCGATACGCTGCAGGCCGCAGAGGTGGGGCGTCTCGTGCGCTGCCTGCCCGATGAGGTGCGCGAAGCGCTGGGAGCGGATGTCGCGCGCGACGCGTTCGCCGAACTCCTGACGAGCTTCTCGGTGTACCGCGTCTATCCGCCGGTGGGTGACGAGCTCGTCGCCGAGGCGGTGGCCGCGGCATCCGCATCCCGCCCCGATCTCGCCGACGCGATCGCGATCCTCGCCCCGCTGGTCACGGCGGGCGACACCGAGCTGAGCCGCCGCTTCGGTCAGACGACCGGGCCGGTCATGGCCAAGGGCGTCGAAGACAGTGCGTTCTACCGTTATCCGCGTCTCGGCACGCTCACCGAGGTGGGCGGCGACCCGGGCGTCTTCGCCCTCGACGTCGCGGGCTTCCACCTCGCGCAGGCGAACCGTCAGGCGATGTGGCCGCAGGCCCTCACGGCGCTGAGCACCCACGACACCAAGCGCAGCGAAGACGTCCGCGCCCGGCTGTCCGTCATCGCCGAGCTGCCCGACCGCTGGTCCGACGCCCTCGGGCGCCTCCGGGCGATCGCCTCGACCGGCGACGGACGCCTCGACGACCTGCTCTGGCAGGCGATCGTCGGAGCGTGGCCCGCGTCGCCCGAGCGGCTGCGCGACTACGCCGAGAAGGCCTCGCGCGAGGGCGGGATCGTCACCTCGTGGACGGATCCCGACGAGGATGCCGAGGCTCGCATCGCCGCACTGGTGGATGCCGCGACCTCGGGTGACGCCCGTGCGGTGGTCGAGGAGGTCGTCGGTGAGCTGACGGCTCCCGGGCGTTCGAACTCCCTCGCCGCCAAGCTGCTGCAGCTGACCGCGCCCGGGGTGCCCGATGTCTATCAGGGCTCCGAGCTGTGGGACCTCTCGCTGGTCGACCCCGACAATCGTCGCGACGTCGACTTCGCCGAGCGCCGCGAGCTGCTCACGAAGCTCGACGGCGGATGGCATCCCGAGATCGACGACTCCGGTGCGGCGAAGCTCCTCGTCGTCTCGCGGGCGCTCCGCCTGCGTCGCGATCGTCCCGAACTGTTCACGCGCTACGCCCCGCTGCCGGTCGTCGGCTCCGCCGCCGACCACGCGATCGCCTTCGACCGCGGCGGCGCCGTCACCGTCGCGACGCGCCTGCCCGTCGGCCTCGCCGCGCGCGGCGGATGGGGCGGCACAGTCGTGATGGTTCCGCCGGGGCGCCACGTCGACCAGCTGACCGGCCATGCCTGGAACGGCGGCGCGGTGCGCTTGGCCGACCTGCTCGACACGTACCCGGTGGCGCTGCTCGCCGCCGAACGTCCGACCGCCGAAGGGAAGAACGCATGATCGAGGTATGGGCGCCGCGCCCCGAGCGGGTGCGGCTGCGACGGCCGGATGCCGCGGACGTCGAGCTCTCGCGCTCGGCGGACGGCTGGTGGTCGGCCGACGTCGACCTCGGCCCGGGCGATCGGTACGGCTTCGTCCTCGGCGACGGCGACGACGCGCGCCCCGACCCGCGCTCGCGGCGGCAGCCTGACGGCGTCCACGGTCTGTCGGCGATCGACGACCCGTCGTCGTTCGCGTGGACCGATCAGGCCTGGACGGGAAGGTCGCTCGCCGGCGGCATCATCTACGAGCTGCACATCGGCACCTTCACGAGCGCCGGCACGCTCGACGCCGCCATCGGGCGCCTCGACCATCTCGTCGAGCTCGGCGTGACCCACATCGAGCTCCTTCCGGTCAATGCCTTCAACGGCACCCACAACTGGGGCTACGACGGGGTGCTCTGGTACGCCGTCCAGGAGAGCTACGGCGGGCCGGACGCGTACCGCCGATTCGTCGATGCCGCGCACGGGGCCGGTCTCGCCGTCATCCAGGACGTCGTCTACAACCACCTCGGGCCTTCGGGAAACTACCTGCCCGAGTACGGTCCGTATCTTCGCGACGGTCGCCGCAACACGTGGGGCGACAGCGTGAATCTCGACGAGGATGCCGTTCGCGAGTACATCATCGGCAACGCCGAGATGTGGTTGCGCGACTTCCACGTCGACGGGCTGCGGCTCGACGCCGTGCACGCGCTGCACGACGACGACAGCCCCGTTCACATCCTCGGCGAGATCGCCGACCGCGTCGACGCGCTCGGCACGCACCTCGGGCGCCCGCTGACGCTCATCGCCGAGAGCGACATGAACGACCCCGTCATGATCCTGCCGCGCGAGGCGGGCGGGCACGGGATGACGGCGCAGTGGTCGGACGACTGGCACCACTCCGTGCACGTCGCGCTCACGGGCGAGACGGTCGGCTACTACGCCGACTTCGACGCGCTCGACGCCGTGCCGAAGACCTGGAACTCGGGCTTCTTCCACGACGGCACCTACTCGTCGTTCCGGGGCCGCGAGCACGGCCGTCCGATTCCGGCCGAGTCGCCGTCGTGGCGGCTGGTGACCTTCGCGCAGGATCACGACCAGATCGGCAACCGCGCGGCGGGCGATCGGCTGTCGGCGACGCTCGACGCCGACCGGCTCGCTGTCGCGGCCGTCCTGACGCTGACCGCGCCGGGAACCCCGATGCTGTTCATGGGCGAGGAGTGGGGCGCGTCCACACCGTGGCAGTTCTTCACGTCGCACCCCGAGCCCGAGCTCGCCGAGGCGACCGCTGCCGGACGGAAGCAGGAGTTCGCCGAGATGGGCTGGGATGAGGACCTCGTTCCGGACCCCAACGATCCGGCGACCTTCCTGCGGTCGAAGCTCGACTGGACGGAGGTCGGCGAAGGCGACCACGCTCGCCTGCTCGCGCTGTACCGCGAGCTCGGACGGCTGCGCCGTTCGGTGCCCGACCTGACCGACCCGCGATTCACCGCGCGCGGTGCCGGTGCGGCGGAAGGTGAGGGCGGCCGGCTCTACGACCTCCAGCGAGGTCGTGCACGCGTGCTCGTGAACCTCTCCGAGGCGCCGTGGCGGCTCGAGCCGAACGGCGACGTGGTGTGGCTCGAGACGCTGCCGAGCCGGATCGTCGACGATCTGCTCGTCGTCGAGCCGAACTCGGCCGTCATCGTGGGGCCGGATCTGTCAAGCGGATGACCGGCCGCGGGGTCGGATCTACCGTGAAGGGATGAGCACCACAGCGCACCACGCCGCCCGCCCTCCGCAGAAGTCGTCGGACCTCGTCCGGCAGATCGCGGTCATCTCGGCCGTCGTCTTCATGATCATCGCCGCGATGGTCGGGACCGGGCTCTTCGGCGGGACGAACGTGCGCGATCTGCAGGGCGGCGCGCTCGACGCCGACTCGACGGTGCTCGCGCCGGGAACTCAGGCGTTCAGCATCTGGTCGGTCATCTACCTCTTCATGATCGGCTACACGATCTGGCAAGCGCTGCCCGCGCAGCGCTCCCGCGACCGGCAGCGGCTCGTGGGATGGTGGATCGCGCTGACCGCCGTGCTCAACGGGGGATGGCTGCTCGCGGCGCAGTTCACGACCTTGCCGCTGACCGTCGTCGCGATCGTGGCGCTCCTCGCCGCCCTCGGCTGGACGTTCCACCTGCTGGTGCGCTCGCGGCCGCAGTCGGTCGGCGACCGGCTGCTCATGGACGCCACGGTGGGCCTGCACCTCGGATGGGTCTCGCTGGCGACGGTCGCGAACGTCACGGCGTGGCTCAGCCGCACCGTCCCCCAGTCGTGGGGCATGCAGGCCGACGTGTGGGGTGTGGCCGTGCTCGTGCTCGTGGCCGCCGTCGGCGTGGGCATCGCAGCCTTCTCGCGCGGGCGCCCCTCGCCGATCATCGCGCTGTCGTGGGGCCTGGCGTGGGTGGCCATCGCCCGCACGACCGATCAGCCCCACTCGACGCCGGTCGCCGTCGCCGCCGTCGCGGTCATCGTCGTGGTCGCCGCCGCCGCAGCCGTGACGGCCTGGCGCTCGAACGGCCGCGAGCACCGCGGCATCCTGCGCCGCACCCGCACAGCCTGATCGGTCGCCTGACCGGCCGCGCCGATACATTCGTCGGACCCATGGTGCTGGTGTCGCCTCGAACGTCGTCGGAGGCGACATCCGCACCACCGATCCGACGGTTGTATCGCGCCCGGCGTCAGAACGTCGCGGCGAACGCGGCGAGGAAGCGGCTCGGCTCGGTCACGGGGGCCGCGAGCACGCGGGCCGCGACGCGGTCGTAGTCCGCCGCGTCGAAGTAGCCGTCGTTGCGGTAGATCGTCATGCGCTCGGTGAAGTCCTGCGGCGTCGGCTCGGGGTGGAACTGCGTCGCGTACAGGCGATCTCCCACGCGGTAGGCCTGCACGGGACAGGCGCTGTTCGTGGCGAGGAGCACCGCCCCGGCGGGAAGCGTCTGCGTCCCCTCCTTATGTGCGGTGAGCGCGGCGAAGGTGGGAGAGAGCGAGCCCAGCAGCGGGTCGACCCGGCCGGCCTCCGTCAGGGTCACATCGGTCGGGCCGGTGTCCTCGGGGTAGTCGCGCGAGATCGTGCCGCCGAGGTAGGTCGTGGCCACGCCGATGCCGAAGCAGGTGAACAGCGCCGCCGTCCGAGCGGATGCCGCCGCCTCGACGATGCGCGCGAGGTCGGCCTCTAGGCGCAGCTGGCCCTCCGGCTTCGCGCCGGGATCGTCAGTGGCGTTGAAGGGGCTGCCGCCGACGACGAAGCCGCGCCAGCGCGTGAACGCGTCCGCGGGCAGGGCGTCGCGCGTCAGATCGATGCGCTCGAGCTGGGACTCATCGAGGCCCATGGCGGTGCGGAACGACGCGTACTCCGCGTCCGCGGCCGCCTGCTGCGGGCGCACGCAGACGTACACGAGCGGGGCCATGCCGAAAGTCTATGGTTCCCGCCGAGTCGAGCCGGTGGGGATGACCTTCCGTGACGAGCGGAGGACAATGGCCGGATGACCGCCCGCGTGATCATCTCAGACCCCAGCGAGCTCATCGCGGTGCTCGACCGGCTCGACGTCGCCGCCGCGCGCCGGGGCTGGCGGGTGCGCCGCCCCGTCGACGCGGCCGGCATCGAGTCGCGGGCGCGGGACGCTCGCACGGCGATCCGGTTGCCCGCTCCCGTCGTGGTCGAGCTCGAGGCGGATCCGGATGCCGCCGCGCCGGACGACCCGATCGACGCCGCCGCCCTGCTGAGCCGCGCTCCGGTTGCGGGTGCGATCCCCGACGGGGCGCGGCGGCTGCACGGGGCGTGATTCGGGCGACCGGCGTCGGGGGTGGGTGTTAGCGCGAGGAGTTCGCGGTACGGCCGCGCACGATCCCGATGAACGTCTCTACCAGCGGCGTGGTCGCCTCCGTCGGCCAGGCGAGCGCGACCGTCGACGTCGGAGCGTCGACCACGGGCCGGTACGTGGTGTCTTTGCGGTGATGCAGTCGCGCGAGCGACATCGGCACGAGCACGATGCCGACGCCGGTGGCCGCCGTCGCGACCGCGTCACCCGTCGTGGCAATGGCGGAAAAGGCGGGGGCGATGGCGCCGGGGACCTCGATACCCAGAGCGTCATCACCGGTCACCATGACGACCTCCCCGGCGAGGTCGGCGAGGGTCAGCTCATCGGCGACGGTGAGGGACGAGTCGGCGCTGCACACGGCGACCGTGATCTCGTCGTAGAGCGGGATGATGCTCAACCCAGCGCGTTCGATCGGAAGCCGCACGAGGGCGGCGTCGACCTCACCGCTCGCGAGGGCGGCGGCTTGGTCGACGAACTCGAGGGTGACGAGATCGACCGGGTTCGCGGGCATCCGCTGCTTCCACACGTCGATCCACTTGCCGGGTGTGGCACCCGGGGCCGCTCCGAGGCGGAAAGCGCCGAGGCCGCTCAGGTCCGGTGCGGCGGCATCCGACTCGCGGCGGGTTCCCGAGGTGCGGTCTGCCTTGCGGGCCACGGACCGCTGCCCGGATGCCGGGGCGCCGCGGTGCCCGGGGGCACCGCCGCCTCGGCCGCCGCTACGAGCGGGGCGGCCCGAGGAACGTCCGGGTGTCATGCCTGAAGCGTATCCCGGCGGGTCAGGCGGCCAGACGCAGTCCGCGCTGGTCGGTCGCCACGTGCTCGCCGTCGGCGATGTTCTCGTCGTCGCCGATGAGCGAGCCACCGGCGACGTGCGCGTGCGCTCCGATGAACGCGCGGATGCCGATCTTCGCCCGCGGACCGATGGCGGCGCCGGAGCCGACGTGCGCGTGCGGTGCGATCTCGACGTTCGGGCCGATGACGGCTTCGCGCTCGATCCACACGCCACGGCCGATGTGAACGCCCGCGGCGACCTGGACTCCGGGTTCGACGTAGGCGCCTGCTTCGACCAGTGCGGTCGGGTGCACCTTGGCCCCGTTCGCGATCAAGCCCCGACCGTTCGCGTGCTTGCGGTAACGCAGCGTCTCTCCGCGGTCGTTCTCGATGTCGATGTAGTTCTTGCCCACGATCCCCTCCGACAGTTCCGGGTCCGGTACTGAGTACTGGAAACAACCCCGCGACCCGCGTTTTCATTCCCACGAATCATTCGGAGCGGCAGGTCGACCGGTTTGCTGGAACAAGCGTGCGATGCGCAGCCGCCGAGGTCGAAGGGGTGTGCGAGCTGACCTTCGCGCGATAACATGCCGCCGCCGCGGGGCTTGCTTCCACTCGCGCCCCGGTTTGCGAGGATGGGCGGGTGGAGCCTTCTCGCGCACCGTCGACCGGACCTTCCCTCGTGTTCGAGGCGGCGCTCACGCGCCACACCCGCGCGGAGGATCTGCTCGGCATCGTGACCGGCACATTCGTGGCATCCCTCGGCCTCTACCTGTTGCAGTCGTCGGGCTCGGTGACCGGCGGCACCGCGGGCCTCGCGCTGCTTCTCGGTTATGCGACCGGATGGTCGTTCCCGGTGCTGTTCGCAGTCGTGAACGCGCCGTTCGCCGCGCTGGCCCTGTGGAAGAAGGGGGTGTCGTTCACGATCCGCACCTTCGTCTCGATCGGCCTGGTCTCGGCGTTCACCTTCGTGCACCAGCACCTGCTGCAGTTCGCGAGCATCGAACCCATCTACGGCACGCTGGGCGGCAACCTGCTCGCCGGCGTCGGGCTGCTGATCCTGTTCCGCCACCGTTCGAGCCTCGGCGGGGTGAACATCATCGCCCTCGTGCTGCAGGAGCGCATGGGCTTCAGTGCGGGATGGACCCAGATGATCTTCGACGTCGTGATCATCGCGTCCGCGCTGCTGGTGCTGCCGTGGCCGGCGGTGCTGCTCAGCGCTGCCGGAGCGGTCGTGCTGAGCGTCGTGCTCGTCCTGAACCACCGCCCCGGTCGCTACATCGGCCGCTGAGTGCAAGCGTCGGATCGCTCCAGACCCGGCGGGGTTCAGCTCTGGCAGCGCGGGCACCAGAAGATGTTCCGCTCGCTCGTCGGCAGCGCTCCGATCTCGCCGGCGCGGATCAGCGTCCCGCACCGGCGGCAGGGCTTGTTCTCGCGGCCGTAAACCCACATCCGCTGCCCGGGCCGGTCGTTGCCGGTGAAGGTGCGCGCCGCGCGATCGCGATTGGCGTGGATCATCCGGTACCCGGTCTCGAGCACGGCGGCCGCGTCGATCTCGGTGGCGGGGGTCATGGGCAGGATGCCGCGAACGAAGAGCAGCTCGTTCGCGTAGACGTTTCCGAAGCCGGCGACGTTCCGCTGGTCGAGCAGGGCGACGTGCGCGGCTCGGGGGTCCGCGCTCACGCGACGCACCGCTTCGGCCAGATCCCAATCGGGGCCGAGCAGGTCGGGCCCGAGGTGGCCGACGAGGCGGTCCTCGTCGGCGGTGGGGAGGACCTCGACCATCGCGAGCTCGAAGCCGACGGCATCCCGATCGCGCGTTCCGACGATCGCGCGGGCCTGGAACGCGGGTGCCCGCCAGCGCTCGCCGTGGCGGTAGACGTGCCAGCGACCCTCCATCTTCAGGTGCGAGTGCAGGCTGAATGCGCCCATGCGCAGCAGCAGGTGCTTGCCGCGGGCGATCGACGACGAGACGCTCTCGCCGCGCAGGTCGGCTGTCGCACTGCCGGGAACACGGATGTCGAAGCGCGTGACCTCCTGTCCGACGAGCGCCTCACCCAGCTTCCGCGCGGCTCGGAAGACGGTGTCGCCCTCAGGCACGCTCGCTGCTTCCGGACATCGCCGCCCGTGAGCCCGCGGTCAGCCGGCGCAGCGTGAGGCCGCGCGACGACTCGACGAAACCGCCTGCGCGCAGCGCCCGCCCGGTCGGGGTGTTGTAGACGAACTCGCCGTTGACCTGCTCGACGGTGAGTGTGTCGAGGCGGCGCGCCTGAGCCGTTCTCACGAGATCGGCTGCGGCCGCGGTCAGCACCTCTTCGTCGTCGGTGAAGGCGAGCGCCGAACGCCCACCCCGCTCGAGATAGAGCACGAGCGCACCGTCGACGAGCACCACGACGCCGCCGGCCTTCCGGCCCGGTCGATGCGAGACGCCCTCGAGCGCCGGCCAGCCGAGGGCTGCACCGTAGGGATTCGCCGGGTCGGTCGCGGCCAGCGTGACCGCACGCCGCGGCGGCGGGTCGGGGAGCGCCGCGAACTCACGCAGGCGGTCGACGGTGACGGATGCCGCGAACTGCGCGGCGCCGAGGGTCTCGATGACATAGCCGCGGCGGCAGTGGCCCGCCTCTTCGAAGCCCGCGAGAACGCGATAGACCTGCGCGAAACCGCCGGGAACACCCTCGGACTGCACGCTGCCCCGGGTGACGACGCCGTAGCGGTCGAGCAGGAGCCCCGCCGATGCCGTGACGCGGAGCGACGGATCGGGCTCGACCGTGGGCAGGAGCGACCACCGGCCGCCGAGCGTCGACGGGCGCGGCGCCGCCGGCGTCGTGGGGCGCGCGAGCGGTGTGCCGCGATACAGGCGGGACCGCGGTGTGCGGCGGGCGCTGCGGTGCGCCTGCGAACCGCCCGAGAGGAGGGATCGGACCGGCGTGAACGTGTCGTTCGTCAGGCGGCCCGCCCACGCGAGACGCCAGAGTGCGTCGAGCACGCTCTGCTCGTTGGGGGCGCCGATCGCGGCGACGAGCTGCCCCGCGAACCAGCCGCCGCCGACGGCGAGAGCCTCGAGAATCCGGACGTCGAAGTCGCCCGACGTCGACGACTCGTCGGCCTCGGAGTCGGCGTCGGCCAGCGCCAGGGTGAGCGGCGCCATGTCGGCGGGATGGAGCGCGATCCAGCCGTCGCGCCCCGGCAGGGTGCCGTGCCCCGACCAGACCACCTCGCCCGTCGCGGTCAGCTCGTCGAGCATCCCGGGTGCGTAGTCGCGCACGCGCGAGGGCAGGACGAGCGACTCCCAGGCGCTCGCAGGAATCGGCACACCGGCGAGCTGCTCGATCACGGCGGCGACGCCGTCGACGCCCTCGAGCGGCCGGGTGACGTGCTGCCACACGGGCAGGAACCGCGCGAACGCCTCGGGCGATACCGGCTCGACGCTGCCCCGGATAGCCGCGAGCGACCGCATCCGCAGCCGGCGCAGCACCTCGGAATCGCACCACTCGAGGTCGTCGGCCTCGCTGCCGGAGGTCTCAGGCAGGAAGTAACCGCTCGCGATGCGCCCCTGCGACTCGAGCCGCTGCAGTGTCTGACGCGCGACGGCGGTGCCGATGCCGAGACGCGTCGCGACGTCCGCGGTGCGGAACGGCCCATGGGTGCGGGCGTGCCGTGCGACGAGGTCGGCGAGGGGATCGACGACGGGTTCGAGGAACGCGGTGGGGATGCCCACGGGAAGCGCCGCGCCCAGCGCGTCGCGCAGGCGGCCGGCATCCTCGATCGCCGCCGTCCGCTGCGTGCCTGCGATCGTGACCGGGATCGCGCGGCGGGCGGTCACGAGCTGTTGCAGCAGGTCGGCGGCCTCGGCGACCCGGTGCTCGGGAGGAGATTCGCCGTCCGGCGGAACGGGCGCGGCGCTCGCATCCGCCGCTGTGCCGATTTCCTCCGCTGTGCCGGTGCCGGTCCCGGTGCCCGCGGACTCTTCGAGGCGGGCTGCGACCTCCCCGGGGTCGAGCGGGCCGAGGATGCGGAGCAGATCGGCGACGCCCTCGACCCCGCGCGCGCGTCGGTCGGGAGCGAGACGCTGGGCCTCGCGCTCGAACTGCGCGATGACCTCGGGGTCGAGCAGCTCGCGCATCTCGACCTTGCCGAGCAGCTCCGACAGCAGCGCGGGATCGACGGACAGGGCCGCGGCGCGGCGTTCGGCGAGCGGCGAATCGCCCTCGTACATGAAGGCGCCGACGTAGCCGAAGAGCAGATCGCGGGCGTACGGCGACGGCTGCGATGTCGTCGTCTCGACGAGGCGGATGCGGCGGTCGGCGATGCTGCGGGTGATGCGCAGGAGTGCCGGAAGGTCGTAGACGTCCTGCAGCACCTCGCGAAGCGTCTCGAGGATGATCGGGAACGACGGATGCCGCCGCGCGACCTCGAGCAGCTGCGCCGAGCGCTGCCGCTGCTGCCAGAGCGGCGCGCGTTTGTTGGGGTTGAGCCTCGGCAGCAGCAGGGCCCGCGCCGCGCACTCGCGGAAGCGCGAGGCGAACAGCGCCGATCCGCCGACCTCGTCCGTGACGATCTGTTCGAGCTCGTCGGCGTCGAAGACGAAGAGGTCGGCGCCGGGCGGTTCGGCAGCCGCGTCGGGGACCCGCGCGATGATGCCGTCGTCGCTCGCGACGGCTGCGCCTTCGACCCCGAGACGCTCGCGGATGCGTGCGTTGACGGCCAGCGCCCACGGAGCGTGCACGTGCATGCCGTACGGGGAATGCAGGATGACGCGCCAGTCGCCGACCTCGTCGCGGGAGCGCTCGACGGTCAGCGTCCGGTCGGTGGGTAGACTGCCGGTCGCCTCGCGCTGCTCGGCGAGATGCGCCAGGAGGTTCTCGATCGCGTAGTCGTCGAGCCCCGATTCGCGCAACCGCTCGGACGCCTTCTCGGGACCGGCCGCCGACACCTCGCGGCTGAACTTCCCCAGCGCCTCGCCGAGCTCGGCGGGACGCCCCAGTCCGTCGCCGTGCCAGAACGGGAGCTTGCCCGGCTGGCCGAACGCGGGCACGACGTTGACCCGGTCATGAGTGATCTCGACGATGCGCCAGCTGGTCGTGCCGAGCGTGAAGACATCGTTGACGCGCGACTCGTAGACCATCTCCTCGTCGAGCTCGCCGACGCGCGCGTTACGGCTCTCGCCGGCGACGAAAACGCCGAACAGACCGCGGTCGGGGATCGTGCCACCGCTCGTGACCGCGATGCGCTGCGCTCCTGGGCGCCCCGTGAGCGTGCCCTGATCGCGGTCCCAGACCAGGCGTGGACGCAGCTCGGCGAACTCGTCGGAGGGGAAGCGGCCCGCGAGCAGATCGAGCGTCGCTTCGTACGCCGAGCGGGGGAGCGTGCGGAAGGGGGCGCTGCGCCGCACCGTCTCGAACCAGGCCTCGACCTCGATCGTGCCGGTCGCGCACGCGGCGATCGTCTGCTGGGCGAGGATGTCGAGGGGATTCTGCGGAACCGCGATCGCCTCGATCTTGCCCGCCAGCATCCGCTCGGTCACGACCGCGGTGTGCAGCACGTCGCCGCGGTGCTTGGGGAACAGTGCTGCCCGGCTGACCTCGCCGACCTGGTGGCCGGCGCGTCCGACGCGCTGGAGTCCGGATGCCGCCGACGGCGGTGCTTCGACCTGGATGACGAGGTCGACGGCCCCCATGTCGATGCCGAGCTCGAGGCTCGAGGTCGCCACGACGCAGCGGAGCACACCCGACTTCAGCTCGTCTTCGACCTGGGCGCGCTGCTCCTTCGACACCGAGCCGTGATGCGCCTTCGCGAGTACCGGCTCGGCGCCGGCGGAGGCCCCGGCCTGCGCCATCATGCCCGCAGGGACGGCGGGCTCGGGAAGGTCGCCCCCGAGACGCTCGGTGTAGATCTCGTTGAGCCGTCCGGTCAGGCGTTCGGCGAGCCTGCGCGAGTTCGAGAACACGATCGTCGAGCGGTGCTGCAGGATGCGGTCGACGATCGCCTCCTCGACGTGCGGCCAGACCGACCCCGTGACCTCCGTCGCCTGCGGGGCGCGGTACCAGGCGCCGTCGCCATCGTCGTCGTCCCCCTCGTCGTCTCCGTCATCGCGACCGCCCGCAGCGCCGGGGGCACCCGCATCCTCGGCGCCGGGTGGGGCCGGGGGATGCAGCATGTCGGGGATCGGCACGACGACGTTCAGGTCGAACGCCTTCGACGCCTTCGGTGCGACGATCTCGACGGGGGCCGCGCCGCCGAGGAAGCGCGCCACCTCGTCGATGGGACGCACCGTGGCGGAGAGGCCGATGCGCTGAGCCGGCTTCTCGAGGATCGCGTCGAGGCGTTCGAGGCTTACGGCCAGGTGCGCACCGCGCTTCGTGGCCGCCACGGCGTGCACCTCGTCGACGATGACGGTGTGGACGCCGCGCAGTGTCTCGGATGCCTGCGAGGTGAGCATGAGGTAGAGCGACTCGGGCGTCGTGATGAGGATGTCGGGCGGTCGGGCGACCAGGGCGCGCCGGTCGGCTGAGGAGGTGTCGCCCGATCGCACTCCGACCGTCACGTCGGGGACGGGCTGACCGAGGCGGCGCGCCGACTGTCCGATGCCGACGAGGGGCGACCGCAGGTTTCGCTCGACGTCGACGCCCAGCGCCTTCAGCGGTGAGACGTACAGGACGCGGGTGTCGGCCGGCGCGGCATCCGCCTTTCTGCGCTTCGCCGGTTTGTCGTCGACGGGGCCGGCCGCCACCTTGTCGCGGAAGATGCGGTCGATCGCCCAGAGGAACGCGGACAGGGTCTTGCCCGACCCGGTCGGCGCGACCACGAGGGCGTGCTTGCCGGCGGAGATCGCGTCCCACGCACCGGCCTGCGCCGACGTGGGCTTCGAGAACGCGCCGCGGAACCAGTCCGCGGTGGGCGCGGAGAATCGGGCGAGCACATCGGCCATGCCTTCATCTTCGCGCGGACCTCCGACATCGGCGCGGCCTTGCGCCCGCGGCATCCGCCGTGCCAGGTCCTGCCGTGCCCCGCTGCCCGCGCGCTACCCCGCGAGGTCCCACTTGAGCCGGGAATCGGGCGCACATTCCCGGCCCAAGTGGGACCTCGACGCTGACACCGGCCCAACGGGGACCTCGGTTCACGGGCCAGCCGGCGGGACCTCGCTCAGCCGGCCGTCGCGCAGCTCGAGCATCGGGGTGGGCGCGAGGCGGGCGAGGAAGCCGTCGTCGTGGCTGACCACCAGCACGGCACCGCGGTAGGCGGCGAGAGCCTGCACGAGCTGCTCGACCGTGTCGAGGTCGAGGTTGTTCGTCGGCTCATCCAGCACCAGCAGCTGCGGCGGGGGATCGGCCAGCAGCTCGCAGGCCAGGGCCAGCCGGAACCGCTCCCCGCCCGACAGTGCCGCGACCGGGCGCAGCACGGTGTCGCCGCGCAGCAGGAATCGCGCGAGCCGGTTCCGCAGCTCGACGTCGGTGGCGGCGGGCGCGGCCGCGCGCACGCTGTCGAGCACCGTCGCCTCGTCCCGCAGCCCGTCGACCCGCTGCGACAGGTAGCCGACGCGGTCGGTATGCGCGACCGCCGTGCCATAACTCCTCAGATCGGGCGCGCCGGGGCCGCCCGAGCGACGATCGGATACCGCAGCACCTGATTCTGAGGAGTTAGCGTCCGCCGACCGCACCAGCACCTCGAGCAGCGTCGTCTTCCCCGCGCCGTTCGGCCCGACGAGCGCGACACGCTCGGGCCCTTGCACGACCCACGAGCGTTCGCCGTCGCCGATCGTCGCGAGGCGCCGGCTCGCCGCGACGCCGGGATCGGGCAGGTCGATCCGCACGGCGTCGTCGTCGCGGACCCGCCGCCCTGCCGCATCGAGGGCCGCCCGAGCCGAGGCTTCCCGATCGGATGCCGTGCCGCGCGCGCGACCCGCCGACACCTGCGCGGCCGACGCGCGGTTGCCGGCGACGATCCCGGGCACGCGTTTCTCGCGCTGCGCCTTCGCTCCCATCGCGGCACGCCGCGCGAGCTTCGTCTCGGTCTCGGCCCGGTCGCGCCGCTCGCGCCGGAGGGTCGCCGCCGCGGCGGTCTCCGCGGCGCGCGCCGCCGCCTGCTCGTCGTCGCGCCAGGCTCGCCACTCGGAGTACGGCCCGCCGAACGTATCGAGCGCCCCGCCGTAGAGCTCGGCGGTGTCGTCCATCAGCTCGAGCAGCGCGGTGTCGTGGCTGACGACGATGAGCGCACCCCGCCACGCTCGCACGAGCTCGCCGACCCGCTCGCGCGCGTCGCGGTCGAGGTTGTTGGTCGGCTCGTCGAGCAGCGCGATCTCGGCTCCGCGCAGTCTCACGCCGACGAGTGCCGCGAGAACCGCCTCACCGCCGGAGAGCTCTCCGACGCGGCGGTCGAGCGCTCCCGGCGGCAGACCGGCCGCGGTCAGCGCGGCGACCGCTCGGGCCTCGGCATCCCAGTCGTCGCCGATCGTGTCGAAGTGGCGCGGGTGGACGTCTCCCGACTCGACGGCGCGCACGGCGTCGACGACGGGAGCGACCCCGAGCAGGTCGGCGACGCGCCGCCCGATGTCGAGGGTCAAGCGCTGCGGCAGCAGCTCGACCCGTCCGGACGTGATGACCGAGCCGGAGGTCGGCGCGAGCTCGCCCGCGATCAGCCGCAGCAGCGTGGTCTTGCCCGAGCCGTTGCGGCCGACGAGGCCGGTTCGCCCGGTGCCGAAGGTTCCGGAGGTGTTCCGCACGGCGGGAGTGCCGTCGGGGTGGATGAGGGTGATGCGGTCGAGGACGACCGCGGGAGCGGGATGGGGCATGACTGCCTCCTCGGATGTCGTCGGGCGCGGGCACGACCGACACCGAGGACACCCCGACCGGGGGTGGAACGGTCCAGCGGCCAGCGCGGAAATCGGAGAATGCGCTGGCCAGGTCGGACGCCCGAAGGGTCGACGGATCAGCGCGGGATCACAGCGCGGTCGCGTCGAAACCGATCAACGGTCGTTCCTCACACTCGGGACAGGGGCCCGGGAAGTCTACGCCGACGGGAGCTGCTTGTGCAGGAACGTCGCGACGTCGCGCAGTTCCTCCGCCGAGACGGCGTGTCCGAGATCGGGGTAGACGCGGCCGCTCAGGTCGACCCGGCCGGGCAGCCACTGCGCCGTGTGTGCGACGAGTGCGGGCGGGATGACGTCGTCGAGCGCCCCGCGACCCCAGAACACGGGCGGGCGGCGTTCGGCGAGCTCGGCGTCGGTGTCGAGATCGCCAGGATTGGCGTAGCCCGACAGGGTGACGGCGAACGCGTAGTCGTCCGGGCGCAGGCGAAGCGCCTCGATCGCTATGACCCCGCCCTGCGAGAAGCCGAGCAGCCCGACGGATGCCGCATCGCCCCGCTCCGCGTCGATCCACGCCGTCAGCGCGCGGGCGGATGCCGTCGCCGCGTGCGGATCGCGACCGTTCAGGCCCTCGATCGGGTACCACGACCACCCCGGCGTGGGGAAGCGCGGGGTGAGCGGGGCGCGGACCGCAGCCACGACGTACTCGGCCGGCAGGTGCGGCGCGAGGGCGAACAGATCGTTCTCATCCGAGCCGTAGCCGTGCACCATCACCAGTAACGGGCGGCGACCGCGGTCGGCGGGAGCGGCCGACCAGCGCACGGCCGCAGGATCGAGGACCGGATCGGGCGACATGCGACCATCCTGCCAGCCTCCTCCGACACCGCCGGGGGTCATTGGTATACATGAGGCATGGCCGTGCGCACCCCCGATCCCGATCCCGACGAGCGCGGCGAGTCGTCGCTCCCGGCCGACCCGCTGCGCGGAGCCCCGGGCGGCGGAGCCACGAACCCGGCCTGGCTCAGCGACGTCGAGCTCACCGAAGCGCGCCGCCGGCTGCCGATGCTCTACGTCGAGGCGGTGCCGGTGCGCACCGACGGGCTCGGGGCCGTCACCCAGGTCGGCATCCTGCTCCGTGCCACGCCGGTCGGGGAGATGACGCGCACGATCGTCTCGGGCCGCGTGCGCTACGGCGAGACGATCCGCGACGCACTGTTCCGGCACGTCGAGAACGACCTCGGGCCCATGGCCTTCCCGCTCCTGCCCGCGTCGCCCACGCCCTTCACGGTCGCCGAGTACTTCCCGATCCCCGGGGTCAGCCCCTTCCACGACGACCGCCAGCACGCCGTGTCGCTCGCCTTCGTCGTGCCGGTCACGGGCACGTGCGAGCCCCGTCAGGATGCTCTCGAGGTCACATGGCTCGACCCCGTGGAAGCGGCATCCGACGCCCTCGCCGCCGAGATGGAGGGTGGCCGCGGCACGCTCATCCGCCTCGCGCTCGCCTCGGTGGGTGCTCTTCGCTGAGGCCCGCTCCTGCGTAGGCTCGGGTCATGACCGATCCGAAGCCCCTCGCCTTCCCCGCCGACACCGCCGGATGGCTCGCGTTCGCCGCCAAGCGCCCGGACGCCCGCATCGCCCGCGTCCGCGAGGTCGACTCGCAGCTGATCGCGGGGCGTGAGCTGTCGCCCCTGGCCCGTCTGCAGCTGTGGAACGAGGCGTCGATCGCGATCGCCGAGGCGGCGTCCGAGGCATCCCTGCTGAGCGAGTCGCACCCCGATGCCGACGTCCGCGTTGCCGCCGAGGCCCGGGTGCAGGCCATCGACGCCCTGCTTTCCGAGCGGGCGCTCGACCCCGCTCTCTTCGCCGTCTTCGACGGCCTCGCGACCGACGGGCTGGGTGCCGCCGCCCGCCGCCTGCTCGCTCACATCCAGCGCGACTTCCGCCGCGGCGGCGTCGACCGCGACGAGGCGACACGCGAACGGCTGCGGGCGCTGGCCGAGCGTGACACCGAGCTCTCGCTGACCTTCTCGCGCAACATCCGCGACGGCCGGCGCGAGCTGAAGCTCCCCGCCGACGCGCTGGAGGGGCTGCCGCAGGACTTCATCGACGCTCACCCGGTCGACGACGAGGGCCTCATCACCCTCACGACCGAGTACACCGACCTCATGCCGGTGCGCGAGTTCGCGGTGCGCCGGTCGACGCGCACGGCACTGCTGTCGGTCTACAACGACCTCGCCTGGCCCGACAACGACCCGGTGCTCGCCGAACTGCTCGCCGTGCGCGCCGAGCGCGCGGAGCTGCTCGGCTACGGCGACTGGGCCGACTACGAGACCGAGACGCGCATGATCGGCTCGAGCGCGGCGATCCGGTCGTTCCTCGACGACATCGACGCGGCGACGCGCGAGGCCGCCGCCGCTGAGTACGACCGGCTGCTCGCGCGGCTGCGCGTCGACGAGCCGGATGCCGAGGCGGTCACCGCGGCCGACCTCTGGTACCTCCTCAGCGCGCTGAAGCGCGAGGACTACGCCGTCGACGCGCAGGCAGTGCGCGCCTACTTCGCGTTCGACAACGTCCTGGCGGGCGTGCTCGATGTCACGGCGCGACTGCTCGACGTCGCCTACGTCCCCGTCGACGCGGGTGCCTGGCACGACGACGTCCGCAGCTACGACGTCGTCCGCGGCGAGCGCCGGCTCGGTCGGATCCACCTCGATCTTCACCCGCGCGAGGGAAAGTACAACCACGCCGCGTGCTTCAACCTCGCGCCCGGCATCGCGGGCCGCTCGCTTCCCGAGGGCGTACTGCTCTGCAACTTCTCGCGGGGACTCCTCGAGCACGACCAGGTCGTGACGTTCTTCCACGAGTTCGGGCACCTCGTCCACGGCATCCTCGGCGGCGCCGACGCCGTCTGGGCCGACTTCAGCGGCATCGAGACGGAGTGGGACTTCGTCGAGGCGCCGAGCCAGCTGCTCGAGGAGTGGGCGTGGGATGCCGGCGTGCTGGCGACGTTCGCGCGCAACGCCGACGGCGAGCCGATCCCGGCCGACCTCGTCGAGCGGATGCGGGTGGCCGACGCTTTCGGTCGCGCCCTCGAGGTGACCCGCCAGCTCGGGCACGCCAACGTCTCGTACGGCCTGCACGTCGAGCGGCCGAGCGACCTGCAGGCGGCCGTCGAGGGCTGGTACCGCGCGTCGTCGCCGGTGCACCCGCTGCCGAACGGGCACACGTACGCGGGCTTCGGCCACCTCACCGGATACGGCGCCTGCTACTACACGTATCAGTGGAGCCTCGTCATCGCCCGCGACCTGCTCTCGGCGTTCGGCGACGAGCTCATGGACCCGGCCGTTGCGACCCGCTACCGCGAGCGCATCCTCGAGCCGGGTGGCAGCCGCGACGCGGCCGACCTCGTCGCCGACTTCCTCGGCCGCCCGTATTCGTTCGACGCCTACCGGGCCTGGCTCGCTGGCGCCTGAGCGGCGGCCTCCCCGGTGATCCGTCAGGTGGTGACAGCGCGGGCGTAGCGCGCGGCGAGGAACGCGAACGCGTCGGCGAGCTCGGGCGGACCGACGACCTCGAGCTCGGCGTCGAACCGCCCGAACGAGGCCGCGAGCGCGGTCCATGACCACGACCCGGCTTCGAGCCGACAGTGCCCGTCGTCGAGCGCGGTGACCGTGCCATCGCCCGCGAACGGCGCTACCGCGGATGCCGGCAGGTGCAGCACGACGGAGCCGCGACAGGGCCACTCCGCCGTGTCCGACCCGCGAAAGCGCGCGGAGACGAACGCGTCGACGTCACCGCCGGGCACCGTTCGCCGCGCGAAGCCACCGCCGAGCGGTGTGCGCGGCCGAATGCGGTCGACCCGGTACAGGCGCCAATCGTCGCGGTCGAGGTCCCACGCGACGAGATACCAGCGGCCACCCGACGCCACGAGATGATGCGGCTCCGCGCGTCGGGCCGGCACGGACCCCGCGGCATCGGCATCGCGCGCCTCGCCGTAGTCGAACCGCACCGTGACACCGTCGCGGATGGCGTTCGCCAGCGTCGACAGAACCTCGAGCGAGACGTCCGCGGCGGGTGCATCCCCCGGACGGTCGACGACGGTCGGGGTCAGGGCGTCGAGCCGGTGACGGAGACGCGAAGGCATGACCTGCCGAATCGTCGCGAGCGCCCGGGCCGCCGCCTCGCCGATGCCCGCCCCGAGGGTCGGTGCCGTCCGCAGGGCGAGGGCCACGGCTACGGTCTGGTCCTCGTCGAACAGCAGCGGCGGTAGCTCACTGCCGGACTCCAGCCGGTACCCGCCGTCGAGGCCGGTCGTCGCTTGGATGCGGTATCCCATCTCGCGCAGTCGCTCGACGTCGCGTCGCACCGTGCGATCGCTCACCCCCAGCCGCGAGGCGAGGGCTCCGCCCGGCCAGTCGCGGCGGGCTTGCAGCAGCGACAGCAGGGTCAGCAACCGGGAGGTCGTCGTCATCGCCCCACCGTATCCGCCCTTGCGGACAGAAACTGACCGGAAGGGCTGTCAGGGTGAGGGCGTCGAGCCGATCGGGCCGGCCCTTTCCTCAGGAGCAGCGATGACCATCCACACCACCCCTCACCTCAACTTCCGCGGCGACGCCCGTCGGGCACTCGAGTTCTACGGCGCCGCCTTCGACGGACACGTCTCGATCACGACGTACGCCGAGGTCGGCATGCCCGCAGACCTCCCCGGCGCGGATGCCGTCGTCTTCGGACTCGTCGCCGGGAGCACCGGCTTCCGTGTGATGGCGTACGACATCCCGGGAAGCACAGAGGGATCGATCGCCGGCGGCGGTGCGACGCGCCGTCAGGACAACGCCACCATCACCGATCAGGCGTTCTTCGTCTCGGTCGGTTCCGAAAGCCTCGACGAGCTCCGCGGCCCGTGGGACGCGCTCGCCGCCGATGCCGTCATCGTCGAGCCCCTCGCCGCGTCGGCGTGGAGCGCGGGCTTCGGCATGCTCACCGACCGGTTCGGCGTCACGTGGAGCTTCAGCGTCACCGCCGCCTGAGCGCACGAGAGCCGCGGCCGGTTCGACCCCGCCGCGGCTCTTGTCGTGCGTCGCGTGGATGCCCGCCGACGCGGGAGGTGGTCAGTCGGTCGTCAGGCGCGCGAGCTCGGCGACGAACGCGTCGACGTCGGATGCCGAGGTGTCGAACGAGCACATCCACCGCACCTCGCGGCGTGCCTCATCCTCCCCACCGACACTCGAAGCATCGCTGGCGCGATCCTCCGAGCCTCCGTCGGCGGGGCCCCAATCGTAGAAACGGAACGACTCGCGCAGCCGGTCGGCGACGCCCTCGGGCAGCACCGCGAAGACACCGTTGGCCTGCGTCGGCTGCGTGAACTCCACGCCCCGCACCGAGCCGTCGGCGATGCCCGACTCGACCGCCGAGCGCAGGCGCTGCGCCATCCCGTTCGCGTGCTCCGCGTTGCGCCGCCACAGGTCGTTCTCGAGCAGCGCGACGAGCTGGGCCGAGACGAAGCGCATCTTCGACGACAGCTGCATGTTGAGCTTGCGCAGGTAGGTGAGTCCCTCGGATGCCGCGGGGTCGAGCACGACGATCGCCTCGCCGAGCATCGCGCCGTTCTTCGTGCCGCCGAAGCTCAGCACGTCGACACCGACATCGCGCGTGATGGCGCGCAGCGGCAGGCCGAGGGCCGCGGCGGCGTTGGCGATACGCGCGCCGTCCATGTGCAGCCGCATCCCGCGCTCGTGCACGTGGTCGGCGATCGTGCGCAGCTCGTCGGGCGTGTAGAGCGTGCCGAGCTCGGTCGACTGGGTGATCGACACGACGAGCGGCTGAGCGCGGTGCTCGTCGCCCCAGCCCCAGGCCTCGCGGTCGATGAGGTCGGGCGTGAGCTTGCCGTCGTCGGTGGGGACGTTGAGGATCTTGATGCCGCCGACTCGCTCGGGGGCACCGCCCTCGTCGACGTTGATGTGCGCGGTCGACGCGGCGATCACCGCGCCCCACCGTGGCAGCATCGACTGCAGCGCCGTGACGTTGGCACCCGTGCCGTTGAACACGGGGAAGGCTTCGGCGCCCGCGCCGAAGTGCTCGCCGACGAGGTCCTGCAGCCGGGCGGTGTACACGTCCGAGCCGTAGGCGGTCTGGTGGCCGTCGTTGGCGGCGGTGATCGCCGCGAGGACCTCCGGGTGGATGCCGGAGTAGTTGTCGGACGCGAAGCCGCGCACCGAGGTGTCGTGCAGGGAGGTCATGACCTCATCCTTTCAGCCTCGGGCGCGGCTTCGGGCCCGTGTGCGGGTCAGCCGCGGATGCCGCGCGTGGACGCGATGACGTCGCGCATCTTCTTCTCGAGCGCCTCGTAGAACATCGACAGCGGGAACTCGTCGTCCAGCACCGCATCGGTGTAGCCCTTCGGCGGACCCGCGAGGACGTCGTGGGGCAGACCCCGCGCCCACACCGAGGCGGGGTGAGGTTCGAGCACGGAGCGCACGAGGTCGTATGCCGCCAGCCAGTGCGCGGTCTTCGGGCGGTCGATCGATTCCCAGTACAGGCGGTCGATCGCGTCGCCGAGGGCGACCACGGCATCCGGCACCTCGCCCCATTCGAAGGCGAGCGCGGTGTCGGTCCAGTGCAGCACGCCCCGGCGGTGCAGCCACGCGAACAGCAGCTGGCCGCCGAGTCCGTCGTAGTTGCGCACGCGCGTGCCGGTGATCGCGAACCGGAAGATCCGGTCGAAGATCACGGCGTACTGCACGAGCCGCGAAAGACGCAGCAGCTCGGCATCGACCGGGTCGAGATCCGCCTCGGTGCTCAGCCGCCGGTCGAGCGCGACGCACTCGCGGAACGCCGTCAGATCGCACCGCAGCTCTTCGAGGGAGTACAGGAAGAACGGCATCCGCTGCTTGATCATGAACGGATCGAACGGCAGATCGCCGCGCATGTGCGTGCGGTCGTGGATGAGGTCCCACATCACGAACGCCCGCTCGGTGAGCGCCTGGTCGTCGAGCATCTCGGCCGCCTCGGCGGGCAGGTCGAGCTTCGTGATCTCCGATGCGGCGCGCACGACCCGGCGGTAGCGGGCTGCCTCGCGGTCCTGGAAGATCGCCCCCCACGTGAACGGCGGAATCTCGCGCATCGCGACGGTCTCGGGGAACAGCACCGCCGAGTCGGTGTCGTAGCCGGCCGTGAAGTCGAGCAGTCGCAGCGAGACGAAGAGCCGGTTCGGATACATCGTCTCGAGGCGCGCGATCTCCTCCGGCCAGATCGCCTCGACGAGCAGCGCCTCGACGTGCCGGTCGCGCGAGCCGTTCTGCGTGTACATCGGGAACACGACGAGGTGGCGGATGCCGTCGACGCGGTGGAGCTGCGGCTGGAACGCCACAAGCGAGTCGAGGAAATCGGGCACGCCGAATTCCCCCTCCGTCGAAGCGGCGCCGTCCGGTTGATCGGAGGCGGCCCATCTGTTGAAGTCCCGGATCGACGCGGTGAGATAGTCCGCGTCGTGCGGGAACCGCGGCGCGAGGCGGCCGATCGCGGCGGTGATCGCCGCGACGTGGCGCCGCGCCGTCTCATGGTCCCCGGGGTCGGGCACCGAGCCGTCGGCGGCCTGCAGCTGCTGCAGTGCCGTCGCAGCGTCGCGCAGCGAGATCCAGGCGGGGTCGTGCTCGACGCCGTCGGCGAGCGCGATGCTCAGGGCGTCGACCGCGCCGCCGTCCTCGACGACCTCGGGCTCGCCGATGATCGTCTTCGTGGCACCGGGGGTGGGGTGCGTCTGAGCGATGGACATGGGGAACCTCCGATCTACGAGGTACGGCTCCCGCGCGGGAGCGGTGGTCAGGTTGGCGTCAGCCTAACCGGGCGCCGGGTTTTCGGCGACGGTAGTGGCGGTGCACCGTGCCGATACACCCGTCGGGCGGGTGGGGCTGGTGTCGTCTCGGCGGCGCCGCGACGCGACAGCAGCCCCAGCCGTCCGACGAATGCATCGGTCACCGCGAGCTTGACCTCAACTGAGCTTGAGGTTTTACCGTTCGAACCATGACCATGACTGAACCCGACTCCTTCACCGAACGGCTGCCGACCGCTCTGCTCGACCGCCTCGCGCGGGTGACCGGCGACGAGAAGCACAGTGCCGCCGCGCATTCGACCCTCGATGCGCTGTGGGTGCTGCACGACCGCGTACTCCGCCCCGAGGGCGGTGACCGCTTTCTGCTGTCGAAGGGGCACGGCCCAGCCTCGTACTACGCCGTGCTGGCCACGCGCGGCCTGATGCCCGACCGCTGGCTCGACGATCTCGCGGGCGTCGATTCGCCCCTCGGTCACCACCCCGACCGTCTGCTCATCCCCGCCGTCGAGATCTCGTCCGGGTCGCTCGGGCACGGACTGCCGATCGCCGTGGGCCTCGCCCGCGGCCTCGACATCACCGGCACTCCCGGCCGCGTGTTCGTCCTGATCGGCGACGCCGAGCTCGACGAGGGCAGCAACCACGAGGCGATCGCCGTCGCAGGCCGCCTCGCCCTCGCCCGGCTGCACGCCATCGTCATCGACAACTCCTCCGCGTCGCTCGGATGGCCCGGCGGGATCGCACGCCGGTTCGCGCTGGAGGGATGGGATGCCGCCGAGGCCGACTCGCACGATCACGCTGCGCTCGCCGCAGCTCTCGAGACGCGCGGCGCGGCGCTCCGTGTCACCGTCGTCCGTACCGCTGCGAAGGGATCCTGATGCGCGCCCGCTTCTCCACCGTCATGTCAGATCTGTTGGCCACCGACGACCGCGCGACACTCGTGCTCGCCGACATCGGCCCGCTCGATCTGGCCGCGGGAACCCCGGCCGCCGACCGTGTCGTCAACGTCGGGATCCGCGAGCAGGCGATGATCGGGGTCGCCGCCGGTCTCGCGCTCGCCGGACTGCGTCCTTTCGTCCACACTTACGCGCCGTTCCTCGTCGAGCGGCCCTTCGAGCAGATCAAGCTCGACCTGTCGCACCAGGATCTCGGGGCGGTGCTCGTATCGATCGGCGCGAGCTATGACGCGGCCGCCGCGGGGCGCACGCACCAGTGCCCCGGCGACATCGCCCTGTTGAGCACCCTGCCCGGATGGCGGCTGCACGCGCCGGGGCACCCGGATGAGGTCGAGGCGCTCGTCCGGGATGCGGCGACGACCGACGACCGCCAGTACATCCGGCTCTCGACGCAGGCGAACCGGGCGGCATTCCCGACGGACGGACGCATCCACCTCGTGCGCGAGGGCGCGGGCACGCTGGTCCTGGCCATCGGCCCGCTCCTCGACACGGCGCTCGAGGCGACGGCGGGCGACGGGTTCGCGGTCGCATACACCGCGACGCCCGTGCCGCTCGATCGCGACGGTTTGCGCGCGCTGAGCTCCACCTTCGACCGGGTGGCCGTGCTCGAACCCTTCCTCGAGGGGACGACCGCCGCCGCGGTCGGTGCGGCGCTCGGCGGCAGCGGCATCCTCGTCGAGCACATCGGGGTCGGCGTCGGTGAACAGCGCCGATACGGCACCCCGGCCGACCATGCGCGGCTGCACGGCCTCGACGCGCCGGGGATCAGGCGACGCCTCGACCTGCTCTCATGACGGAGCGGCTGCGTCGTCGTCGAGCGCGTGCCGGAGCGCGGGCGCGACGCGGCGCGGTCCGCTGCCCTCGGCGCCGAGCGCGTCGCCGGGGTTGAGCAGGTCGCACGACCGCATCGAGAGGCAGCCGCAGCCGATGCATCCCACGAGTTCGCGCTCGAGCGATTCGATCGCCGCGCGCCGTTCCTCGAGACGCACCTTCCACGCCCGCGAGACCCGCTTCCAGTCCTCGCTGCTGGGCTCGGCCTCTGCGGGCAGCGACGCGAAAGCCTCGGCGACCTCGGCGAGCGGGATGCCGAGTCGCTTGGCCACGAGGATGAGCGAGATGCGGCGCAGCATGTGGCGACTGAACCGCCGCTGATTACCCGCAGAACGGGTCGACGTGATGAGTCCGTGCCGCTCGTAGAAGTGCAGCGCGGAGACGGACACACCGGTGCGCGCGCTCACCTCGCCGATGGTCAGGAGATCGTTGGACCGCATCACGCCTGCGACTCTACGACGCACCGATACATCCGTCGGGTCGGTGGGGCTGCTGTGGCCTCGGGCCGTCTCGCACGCCTCATCAGCACCGCGGGTCCGACGGTTGTATCGCGGTCAGCCCTGACCGTCGGGGTCGGGCGGGACTGTCAAGCCGTCGCCGTCGCTGCCTCCGCGGCGTTAGCGTCACTCCATGCCCACTGATCGCCACGCCGAATCCGAATCCGCAGCCGGCGCGCCCGCAGCAGACGCCTCCACCTCCGACGGGCGCGGCGTGCTGGTGATCACGAACTCCCGAGCGGGCACGTCGGTGGTCCGGCCCGATCCGCTGCCCGAGATCCGGCGGCGGCTGTCCGAGGCGCGGATCGAGAGCCTGGGCGAGTCGTCGATGGACGACATCGTCGCGTCGGCCATGTCGGCCGCCGATGCGCCGACGGTGCTCGCGGTGCTCGGTGGTGACGGCTCGGTCTCGCGTGCCGCGCACCTCGCGCGTCGTCACGACCTGACGCTGCTCGTGCTGCCGGGCGGCACCTTCAACCACTTCGCGCGGGCCGCCGGCGTGGACACCGTCGAGGCGGCGCTCGATGCGTACGACGCGGGCTCGGTGCGCAGCGTCGTCGTCGCCGAGGCGGTCATCGACGACGGCGATCCCGTGACCGTGCTCAATGCCGTGTCGCTCGGCGCCTATCCCGAGATGCTCGCCGAGCGCGAGAAGCGCACGAGCCTCGGCAAATGGTGGGGTGGCGCGATCGCGGCGTGGCGCGAGATGCACGGAGCCCACCGCATCACGATCGTGCGCGACGGCCGCCGGGCCGTCGTCTGGTCGGTATTCGCGGGTATCGGACGGGGAGACCCCCGCCGCATCGCGATGATGCGTCGAGCGAGCCTCGACGAGCCTGAGCTCGACGTCCGTCTCCACCATGCCCGCGGCACGCGGCTGCGGGCGGTGACCTCCTTGGCCTTCGGCCGGCGCACGCTCGCGGTGATGCGCGCGCTGCGGCTCATGCCGCCGGCATCCGACCTCGAGCGAGCCGTCGTCTCCGAGATCGAGCTGACCGTCCGGCCCGGCGAGGCGACGCCGGTGCTCGCGCACGACGGCGAGCTGGCCGAGACTCCCACCGGCGACTACCGGCTGCGGCTCCGCGCGATCCCGGACGGCCTGCGCGTCTACGCGCGCTGAGCTCGTCGCGCTCGCCGCCGGATACATCGCGAGAGGGATGCCGCGCCTGTGGCGCTCGCGTACCGTCATAGCGTGCTCCGTCCGCTCCGCCGCTACCAGCTGTACGTCGACGTCGCCGTAGCGGTCGCCTTCGCGGCGATCATGCTGCTCGTGACCTGGGTCGCCGTCGTCGGCACGGGCATCCCCGACGATCCGCTCTCCTCGCTCGTCGCGATGCTCCTGGTCGTCCCGTTCGGTGCCGCGGTCGCGCTGCGCCGGCTCTCGCCGCCGATCGCGCTCGCGCTGGCCTGGGTGGGCGCGGTCCTCCAGATGCTGGCGCAGCTGCCACCGCTGCCGGTCGACATCGCCATCTTCGCGGTGCTCTACACGTGTGCGGCGTACGGCACGAACCGGGTCTTCTGGCTCGGGTTCGCCTCCTCGATCGGGGGCGCCCTGGCCATCACCGTGTACCTGCTCATCCCCTCGGCGAGATACTCCATCGCCGTGTCGGGGGGCGAGTTGATGTACTTCCTCGTCATGGGCACGATGCTGTTCGTCGCGGCGGTGTTCGGCTTGCTCCTGGCGTGGACCGTGGGCGCTCTGGTCCGCGTCGGTCTGCGCGCGCGCGACAACGCCGAGGCGCAGCGGAAGGCCGAGGAGCGGGCGACGGCCGAGTTCGAACGCAATCGCATCGCGCGAGACATGCACGACGTCGTCGCCCATTCGCTCGCGGTCGTCATCGCTCAGGCGGACGGCGCACGCTACGCCGCCGCGGCCGACCCCACGGCCGCGGCGGAATCGCTGAAGACGATCTCGTCGACGGCGCGCTCCGCCCTCGCCGACGTGCGGATGCTGCTCACCCAGCTCCGCCACAGCGAGGGCGAGGGGCCGCAGCCGACCGTCGCGGACCTCGAGGTGCTGTACGCGCAGGTGCGCGCCGCCGGTCTCGACCTGCGCGTCGACGTCGACCCCGCCCCTCCGGGCGAGCCGCCCGCGGCCGTGCAGATCGCGGTGTACCGCATCCTGCAGGAGGCCCTGACGAACGCGATGCGCCACGGCGCGGGCGGTACCGTGGACGTGTCCCTGTCCTGGCTGCCCGATCGCGTGGAGGTGCGTGTGAGCAATCCGCTCTCGCCGGTGAACGAGTCCACCGGCCCGGTGCGCACGGGCGGACACGGTCTCATCGGCATGCGCGAGCGCGCCCAGCTGATCGGCGGCAGCATCGAGGTGGGCCCGACGGGCGGCGCGTTCGTCGTCGCGGCGAGTCTGCCCATCGGCGGCCCCGCGTGAGCGCCATCCGGGTCGTCCTCGTCGACGACCAGGCGCTCTTCCGCGCCGGCATCCGCATGGTCGTCGCCTCGCAGCCCGACCTCGAGGTCGTCGGCGAGGCGTCCGACGGCGCCGAGGCCATCGGCGTCGTGCGGGCGACGCGCCCCGACGTCGTCCTGATGGACATCCGGATGCCGGTCATGGACGGGCTCACCGCCACGGCGCAGCTGCTCGACGACCCGGTCTTCGACGGCGCTCCGCCGCGCATCGTGATGCTGACGACCTTCGACCTCGACGAGGCAGCGGCGCGGGCGATCCGGCAGGGAGCGAGCGGCTTCCTGCTGAAGGATGCCGACCCCGAGTTCCTCCTCGCCGCGATCCGCACGGTGCACTCCGGCTCGTCGGTCATCGCGGCTTCCGCGACGCGCGAGCTGTTCGCGACGTTCGCGGCCCCCGAGCAGAAGCCCGTGCCGCCTGCGTTCGCGGAGCTGACCGATCGCGAGCGCGAGATCTTCGGTCTGGCCGCGCGCGGCCTCTCGAACGCCGAGATCGCCCAGCGGGAGTTCCTCTCGGAAGCCACGGTGAAGACCCACATCAGCCGCATCCTCGCCAAGCTCGCCCTGCGGGATCGCGTGCAGCTTGTCGTCTTCGCCTTCGAGCACGGGCTCGCCTGACGTCGCGCTGCGGATGAGGGATCATCCGCGAGATGTACAGGCCCGCGACGAGGGACCGATGCCGGGTGCCCGGCCCGGTTCGTAGCGTCGGAGACATGCAGATCTCGACCACCGACCTCGGCCTCGCCGCCCGGGTCCAGAACCTCTCCAAGACCTACGGAGCCGGCGAATCGGGCGTACGCGCCCTCGACGGCGTCTCGGTCGGCATCCGTCGTGGCGAGTTCACCGCCATCATGGGCCCCTCGGGCTCGGGGAAGTCGACCCTCATGCACATCATGGCCGGGCTCGACGCGCCGACCTCGGGTCGCGCGTGGATCGGCGACACCGAGATCTCGGGTCTGTCGGACCTCGACCTCACGATCCTGCGGCGCCGCCGCGTCGGCTTCGTCTTCCAGTCGTTCAACCTCGTTCCCACCCTCGATGTCATCGGCAACATCACCCTCCCGTTCGAGCTCGACGGGCGGTCGCCCTCGGCGCTCGAACGTTCGCGCATCGACGGACTGGTCGACTCGCTCGGCCTCGGGGCGCGGCTGCGGCACCGTCCGCACGAGCTGTCGGGCGGCCAGCAGCAGCGCGTCGCGATCGCCCGCGCTCTCGCGACGGCGCCCGACCTCGTCTTCGCCGACGAGCCGACGGGGAACCTCGATTCGCGATCGGGGCGCGAGGTGCTCGCCCTCCTCGCCACCGCGAGCCGCGAGCACGGTCAGTCCATTGCGATGGTCACCCACGACCCCGTGGCCGCCTCGCACGCCGACCGGGTGATCTTCCTCGGCGACGGCCGCATCGTCGCCGACAAGCCCCGCCAGAGCGCCGAGCAGATCTCGGCCCACATGCTCGCCGCAGAGGTGTCGGCATGACCGCCGTGACGGCGCCGTCCGCGGCATCCTCATCGGCGCGCACACGACCCGGGTCGGGCCCGTCCGCCGCGGCGTCCGGGCGCTGGGCGTGGTTGCGCGAGCGGGGGATGGGCGCCTCAGTGCTCGTCGCGGCGATCTCGGGCGGGTTCGGCGTGCTGCTGGTCGCGGTGACGGGACTGATCGGCGCGTGGCTCATGGCCGATCCCTTCCTCTCGGGCGGTGAGACCGTCGTGATCGTCGTCGCGATCCTCAGCGTGCTGCTGGTCGCCGTCGCGATGTACGTCGCCGCGATCGTGACGGCCAACACCTTCGCCACGATCGTGGCGGGGCGCACCCGCCAGATCGCCTTGATGCGCCTCATCGGCGCGTCGGCGCGATCGCAGCGGTCGCACATCGCGCGGCAGGGCCTCGTCGTCGGCGCGATCGGCGCCGTGATCGGGCTCGTCGGCGGAACCGCGGGCGCTCTGGGCCTCCAGGAGATCGCCGCGCGAGCGTGGGGCCTGAACGTCGACTACAACGTCGTGCAGCCCGTGCTGCTGGCGCCGGCTCTCATCGTGGCGCTGACGACGTGGATCGCCGCGTGGTCGGGGTCGCGTCGCGTGCTCGAGGTCACGCCGCTCGCCGCGCTGGCAGGATCCGCGCCGCGCACGGCCGAGGAGGCTGCCGGGCGCACGCGTCGTCGCGTCACCGCGGTGTCGCTGTTCGGCGTCGGGGCGGTGCTGCTCGCGCTCGGCATCCTCGCCGGCTTCGTCACCCCCCTCGGCGTGGTCGTCGCGTTCTTCGGCGGGCTCGCCTCGTTCACCGGGCTGAGCCTCGGCGCCACGCTCGTCATGCCGCCGCTGCTCCGCCTGACGGGCCGGCTCTTCGGCCGCTCGGCCTCGGCCCGGCTCGCGGCCGAAAACGCGCTGCGCTATCCCGAGCGGTCGAGCCGCATGGCGATCGGCGTCGTCATGGGCGTCACGCTCGTCACGATGTTCGCCGTCGCCAGCGAGTCGGTCAAGGGCGTCATGGCGGCGTCGGGCGGCGGCGAGGTGTCGGGCGACATGGCCCGTCTGCTCGACACGTTCAGCGCGGTCATGATGGCGCTCGTCGGGGTCTCTGCCGTGATCGCGGCCGTCGGCCTCGTCAACCTGCTCACGATCGGCGTCGTGCAGCGCACCCGCGAGCTCGGGTTGCTGCGCGCGCTCGGCCTGACCGGACGTCAGATCCGCTCGATGGTCCTGTTCGAGGCGGCGCACATCACGATCACCTCGGTCGTGTTCGGCCTGCTCCTCGGCATCGCCTACGGCTGGGCGGCCGCGCAGTCACTGCTGGGCTCGGTGCGGGTTCCGCCGCTGTGGCTCGCCCCGACCTTCGTGCTGCCGGGCATCCCGTGGCTCACCGTCGCCGGGGTCGTCGTCGCCACCGCCGTGCTGACGCTCGTCGCCGCCGTCGTCCCGACCCGCCTCGCGACCCGGGTCTCGCCGGTGGAGGCGCTCGCCGAGTGACGCGGCTGCGTCGTCGGCCGGTCCGGCTCGTCCCTCATTCGCGGACGAGCCGGACCTCGCTGATGCTCTCGCCCCAGCTGGTGTCGTCCTTCTCGGCGCCGTCGGGGCGGAACCCGTTCCGGGCGTAGAACGCGCGGGCGCGCGCGTTGTCGGCGAGGACCCACAGCGACGCGGACTCGTCGCCGAGCGCGGCGTCCAGCAGCGCCTGCCCCGCGCCGGTGCCGTGATGGGCGGCGAGCACGTAGATCGCGTACAGCTCGACAGGCGCGACGGGAGGGTCGTCGCGGGACGACCCGCTGACCGCGAAGCCCACGATCGACCCGCCCGTCACCGCGACCCACGTCCGGCCGAGGTCGTGCGTGCGCTCGGTGTGGTTCGGCCTCGCGGCACCCGACGACTCCCGCTCGTCGAGACGCTGCTCGTGCCCGAGCAGCTCGCGCCGCACGCGCGTGAGACGGTCGAGATCGAGCCGGTCGAGGATGCTCTGCGGCATCCGTCCGGTGTAGGCCTCATGCCAGCCGCGGACGTGCACGCGCGCGATCGCCGCGGCGTCTGCGGGCACCGCCCGCCGCACGGCGACCGCGGTCACGACGCGGTCACGATGCGGGCGCGGAATCGTCTTCAGGGTCGTAGGCCCAGGTCGGCGCAACCTGCCGCAGGCGCGTCGACCGCCACTGCCACGTCGCCCAGAGCATCGGCCACAGCGCCGACGCGGCGAGGCCTCCGATGACCAGGCGCTCGCGCCAGAGCGTGCGGGTGGGGTCGCCGGGTGCGGGCGACACCGCCATCTGGTGGTCCCAGACGTCGAGCACCGAGAGGGGCCCGGTCAGCGGGATGCCGCTGTCGCGCAGGATCCGCACCGTCGACGCGTCCGTCGCGCCGGGCCGCCGCTCTTCGACCGCGCGGTCCGACACATGGATCAGCTGCCGGCCGACCGGCACGCCGAGAGCCGACAGCTGCACCGGTACGTCGGCGCCCGGCTCGAGCGAGGTCGGCATGCCCTCGGCGGCGAGAGGCGCGAGCCCCATGAGTGGTGCGTAGAGCTCCGCGAGTGCGCGGGGGGAGTGCAGGGCACGCCAGGCGGCGTCGGCGTCGCAGTCGAGCACGAGCTTCTGGAGGATGCGCATGAGCCCAGTCTGCCCCGTCGTAGGCTGATCGGATGCCGTCGCCCGCCGCATCCTCGCCGTTCGACCAGTCCCGGTATCAGGTTCGTCTCGACTGGGGGGTCGCCGGCCTTCGCCGGGTGGCGCCCGCCGATGTCGTCGTCGTGGTCGATGTGCTGCGCTTCTCGTCGACCGTCTCGGCCCGGGTGGCCGCGGGGGATACCGTCGCGCTGGATGAGGCCGCGCGTGCGGTCTCGCGCAACGGTGCGGCCATCGCCGGCGCGGCATCCGACTCGGTGGTTCTGCTCGGCTGCCTGCGCAACGCCGACGCCGTGGCCGCCGCCGTGCTCGCGGAGCAGCAGCGGCGCGGAGCCCGCACGAGCATCGCGGTGATCGCGGCCGGTGAGCTCGCCGGCCCGGAGGGCGAGACGGAGCTCCGGTTCGCGGTGGAGGATCTGCTCGGCGCGGGTGCCGTCGTCGACGCGCTCTCGCGGCTCGGGATCGACCACACCTCACCCGAGGCGGCTGTGGCGTGCGAGTCGTTCCGCGGGTTGGGCGGCGCGGTGCGTCACCTGCTGACGGCGAGCGGCTCGGCGCAAGAGCTGCTCGAGCGCGGGCTGCGCGACGACGCGCTCGCCGCCGCGCAGATCGGCGTCGACGAGGTCGCCCCGCTCCTCCGCGGCGGCGTCTTCACCGCCGCCTGACGCCAACTCCTCAGAATCCGCGGGTCTCGAGCCCGCAGCGGCCGGGTCCGACGGCTCGGCGACCGAAATTGAGGAGTTGGTGCAGCGGGTCAGCGCGGGGTCGCGGCGGCGCGACGGTCGGCCGAGGAGATCTCGCGGCGCACCCACCGGAAGAGGAAGCGCTCGTCGTACGACGACGCGCACATCCGGCACGACGCGGCGCGGGTCGGGCGCCGGTGACGGTAGGCCACGTGGCCGGCAGGGCAGTGGCCCACCCACGGTGCCAGCTCGACGGCCGTCTCGCCGCGATGGGTCGTGCCGCCGACGTACCCGAGCTCGCGGGCCGTGCGCAGCCAGTCGCGACCGTGGCCGGCGGCCGGTCCGGCGATCGCATGGGCGACTTCGTGCAACAGGGTCTGGTGGTTCTCGTCGTCGTCGAACCGCGCCGCGAGGTATCGCGAGACGCTGATGCACCGGCGCGTGTAGTCGCACTGGCCCGCGCGGCGCTTGGCGTTGTCGAACCGGAACGTCCACGAGTCGTCGAGGTGCGCTGAGATCAGCGCCTCGGCCCAGACCCGGACCCGATCGAGATCACTCATACGGTCGACGCTACGCGCGGGGTGAGACAGCGGGACGCAGCGCTCAGCTGGCGACGATCGAACGCGAACGGCGCCGCTCGGCGGCATCGACGGCGAGCAGGGTCGACTCGAGCTGATCCTCGGGAGCGCCGCCCTCCTGGCGGAGGAAGAGCGCACGCTTGAAATCGGTGCGGGCGTCGGAGTACTCCTCGGCGTCGTACGACACCTTGCCGCGGTGCTGGTACGCGAACGCGGCGAGCAGCGGCCAGTTCTGGCCCTCCGCCTCTTCCGCGCACGTCGTCAGCTCCTGGATCGCCGCGGCGAAGGCACCGCGGTTCTGCAGGATCGTCGCGTGCAGCACCCGGGCGCGCAGCAGATCCTTGCGGGTTCCGGCCATGCGGGCCACCCGCACTGCCTGCTCCGCGACGACGAGTGCCTCATCGAGCCGGTCGAGCACCTTCAGCAGCCAGACGCGCTCCAGAAGCGCGGGCAGGCTGCGCTGCTCGCCGATCTCGGCGAGGCGCTCTGCGCACTGATCCGGGTCGACGATCTCCCGCAGCGTGTCCGGGTCGTACCCGAGGATGTAGCCCACCGTCATCCACCTCCGCGATTCGAGAACGGTGGATCCCAGTCTCGTCCAAAGCGGTGCAAGCACCCGCCCGCCGCGCCGGTCAGCGTTCGAACACGGATGCCGACGGCTTCGGCGACGGGGTCGCGTCGGCATCGGTCGCGACCCGCGCCCCGCGGGCGAACTCGTCGATCTCGGCGCCCTGCGCGACCTTGGCCGGGAACGGTCCGGCGGCCATCAGGCGCGGCAGCCACTCCGACGGCAGGGGCGAGGCCGATGCCGCGATCACGATGTTCCCGAATCGCCGTCCCTTCAGCAGCTGCACCTCGGCGAGCAGCAGCACCTCAGGGAGCACCTCGCGGACGGTGGCGACCTGTCGGCGGGCGAACGCGAGGCCGGCGCCGTCGGCGACGTTGACCAGGAGCACGCCTGTCGGGGCGAGCAGCCGCGCGAGCGAGCGGTAGTACTCCACCGTCGTCAGGTGAGCGGGCGTCTGCGCGCCCGCGAACACGTCGGAGACGACGAGGTCGGCGGCGCCGGTGAGGCCCGGGGGGAGCTTCTCGGCGACGGCGCGGGCATCGCCGATGCGTACGCGCACCTGCGCGCCCCGGGGGAGGGGAAGCGCCTCGCGCACGAGGTCGACGAGGGGCTGCTCGAGTTCGATCACCTGCTGACGCGATCCCGGCCGCGTGTGGGCGATGTACCGGGGGAGGGTCAGCGCGCCGGCGCCCAGATGGACGGCGGTGAGCGGCTGTCCCGGCATCCGCAGGCGGTCGATGACGGCCGCCATCCGGGCGATGTACTCGAAGTGCAGGTGCGTCGGATCGTCGAGGTCGACGTGCGACTGGGGGGTCCCGTCGACGTCGAGCTCGAAGCCGGACGTGAATGATGACGTCACGATGCGCGCGATCGTTCCGTCGGACAAGCGTGCCTGCGGACCGGACTCCTCGACGCGCGCTCGTGCCATTCCTCAACGCTATCGGCACGGGTCGGCATGCGCGCGAGCCGGTCTGCGCAGTCGAAACACGATCGAGACATCGATGTAATGACTTCGACCCTCCTGCCCGTATAGGTTCGGACCCAATTACCTCGGAGTGCGCCGCGGTGGGCCCGCTCCGGACCTCAGAAAGGGACACCCCCATGCTCTCCACTCCTCGCAAGCGCGCGCTCGCGGGACTGGCGGCGGTCGCCATCGGCGCCCTCGCCCTCTCGGCGTGCACCAGCCAGCGCGGAGGTGGCGGCGAGACGGATGCCGCGACCGACGTTGACGGCACCTTCGTCTTCGCCGCCTCCGCCGACCCCGCCAGCCTCGACCCGGCGTTCGCGCAGGACGGCGAGACCTTCCGCGTCTCCCGCCAGATCTTCGAAGGCCTCGTCGGCACCGAGCCCGGCACGGCCGACCCCGCGCCGCTGCTGGCCGAGAGCTGGGAGTCGTCCGACGACGGGCTGACGCACACCTTCCAGCTGAAGGAGGGCGTGACCTTCCACGACGGCACGCCCTTCAACGCCGAAGCGGTGTGCGCCAACTTCGACCGCTGGTACAACTGGACGGGCCTGGCGGCGAGCGAGGCGCTCTCGTACTACTACGGCAAGCTCTTCCGCGGCTACGTCGAGACCCCCGACACCGCCGTCTTCGAGTCGTGCAGCGCCGATTCCGACCTCGAGGCCACGATCCAGCTGAAGCAGCCCTTCGCCGGTTTCATCCCGGCGCTGTCGCTGCCCGCCTTCGCCATGCAGAGCCCCACGGCGCTCGAGGAGTACGGCGCCGACGAGATCGGCGGCACCGAAGAGGCCCCCTCGCTCTCGGAGTACGGCGCCGGGCACCCGACGGGCACCGGTCCGTACAAGTTCGACGAGTGGTCGCCGGGCGAGGAGCTCACGCTCTCGGCCTACGACGACTACTGGGGTGAGTCGGGCCAGGTGAACAAGATCATCTTCCGTGTCATCGACGACCCCACCGCCCGCCGCCAGGCCCTCGAGGCCGGATCGATCGACGGCTACGACCTCGTCGGCCCCGCCGACACCGCCGCGCTCGAAGAGGCCGGCTTCACGATGGTCTCGCGCCCGCCGTTCACGATCCTCTACCTCGCCTTCAACCAGGCGCAGCCCGAGCTGCAGGACGTGCGCGTCCGTGAGGCCCTGTCGCACGCGATCGACAAGGAGGCCCTGATCTCGCAGGTGCTCCCCGAGGGCACCGAGGTCGCGACGCAGTTCATGCCCGACACCGTCAACGGCTACAACCCCGACGTCACCACCTACGACTACGACCCCGAGAAGGCCAAGTCGCTCCTCGCCGAGGCCGGCTACACCGAGGCCAACCCGCTGACGCTGACCTTCAACTACCCGGTCAACGTCTCGCGCCCCTACATGCCGGACCCCGAGCAGATCGCGACGGTCATCTCGACGCAGCTGACCGACGTCGGCGTGCAGCTGACGCCGCAGACGGATGCCTGGAGCCCCGACTACCTCGACAAGATCACCGGCACCCCCGACCACGGCATCCACCTGCTGGGCTGGACGGGCGACTACAACGACACCGACAACTTCGTCGGCGTGTTCTTCGGTGCGCCCTCGGCCGAGTGGGGCTTCGACAACCCCGAGCTGTTCGCAGCGCTCAACTCCGCACGCGGCGTGCCGAACCTCGAGGAGCAGACCGCGCTCTACGAGCAGATCAACGAGCAGGTCGCCCAGTTCATCCCGGGCGTCCCGCTGGCCCACCCCGCCCCGACGCTCGCGTTCGATCCGCGCGTCGAGAGCTACCCGGCCAGCCCGGTCAACGACGAGGTGTTCACGGACATCGTCCTGACCGAGTGACGACGACCCGCTGATCCTCGCGGGGCGGGCCACCGCCTCGGGCGCGAGCCCGCCCCGCACTCCTCGACCGAAAGATTCCGCGTTGCTGCGAACCATCGGCCAACGGCTGCTTCTGCTGATCCCCACGCTCCTCGGGCTCAGCATCCTCCTCTTCCTCTGGGTCCGCGCCCTGCCCGGCGGCCCCGCCGTCGCCCTCCTCGGCGAGAAGGCGACCCCCGAGGCGATCGCCCGGATCAACGAGCTGTACGGCTTCAACCGGCCGATCCTCGAGCAGTACGCCACCTACATGGGGCGGTTGCTCACCGGCGACTTCGGGTCGTCGATCGAGACCGCGCGCCCCGTCGTCGAGGAGTTCCTCCGGCGCTTCCCGGCGACCGTCGAGCTCTCGATCGCCGCCCTGATCTTCGCCGTCGGAATCGGCATCCCGCTCGGGTACCTCGCCGCCCGCCACCACGGCAAGATCAGCGATCACGTCGCTGTCGTGCTGAGCCTCGTCGGCGTCACGATCCCGGTGTTCTTCCTGGCGTTCATCCTCAAGTACGTCTTCGCCGTCCAGCTCGGCTGGCTGCCCTCGGACGGCCGCCAGGACCCGCGCATCGACGCGACCCACTACACGAACTTCTACGTGCTCGACGGTCTGCTCACCGGAGAGTTCGACGCCGCCTGGGATGCCGTCCTGCACCTCATCCTGCCGGCGCTCGCCCTCGGCACGATCCCGCTCGCGATCATCGTGCGCATCACCCGCGCCTCGGTGCTCGAGGTGCAGAATTCCGACTACGTGCGCACCGGCCGGGCCAAGGGCATCGCCCGCCGCACGCTCCGCGGCCGCTTCATCCTGCGCAACGCCATGCTGCCGGTCGCCACGACCGTCGGCCTGCAGGTCGGGCTGCTGCTGGCCGGGGCGATCCTGACCGAGACGGTGTTCGCGTTCCCCGGAATCGGCTCGTTCCTGGCCCGGGCCATCAGCGCCCGCGACTTCCCGGTGCTGCAGGGCTTCATCCTCTTCATCGCCGTCATCTACGCGCTCATCAACCTCATCGTCGATGTCTCGTACAGCCTGATCGATCCGAGAGTGAGGGTCTCATGAGCACCAACGCGCTCCCGCCCGCCCCCGGCGACGGACCCGCCACCGCCGTCGCCGAGCACGAGGTGCTCGAGGCCCGCACCGGCGGCGGGTTCTGGCACGACGTCTTCGCGCGCCTGCGCCGCAACCCGGTGGCCTGGATCGGCGCCGGCATCGTGCTGGTCTTCCTCCTCGTGGCGATCCTCGCACCCTGGCTCGCGCCCTACCCCGAGACGGCCCTCCCCGGCGCGCGCGAGGTCACCCCGACCCACATCCCCGGTCCCGGCGAGATCGCCGGCTTCCCGCTCGGCCTCGACCGCTTCGGCGGCGACGTGCTGTCGAAGCTCATCTGGGGTGCGCGGGCCTCGCTGCTCATCGGCGTCATCTCGACCGCGTTCGGTCTCGCCGGCGGCATGCTCCTGGGCCTGATCGCCGGCATGTTCGGGGGCTGGGTCGACACCGTCGTCATGCGGTTCGTCGACATCCTCCTGTCGGTCCCCAACCTGCTGCTCGCCGTCTCGATCGCGGCGATCCTCGGTCAGTCGCAGCTCGCGATCATGATCGCCATCGGAGCCTCGCAGGTGCCCATCTTCGCGCGCCTCCTGCGAGCGTCGATGCTGCAGCAGCGCAGTGCCGACTACATCCTGTCGGCGCAGACCCTCGGGCTCGGCCGCGGCAAGATCACGATGAGCCACGTGCTGCCCAACAGCCTCGGGCCCGTCATCGTCCAGGGGACGCTCACTCTCGCGACCGCCGTCATCGACGCCGCGGCGCTGTCGTTCCTCGGCCTCGGCGGCGGCGGAGCGGCGACCGCCGAGTGGGGCCGCATGCTCACCTACGCGCAGAACGAGCTCGCGATCGCCCCGTGGCTCGCGTTCCTCCCGGGCCTGTGCATCATGATCACCGCGCTCGGCTTCACGCTGCTCGGCGAATCGCTGCGCGAGGCCATGGACCCGCGCACCCGCGCCCGCTGACCCGGCCCGGGGTCGCGGCTCTGCGATACACCTGCAGGACCGGTGGGGCTGCTGTCGCCTCACCGGTCTTCGCTGGCTGCACCAGCCCCAGCGGTCCTACGGCTGTATCGCCGCCGGGCGCGACGGGGAGCCCTCGGGGTGGCAGGAGGCGCCGGGTCAGGAGGCGATGTCGAGCTCGTTGCCCGGGATAGAGGAGAGCAGCCGCCGCGTGTACGGGTCGCGCGGGTTGGTGAAGATCTCCTCGCTCGACGCCGCCTCGACGAGCGCTCCGTCCTTCATGACGCAGACGTAGTCCGAGATCAGGCGCACCACGGCCAGGTCGTGGGAGATGAAGAGGTAGCTCAGTCCGTACTCGCCCTGCAGGTCGCGCAGCAGCGTGAGGATCTGATCCTGCACGAGCACGTCGAGCGCCGACACCGGCTCGTCGCAGACGATCAGCTCGGGGTTCAGCGCGAGGGCACGCGCGATCGCGACGCGCTGACGCTGGCCGCCCGAGAGCTCGGACGGGTAACGGCGCAGCATCGTCTGCGGCAGGGCGACGTCGTCGAGCAGCTTCCGCACGCGACCGGCGCGGTCCTTCGCGGTGCCGCGCTTGTAGAACTCCAGTGGCTCGGCGATGATCCGCTCGATCGTGAACATCGGGTTCAGCGACGAGTACGGGTCCTGGAAGATGGGCTGCACCCTCTGACGGAACTCGCGCAGCTGCGCACCCTTCAGCCCGGCGACATCCTGCCCCTCGAAGCGGATCGTCCCCGACGTCGGCTCGATCACCTTCAGCAGCATCCGGGCCGTCGTCGTCTTGCCCGATCCGGATTCGCCGACGATCGCGACCGTCTCGCCGCGCGGGATGGCGAGGGAGACGTCGCTCACGGCGGCGAAGTCGTCTTTGCGCCCGCGGATCTTGTACAGCTTCGTGAGGTTCTCGATCTCGACGATGTTGTCGCGCCGTGCCGCCGTCTCCGCAGGCGCGGCGGAGGCGGATGCCGCGCGGTCGGCCACCGCAGCCGGGGGCGGCGTCGCCCGGTAGGCCTCCGGGCGCAGGCGCACCGCCGCGACCGAGGGGGCCGCCTTGACCAGGGCCTGCGTGTAGGGCTGCTGCGGGTCCTCGAGGATCTGGCGGGCCGGACCTTGCTCGACGATCCGGCCGCGGTGCATGACGACGACGCGGGCGGCCCGCTCGGCGGCGAGGCCGAGGTCGTGGGTGATGAGCAGCACCGACGTGCCCAGCTCACCCGTCATCCGGCCGAGCTGATCGAGGATCGTCTTCTGCACCGTCACATCGAGGGCGCTCGTGGGCTCGTCGGCGATGAGCAGCCGCGGGTTGCACGCCAGCCCGATCGCGATGAGCGCGCGCTGCCGCATCCCGCCCGAGAACTCGTGCGGGTACTGCTTGGCGCGCTCGGCGGCATCCGGGAGGCCCGCGGCGGCGAGGGTCTCGACGACCTTGGCGTCGACGTCCTTCGAGGTGGCGAGGCCGTGCGCGAGCAGGGTCTCGGCGACCTGGGTGCCGATCTTCGACACGGGGTTGAGGTTCGACATGGGGTCCTGCGGCACGAGTCCGATCGACCCGCCGCGGATGCGGCGCAGCGTGCTCTCCGGTGCGCCTACGAGTTCTTCGCCGTCGAGGCGGATGCTGCCGCGCACGACGCGCCCGTTGCCGGGGAGGAGCCCGATCACGGCCATCGCCGTCGTCGACTTGCCCGAGCCCGATTCGCCGACGATCGCGACCGTCTCGCCCGCTGAGATCTCGAGGTCGACGCCTTCGACCGCGTGCACCGGGCCCTCGAGCGTGCGGAAGTCGACGGCCATGTCGCTCACCCGCAGCAGGGGAGTGGAGGAGTCTGCCATTGGCCCATCCTGCCTGCCAGCGGCGCCGAGCGCACCGTGTCGGGCCCACCCGTTACATCGACGTAACGCCGGCCCGTCGTGTCGCGTCGTATCTCGGACCGGGTGTGCTCGCGCCGTGGACAGGCTGAGCCCCCCGGGGTGCCGTTCGCGGGGCTGGTGAAGGTGTTCAGCCTGTCGACGGCACAGCCGGGTACGGCGGCGCGGGCTAGCGTTGGTCCATGGACCTCAACGCAGACCTGGGCGAGACGGTCGAGGGTGTCGCAACGGCGGACGACGCCGCGATGTTCGCCCTCGTGTCGAGCGCGTCGATCGCCTGCGGCGGGCATGCCGGCGACGCGGCGTCGATGCGGACAGCCGTGGCCGGAGCGGCTGCCGCCCGCGTCGCGGTCGGGGCCCACCCCTCCTATCTCGACCGGGCCGGGTTCGGGCGGGTGCGGGTCGCCGTCGAGCCTGACGTGCTGCGGCCGCAGGTCGTCGCGCAACTGCGTGCGCTCGCCGCGGCGGGCGGCGACATCCGCTACGTCAAGCCGCACGGGGCGCTGTATCACGCCGCGACCGAGGATGCCGCGACCGCGCGAGCCGTCGCCGCTGCGGTGGCAGACCTGTCGGCCGAGCTCGGCCGGCCGGTCCCGGTGCTGGGTCTCGGTGGTGCGATCGCGTCGGCCGCGTCGGATGCCGGCCTGCCGTTCCACCGCGAGGCCTTCCTCGACCGCGGCTATCGCGCCGACGGCTCGCTGGTCCCGCGCGGGGCTCCCGGCGCCCTGCTCGACGACCCGGGCCTCGTCGCCGAGCGTGCCCTGCGCCTCGCGTCCGAGGGGGTCGTGGTCGCGGTCTCGGGCGAGACGGTGCACACCGACGCGACATCGCTCTGCGTGCACGGCGATTCCCCCGGTGCCGTCGCGATGGCTCGCGCGGTGCGGTCGGCGCTCGATGCCGCGGGGATCGAGGTGCGCTCGCCGTGGTGACCGTCAGGCCCGCTTCGCCGGCAGGATCGCGCAGACGGGGTCGCCGTGGGCGTGCCGAACCCGGGACGCCGGCATGAGGATGCTGCCGATGGGGCCCGACGCGGTGCTCGTCGAGGTCTCGGACCTGGCGGAGGTGATGGCGCTGCACGCGCGACTCACCGCTGCGCCGCCGGCGGGCGTCATCGACGTCGTGCCCGCGGCCGCGACGGTCCTCGTCCGCGTCGATCCCGTCGCGCTGTCCCTCGCCGCGGCCCGCACCTGGGTCTCGACCGCTGCCTCGTCAGCGGCGCCGCCGGCATCCGCCCCCGCGCCCGTGACGCTGCCGATCCGGTACGACGGCGACGACCTCGGCGACCTCGCTGCGGCGCTCGGCGTCAGTCCCGAGGCGCTCGCGGCCCGCCATGCCGCGACGGACTGGACGGTCGCCTTCACGGGCTTCGCCCCCGGGTTCGGTTATCTCGTCGGTGCGGGCTGGGATCTCGACATCCCGCGCCGGCCCTCGCCGCGGACGAGGGTGCCGGCGGGGTCGGTCGGTCTGGCCGGAGCCTTCTCGGGCGCGTACCCCCGCGAGACCCCGGGAGGGTGGCAGCTCATCGGCACGACGGACGCGCCGCTGTTCGATCCGGATGCCGCCCAGCCCGCGCTCCTCGTTCCCGGTGGCGCGGTGCGATTCGATCCCGCGCGCGCCCGCGCCGTCGGGTCGGATGGCGCCCTGCCCGGTCGCGCCGCGTCGCCGACTGCGGGGGAGCCGGGCGCCCGCTCGGAGCCTGTCACCGCTCCCGGCGGCATCCGCGTCATCTCGCCGGGCCCGCAGGCGACGATTCAGGATGCCGGCCGCTCGGGTCGTGCCGCCGAGGGCGTTGGCGCGGCGGGCGCGGCCGACCCCGCCGCCTGGGCGCTCGCCAACCGTCTCGTCGGCAATCGTGACGGGGCGGCCGCGATCGAGATCGCCGTCGGCGGTTTCCGGGCCGTGGCGGAACGCGATCTGACGGTGGTCGTGACGGGCGCGTGGGCGCGGGTCGAGATCGACGGCCGGACCGGTGACCCGTACGTCGTGCATGCGTGGCCCGCCGGGACCGAGCTGCGCCTCGACGGATTCCTCGCGGGCACCCGCGCCTACCTGGCGGTGCGCGGCGGATGGGACATCGCCCCCGTTCTGGGCTCCCGGTCGACCGACACGCTCTCGGGGCTCGGCCCGCCGCCGCTTCGGCCGGGTGACGTCGTCGCCGCCGGACGCGAGACCGCCGGGCCGGTCCCCGCGCTGCCGCTGCATCCGTGGGGTCTGCCGCCGACGGGCACGGATGCCGTTCCCCTCGACATCCCGTTCACGACCGGCCCGCGCGCGGACTGGCTCACCTCTTCGTCCCGCCGCCTGCTCGCCGAGGCGACCTGGGTCGTGTCGGCTGCGGCCGACCGGGTCGGCATCCGCCTGGAAGGGCCACGCCTCGAACGCGCGCGCGGCGAGGAACTGGCGAGCGAGGGGACGGTGCCGGGGGCGATCCAGGTTCCGCCGGCCGGCCAGCCCGTCGTGTTCGGAGTCGACGCGCCCGTGACGGGCGGGTACCCGGTCGTGGGTGTCGTGACACCGACGGGCCGGAGCCGGCTCGCGCAGGCCCGCCCCGGCGATCGCGTGCGGTTGCGTCCGACGGTTCGAGGTGCGGGTACCGCTCAGCGAGGCTGATTCGTCAAGGGGGAGAACTCCCCGTGTCAAGACCCCGTGCGGATGCGGCGGGTCCCCTAGCGTCGAAGCCATGACTCGCACCAAGACCACCACGTCCGCCGCGCTGCTCTTCTCCGCGGCTCTTCTCCTCGCCGGATGCGGCGGGCAGTCGGGCGACACCGCGGCGTCGGGGGACGCCGGCGCGTCGTCCGCCCCCTCGTCCTCGTCCTCGTCGTCGTCCGCTCCGGCCGCCAGCGCGCCCGATGTCGCGCCCGCGTCGGGCGAGATGATCACCGGAACGGGCTACAGCTTCTCTGTGCCCGAGGGCTGGGCGATCCCCGAGCAGCAGCTCCCCGGCATGGAGAAGGTCGACGTCTTCGTCGCCGATCTCTCCGACCCCTCGGCGACGTTCGCCGACAACGTCAACGTCGTGCTCTCGCCGGCGCCGCAGGCGATCTCCGCCGACGACGTCGAGAAGTACGGCGTCGAGGAGCTCGAGGGGCAGGCGGGCGCGACCGACGTCGCCGTCCAGGAGCGCACCTCGATCGCCGGCGGCGAGTCGGCCCACATCTCGGCATCCGTCACGCAGCAGGACGTCACCTACAACGTCGACCAGTTCTACCCGTCGCACGACGACCAGACCTACGTCGTGACCTTCTCGTTCAGCCCCGACGTCTCGGAGGCGGACCGTGCGGCGGTCTACGACGCCGTGCTCGCCTCGTGGGCGTGGGCCTGATCCTCACCCCCGCAACGCGCCGTCCGCTCCCGCAGCGGGCGGCGCGTTGCCGTGTCAAGGGGAGTGCCGGCGCGACGGATTCGCCTAGCGTGTGATGCATGATGCGCTCCCGGATCGCTCCGATCGCCGCCGCGCTCATCTCGGCGGCGCTGCTGCTCGCGGCGTGCGACGCGCGGCCGGGCGGGATCGGCGGGGCCTCCGGGTCCTCCGCCCCCGGCTCGGCATCGGCGACTCCGACGCCCACCGCGACCTCGTCGAGCGACGCCGCCCCCGGCGAGACGGTACGAGGGACCGGATACAGCTTCGCCGTGCCGGCTGGCTGGGCGGTGCCCGCCGAGGACCCGACGGGCGGGCAGGTCGACGTCTTCGTCTCGGAGTCCGCCGACGCCGACGGTCGGTACATCAGCGTGGTCGTCTCTCCCGGCGTCATCACGCCGGCCGATGTCGAGGCCGACGGGGCCGCGAGCCTCGAGGCGGTCGGGGCCACCGACGTCTCGCTGGAGGATCGTGTCGACATCGCGGGCAGCGAGTCGGCCCACCTCGTGGCGACGCTCGCGCAGGACGGCGCGGAGACGCTGATCGACCAGTACTACGCGACGCAGGACGAGCAGACCTTCGTCATCACCATCGCGTCTCCGGGCGACACCACCGACGACGATCGACGTCGCCTCGCGGACACGGTGCTCTCGAGCTGGGCCTGGGAGTGACCCACGACCTCGGGTGGCGCGCATTTATACCGCAGCATCCGGGGGTCGTCAAGGATTGCGCTGGACATGGCGCGTCGCGACGCCTATAGTTGGTAGTTGCGCTCCCGTCCCCCTTGCCCTCATATGGTGGTCGGCTTGTGCTCTGCGCGATTCCGCCCCGTCCGACGGCGTGAGACGCGAGAGCTCGGACCGGGAGCACTCCACCTGACGACAAGGAACCGGCCCCACCCGGGCCACGGAGGTAATCCCCTTGGCTGCTGCGAGCAACGCATCCACCACCACCCCCAAGAACGGTCGCGGCGCTTCCCGCCTCTCGTTCGCGAAGATCTCCGACAAGCTGACGGTCCCCGACCTGCTGGCGCTGCAGACGGAGTCTTTCGACTGGCTCGTCGGCAACGACGCCTGGAAGGCCCGCCTCGCCGAGGCGCAGGCCGCCGGCCGCACCGACGTCGCCCTCCAGAGCGGCCTCGAGGAGATCTTCGAGGAGATCTCGCCCATCGAGGACCTCGGCGAGACGATGCAGCTCTCGTTCACCAACCCGTACCTCGAGCCCGAGAAGTACTCCATCGAGGAGTGCAAGGAGCGCGGCAAGACCTACGCGGCCCCGCTCTACGTCGAGGCCGAGTTCATGAACCACCTCACCGGTGAGATCAAGACCCAGACGGTCTTCATGGGCGACTTCCCGCTCCAGACCGGCAAGGGCACCTTCATCATCAACGGCACCGAGCGCGTCGTCGTGTCGCAGCTCGTCCGTTCGCCCGGTGTCTACTTCGACAAGACGCCCGACAAGACCTCCGACAAGGACATCGTCTCGGCGCGCGTCATCCCCTCGCGCGGCGCATGGCTCGAGTTCGAGATCGACAAGCGCGACCAGGTCGGCGTCCGCATCGACCGCAAGCGCAAGCAGTCGGTCACCGTCTTCCTCAAGGCCCTGGGCCTGACCAGCGAAGACATCATGGCGGAGTTCGCCGGGTACGACTCGATCGAGGAGACCCTCGCGAAGGACACGATCCTCACCAAGGAGGACGCGCTCCGCGACATCTACCGCAAGCTGCGCCCGGGCGAGCAGGTCGCCGCCGAGGCAGCGCGCGCGCTCCTCGACAACTTCTACTTCAACGCCAAGCGCTACGACCTCGCCAAGGTCGGCCGGTACAAGATCAACCAGAAGCTGGGTCTCGACACCCCGATCGAGGAGTCGGTGCTCACCGTCGCCGACATCGTCGCGACCATCAAGTACCTGGTCCGTCTGCACCGCGGCGACGCCACGTTCAACGGCATCCGCGACGGCAAGCCCGCCGAGATCCGCCTCGACACCGACGACATCGACAACTTCGGCAACCGTCGTATCCGCGCCGTCGGCGAGCTCATCCAGAACCAGGTCCGCACCGGTCTCTCGCGCATGGAGCGCGTCGTCCGCGAGCGCATGACCACGCAGGACATCGAGGCCATCACGCCGCAGACCCTGATCAACGTGCGCCCCGTCGTCGCCGCGATCAAGGAGTTCTTCGGAACCTCACAGCTGTCGCAGTTCATGGACCAGAACAACCCGCTCGCGGGTCTGACCCACAAGCGCCGCCTGTCGGCGCTGGGCCCCGGTGGTCTGTCGCGTGAGCGCGCCGGCGTCGAGGTCCGCGACGTCCACCCCTCGCACTACGGCCGCATGTGCCCGATCGAGACGCCGGAAGGCCCGAACATCGGTCTGATCGGCTCGCTCGCCTCGTTCGCGCGCATCAACGCGTTCGGCTTCATCGAGACCCCGTACCGTCGTGTCGTCGACGGCAAGGTCACCGACGAGATCGACTACCTCACCGCCAGCGAGGAGAACGACTACGTCGTCGCGCAGGCCGGTGTCGAGCTCAACAAGGACGGCTCGTTCGTGGCCGACCGCGTCCTCGCCCGCCGCGGTAAGGGCGGCGAGGTCGACCTCTTCCCGAACGAGGAGATCGGCTACATGGACGTCTCGCCGCGCCAGATGGTGTCGGTGGCGACCTCGCTCATCCCCTTCCTCGAGCACGACGACGCGAACCGCGCCCTCATGGGTGCGAACATGCAGCGTCAGGCCGTGCCGCTGCTGCGCAGCGACTCGCCGCTGGTCGGAACCGGTATGGAGGGCTACGCCGCGATCGACGCCGGTGACGTCATCACCGCGCAGAAGGCGGGTGTCGTCTCCGAGGTCTCGGCCGACGTCGTCACCGTGCAGCTCGACGAGGGCGGCACGCAGGACTACTTCCTCCGCAAGTTCGACCGCTCGAACCAGGGCACGTCGTACAACCAGCGCGTCGTGGTCTCGGCCGGTGAGCGCGTCGAGGTCGGCGAGGTCATCGCCGACGGCCCCGCGACCGAGAACGGCGAGCTCGCGCTCGGCAAGAACCTCCTCGTCGCGTTCATGACGTGGGAGGGCCACAACTTCGAGGACGCGATCATCCTCAGCCAGGAGCTCGTGAAGAACGACACGCTCTCCTCGATCCACATCGAGGAGTACGAGGTCGACGCCCGCGACACCAAGCTCGGCAAGGAGGAGATCACCCGTGACCTCCCCAACGTCGCGCCCGACCTGCTGAAGGACCTCGACGAGCGCGGCATCATCCGCATCGGCGCCGAGGTGCGTCCCGGGGACATCCTCGTCGGCAAGGTCACGCCCAAGGGTGAGACCGAGCTGTCGGCCGAGGAGCGCCTGCTCCGCGCGATCTTCAACGAGAAGAGCCGCGAGGTCCGCGACACGTCGCTGAAGGTCCCCCACGGTGAGCAGGGCACCATCATCGCCGTCAAGGAGTTCAACGCCGAGGACGGCGACGACGAGCTCGGCTCGGGCGTCAACCGCCGCGTCGTGGTCTACATCGCCCAGAAGCGCAAGATCACCGAGGGCGACAAGCTCGCCGGCCGCCACGGCAACAAGGGTGTCATCGCGAAGATCCTCCCCGTCGAGGACATGCCCTTCCTCGCCGACGGCACGCCGGTCGACGTCGTGCTCAACCCGCTCGGCATCCCGGGTCGAATGAACTTCGGCCAGGTCCTCGAGCTGCACCTCGGCTGGATCGCCGCGCAGGGCTGGAAGGTCGAGGGCAACCCCGAGTGGGCCGAGCGCCTGCCCGAGATCGCTCGCGAGGCCGCTCCCGGCACGAAGGTCGCCACCCCGGTGTTCGACGGCGCGTTCGAGTCCGAGATCGCAGGGCTCCTCGACTCGACGAACCTCACCCGCGACGGTGAGCGTCTCATCGACTCCTCGGGCAAGACGAAGCTGTTCGACGGTCGCTCCGGCGAGCCGTTCCCGGCTCCGATCTCGGTCGGCTACATGTACATCCTGAAGCTCCACCACCTCGTCGACGACAAGATCCACGCGCGTTCGACGGGCCCGTACTCGATGATCACCCAGCAGCCGCTCGGTGGTAAGGCGCAGTTCGGTGGCCAGCGCTTCGGTGAGATGGAGGTGTGGGCCCTCGAGGCCTACGGCGCCGCGTACGCCCTCCAGGAGCTCCTGACGATCAAGTCCGACGACATCGTCGGTCGCGTGAAGGTCTACGAGGCCATCGTCAAGGGCGAGAACATCCAGGAGCCCGGCATCCCCGAGTCGTTCAAGGTGCTCATGAAGGAGATGCAGTCGCTCTGCCTGAACGTCGAGGTCCTCTCGGCCGACGGCACCGAGGTCAACCTCCGCGACACCGATGACGAAGCCTTCCGCGCAGCGGAGGAGCTCGGCATCAACATCTCCAGCCGCTTCGAGTCCTCGTCGATCGACGAGATCTGATCCGGCCAGGCAACGAACAGAATTCCGACACAGGAGAATCAGTGCTCGAGTCACACACCTTCGATCAGCTTCGCATCGGCCTGGCCACTGCTGACGACATCCGTCGTTGGTCCTTCGGCGAGGTCAAGAAGCCCGAAACCATCAACTACCGCACGCTCAAGCCCGAGAAGGACGGCCTCTTCGGCGAGCAGATCTTCGGCCCCTCCCGCGACTGGGAGTGCGCCTGCGGAAAGTACAAGCGCGTCCGCTTCAAGGGCATCGTCTGCGAGCGCTGCGGCGTCGAGGTCACCAAGTCCTCGGTCCGTCGTGAGCGCATGGGCCACATCGAGCTCGCCGCTCCCGTGACCCACATCTGGTACTTCAAGGGCGTGCCCTCGCGCCTCGGGTACCTGCTCGACATGGCGCCGAAGGACCTCGAGAAGGTCATCTACTTCGCCGCGTACATGGTCATCTCGGTCGATGAGGATGCGCGTCACCGCGACCTCCCCACGCACGAGAACAACCTCCGCCTCGAGATCAAGAACCTCGGTGACCGCCGTGACGCCCGCGTGGCGACGCGTCTGGCCAAGCTGGAGGAGGAGCTCGCGACCCTCGAGGCCGACGGCGCCAAGGCCGACCAGAAGAAGAAGGCCAAGGACTCCGCCGAGAAGGACATGGCGACGGTCCGCAAGAACTTCGACGAGCAGATCTCGCGCCTCGAGCGGGTGTGGGAGGAGTTCCGCTCCCTCGAGGTCGGCCAGCTCAAGCAGGAGGACGACGTCTTCCACGAGCTGCAGGACCGCTTCGGCCAGTACTTCGAGGCCTACATGGGCGCCGAGGGCATCCAGCGTCGCCTCGCGGCGTTCGACCTGGCCGCCGAGGCCGACTCGCTGCACCTGCAGATCTCCGAGGGCAAGGGCCAGCGCAAGATCCGTGCGATCAAGCGCCTCAAGGTCGTCAACTCGTTCCTGCAGACCGGCATGTCGCCGGCCTCGATGGTGCTCGACGTCGTCCCGGTGATCCCGCCGGAGCTGCGTCCGATGGTTCAGCTCGACGGTGGCCGCTTCGCGACCTCCGACCTCAACGACCTGTACCGCCGCGTGATCAACCGCAACAACCGTCTGCGTCGTCTGATCGACCTCGGGGCTCCCGAGATCATCGTCAACAACGAGAAGCGGATGCTGCAGGAGGCCGTCGACGCGCTCTTCGACAACGGCCGCCGTGGTCGCCCCGTCACCGGAACCGGCAACCGTGCGCTGAAGTCGCTGTCCGACATGCTCAAGGGCAAGCAGGGACGTTTCCGTCAGAACCTGCTCGGAAAGCGCGTCGACTACTCGGGTCGTTCGGTCATCATCGTCGGACCCCAGCTGAAGCTGCACCAGTGCGGTCTGCCCAAGCAGATGGCCCTCGAGCTCTTCAAGCCGTTCGTCATCAAGCGCCTGATCGACCTCGGCCACTCGCAGAACATCAAGGCGGCCAAGCGTGCCGTCGAGCGCACGCGTCCCGAGGTCTGGGACGTGCTCGAGGAGATCATCCGCGAGCGTCCCGTGCTGCTCAACCGTGCACCCACCCTGCACCGCCTGGGCATCCAGGCCTTCGAGCCCCAGCTCGTCGAGGGCAAGGCGATCCAGCTGCACCCGCTCGTCTGCGCCGCGTTCAACGCGGACTTCGACGGTGACCAGATGGCCGTCCACCTGCCGCTCTCGGTCGAGGCGCAGGCCGAGGCCCGCATCCTGATGCTCGCGTCGAACAACATCCTCAAGCCCTCGGACGGCCGTCCGGTCACCCTGCCCTCGCAGGACATGATCATCGGTCTGCACCACCTGACCACGGTCATCGAGGGTGCCAAGGGCGAGGGCCGCGTGTTCGGCTCGGTCGGCGAGGCGATCCTGGCGAAGGACGAGGGCACCCTCGACCTGCAGGCCAAGGTCCGCATCCGCATCCCGGGTCTCGCGTTCCTCGAGGGCGACGCCCCCGAGGGCTACGAGCGCCACGGTCTGGTCGACGCGTCGCTCGGACAGGCGATCTTCAACGACACCCTGCCCAAGGGCTACCCGTTCGTCCGCGAGCAGGCCGACAAGGGCAAGCTGTCGCAGATCGTCAACAAGCTGGCCGAGGAGTACCCCAAGACCGAGGTCGCGGCATCCCTCGACCGGATCAAGGACGCCGGCTTCCACTGGGCGACCCGCTCGGGCGTCACGGTGGCGCTCAGCGACGTCCTGACGCCGCCGAACAAGGCCGAGATCATCTCGAAGTACGAGAAGCTCGCCTCGAAGGTCCAGGGCCAGTTCGAGAAGGGTCTCGTGACCGACGCCGAGCGTCGTCAGGAGCAGATCAAGATCTGGACCGAGGCGACCGACGAGGTCCAGGCCGCCATGAAGGCGAACTTCCCCGCCGAGAACACCATCAACCGCATGGTCTCGTCGGGCGCACGTGGTAACTGGCTGCAGATCCGTAACATCGCCGGTATCCGAGGCCTGGTCAACAACACCAAGGGTGAGATCATGCCGCGTCCGATCATCTCCTCGTACCGCGAGGGGCTGTCGGTGGCGGAGTACTTCACCGCGACGCACGGTGCCCGTAAGGGTCTGGCCGACACCGCTCTGCGAACCGCCGACTCGGGTTACCTGACCCGTCGTCTGGTGGACGTCTCGCAGGACGTCATCATCCGCGAGGACGACTGCGGCACGTCGAAGGGCCTCGAGCTCCCGATCGCCGCACCCGGTGCCGACGGCGCCCTCATCAAGGACGCCAACGTCGAGAACTCGGTGTTCGCCCGTACCCTCGCCGCAGACGCTGTCTCGCCCTCGGGCGAGGTGCTGGCCGCAGCCGGTGACGACGTGGGCGACGTGCTGATCAACAAGCTCGTCGAGGGCGGGGTGACCTCCATCAAGGTCCGCTCGGTCCTGACCTGCGACTCGGCCGTGGGTGTCTGCGCGAAGTGCTACGGCCGTTCGCTGGCCACCGGCAAGATCGTCGACATCGGCGAGGCGGTCGGCATCATCGCCGCCCAGTCGATCGGTGAGCCCGGTACCCAGCTGACGATGCGTACCTTCCACACCGGTGGTTCGGCCTCGGCCGACGACATCACGCAGGGTCTGCCCCGCGTGCAGGAGCTCTTCGAGGCCCGTACCCCCAAGGGTGCGTCGCCGATCGCGGAGGCCAGCGGCCGCATCACGATCGACGAGACCGAGAAGGCCAAGAAGGTCATCATCACGCCCGACAACGGCGACGAGCCCTTCGTCTACCCGGTGCTGAAGCGTGCGACGCTCCTCGTCGAGGACGGGCAGCACGTCGAGGTCGGCGACCCGCTGCAGGTGGGCACGCTCGACCCGAAGGACATCATGCGCGTGCAGGGTGCCCGCGAGGTGCAGAAGTACCTCGTCGGCGGCGTGCAGGGCGTCTACCGCTCGCAGGGTGTGCCGATCCACGACAAGCACATCGAGGTCATCGTCCGTCAGATGCTGCGGAAGGTCACCGTGGTCGACCACGCCGACACGACGCTGCTCCCGGGTGAGCTGGTGGACTTCAAGAAGTACCAGCAGATCAACCGCGAGGCCGTGGCCGAGGGCAAGCGTCCCGCGTCGGGCCGCCCCGAGCTGATGGGTATCACGAAGGCGTCGCTCGCGACCGAATCGTGGCTGTCGGCCGCGTCGTTCCAGGAGACCACCCGCGTCCTCACGCAGGCGGCCATGGAGGGCAAGAGCGACCCGCTCGTCGGCCTCAAGGAGAACGTCATCATCGGAAAGCTCATCCCCGCCGGAACGGGCCTTGCGAAGTACCGCAATGTGGCCGTCGAGGCGACGGAGGAGGCGAAGAGCGAGCGGTACCCCAACCGCATCTTCGCGTCGGACGGTGCGTACAGCGACGCCGACCTGAGCTACGTCGACTTCGACAGCTTCTCCACCGACGGCGACTTCACCAGCTACAACTGATCGATCGCTGATCTCGCGAAGGGCCCCGGGCATGTCCCGGGGCCCTTCGTCGTGTCGGTGGGCGAGAGCGCTGCCCGCCGGATTAGCGTGGAGACGTGGCACGGATCGGTGGTCGGAATGTCGTCTTCGCGTGGATCGTCGGGGTCCTCTGCGCGGGCGTCATTGGGGTGCTGGCAGTGCTGACCGTGCCGCTCGTGTCGACGGGCATGGGACTGCTCGGCGGCAGCGGAGCGGGCGCCGGCGGTGAGGCCGCTGCGGCGGACGGCCCGCAGGAGTGTCGGGATCTGTACCCCGAGGCGCTCTGGGTGACCCTCCAGTACGCCCCCGGCGCGAAGCTCGAGCAGTCGCAGGACGCCCCCGTGTCGACCGCCGTGGCCCTCGTCGAGGCGCTCGCGCCCGAGGTGCGCTTCACCTGCAGCTGGACCTCCGACGCGGGGTCGATCTCGACCACGGTCGGAGCGGTGGGGACGGATGCCGGTTCGATCGCGGCATCCGCGCTGCCCGCTCAGGGCTTCACGTGCGACGAGCGCGGCGCGCGCACGCTCTGCTCGCGCACCGCCGGCGACCTCGTCGAGACGATCGAGGCAGGGGGAGGGCGCTGGGTGTCGACGTCGCAGTCGGCGTGGCATCCCGAGCAGTACGCCAGCCGGGTCGGAAACGCGGTCTTCACGTCGGGCGATTGACCTCGTTGCGCGCCCGGTCGCCCCGGGTCGTGCGACCCCTCAGGGAGCGGGTGTGGGCGCCCCCGCCGGCCACACCGAGGCGATGATGCCGGTCGTGTACCCCTCGGGGGCGAGGTGCGAGAACTGGGTGTCGATGAGCACGCCGTCGCGGAAGAAGAGCGTCCGTCCGTCGGTGACGGGGTAGCGCGCGTTCTGCCAGGTCTTCTCGCAGCGCACGCCGCCCGCCGGCTCGTAGCAGGTGAACCCGATCTCGGTGAGCTCGTTGAAGAAGTCGATCACCGGGTTGCGCTCGGCGTAGGCGATCGTGGTCTCGATCTTCGCGGTGTCGGCGGCCGGGTCGGCCCAGACGCAGCGCAGCGACCCGTCCGGAAGCGACCCGCTCTCACCGAAGGCCGCGTCGTTCAGCGGCACCGACGCGAGCGCGGCGCGTGCGGGGGCGCCCAGGATGCCGGCGCAGTCGCGGGGGAGGACCGTCGTCGAGACGACAGAGCCGGATGCCGTCGGCGGCGGGCCGCCCGCTTCGGCGGAGACCGTCATGGCCGGGGTCGGGCTGGGGGCATCTGCGGACGCGCTCGTATCGGGTGCCGGCCCGGCGGCGGTCCCCGGTTCCGGGGCGCATCCCGCGAGCAGTGCGGCCGCGATGAGGAGAGCGGCCGGCGCGAGGCGGGGAAGGGCGCGCGAGGTCATGGCACGACGATACGTCCGCCCGCACGCACGGGTGCGCAGACACGTCGGCACGCCTGCGCGGCACGCCCGCATCGCCGGGATATCCTCGCCTCTGCGGCGGCACCGGCCACCGCGTGAGGAGCACATCGCATGAGCGACCCCAAGTACGGCGAGCCGGTCGAAGAGCCGAAGCCGGTGGACGACGTCGTGGGCAGCGCCCGGGCCGGGCTCGCCGACGCCGAGGCGTCGCGCGATGCGGTCTCGGCCGACGACTGGGATGCCGCCTACGCCGGTTCCGGAACTCTCCCCGAGCGGTCCGCGAGCGCCGACGCCTCGACCGACCGACCCGTCGCCGACGGAGCGACCTCCGACGCGGATGCCGCTCGGATCGATGCCGCCGCAGCGCGCGACGAGCGCACCGACACCGTCGGCTCATCGTCGGACGATGCGTGGAACTCGCCGAGCGAGTGGGACACCCCGCGCGACGCCGAGGCGGATGCTGCGGCGACGACTGACCGGGATGCCGCCGCGGGCGGGGCAGCAGGCGCCGCCGCCGCTACGACCGCCGCGGGCGGAGCAGCCGCGAGCGACACCGCCACGCGCGCCTACCGTGCCGATGACACCGACGCCGGCGCCACGCGCACCGTGAGCGCGAGCGAGCCCGTCGCCGAGACGCCGGCGGCTGCGGCCCCGAGCCCGCAGCCGATCTTCGTCCAGGCCCCCGAGGCGCCGACTCCGCGGGGCAACCGTGGAGCGGCCGGCGCCATCGGCCTCCTGGCGGCCATCGCCTTCGCGCTGATCTACCTCGGCGCGGCCCTGGGCATCGACGCCGTACGCGGCGAGGTGACGACGGCCAACATCGGCGATCAGGCCCTCGCAGCCGCCACCTCGTGGTGGTTCTGGGTTCCCGTCGTGGTGTTCTTCCTCGCCTTCTGGATCCTGGGCGCGTTCATCAACCGCGGCCGCTGGGGCCTGTGGGTCCTCCTCGGACTCCTCGTGGGCCTCGCGTCATACGCGGGGCACATCGCCGGACAGCTCTTCCAGGCGCCGTTCTGGACGATCGCCCCGAGCCAGGCCCTGACCATCGTCGGAGAGCAGGCGTTCGCGCCGCTCGCACTCGTCGCTCTGGTCGCGGGTCGCGAGCTGACGATCTGGTTCGGCGCGTGGGTCGCCGCCCGCGGACGCCGAGTCACCGAGCTCAACGCCGAGGCGCAGCGCGAGTACGAGCGCACCCTCGAGGCGGGGCCTCAGCTGCACCGCTACTGATGTCCACCCCCTCCGGCGGGATGCGCCCCGGGCTCGCCACCGCATTCGCGGTCGTGGGCTTCGGGGCGCTCGCCATCTGCGGCCTCGGCATCCTGAGCCTGGTGACCGGCCAGGACGTCGTCGCCGTCCGCGGTCTCGGGCCGATCCCGGGCGCCGTCGGCTTCGGCGCCGCGGTCATCGCGATCGCTGCCACGCTGGCCACCGTGCTGCGGGTGCCGCGCCCCTCGTACGCGATCTCGGTTCCGGTGGGCATCGTCGCGCTGCTGTCGTACCTCGCCGGCATGGTCGTGGCCGCGCTGCTCGTCGGGGTCGACGCGGCGCGAGCCCTGGCCGCGGCCGGCGGTTTCGCGGTCTCCTGGTTCGGCGTGCTCCTCGTCGCCGCGGCGGCGATCTCGGGCTGGACGGCCGTCGCGCTGGTCCGCACGCGCGCGACGCCGCCACGGTGGGCCTGGGAACGCGACGAGGACGAATGACGCGAAATCCCGGACCGACCGGCTCGGATCGGTCACAATAGGCCCGTGGAGCGGTCGCTCGAGACCCAGGTCAGCCAGGCGGTGGATGCCTGGCTGCGATGGCTGCCGCGCTGGCAGCCCGCGACGCACCGAGGGCGCATCGCTCCCTGCCGTCGCTGCATCGGTTCGCCGGTGCTCTCGGCGGTGGGTCTCGGGTCGGACGTCCCGCACGGCGTGCAGCACGGACTCTCCACACGCATGAAGGCGATCGTGGATGCCGCCGTCGCCGAGTACACCTCGCGCAACCTGCCGATGCTGCAGGCCGAGCTCGACCAGCAGGCCGCACGCAACCGCGCGCGTACGTACCGGCCCTCCGAAGGGCTCGAGCCCGAGTTCGACGGCCTGCCGCTCGATCCGGAACCGGTGGCCGGGGCGCCGTTCCTCTTCACCATCTCCGGCCTCGCGCAGGAGTCCGACGACGCCGTGCCCGAACTGCCGCCGCTCAGCAGCGAGGCGAAAGCCGCCCTGCGGCAGGAGGTCGGTCTCGCCGACGACTACGCCAACATGATCGGGCGCGAGGTCTGCGCGGTGCTGCTGCACCACCGGCTGCGCGTGCAGGCCGCCGTCGCCCAGCATGTCGAGCCCCAGATCGAGGCGATGCTCGCCGAGCTCACGCGGTCGCTCGATGCGCCCTTCGAGCCCGGCGCGGAGCGGGGTGGTGAACCGTGACGGCGGTGACGGGGCGTCGCGGGCCCTATCGTGGGATGCGATGACCACCTCCGGCAACGAATCGCTCCTCATCCTGCTCGTCGTCCTCTCGACGGTGCTGGGTGCGGTCCTCTATGTCTGGACGGCGCTGGCGCTGGCCGGGCTCTTCCGCAAGACCGACGAGGAGCCGTGGCAGGGGTGGGTGCCGCTGCTGAACATCGCGGTGGTGCTGCGCATCGGCGGCTTCAGCCCGTGGCTCGTCCTCATCGGCCTCGTCCCGGTGCTCGGGCCGCTCGCGGTGTACGTGCTGCTGGTGATGGCGGCGCACCGCATCGGCCGCGGCTTCGGCGCCGGTCCCGGCATGACGGTGCTCGCCGCACTGCTCTTCGTCGTGTGGGCCAGCATCCTCGGTCTCGGTCCCGCCCGCTGGCGGGGCGAGCAGGCCGCCGAGGTCACGGCGCCGCCGTGGGTCTTCACCCCGCCGCTGTCCGAGTCGGAGCCGCAGCGCGACCCGCAGTTCCGCCCGGCCCGCTCTCCCGAGCCGGCGGCGCCCCCGACGCTGGCGAGCCCGACCCTGTCGGCACGTCACTTCAGCCCCGAGCCGCATGCCGCCAGCGGTGAGGCCGATGCGGCCGCCGTACCCGAGCGCGAAGAGGCGCCGACCGACCTGCAGCCGTCGCCGTGGGCGCCGCCGTCGCCGTTCGCCCCCGCCGCGTCCACCCCCGCCGCGTCCACCCCCGACGTTTCCGCGCCGGCACCCGATCGCAGCCGGTCGGCGACCGAGCCCGCCGCCGAGCCGGCCGCTCCGGACGTTCACCCGGTCGAGCCGGAACCCGTGGCCGCCGAGCCCGCCGCGGCATCCTCTCCTGAGCAGCAGCCCGACGACGCCCCGGCGCAGCCCGAGGCCCGGCCCGCGTTCTCGGAGCCGGCCCCGAGAGAGGCGCGCGAGCCGATCCTGCGCGAACCCGCCCCGCAGGTCGAGACGCGGCCCGATGAGGATGCCGCCATCCGCGACGCGGACGCCGACGAAGACGGATCCGACGACGCGCGCTGGCCGTCCGAGATCGACGACGTCTCGGCGATCTCGCCGTCGCCGTTCCCGTCGCGGGCGGCATCCGATCGTCCCGGTGTGGTCCCGTCGTTCGCCGACCCCGACTCCGCGTCCGGCTTCGGGGCGGGTCGCCGCACCTGGGATGCCGTCTCGGCGACGCCGATCGCCCGCCGCGCCTTCGCGCGCACGCCCGACGAGTTCCCGGAGCTGTCCGACGAGGTCTCCGCGGTCGCGAGCGCTCCGGCGGCGGGGGCTCCGCGGACGGCCGAAGCGGCGGTCCCCGCCCAGCTGCGCCGCGCCGAGGTCTCCGACGACGGCGACATCGACCACACCGTCGTCGTCGCTCGGCGCCGGGTGTACTGGCAGTTGGTGCTGCCCGACGGGGAGATCGCACCGCTCACCGGTGACGTCGCGATCGTCGGGCGTCAGCCCGCGCCCGACCCCGCCTACCCGCGTGCCCAGCTCGTGGCCATCGAGGACCGCACGCGCACCGTCTCCAAGACGCACGCCCGTCTCGAACTGCGCTCGGGGCTGTGGCACATCACCGACCTGCACTCGACGAACGGCGTCGTGCTGACGAACTTCCTCGGCACCGAGATCGAGCTCGAGCCCGGGTCGGACGCGCCGGCGGGCGAGCGCTTCCTCCTCGGCGACGCCGAACTGCGCATCGAACGGCCCGGAGCCTGACGCCGATACCACCGGCTCGCATCGGCGTTTGCCCGCCTCGCCGGAGAGGCGTATCATTGATCGGGTGTGCGCTCGTGCGCGCCCTGCGTCGTGCCTCGGTCCGATGATCAGGTCGAAGCGGAGCACGCGAATCGGGATCGTTCTGCGAACAGGACGCCCCCACGGCATATCCACCCTTCGAAAACGCAGCATTCGTGACGCGCCGGTGGATCTGTGGTGAAACCACGACGCTGTCACCGTGCAGCACTACAAGGAGAGAACGTGCCAACCATTCAGCAGTTGGTTCGCAAGGGTCGCTCGCCGAAGGTCACCAAGACCAAGGCGCCCGCTCTGAAGGCGAACCCCCAGCAGGCGGGTGTCTGCACCCGCGTGTACACGACCACGCCCAAGAAGCCGAACTCGGCCATGCGCAAGGTCGCCCGTGTCAAGCTCCGCAACGGCACCGAGGTCACCGCCTACATCCCCGGCGAGGGCCACAACCTGCAGGAGCACTCGCTCGTGCTCGTCCGCGGCGGTCGTGTGAAGGACCTCCCCGGTGTCCGCTACAAGATCGTCCGCGGTGCGCTCGACACCCAGGCCGTCAAGAACCGTAAGCAGGCTCGCAGCCGCTACGGCGCGAAGAAGGGTTGAGTTAGATGCCTCGTAAGGGACCCGCACCCCGCCGCGTCGTCGTCAACGACCCGGTCTACGGTGCTCCGATCGTCACGCAGCTCGTCAACAAGATCCTCGTCGACGGCAAGAAGTCGATCGCCGAGTCGATCGTCTACACCGCCCTCAAGGGTGTCGAGGCCAAGAACGGCCAGGACGCCGTCGCGACGCTGAAGAAGGCGCTCGACAACGTCCGTCCGACCCTCGAGGTCAAGAGCCGCCGCGTCGGTGGCTCGACCTACCAGGTGCCCGTCGAGGTCAAGCCGCACCGCGCGAACACGCTCGCGCTGCGCTGGCTCGTCTCGTACGCCAAGGGCCGTCGTGAGAAGACGATGACCGAGCGCCTGCAGAACGAGATCCTCGACGCCTCGAACGGCCTCGGTGCCGCGGTCAAGCGCCGCGAAGACACCCACAAGATGGCCGAGTCGAACCGCGCCTTCGCGCACTACCGCTGGTAAACAGCTTCTCGGCGCCGGCCGGGGAAACCTCCCCGGCCGGCGCTCCCGACCAAACGTAAGGAACAGCCCGTGGCACAAGAAGTGCTCACCGACCTCAACAAGGTCCGCAATATCGGCATCATGGCGCACATCGATGCCGGCAAGACGACGACGACCGAGCGCATCCTGTTCTACACGGGCGTCAACCACAAGCTCGGCGAGACGCACGACGGCGCCTCGACCACCGACTGGATGGAGCAGGAGAAGGAGCGCGGCATCACGATCACGTCTGCCGCCGTGACCTGCTTCTGGAACAAGAACCAGATCAACATCATCGACACCCCCGGCCACGTCGACTTCACGGTCGAGGTCGAGCGTTCGCTGCGCGTCCTCGACGGCGCGGTGGCGGTCTTCGACGGCAAGGAGGGCGTCGAGCCCCAGTCCGAGACCGTCTGGCGTCAGGCCGACAAGTACGACGTCCCGCGCATCTGCTTCGTCAACAAGATGGACAAGCTGGGCGCCGACTTCTACTTCACCGTCGACACCATCGTCAGCCGCCTGGGCGCCAAGCCGCTCGTGCTGCAGCTCCCGATCGGCGCCGAGAACGACTTCGTGGGCGTCATCGACCTCGTCGAGATGCGCGCGCTGGTCTGGCCCGGCGACGCCAAGGGTGACGTGACCATGGGCGCGAAGTACGAGATCCAGGAGATCCCGGCCGACCTCGCCGACAAGGCCGCCGAGTACCGTCAGCGCCTCCTCGAGACCGTCGCCGAGTCCGACGACGCGCTGCTCGAGAAGTTCTTCGGTGGCGAGGAGCTCAGCGTCGCCGAGATCAAGGGCGCCATCCGCAAGCTCACCGTCGCCGGCGAGCTGTACCCGGTGCTCTGCGGCTCCGCGTTCAAGAACCGCGGTGTGCAGCCCATGCTCGACGCGGTCGTCGACTTCCTCCCGTCGCCCCTCGACGTGCCCGCCATCGAGGCGCACGACCCGAAGGACGAAGAGAAGATCATCGAGCGTCACCCCGACGCCAACGACCCGTTCGCCGCGCTGGCCTTCAAGGTCGCGGTGCACCCGTTCTTCGGTCGCCTCACCTACGTCCGCGTCTACTCGGGTCACCTCGACTCGGGTGCGCAGGTCATCAACTCGACCAAGGGCAAGAAGGAGCGCATCGGGAAGATCTTCCAGATGCACGCCAACAAGGAGAACCCGGTCGACTCGCTCACCGCGGGCAACATCTACGCCGTCATCGGCCTGAAGGACACCACCACCGGTGACACCCTCGCCGACCCGGCCGAGCCCGTCGTCCTCGAGTCGATGACGTTCCCCGAGCCCGTCATCGAGGTCGCGATCGAGCCGAAGACCAAGGCCGACCAGGAGAAGCTGGGCGTCGCCATCCAGAAGCTCGCCGAAGAGGACCCGACGTTCCGCACCGAGCTCAACCCCGAGACGGGTCAGACCGTCATCAAGGGCATGGGCGAGCTGCACCTCGACATCCTCGTCGACCGCATGAAGCGCGAGTTCCGCGTCGAGGCGAACGTCGGCAAGCCGCAGGTCGCGTACCGCGAGACGATCAAGAAGGCCGTCGAGCGTCACGACTACACCCACAAGAAGCAGACCGGTGGTTCGGGTCAGTTCGCGAAGATCCAGTTCGCGATCGAGCCGCTCGAGGTCACGGCCGACAAGACGTACGAGTTCGAGAACAAGGTCACCGGTGGCCGCATCCCGCGCGAGTACATCGAGCCGACCAACCAGGGCTTCCAGGACGCGATGAACGTCGGCGTGCTCGCCGGCTACCCCATCGTGGGTGTCAAGGCGATCCTCATCGACGGCGCGTCGCACGACGTCGACTCGTCCGAGATGGCGTTCAAGATCGCCGGCTCGATGGGCTTCAAGGAGGCGCTGCGCAAGGCCAACCCGGTCATCCTCGAGCCCTTGATGGCTGTCGAGGTGCGTACGCCCGAGGAGTACATGGGCGACGTCATCGGCGACCTGAACTCGCGTCGTGGCCAGATCCAGTCGATGGAGGACGGCTCGGGCATCAAGATCGTCCGCGCTCTCGTCCCCCTGTCGGAGATGTTCGGCTACATCGGCGACCTGCGCTCGAAGACTTCGGGCCGCGCGGTCTACTCGATGGAGTTCGACAGCTACTCCGAGGTCCCGCGCGCGGTGGCCGACGAGATCGTCCAGAAGAACAAGGGCGAGTAAGCCCTCGGGATGCCGGGGGCCCAGGCTCCCGGCATCCACTCAAACTGAATATCGACCTCTCTACTAGAGTGAAAACATCCCCGTAGAGAACCGGTCGCAATCCAGCGCCCGGAGATCTACAACGACAGTCCTGAGGAGGACCCAGTGGCTAAGGCCAAGTTCGAGCGGACCAAGCCGCACGTCAACATCGGAACCATCGGTCACGTCGACCACGGCAAGACGACGCTCACCGCGGCGATCTCGAAGGTGCTCGCCGACAAGTACCCGTCGGCCACCAACGTGCAGCGTGACTTCGCGTCCATCGACTCGGCGCCCGAAGAGCGTCAGCGTGGTATCACGATCAACATCTCGCACGTCGAGTACGAGACCCCCAAGCGTCACTACGCTCACGTCGACGCCCCGGGTCACGCTGACTACATCAAGAACATGATCACCGGTGCCGCTCAGATGGACGGCGCGATCCTCGTGGTCGCCGCCACCGACGGCCCGATGGCTCAGACCCGCGAGCACGTCCTGCTCGCCAAGCAGGTCGGCGTTCCCTACCTGCTGGTCGCGCTCAACAAGTCGGACATGGTCGACGACGAGGAGATCCTGGAGCTCGTCGAGCTCGAGGTTCGCGAGCTCCTGTCGTCGCAGGACTTCGACGGCGACAACGCTCCTGTCGTCCGCGTCTCGGGCCTGAAGGCTCTCGAGGGCGACGAGAAGTGGGTCAACGCGATCGTCGAGCTCATGGACGCCGTCGACGAGTCGATCCCCGACCCGGTGCGTGACAAGGACAAGCCGTTCCTCATGCCCGTCGAGGACGTCTTCACGATCACCGGTCGTGGAACCGTCGTCACGGGCCGCGCCGAGCGCGGCACCCTCGCCATCAACTCCGAGGTCGAGATCGTCGGCATCCGCCCGACGCAGAAGACCACGGTCACCGGTATCGAGATGTTCCACAAGCAGCTCGACGAGGCCTGGGCCGGCGAGAACTGTGGTCTGCTCCTCCGCGGCACCAAGCGTGACGACGTCGAGCGTGGCCAGGTCGTCGTGAAGCCGGGTTCGGTTACCCCGCACACCAACTTCGAGGGCACTGCCTACATCCTCTCGAAGGAGGAGGGTGGCCGTCACAACCCCTTCTACACGAACTACCGCCCGCAGTTCTACTTCCGCACCACGGACGTCACCGGCGTCATCTCGCTGCCCGAGGGCACCGAGATGGTCATGCCCGGTGACACCACCGACATGTCGGTCGAGCTCATCCAGCCGATCGCCATGGAAGAGGGCCTCGGCTTCGCGATCCGTGAGGGTGGCCGCACCGTCGGCGCCGGCACGGTGACCAAGATCATCAAGTAAGTCTCGCGACTTCCTTCGTGGAACCCCTCGGACCTTCGGGTCCGGGGGGTTTCGTCGTTTCCGCAAGCTGTTGACGTTGTGTGCCGCCACGCGCTCTCATAGCGGGATACGACCCGACGAAAGGACGATCATGGGCGTCGACGACATCATCAACAAGGGCAAGCAGATGTTCGAACAGAACCGCGACAAGATCGAGGAAGCGCTCAAGAGCGAGAAGGCCGAGGAGGTCAGCGACAAGTTCCTCCAGGGTGCGGCGGATGCCGTGAAGAAGGTCGTCCCGGAGCAGCACCATGGCAAGGTCGACGAGGTCCGCGAGAACGTCGACAAGAACATCGGCAACCAGTAGGCCGAGCGCCGAGAACGCACCGCCTCCGCGAGAGCGCACCGTGAACGGTGCGTGGTCGCGGGGTCGGTGCGTTCTCGCGTTCGGGGCGGTGGTTCCTCCCCAGGACGGGCGGGGGCGGGAGTGCGCACGGGGAGCAGGGGGGGGCGCGGATGCGGGGGCGGCGCGGGCGGCATCGTGGGGGAGTGACCGAATACGCTGACCTCATCTTCCGGTGCGATGCGCGCCGTCGCGGCGAGACGTCCACGCTCGAACGGGCCGTCGGTGACGGAGAGCTCGTGCGCGTCCGGCGGGGCGTCTACGTCGCGGCGGCGCGCTGGGCGGCCGCGCGACCGGAGGAGCGGATGCGGCTGCGCGCGCACGCCCTCGCCGCTGTCGCGACCCGCGAGCCGGTCTTCTCGCACACGACGGCGGCCGCGCTGCACGGACTGCCGGTCCACCGAGGCGACGTTTCCCGGGTGCATACGCTCGCGCTCGGTCCGGCGCCCGCGCCGAGTCGCAGCGACGTCGTGCGCCACCGGCACGAGGTCGCGGACGCCGACGTCTCGCGCATCGGTGCGTTGCAGGCGACGAACCTCGCGCGCACGCTGTTCGACGTGCTCTGCGCCGAGAGTGCCGAGACCGCGACGGCAGCGATGGACGCGGCGCTGCGAGCGGCGGCGTGGCGCGGCAACGGCGCCTACGACCCCGCCGCCGCCGCAGCGCTCGTCGCCGATGTGACTGCTCGCATCGAGCAGGCGCCCGGTGCCCGCGGCATCCGCAGTGCGCGGTTCGTCGCCTCGATCGCCGACGGGCGGGCACAGCTGCCGGGCGAGAGCATCAGCCGGCTGTGGATGCTGCAGCTGGGCGCTGCGGAACCGGTGCTCCAGCATCCCGTCGCGATCGGCGATGGGCAGTGGGCGTTCCTCGACTTCGCGTGGCCTCGGCTGCGGAGGTTCGGTGAGTTCGACGGCGACGGCAAGTACCTCGACCCGGCGTTGACGGCCGGACGCTCGCCCCGCGACGTGTTGCGCGCCCAGCGCGAGCGCGAGAGCCGCGTCGTCGCGGCGACCGGCTGGACCCCGGTGCGCTGGGGCTGGGAGCGCCTGGCATCCCGCCCGACGTTCGCCGCGTTCCTCCGCGCCCACGGTCTCCTGCGTTGAGCGCGATCCGTCGCTCCGAGGACGCACCGTCGCCGCGAGGGTGCACCATAGAAGGTGCGTGTTCGCGGGGAGGGTGCGTGCTCGGCGGCCCGCCGCCACGGTGCGGGACGCAGGGCGGATATCGCGACACGCCCGGGTTTGCGACACGCCCGGGCGGCACGTAGACTATTCAGGTTCCACATTCCGACGGGTGCCCAGCATCCCGGATCACTGTCACGACAGTGCATAGGCGGCGCGAAGCGCAGAGTCCTAGGCCGCGGGCAGATGAACATCGAACCCCACACCGACCTGGAGACAGGATGCGCGCGTGCGCGCACGGTGCGGAACCGCAGGGAGACCCGCGGGTTTGACATCAGAACAGTGGTGCAGCATCACCGCCCCGGCGGTGAGAAGTGCCCGGCGCAGACCGCGCCACCGGGCGTCCAATGCGCTCGCGACCAGCGAGACGTAAGACGCGATAAAGAGAGTGAGCAGACAAATGGCGGGACAGAAGATCCGCATTCGCCTGAAGTCGTACGACCACGAGGTCATCGACACCTCGGCACGCAAGATCGTCGACACCGTGACCCGTGCGGGCGCGACTGTCGTCGGACCCGTGCCGCTGCCGACCGAGAAGAACGTCGTGTGCGTCATCCGGTCGCCCCACAAGTACAAGGACAGCCGCGAGCACTTCGAGATGCGCACCCACAAGCGTCTGATCGACATCGTCGACCCGACGCCCAAGGCTGTCGACTCGCTCATGCGACTCGACCTCCCGGCCGACGTCAACATCGAGATCAAGCTCTGAGGTTCGACATGGCTGACATCAACTCCAAGGTTTCCAAGGGCCTCCTCGGCACCAAGCTCGGCATGACCCAGGTCTGGAACGAGCAGGGCAAGCTCGTCCCCGTCACGGTCATCGAGATCGCGCCGAACGTGGTCACCCAGGTCCGTACGCCCGAGAAGGACGGCTACTCGGCCGTCCAGATCGCTGCCGGCCAGATCGACCCCCGCAAGGTCAACAAGCCCCTCACGGCCCACTTCGAGGCCGCCGGCGTGACCCCCCGTCGCCACCTCACCGAGGTGCGCACGGCGGATGCCGCTGACTACTCACTCGGTCAGGAGCTCACCGCCGGTGACACGTTCGAGGCCGGTCAGCTGGTCGACGTCGTCGGCACCAGCAAGGGCAAGGGCACCGCGGGTGTCATGAAGCGCCACAACTTCAAGGGCGTCTCGGCCTCGCACGGTGCGCACCGCAACCACCGCAAGCCCGGTTCCATCGGTGCCTCGTCGACGCCCAGCCGCGTCTTCAAGGGCATGCGCATGGCCGGCCGCATGGGTGGCGAGCGCGTGACCGTCCTCAACCTCACGGTGCACGCCGTCGACGCCGAGAAGGGTCTGCTGCTCGTCAAGGGCGCCGTCCCCGGTGCACGCGGCCGCATCGTCTACGTCCGCAACGCTGTGAAGGGTGCCTGATCATGGCTGACTCGACTCTCGCGCTCGACGTCCGGAGCGCCTCCGGCAAGAAGGCCGGCTCCGTGGAGCTGCCCGCCGCGCTCTTCGACGTCAAGACCAACGTTCCCCTCATCCACCAGGTCGTCGTCGCGCAGCTCGCGGCGGCTCGCCAGGGCACCCACTCGACCAAGCGTCGCGGTGAGGTCTCGGGCGCCGGCCGCAAGCCCTTCAAGCAGAAGGGCACGGGTAACGCCCGTCAGGGCTCGATCCGCGCGCCGCACATGACCGGTGGTGGCATCGTGCACGGCCCCAAGCCGCGCAACTACTCGCAGCGCACCCCCAAGAAGATGGTCGCCGCCGCACTCCTCGGAGCGCTCAGCGACCGTGCTCGCGGCCAGCGTCTGCACATCGTCGACTCGTTCGGTGTCGAGGGCACGCCCTCGACCAAGGCTGCCGCGGCGGTTCTGACCGGCCTCGGCGCCACGAAGAACGTCCTCGTGGTCATCGAGCGCGGTGACGAGATCACCGTCAAGAGCGTGCGCAACCTCGCGTACGTCCACGTGCTGACGTTCGACCAGCTCAACGCCTACGACGTGCTCGTCTCGGACGACCTCGTCTTCACCAAGGCCGCCTACGACGCGTTCGTCGCGTCCAAGGCCGGCGCCACCGAGGAGGTCTCGGCATGACCGCCGTCAACAAGGACCCGCGCGACATCATCCTGAAGCCGGTCGTCTCCGAGAAGAGCTACGGGCTCATCGACGAGGGCAAGTACACGTTCCTCGTGGACCCCCGTGCGTCGAAGACCGAGATCAAGCTCGCGATCGAGAAGATCTTCGGCGTCAAGGTCGCAGCGGTCAACACGCTCAACCGCGCGGGCAAGTCCCGTCGCACCCGCTTCGGCACCGGCAAGCGCAAGGACACCAAGCGCGCCATCGTCACCCTGAAGTCGGGCACCATCGACATCTTCACGGCAGTCGGCTGACGGTCGGGATAGAGGACAACGAACATGGCTATTCGCAAGTACAAGCCCACGACCCCGGGTCGCCGCGGTTCGTCGGTGGCCGACTTCGCCGAGATCACCCGATCGACGCCCGAGAAGTCGCTCCTCCGCCCGATCGCCAAGACCGGTGGCCGTAACAACCAGGGCCGCATCACGACGCGTCACATCGGTGGTGGCCACAAGCGCCAGTACCGCGTGATCGACTTCCGTCGCAACGACAAGGACGGCGTCAACGCCAAGGTCGCTCACATCGAGTACGACCCCAACCGCACCGCGCGCATCGCGCTGCTGCACTACTTCGACGGCGAGAAGCGCTACATCATCGCCCCGAACAAGCTCCAGCAGGGCGACATCGTCGAGTCGGGTGCCGGCGCCGACATCAAGCCCGGCAACAACCTGCCGCTGCGCAACATCCCGACCGGTACGGTCATCCACGCCATCGAGCTCCGTCCCGGCGGCGGCGCGAAGATGGCTCGCTCGGCCGGCGCCAGCGTGCGTCTGGTCGCGAAGGACGGCCCCTACGCCCAGCTGCGTCTGCCCTCGGGCGAGATCCGCAACGTCGATGCGCGCTGCCGCGCGACCATCGGCGAGGTCGGCAACGCCGAGCAGTCGAACATCAACTGGGGCAAGGCCGGCCGCAAGCGCTGGAAGGGCGTTCGCCCGACGGTTCGTGGTGTCGCCATGAACCCGGTCGACCACCCGCACGGTGGTGGTGAGGGCAAGACGTCCGGTGGACGTCACCCCGTCACTCCCTGGGGTCAGGCTGAGGGTCGCACCCGCCACCCCAACAAGGAGAGCGACAAGTACATCGTCCGCCGTCGCAACGCCGGCAAGAAGCGCAAGTAGGAGTAGAGGAAGATGCCTCGCAGCCTGAAGAAGGGCCCCTTCGTCGACGAGCACCTGCTTCGCAAGGTGGTCGCGCAGAACGAAGCCGGCTCCAAGAACGTCATCAAGACCTGGTCGCGCCGTTCGATGATCATCCCGGCCATGCTCGGCCACACGATCGCCGTGCACGACGGACGCAAGCACATCCCCGTGTTCGTGTCCGAGACCATGGTCGGCCACAAGCTGGGCGAATTCGCGCCCACCCGCACCTTCCGCGGCCACGTGAAGGACGACAAGAAGGGCCGCCGCCGCTGACGCGGGGGCAGTTCCAGAGAGGACAGAGGAGGAGAGACATGGTGGAATCCACCGCGCGCGTGAAGCACATCCGCGTGACCCCTCAGAAGGCTCGTCGTGTCGTCGCGCTCATCAAGGGCAAGCAGGCTCAGGAGGCACTCGCCATCCTGAAGTTCGCCCCGCAGAGCGCCAGCGAGCCGATTTACAAGCTCGTCGCCTCGGCCGTCGCGAACGCTCGCGTCAAGGCCGACAAGGACAACGAGTTCCTGGACGATGCAGACCTGTACGTGAAGAACGCGTACGTCGACGAGGGCACGACGCTCAAGCGTTTCCAGCCCCGCGCCCAGGGTCGTGCCTTCCAGATCAAGAAGCGCACGAGCCACATCACGGTCGTGCTGTCGACGCCGGAGAACGCGGATGCCGCGGCCGCCGGTACGAGCAAGAAGGCGAGCAAGTAATGGGACAGAAAGTCAACCCGTACGGCTTCCGCCTCGGCATCACCACGGACCACGTGTCGCGTTGGTTCTCGGACTCGACCAAGCCGGGCCAGCGTTACGCCGACTACGTCGCCGAGGACATCAAGATCCGTCGTCTGCTGACCACGTCGCTCGACCGCGCCGGCGTCAGCAACATCGAGATCGAGCGCACCCGTGACCGCGTCCGCGTCGACATCCACACCGCCCGCCCGGGCATCGTGATCGGTCGTCGTGGCGCCGAGGCCGAGCGCATCCGCGCCGACCTCGAGAAGCTCACCGGCAAGCAGATCCAGCTCAACATCCTCGAGGTCAAGAACCCCGAGGCCGACGCCCAGCTCGTCGCGCAGGGCATCGCCGAGCAGCTCTCCGCTCGTGTGGCTTTCCGCCGCGCGATGCGCAAGGGTCTGCAGGGTGCTCAGCGCGCCGGTGCCAAGGGCATCCGGATCCAGGTCTCGGGCCGCCTCGGCGGCGCGGAGATGAGCCGCTCGGAGTTCTACCGCGAGGGCCGCGTGCCCCTGCACACGCTCCGCGCGAACATCGACTACGGCTTCTACGAGGCCAAGACCACCTTCGGCCGCATCGGCGTGAAGGTCTGGATCTACAAGGGCGACCTGACGGCCAAGGAGCTCGCTCGCGAGCAGGCCAACGCGCCGAAGACCTCGCGCGGTCGCGACGACCGCGGTGACCGCCGTCGCGGTCCCCGCAACGAGGCCCCCGTGGCAGAAGGAGCGTCGGCCTGATGCTTATCCCCCGCAAGGTCAAGTACCGCAAGCAGCACCACCCCAAGCGCGATGGCCAGGCCACCGGCGGCACGAAGGTCTCCTTCGGCGAGTTCGGTATCCAGGCACTCACGCCCGCTTACGTGACCAACCGTCAGATCGAGTCCGCTCGTATCGCCATGACGCGTCACATCAAGCGTGGCGGCAAGGTGTGGATCAACGTCTACCCCGACCGTCCGCTCACCAAGAAGCCCGCCGAGACCCGCATGGGTTCGGGTAAGGGCTCGCCGGAGTGGTGGGTCGCCAACGTCAAGCCGGGTCGCGTCCTCTTCGAGGTCGCCGGAGTCAACGAGGAGCTCGCTCGCGAGGCCCTGACCCGTGCCATTCACAAGCTGCCGCTGAAGGCACGCATCATCAAGCGCGAGGAGGGCGACGCGTAATGGCTGTCGGCACCAAGACGCTCGCCCCGAGCGAGCTCGACACGTTCGAAGACCAGCGCCTCGTCGAGGAGCTGCGCAAGGCCAAGGAAGAGCTGTTCAACCTGCGCTTCCAGTCGGCCACCGGCCAGCTCGAGAGCCACGGCCGCATCCGTGCGGTCAAGCGCGACATCGCGCGGCTCTACACGGTGATCCGCGAGCGCGAGCTCGGCATTCGTGCCACGCCCGTCGCGGAGGCGCCGAAGGCGAAGAAGACCAAGGCCAAGAAGGCGGATGACGCCACCGAGGCCGCGAAGGAAGAGACCGAGTAATGGCTACCGACAAGAACGCCGCTGAGGCTGTCGCCGAGGGCCACGAGCACGGCGAGCACGACGTCCGCGACCCGCAGGCCCGCGGTTACCGCAAGGCTCGTCGCGGCTACGTCGTGAGCGACAAGATGGACAAGACGATCGTCGTCGAGGTCGAGGACCGCGTGAAGCACCCGCTCTACGGCAAGGTCATCCGCCGCACGTCGAAGGTCAAGGCCCACGACGAGGCCAACACCGCCGGCATCGGCGACCTCGTCCTCATCAACGAGACTCGCCCGCTGAGCGCCACCAAGCGCTGGCGTCTGGTCGAGGTCCTCGAGAAGGCGAAGTGATCTCATGATTCAGACCGAATCCCGCCTCAAGGTCGCCGACAACACCGGCGCCAAGGAGCTGCTCACCATCCGCGTGCTCGGCGGCTCCGCCCGCCGGTACGCCGGACTGGGCGACATCATCGTCGCCACCGTCAAGGACGCGATCCCCGGTGGCAACGTCAAGAAGGGTGATGTCGTCAAGGCCGTCATCGTCCGCACCGTCAAGCAGACGCGCCGTCCCGACGGCTCGTACATCAAGTTCGACGAGAACGCCGCCGTCATCCTGAAGAACGACGGGGAGCCCCGCGGCACCCGCATCTTCGGACCGGTCGGTCGTGAGCTTCGCGACAAGAAGTTCATGAAGATCGTCTCGCTCGCCCCGGAGGTCATCTGATCATGGCGAACATCAAGAAGGGTGACCTGGTTCAGGTCATCACGGGCGCCAAGCCCGAGCGCGGCGGCGACCGTGGCAAGCAGGGCAAGGTCCTCGAGGTCCTCGTCGAGCAGAACCGCGTCATCGTCGAGGGCGTGAACTACGTCACCAAGCACACCCGCGTCGGCCAGACGCAGCGTGGCACCAAGACGGGCGGCATCGAGACCTTCGAGGCCCCCATCCACATCTCGAACGTCCAGGTCGTCGACCCCGAGACGAAGAAGCCGACCCGCGTCGGCCACCGCGTCGAGGAGAAGACGAAGGACGGCGTGAAGCGCACCGTCCGCGTGCGTTACGCGAAGAAGAGCGGCAAGGACCTCTGAATATGAGCAGCACCACTGCCGCGGCGGCTGGCAAGATCCAGCCCCGCCTGAAGCAGAAGTACCAGAGCGAGATCAAGAAGGCTCTGCAGGAAGAGTTCGGCTACGCCAACGTCATGCAGATCCCCGGTCTCGTGAAGGTCGTCGTGAACACCGGTGTCGGCGAGGCAGCTCGCGACAGCAAGGTGATCGACGGCGCCGTGGACGACCTGACGAAGATCACGGGTCAGAAGCCGATCGTCACGAAGGCCCGCAAGTCCATCGCGCAGTTCAAGCTGCGCGAGGGCCAGGCCATCGGTGCGCACGTCACCCTCCGCGGTGACCGTGCGTGGGAGTTCATCGACCGTCTCGTGAACCTCGCGCTGCCCCGCATCCGCGACTTCCGCGGTCTGTCGCCCAAGCAGTTCGACGGTCACGGCAACTACACCTTCGGTCTGCAGGAGCAGGCGGTCTTCCACGAGATCAACCAGGACCGGATCGACCGCGTCCGTGGTTTCGACATCACGATCGTCACCACGGCGAAGTCGGATGACGAGGGACGCTCGCTGCTCCGCCAGCTCGGCTTCCCGTTCAAGTCGGACGACGCCCAGGCGTAATCCGGTACAATCGATCGTTCGGCCTCGGGGCATGCTCCGGGGCCGAACGACTGCACAACTGAATATGGACATTCATCGAAGGTCGCCTGTCGTGTAACGGCAGTCGAAACCTCATGATCGAAGGAACACACCTATGACGATGACAGACCCGGTCGCAGATATGCTGACCCGTCTGCGCAACGCGAACTCGGCGCACCACGACTCCGTGTCGCTGCCGAGCTCGAAGCTCAAGACCAACATCGCCGAGATCCTCAAGCAGGAGGGCTACATCTCCGGCTGGGAGGTCACCGATGCCCGCGTCGGCCAGACCCTCACCATGACGCTGAAGTACGGCCCCAACCGCGAGCGGTCGATCGCCGGCATCAAGCGCGTCTCCAAGCCCGGTCTCCGCGTGTACGCGAAGTCGACCGAGCTGCCCACGGTCCTCGGTGGCCTGGGTGTCGCGATTCTGTCCACCTCCTCTGGCCTCCTCACGGACCGCCAGGCCGACTCGAAGGGCGTCGGCGGGGAAGTCCTCGCCTACGTGTGGTGATCTGATGTCGCGTATTGGACGTCTCCCCATCGACATCCCTGCCGGTGTGACCGTCGAGGTCACCGGACAGGACGTCCTCGTCACGGGCCCCAAGGGCGAGCTGCGACTGACCGTCGCCAAGCCCATCGAGGCCAAGGTCGAGGAGAACCAGGTTCTCGTCACCCGTCCGGATGACGAGCGCGAGTCGCGTGCCCTGCACGGCCTGACCCGCACCCTGATCAACAACAACATCATCGGCGTGACCCAGGGCTACACCAAGGGTCTCGAGGTCGTCGGCACCGGTTACCGCGTCGCTCAGAAGGGCTCGTCCGTCGAGTTCGCTCTCGGCTTCTCGCACCCCGTCACCGTCGAGGCACCCGCCGGCATCACCCTGACCGTCGAGGGCAACAACAAGCTCACGGTCAGCGGCATCGACAAGCAGGCGGTCGGCGAGACCGCGGCCAACATCCGCAAGATCCGCAAGCCCGAGCCCTACAAGGGCAAGGGTGTGCGGTACGCGGGCGAGGTCGTCCGCCGCAAGGCCGGAAAGGCTGGTAAGTAAGCATGGCTGTGAAGAGCAAGTCCGACGCGCGCGCGCGTCGTCACGCCCGCCTTCGCAAGAAGATCGTGGGCACCGAGGCCCGGCCGCGCCTGGTCGTGACCCGCTCGGCCCGCCACGTCTTCGTGCAGCTCGTCGACGACGCCAAGGGTCACACCGTGGCTTCGGCGTCGACCCTCGAGGCCGACCTGCGCACGTTCGACGGTGACAAGACCGCCAAGGCCCGCAAGGTCGGCGAGCTCGTCGCCGCGCGCGCCAAGGCCGCCGGCGTCGAAGACGTCGTGTTCGACCGCGGTGGCAACCGCTACGCGGGCCGTGTCGCAGCGATCGCCGACGGCGCTCGCGAGGGAGGTCTGAACCTGTGAGCGATGCAGTGACCAACAACAACGGAGAGAACCCTGTGACCGAACAGGCTACGACCGAGCAGGCCGCAGGCACGGCTCCCGTCGAGCGCGAGGCCCGCGAGCCCCGCCGCGGCAGCCGCGAGCGCAGCAACAACCGCGACCGCGGTTCGCGCGACGCCGACAAGAGCCAGTTCCTGGAGCGCGTCGTCACCATCAACCGCGTGTCGAAGGTCGTCAAGGGTGGTCGTCGCTTCAGCTTCACCGCTCTCGTCGTCGTCGGCGACGGCAACGGGCTGGTCGGCGTCGGCTACGGCAAGGCGCGTGAGGTCCCCCTCGCCATCTCGAAGGGTGTCGAAGAGGCCAAGCGCAACTTCTTCCGCGTTCCCCGCACCGGCTCGACCATCCCGCACCCCGTGCAGGGTGAGGCAGCCGCCGGCGTGGTGCTCCTGCGCCCCGCTGCCGCCGGTACCGGTGTTATCGCCGGTGGTCCCGTCCGCGCCGTGCTCGAGTGCGCCGGTATCCACGACGTCCTGTCGAAGTCGCTCGGCTCGTCGAACACGATCAACATCGTGCACGCGACCGTCGAGGCACTGAAGCAGCTCGAGGAGCCCCGTGCGGTCGCCGCACGCCGTGGCCTGGACTTCGACCAGGTCGCACCGGCTCGCCTCGTGCGCGCTGAGGCCGAGGCGAACGCCGCACAGAAGGTAGGTGCCTGATGGCCGCTCGACTGAAGGTCACCCAGGTCAAGTCCAAGGTGAGCGAGAAGCAGAACCAGCGCGACACGCTGCGTTCGCTGGGTCTCAAGCGGATCGGCGACTCGGTCGTCCGTCCCGACGACGCGCAGACGCGCGGCTACGTCAAGACCGTCGCGCACCTCGTGAAGGTTGAGGAGATCGACTGATGGCTGAGAAGAAGGACGACAAGAAGGCGAAGGCCGAGACCACGGCCGCTCGCCCCGGTGTGCTGAAGGTCCACCACCTGCGTCCCGTGCCCGGATCCAACACGGCGAAGACCCGTGTCGGCCGCGGTGAGGGCTCGAAGGGTAAGACCGCGGGCCGCGGAACCAAGGGTCAGAAGGCCCGGTACCAGGTCAAGGCGGGCTTCGAGGGTGGCCAGATGCCGCTCCACATGCGCACCCCCAAGCTGCGCGGGTTCAAGAACCCGTTCCGCGTCGAGTACCAGGTCGTGAACCTGGACAAGCTCGCGGAGCTCTACCCGCAGGGCGGTGACGTCACCGTCACCGACCTGGTCGCGAAGGGTGCCGTCCGCAAGAACGAGAAGGTCAAGGTGCTCGGCACCGGCGACATCTCGGTGGCGCTGAACGTGTCGGTCGATAAGGTCTCGGGCTCTGCCGAGCAGAAGATCGTCGCGGCCGGCGGGTCCATCAAGTAATTCGCCAGCGAGGGCCGGAGTTCGCTCCGGCCCTCGCTTCGTCGTATCCGAGGCGCGCCTGTGAACGGCCTGGGATACCCTGGTTGACGGTGTCTTCCCGAGACGCCGCCCATCCCTTGGGAGGAATCCACTTGTTCAGCGCCATAGCGCGGGTTTTCCGCACTCCGGATCTCCGGCGGAAGATCGGCTTCACCCTGGCGATCATCGCCATCTACCGCCTGGGCGCGCACGTGCCGACGCCGTTCGTGAACTTCCCGAACGTGCAGAGCTGTCTCGACCAGAGCGGCACCGCGCAGGGCCTGCTCTCGCTCGTGAACCTGTTCTCGGGCGGCGCCCTGCTGCAGCTGTCGATCTTCGCGCTCGGCGTCATGCCGTACATCACCGCGACGATCATCGTGCAGCTGCTGCGCGTGGTCATCCCGCACTTCGAGACCCTCTACAAGGAGGGTCAGTCCGGCCAGGCGAAGCTCACGCAGTACACCCGCTACCTGACCATCGCGCTGGCGCTGCTGCAGTCCACGACGCTCGTCACGGTGGCCCGTTCGGGTCAGCTGATCCCGGTGACCGGTGTTCCCGAGTGCGCTCAGCTCGTGACCTCGGAGGCCTGGTACGCCCAGCTCCTGATGATCATCACGATGACCGCCGGCACCGGCCTGATCATGTGGTTCGCCGAGCTCGTCACCGAGCGCGGCGTCGGCAACGGCATGTCGATCCTCATCTTCACCTCGATCGCCGCCACGTTCCCCGCGGCCCTCTGGTCGATCGCGATCGCCCGCGGCTTCGAGATCTTCCTGCTCGTGCTCGCGGTGGGCATCGCCGTCGTCGCCCTCGTCGTCTTCGTCGAGCAGTCGCAGCGGCGCATCCCGGTCCAGTACGCCAAGCGCATGGTGGGCCGGCGCACGTACGGCGGCACGAACACGTACATTCCCATCAAGGTCAACATGGCGGGTGTCGTCCCGGTCATCTTCGCGTCGTCGCTGCTGTACATCCCCGCGCTGATCGCGCAGTTCAACCAGAACCCGGATGCCGACGGCAACGTGCCCGGCTGGGTGGCGTGGATCCAGCAGTACTTCACGACCGGCGACAGCCCGCTGTACATGGCGGTCTACTTCCTGCTGATCATCGGCTTCACCTACTTCTACGTGGCCATCACGTTCAACCCGGTCGACGTCGCGGACAACATGAAGAAGTACGGCGGGTTCATCCCCGGCATCCGTGCCGGCCGGCCCACCGCGGAGTACCTCGACTACGTCCTCACCCGCATCACCGCTCCCGGCTCGATCTACCTGGGTCTCATCGCCCTGCTTCCGCTGATCGCGCTCGCGACGGTCGGTGCCAACCAGAACTTCCCGTTCGGCGGCGCCTCGATCCTCATCATCGTCGGTGTCGGACTCGAGACGGTGAAGCAGATCGACGCGCAGCTCCAGCAGCGCCACTACGAAGGGCTGCTGCGATGACGGCTGCACGTCTGCTGATCGTCGGGCCCCAGGGCTCGGGCAAGGGCACTCAGGGAGTGCGCATCGCCGAGGCGCTGGGCATCCCCGCCGTCTCGACGGGCGACGTCTTCCGGGCGAACGTCAAGGAGGGCACCGAGCTCGGCCAGCAGGTCAAGGCGATCATCGACGCCGGCGACCTGGTTCCCGACGAGCTGACGAGCGCGATCGTGCGCGACCGGCTGGAGCAGGCCGACGCTGCCGGCGGCTTCCTGCTCGACGGGTACCCGCGCAACCTGGCTCAGGTCCGCGATCTCGACGGTTTCCTCCAGGGCCGCGGCGAAGAGCTGACGGCCGTGATCGAGCTCGTCGTCCCCCGCGAGGAGTCCATCGCGCGACTCTCCAAGCGTGCGGCCGAGCAGGGTCGCGACGACGACAACGAGGAGTCGATCGCCAAGCGCCTCTCGATCTACGAGAACGAGACCGCCCCGATCCTCGACGTCTTCCGCGAGCGCGGGATCGTCGATCAGATCGACGGTGTCGGCTCGCTCGACGAGATCACCGAGCGGATCACCGCGGCTCTGACGGCCCGCGGCATCACAGCGTGATCGGTCGCCGCTCCATCTACAAGTCGCCCGCCCAGCTGCAGGCGATGGTCGAGCCCGGCCTGATCACGGCCGCGGCCCTGCAGGCGGTGCGCGACCACGTCGCGCCCGGCGTGACGACGCTCGAGCTCGATGCCATCGCCGCGGACGTGATCCGCTCACGCGGTGCCGAGTCGAACTTCCAGCTCGTCCGGGGCTACCGCCACACCGTGTGCGCGTCGGTCAACGAGCAGGTCGTGCACGGCATCCCGAACTCGCGTCCGCTGGAGCCGGGCGACATCCTCTCGATCGACGCCGGCGCGCAGTTCCGCGGCTGGAACGGCGACTCGGCGTTCACGATCGTCATCCCCGATCCCGAGCGACCGGAGCTCGTCGCGTCGCGCGAGCGGCTGTCGCAGGTCACCGAGGAATCGCTGTGGGCCGGCATCGCCGCCATGGCCAACGCCAAGCGCATCGGCGAGATCGGTGACGCGATCCAAACCTCGATCGAGGCGTCCGGCGAGCAGTACGGCATCCTGCGCGACTACGTCGGGCACGGCATCGGCCGCAAGATGCACGAAGCGCCCTCGGTCTTCAACTACCGCGTGGCCGACCTGGGCCCCGAGGTGAAGCCCGGTCTCGTGCTCGCGATCGAGCCGATGGTCGTAGCCGGCTCGGAGGAGACGTTCACCGAGGACGACGACTGGACGGTCTCGACGATCGACGGCTCGGACGGCTCCCATTGGGAACATAGCGTCGCGGTGCATGATGGGGGCATCTGGGTTCTCACGGCGCCCGACGGTGGCGCCGCGGGGCTCGCCCCGTATGGAATCGTGCCGACGGAAATCGGCTGAGGAGAGAAGTGATGGCTACTGCGGCGACGGGCAAGACCAACTGGTTCGCGATCTGGGTGTCGACGGCCGTGGTGGTCGTGGTGGCCCTCATCGTCGCGCTGGTCGTGTGGATGAACAACAGCGCGACTGACCCCGGCACCCCGCCCACGGGGTCGGGCATCGAGCAGGAGACCGGCGCCGTCGTCGTCGGAGACGGCTCGCAGACGCTCGACACGTACGTCGACTTCATGTGCCCGATCTGCGGTCAGTTCGAGACGACCTACGGACCCGAGATCCTCGATCTCGTGAACGACGGAACGATCACCCTCAAGATCCACCCGATCTCGATCCTCGACCGTGCGTCGCAGGGCACCGAGTACTCGACGCGTTCGGCCAATGCGATGTACTGCGTCGCCGAGGCCGACCCCGACGCCGCCGTCCCGTTCATGCAGGCCCTCTTCGAGCAGCAGCCCGCCGAGCAGTCGACGGGTCTCACCGACGAGCAGCTCCTGCAGATCGCATCCGATGCGGGGGTGACGGGCATCGAATCGTGCGTCACCGATCGCACCTACGAGTCTTACGTCGCCGCGAAGACCAAGGAGACGCCGCTCCAGCCCGGATCGGACCGCGTCGGAACGCCGACGATCGCCGTCAACGGCGAGACGATCTCGAACAGCACGATCCCGGCACGCGGCTCGTTCGCCACGCTCTTCAACTGAGCGGAGCGGGGCGACGCGCCGTGCGAGATACGGCGAGTTGCTCGAGCGTGCGGTAGCGCGTATGCTTGCTCTTTGGTGCGTTGCGCCTCTGTTGGCGTGTCACCGAAAATCCCATCCAACGCAGACCGACCGGCCTGCACAACTGTAAGCGAGCGTATGGCGAAGAAAGACGGTGTCATCGAGATCGAGGGCGTGATCTCCGAGGCTCTGCCCAACGCGATGTTCCGCGTCGAGCTCAGCAACGGACACAAGGTCCTCGCAACGATCTCGGGCAAGATGCGGCAGAACTACATCCGCATCATCCCCGAAGACCGCGTGGTCGTGGAGCTCAGCCCCTACGACCTGACCCGCGGTCGCATCGTCTACCGCTACCGCTGAGCCCAGCGCACGCCGGTCGAGAAGTAACGCCCCGGAGCCCCTGCTCCGTCGGCGAAGACAGCGAATCAGGAACATCATGAAGGTCAACCCCTCCGTCAAGCCCATCTGCGACCACTGCAAGGTCATCCGTCGCCACGGTCGCGTCATGGTCATCTGCAAGTCGAACCCGCGTCACAAGCAGCGCCAGGGCTGATCGGATGCCGCGTCCGCGCGGCACCCGGTACGACGACAACTCAATACACCTCAGGCAGATCAGAACCCGCGCGGCGCAGCCGGCGGGGGACACCTCGGGACGAAGGCCCGAGCACCGATCCTGCTCCACACCTTCGATTACTCCTAGGAGAACCGCATGGCACGTCTTGCCGGCGTTGACATCCCGCGCGACAAGCGCGTGGTGATCGCCCTCACGTACATCTACGGCGTGGGCCGTACCCGCTCGAACGAGATCCTCGCAGCGACGGAGATCGACGAGAACATCCGCGTCAAGGACCTCACCGACGACCAGCTCGTCGCGCTCCGCGACTACATCGAGGGCAACTACAAGGTGGAGGGTGACCTGCGCCGCGAGGTCGCCGCCGACATCCGCCGCAAGGTCGAGATCGGTTCCTACGAGGGTCTGCGCCACCGCCGTGGCCTGCCCGTGCGCGGTCAGCGCACCAAGACCAACGCGCGTACGCGCAAGGGTCCCAAGCGCACCGTCGCCGGCAAGAAGAAGGCGCGCTAAGGCGCGGCCCCCACAGGTTTAGGAGAACACGCACATGGCACAGGCCAAGTCCGCAGCGCGCAAGCCGCGCCGCAAGGAGAAGAAGAACATCGCGCTGGGCCACGCCCACATCAAGTCGACGTTCAACAACACGATCGTCTCGATCACCGACCCGTCGGGCGCCGTCATCAGCTGGGCCTCCTCGGGTGGCGTCGGCTTCAAGGGCTCGCGCAAGTCGACCCCCTACGCCGCCGGCATGGCCGCCGAGTCCGCTGCGCGCCAGGCGCAGGAGCACGGCGTCAAGAAGGTCGACGTCTTCGTCAAGGGCCCCGGTTCGGGCCGCGAGACCGCGATCCGCTCGCTGACGGCCGCCGGCCTCGAGGTGGGGTCCATCCAGGACGTCACGCCGCAGGCCCACAACGGCTGCCGTCCCCCCAAGCGCCGCCGCGTCTGAGCTGACACGGATCCGGATGCCGCATCGCGCGGCATCCGGACTTCCGTCGTTTCCTTGAAAACTCAACACCTCACTGAATTGCACGTGTCATATAGCGGTCACGTGATCGAAAGGAACACATAGTGCTCATCGCACAGCGTCCCACTCTGACCGAGGAGAAGATCGGCGAGTTCCGCAGCCGGTTCGTCGTCGAGCCGCTCGAGCCCGGCTTCGGCTACACCATCGGCAACGCGCTGCGCCGCAGCCTGCTGTCGTCCATCCCGGGTGCCGCCGTCACCAGCATCCGCTTCGACGGTGTGCTGCACGAGTTCAGCACAATTCCGGGTGTGAAGGAGGATGTCACCGAGATCATCCTCAACATCAAGCAGCTGGTCGTCTCGTCCGAGCGCGACGAGCCCATCACGGCGTACCTGCGCAAGACCGGTGCCGGTGAGGTCACGGCCGCCGACATCTCGGCTCCCGCCGGTGTCGAGGTGCACAACCCCGACCTGGTCATCGCGACGCTCAACGACAGCGCGAAGTTCGAGCTCGAGCTCGTCATCGAGCGCGGTCGCGGCTACGTCTCCGCGACCCAGAACCGCAACGAGTACGCCGAGGCCGGTCAGATCCCGATCGACTCGATCTACTCGCCCGTGCTCAAGGTCAGCTACCGCGTCGAGGCCACCCGTGCCGGTGAGCGCACCGACTTCGACAAGCTCGTCCTCGACGTCGAGTCGAAGGCGTCCATCTCGCCGCGCGACGCCGTCGCTTCGGCCGGTCGTACGCTCGTCGAGCTGTTCGGTCTCGCCCGCGAGCTGAACGTCGAGGCCGAGGGCATCGAGATCGGCCCCGCGCCGGTCGCCGAGGTTCTCACCAACGAGCTGTCGATGCCGATCGAGGACCTCGACCTGTCGGTCCGCTCGTACAACTGCCTCAAGCGCGAGGGCATCAACACGGTGTCCGAGCTGGTCGCCCTCTCGGAGACCCAGCTCATGAACATCCGCAACTTCGGTCAGAAGTCGGTCGATGAGGTGCGCGACAAGCTCGTCTCGCTCGGCCTGTCGCTGAAGGACTCGGTTCCCGGGTTCGACGGTGCGCACTTCTACGGCGGATACGACGACGAGAACCTCTGAGCCCCCCTTTCTTCCTGGAGTAATCAAAAATGCCTAAGCCCACCAAGGGTCCCCGCCTCGGAGGCGGCCCCGCACACGAGCGCCTGCTTCTCGCGAACCTCGCCGCGGCCCTGTTCACCCACAAGTCGATCACCACGACCGAGACCAAGGCCAAGCGCCTGCGTCCGTACGCCGAGCGTCTGGTGACTTTCGCGAAGCGCGGCGACCTGCACGCCCGCCGTCGCGTCGCGTCGGTCATCGGCGACAAGAGCGTCGTTCACGAGCTCTTCGCCGAGATCGCTCCGCTCGTCGCCGAGCGCGAGGGTGGCTACACGCGTATCACCAAGATCGGCAACCGCAAGGGCGACAACGCTCCCATGGCTGTCATCGAGCTCGTGCTCGAGCCGGTGAACCCGAAGCCGAAGTCGGCCAAGAAGTCGGCTGCTGCCGCTCCGGCCGCCGCCGAGGAGGCTCCGGTCGAGGAGGCTCCCGTCGAGGAGACCACCGAGGCTCCCGCCGACGACGCCGCGACCGACGCCGGCGCCGAGTCGCCGGAGGAGGGCGCAGCCGCTGAGGCTGCCGCCGAGGACGCCGCTGAGGCTCCCGCCGAGGACGACAAGAAGTAACAGCGCTTCGCGCTGACATCGGGCCCGCACTCTCTTCGGAGGGTGCGGGCCCGATGTGCAAGGGTGGAAGGGTGAGCACGCCGAACGCACCGACCTGCCCCGCCGTCGCGCACTGGCGCACGGCGACCCGCGACGACATCGACGTCATCCACGGCGTGCTGGTGGCCGCCGACCGGGTGGACCACCCGACATGGACGACTCCGCGCGAGGACGTCGCCGAGACGTTCGAGCTGTCGCACGTCGACCATGAACGCGACACGTTGATCGCGTTCGATGAGACCGGCGAGGCGCTCGCGGTCGGTACCGTCACCCTGCATCCCTCGCGCGAGGAGCACCTGCACATCTACCTCACCGGCGCGGTGCGGCCCGACCGGCGCGGCCGCGGGATCGGCACCGCGCTCTTCGCATGGCAGCACGAACGCGCCGAGGAGCAGCTGCGCGAGGCGGCGGCAGCGGATGCCGCGGCGGCGAGCCTGCCCGCCGAGATCCAGGTGTACGCGTCGGAGAAGGACACGGCTCTCGAGCGCATCGCCGAATCGCTCGGCTACCGCACCGAGCGCTGGTTCTCGACGATGCACCGCGACCTGTCCGAACCGATCGCCGCGGTGACGACGCCGGACGGCATCGAGCTGGTGCCGTTCTCGTCCGATCGTGCCGAGGACGCGCGGCTGGCGCGCAACGACGCGTTCCGCGACCACTGGGGCAGCCTGCCGAGCCCGCCGGAGCGTTGGCAGCAGTTCATCGGCGGTCCGTTCCTGCGGCCCGATCTGTGCACCCTGGCCCTCGACGGCGGCGAGATCGTCGCGTTCTGCCTGGCTTCCGTGAACGAGGGCGACTTCGCCGTCCTCGGCCCCAACGCGTACATCGATCTCGTCGGCGTGGTCCGGTCGCACCGCAGGCGCGGGCTGGCGCCGGCGGTGATCTCGCGGTCGCTCGCTGCAATGCGGGAAGCGGGCCTCGGCACGGCGGTACTCGACGTCGACACCGAGAGCCCGACGGGCGCCAACGCGCTCTACGGCGGTCTCGGGTTCACGCCGTACGAGCGCGACCGGGTGCTCGTCCGCCGCTACTGATCCTCGGCGCGGCCGAACAGTTCGAGCAGGGTCGTGCGGGTCTGCTCGGCGGCCCACTGTGCCGCCGCGAGCTGGGTCGCGGCACCGTCGACCGCGCGCTTCACCGTGCGCGCGTAGATGTCGCCGCCGGCTGACTCGGGGTGGATCTGATCGCCGGCGAGCAGATCGTCGTGCCCGGCGATCGCCTGCGACCAGTCGGCGACGGCGACGCGAGGGTGCGACGCCGCGAACGCCGTGAGGTCGCTGTTGACGCCGGGGATCCAGTCCCGCGGTCCGTACGCATTCACCAGGATGACGTAGCGATCGGGGCCGGCGGCGTCGACGATGCTCTGCAGCGCCTCGGTCGAGACCGGGCCGTTCGTGCCGAGGCCGACCACGACATACTCGCGCAGTTCGCCAGAGGCGGCCAGATCGTCGATGATCCGCGCCCCGGCCCACAGCGATCGCGACACCTCGGCGTCGACCTCGATACCCGGCATCGCCTGGAGGAGCCCCGGGGCGGAGGCGAGCATGACCGAGTCGCCGACGGCACTCACGCGGGTGCCGTCGACCGTCTGCGCCCCCGGCGCGGGGGCCGGTGTCGGCAGCCGCCGCGCCTGCTCCAGGGCATCGCGACCGGCGTCCACCGCGCTCTGGCTCGTCGTGGTGCGCGGGGCGGCCGCCACCGCCGCCGTCGTGCCGCCGAGGGCGAGCGCGGCGACGAGGGCGACCGCCAGCGTCGCGGCGCGCCGCGACGGGCGCGCGCGCAGCCCGTGGCGGGCCAGGGCGAGCGCACCTCGGAATCCGTGGCGGCGGACGGGCTGCTCGAGCCAGCGGTACGACCCGGCCGCCAGAACGACCGAAGCCAGCGCCACGCCCGCGCCCGCCAGGACCGGGACGCCCGTCTCGGGGCCTGCGCCGGTGAGCTGGAACGACAGCAGCACGAGGAGAGGCCAGTGCCACAGGTACACCGCGTACGACCGTTCGCCGAGCCACCGCAGCGGGGCGATGTCGAGCGCGCGACCGAACCACGAGCCCGGCCACGCCGCGATCAGCAGCACGACGGCGGTGAGGAGCGACGCGGCGAGGCTCGAGGCCGGGAACGTGATTGCCTCGCCGCCGCCCACGGCTGCGGCGGCCACGATGCCCGCGGTCGCGAGCGCTCCGACGATCACGCCCCACACGGGTCCGACGCCGGCGACCGACGACCTCCTGACGACGAGGCCGTGGAGGGCGAACGCGACGGCGACGCCGATCAGGAGCCCGAAGGCGTGCGTGTCGGTGCCGAAATAGACGCGAGTGAGGTCGGCGCCCGCGGTGACGCTCGTGAACGCCCACGCGGCCGACAGTGCCGCGAGCCCGAGCGCTGCCGCGGCGCGCGAGCGGCGGCCGGGAAGCAGGAGGAAGAGCGGCAGCAGGAGCGGCCAGAGCAGGTAGAACTGCTCCTCGACCGCGAGCGACCACAGGTTGCGGAAGATCTCGGGGTCGGCCGCGGAGAAGTAGGTGCCGCCGTCGGCCATCGACACCCAGTTGTACGAGAACGTGGCCGCCCCCAGCACATGGAGGCCCATGTCGACGAGGACGTCGCCGCCGACCAGCCAGGCCAGCGAGGCGCTCACGGTGACGACGGCCGCGAGGGCGGGCAGCAGGCGCCGCGCGCGCCTCGCCCAGAAGCGTCGCAGCCGGATCCGCCCCTCGCGTGCACGTTCGCGCAGGAGGAGCGTCGTGATGAGGAAGCCGGAGATGACGAAGAACACGTCGACGCCGACGTAGCCGCTCCGCAGGAAGGCGTCGGGGAAGAGGTGGTACACGACGACGAGCACCACGGCGACGGCGCGCAGGCCGTCGAGTCCCGCGATGCGGGCGCGCGGAAGAGGCGGAGGAGTCATACGGCTGTGTCCGGGGTCGTCGGGGGGACGGGCGGCGGCAGCCTCCCAGTGTAGAGCGGGTGCCTGGGGGTGATGTGGTAGACCGGAGGAGAAGCGCGGATCCCGCGCGGACCGTGTCGTGAGAACAGGTGGAACATGGGCGCTCCCGAGGTGCTGGTGCTGGGTGAGGCGTTGGTCGACATCGTCGAGACCGACGATGGTGTGACCGAGCACGTCGGCGGCAGCCCGGCGAACGTGGCGGTGGGCGTCGCCCGGCTCGGCGTCCCCGCCCGGTTGGCGACGCGGCTCGGACGCGACGAGCGCGGTGAGCGGGTCGCCCGCCACGTGAGCGAGGCCGGCGCCGTTATCGCCGAGGCGTCGTGGACCGACGCCGCCACCGACACGGCGCGCGCCCGCATCCGCCCCGATGGCTCGGCGGAGTACACGTTCGAGGTCGCCGGCGTCGTCGAGCCCGCTCCCCGTGGCGATGCCGTCCTCGTGCACACCGGATCGATCGCCCTGTTCCTCGACCCGGGCGGAGAGACCTGTCTCGCGGCCCTCGAGTCGGCCCGTGGTCACGCCGTCGTCACGGTCGACCCGAACATCCGTCCGGCGCTCGTCGGCTCGCGCGAGAGCGCGCACGCGCGCTTCGCGCGTGCGGCCGCCGCGGCCGACCTCGTGAAGCTCAGCGACGAGGATGCCGCGTGGCTCTGGCCCGGCGCCGACTCGCGGACGGTGCTCGAGACCATCGCCGACCTCGGCGCCTCGGCGGTCGTCATGACCCGCGGGGGAGAGGGAGCGATCGGGCGGGCGCCCGACGGTGCGATCGTCGAGGTCGCCGGGGTCGCCGTGACCGTGGCCGACACGATCGGCGCGGGCGACTCGTTCATGGCGAGCCTCATCGTCACCCTCGTCGAAAGCGGCGCGCCGGCCCACGGCGAAGCGCTCGCGCAGGCGATGCGGACCGCTGCGCGCGCCGCGGCGATCACGGTGTCGCGGCCGGGGGCGAACCCGCCCTCGCGCGCGGAGCTGGAAGACTGATCGGGTGCGCCTGAGACTGGACATCGCCTACGACGGATCGGGTTTCTCGGGGTGGGCGCGCCAGCCCGGTCTGCGCACCGTGCAGGGGTCGATCGAGGCCGCCGTCAGCCGGGTCCTCGGCGGCGATGCTCAGCTCGTCGTGGCCGGGCGCACCGATGCCGGTGTCCACGCGTCGGGCCAGGTGGCGCACCTCGACCTGAGCGAGGCGCAGGCCGCGAGACTGCAACGCGGACGCGACCCCGAACCGGCCGCCCTCGCCGGGCGGCTGAACGGCGTGCTCGGACGCTACGCAGACGTGCACGTGCGGGCGACGTCGGAAGCACCCGCCGGTTTTGATGCGCGGTTCTCGGCGGTCTGGCGACGGTACGCCTATCGGGTCGCCGACCGGACGACCGGATACGACCCGCTCGAGCGCTTCCGCACGACGTTCGTGCCCGTCGCTCTCGACAACGCGTCGATGGATGCCGCAGCCCGCAGCCTCACCGGGCTGCACGACTTCGCGTCCTACTGCAAGCCGCGCCCCGAGGCGACGACGATCCGCACGCTGCTCGAGTTCGACTGGCGGCGCGACGAGAGCGGCGTGCTGGTCGCGAACGTCAAGGCCGACGCGTTCTGCCACAGCATGGTCCGCGCGCTCGTCGGAGCCTGCGTCGCGGTCGGCGAGGGGCGGCTGGACATCGAGGATGTGGCGGCGCTGCGCGACGAGCGTCACCGCACCAGTGCCTTCGCGGTGCTCGCCGCTCGCGGGCTCACCCTCACCGAGGTCGGGTACCCCGCCGACGACCTCCTCGCGGCGCGGGCGGAGCAGACCCGCGCCCGCCGCGCAACAGACACCTGACCGAAAGGAAGCGGGCGTAGCCTGGCGGCACCATGAAGGTCATCTCGTACAACCTGCGCAAGCACCGCGCCGCATCCGAGCTCTCGGAGCTCGTCGAGCAGCACGGTGCCGACGTCCTGTGCCTGCAGGAGGCCGACACCAGCGGCATCCCGGATCGGATCGGCGGCCTGCGGCTGGCCGATGCGACGGCCCGCAACCGTCTCGGGCTCGCCGTCTACTACCGCGAGAACACCTACCGGGCAGTCGAGGTGCGTTCGCTCGCGCTGAAGAAGTCGCTGCACGACCGCGTGTTGAAGCCCGCGGAGGAGCGCATGCTCGGTGTTCGGCTCCGCGATATCGACGACGGGCGCGACCTGATCGTCGCGAGCTTCCACGCGGCGCCGCTGACGGCGCTCAACTCGCTGCGACGCAACCAGATCCAGGCGGCGCTCGGTGCGCTGTCCGAACTCGGCGCGGGCCTGCCGATCCTCATGGTCGGCGACTACAACTACCCCGTCTTCAAGGAGAACCTCGGGCAGGTGGTGCGCAAGCAGGGGTACGAGCTGACGCTCAGCGATGCCCGCACGTACACGCGGTACAAGTTCTTCCGCGGGCACTACGACTTCGCGACGAGCGTCGGGTTCGACATCTCACGGGTGCAGACGCTGCCGCAGGGGGCGAGCGACCACCTGCCGATCCTGGTTAGCGCTGAACCGGTCTGAGCTGAACCGGTCTGAGACGCCCGAAGCGCGCCGAGAACGACGGATGCCCCGGAGCCGAAGCTCCGGGGCATCCGATCATGCGTTGCGCCTGATCAGGCAGCGGCCTCGCCGTTGCGGTGACGGCGGACCGTGCTGGCCACGGCGATGCTGCCGCCGGCGAGGGCGAGAGCGCCACCGCCGATCCACAGGCCGAGGAGAGCGGCGTTGTCGCCACCGGTGGCGGGCAGCGTGCCCGATCCACCGGTGCCGCCCGTGCCGCCGGCGGCGGCCGGAACGGCGATGGTGACGCTGCTCGCGCCGGAGACGGCGCCGTCGGCGGTGAGCGTGTACTCGCCGCTCGCGTTCGCGGGGAGCGTCACCTGGAAGGCGACCTCACCGGCCGCGTTGGCAGCCTTGGTGGTGCTGGTCGAGGTGACCGCGAACTTGACGAACGCGACGCTGCCCGCAGCAGCGTTCTCGCCCGTCAGGGTGCCGGTGACGGTCTCGTTCGGGTCGAAGTTGTTGAAGGCGATCGTCGCGGTGCCGCCGGCGGTGACGGTGACGGACGAGCCGCCCACGGGTGCCGGGGTGTAAGCGTTGGCGATCGCGGGGGCTGCAAAGACAGCCGCTGCTGCGATGGCCGAGGCCGCCGCCGCCTTGATGAGACGGTTCTTCATGAGTCCTGCTTTCCTTGGGGTCATCCGGAGGCTCACACCCAACGGAGAAGTAATACTAAGGATTACGTCAGGAGTGGTCATAGCAAGTATTCAGGGTCGGAGGTCCCTGATGCAAGCTGGAACATTTCCATCGCGTTAACATTTCGCGATCCGGATGCCCGGCGGCGCGCCGCGGACGGGGGATTCAGCGCGCGTCGCGTGCGCGGCGCACAGCGGAGGCGAGCGCGATCGTCGCGCCCGCGGCCACGAGCGCGCCGCCGCCGACCCACAGTCCGAGCGACGTGCGAGCGTCGCCGCCGGTGGCGGGAAGACCGGCCGCGTCGACGACCGAGGCGCTCGCGGTGCCGCCGGCCGACGATGCCGAGATCGCCTCGATGTTGTAGACGCCGACCGCGTCGGAGGGGAAGGTCAGGGCCACGGGGGCGAGCGCGCCCTCCGCGGACGATTCGCGCACCGTGCTGCCGGTGGAAACGGCGAAGGCGACGCGTGCGAACGTGACGCCGGCGCCGTTCTCGCCGCGGACCGTGATGGTCACGGCCTCTTCCGGACCGAACGTGCCCTCGGCGCAGGCGAACTCGACCGTGCCGCCGGCGACGAACGCGCTCGGCGTGGTCGTGCAGGAGTTCGTCGGCGGGTAGATGGTCGCGCCGGTGGCGGCGGACGCCGCGGCCGGCAGCGCGATGATCGCGGCGGCGAGAGTCGCGACGGCGACGAGGGAGACGGTGCGGCGCATGATCGGTGAGTCTATGCGTCGCCGCAACGAGCGACAACAACGGTAGGCCGGTCCGCGTCGACCGTCGGGGTGACGGCGGCTGTCGCCGTCGTCGGACCGCCCTGCGCGACCACGCTCACGGTGGCCGTGACCGACTCGCCGGGCGCGAGATCGGAGGAGAACACCATCACCTGGCGCCCGGCGTGCGAGCCGCCGCCGAAGCCCGCGCCGTCGGATCGGGCCGCAGACGACAGGGCGTAGCCCTCGGGCAGGTACAGGTAGGCGACGGTGCGGGCGACGCCGGCGGGAACGCCGAAGCTGCCGCCGCCGGTGACGTACGACGGGAGCGAGGTCGCGGCATCCGCCGGGGCGTTGTTCGCGATCGTGACCTCGAGCGTCACGGGCGACGAGGTGCGCCCGTCGCCACCCACCGCGCACGTGTCCCAGGCGAGACGGGTGTCGGCGGTGACGTAGTAGTCCATCTTCGAGCCGGTGCCGTCGTTGAGGAACACTCCGAACCCGGCGGTGTCGGCATCGGTGGTCGGCAGCGGACCCGCCAGCGTCGTGTCGGCCAGGACCGCCTGGTCCTCCGGGATCGCGCTCCACAGCAGCAGCCGTCGCTCGTCGCCGGCACGACCGAGCGCGGCGATCAGCTTGGCCGGGTCGGCGCCGCCGGCCGCGAGCCGCTCGAAGACGGCTGCCGACGCCGAGGCGAAGAACGCGTCCTGCTCGCGCGGGCTCTCGTAGCGCGCGTACACGTCGTTCAGGAGCAGTGAGACGGCGTTGTCGGCGGAGATCACATCGCCCGTCGGAAGCTCGATGGGGCCCGTGGCGTCGAGGATGTACGACAGGGCGACGGGGTCGGTCGCGATCACGCCGTCGACGCTCTGCCCGGTCTGGCGCAGCAGCATCTCTCGCGCGAGCGGGCCGCCGACGGAGAAGTCGGGGATCTGCGTGACGTTCTGGATGTAGCGGCCCGGACGGGTCTCGTAGATGCGCTCGACCTCGGCATCGAGGGGGAGCACCGGCTCGCCGAAGTTCGAGAAATCCGAGGACGAGGCCTGGCCCGCCAGCTCGATCCGGCCGTCGACGGTGCGCACGATCGCCATCGCGCCGACGATGCCGCCCGTCGAGCGCCACTCGGCGTTGTTCTGGAACGCCAAGAGATAGGTGCGTTCGCCGGAGGCGCCGAGCATCGCGGGCAGGAGCGTGGCGGCGCGGGCGAGAGCGTCCGTGGCCGTGGCGCCCGTGTCGAGGAGGTCGGTGACATCGTCGACGGCGGCGCGCACCGGGCCGATGAGGGGGGTGTCGTCGAGAGCCCGCACGGATGCCGCGGCGGCGGCCACGGTGTCGGCGCCGGCGCGGGCGGGCTCGGCGATCTCGCGGAACACGGCGGTGTCGATGCGGCCGTCGACCGGTCGGAAGGAATCGGGCGAGAAGGCCGACGCGACATCGGCGAGCGGGAGGAGGCCATCACGCGCGATGTCATCGGCCGCCGCGGCGATCGTGCCGACGGCGTGGAGCTGAGGCCCGACCCAGGGGGTGCCCTCGACGAGCGACCAGACCGGGTCGGACGTGAGCTCGCGCGCCCGCTCGGCGTGGTCGGCGACGTCGTTGATGTGCGGTGCGGCCGCCGCGGGGTCGGCGATCAGATCCACGGCGGTGCGGGCGGATGCCTCGACCTCGCGGAGCTCGCCGTAGGCGAGGGCGCCGCGCACCCCGACCCACGCGGCGATCGCGACGAGGGCGATCAGGAGCGCCCCGGCGAAGGCTGCCAAGACGAGCTGCGTCCGGCGCAGAGGGCGGGGCTGGTCAGCGGTGCGCACCCGATCACTCTAAGGGGCGGGGGCGTGCGTACACTTTGCGAGAGGAAGCGGAGGACTCGATGAAGCGACGCTGGGGGACGGCCGCCGCGACAGCGGTGATGGCTGTGGCTCTCGTGGGATGCGGGCCCGCGCCGTGGAACCTCCCGTCCGGTGACGGCGGCGACGCGAGCAGTCCCGCGCCCTCTCCGAGCGTCTCGCGCACCGCCGTACCGCCACCGGTGCCGAACGACCTCTCGAGCGGGTCGACCGAGCGCCAGGTGACTGCCGGCGCCGTGACCGGGTCGCTCAACTACTGGTCGGACCTGTCGATGGATCGGTGGTCGGCGACCGCCCTCAAACCGGTCAGCCTGTCGCTCGTGACCACCGTCAGTCCCGACGACGGACAGAAGGTCTACCTGCAGAAGGCGACGATGATCGCCGTCCCCGGCAACGCCCAGGGCGACCTCAGCCCGCTCGCGCCGACGTCGGACCAGTCGGCCACGAACCCGGGCTACCTCGTGCTCTCGCCCTACAGCTACTCGCAGACCTTCTACGTCGGAGAGGTTCCGCCCGAGGCGACGTTCGTGACCATCCGGTTCACCTACGACTTCCTCGTGCAGACGACGCCGACCTCCGACGAGTTCGCGAAGCAGACCGCGACCGACAGCATCACCGTCGCGATCGCGGCGGCATCCGAGGCCGACGGCGGGTGAAACCTCAAGGTCGCCGCAAGGCAACCTGAAGAGATCGGAAAGCGGCCGGGATCGCGTCGGCCGGGGTGCTTGTATGGCGAGGCCCGCGGCATCCGACGCTGGTCCCGCCTTGAGAAACCCGGTCTGCCATGTCTCCGCGCCGCACACCCGCATCCCGCCCTCGTGCCCTCCGCACCGCCGTGTCGGCGGGCGCCATCGCTCTCTCGCTCGTCGCCCTGTCGGGCTGCTCGCAGCTGACCGGGATGATCAACTCGGTCCAGGGCGAGCCGGTGTCGGCGGTTCCAGCGCCCGCGCCATCGCAGTCGCCCGCCATGGCCTTCAACTCGCAGTTCACCTACGACGGGTCGGTCTCGCTCTCCTCCGACGTGGCGCAGGACCTCGAGCTGCGACTCGACGTGTGGGCTCAGGACCCCAAGCGGACGCAGGAGTGGACTCCCGGCGCCGAGAAGACGTTCGGCTTCGCCGTCAACGTCCACGACAACCGCGTCGACGAGAAGTCGGTCCTCTCGCAGAAGCGACGCGTGTTCATCTCGTCGATCTCGATCACCTCGCAGACCGCGCAGACCTCGGGCCAGGTGCAGAGCCCGTTCCAGTTCAGCGCCGACCCGCGCACGCTCGTTCCCAGTGACACGATCCGTTCCGACCGTGGGCTGCTGCTCAACAGCTTCCAGGGCGGGCTCTACGTGCCCGAGACGGTCATCCACGGGCTGCCGGCCGACACCTACGGCATGACGCTGGAGTTCGCGATGACCGTCTGGGTCGAGGGCAACGCCAACGACGACGCCAGCTTCACCCAGCAGACGGTGTACCAGTACCTGCCGGTCGCGATCTTCAGCGACGAGCAGGCGGCGGATGCCGCTCCCGCGCCGGCACCCAGCGCCACCCCCTGAGCCGGTCCGGCACGCCCCGAATTCCTTGCGCAGAAATTGCGGTTGACTTCGTCCTCTCTGAACACGGCGCGTTCCAGAATGGATCCCGGCGGACAACAGCCGCCCATCACCTCGCACAGGATGTGACCGCATGACTCACACGCCGTACACGCCGTACACGCCCAACCCGGCGTTCGGCCAGCAGCAGCACCCCGCCCCGCAGGCGCCGGTGCAGCTGGCCGACCAGTTCGAGACGGCGTTCCCCGACGACTTCGAGTCGGTCCTCGAGAACACGACGGTCCACCGTTCCACCATCGGCTGCGTCATCCCGGCGTACAACGAGGAGGAGTCGATCGCCGACGTGATCGAGGGCCTGCTCGCCCAGACGCGCGTGCCGGACGTCATCCACGTCATTGCGAACAACACCTCCGACAACACGGTGAAGATCGCGGCCGGGTACGCCGGGCCGCACGAGGTCACGACCGAGCTCGGCACGCAGTTCACCGAGGTCTTCGTCCACGACATCGGCAAGAACCCCGACAAGAAGGTCGGGGCGCTCAACTACGGCTACTCGCTCGTGGAGGGGTACGACTACCTGCTCGGCGTGGACGGCGACACGATCGCCGACCGGCGCGCGGTCGAGTACCTGGAGTCGGAGGCGGTCGGCGATTCGCGCATCGGCGGCATCTCGGCCATCTACTCGATCGACGACAAGCCCATCAAGGGAACGATCGCCAAGTTCCTCATCGCCGGTCAGCGCACGCAGTTCGCGGCCTTCAACATGCAGAACCTGCTGCGCGGACGCAACATGGCCGTCCTCGGCGGGCAGTTCTCGATCTTCTCGACGAACGCGCTGCGCGACGCGATGAAGCAGAACCACCAGTCGACGCCCTGGGTGAAGGACTCCGAGGTCGAGGACTCGCTGCTGTCGCTGCAGATCAAGAGCGCGGGCTACCTGACGAAGATCAGCCCGTATGCCCGCGCCAACGTCGGCGGCATGACGACCCTCAAGGGGTACGACGCGCAGCAGGTGAAGTGGACCTACGGCGCCATCGAGCTGATGTGGCCGGGCCAGCGCGGCGACACGAAGGGACAGCCCTTCCACCCGAACCTGCGACTGCGCTGGTTCGAGAACTTCGGGATGCTGACGAACCTGTTCGTGCGCGTCGCGTTCCTCATCCTGCTCGCCGGCTCGCTGTCGATCAGCGCGTTCGTCTTCTCGCCGCTGTGGCTGATCCCGCCGCTCGTCGCCGTGCTGCTGAACCTCCGCATGGCCCGCAGCATCAAGGACCACAACCAGCGCGACATCCTCTTCGCGATCCTCGTCTTCCCCGCGGAGGCGTTCATGTGGATCAGGCTCGGCCACTTCATGCGCTCGTGGTCGCGGTTCCTGTCGAAGAAGAAGGTCGACAACTGGGCGATGCAGGCCAAGGCCGAGAGTGGTGGCGGCAGCATCGGTCACTGGATGCCGATGGTCATCCTCGCCGCCGTGCTGCTGGCGATGGCCGTGGTCTGGAACCTCATCGGACCCGTCGCGCAGTCATCGATCCTGTGGATCGGATGGCCGATCGTCGGCGTCGTGACCGTGCTGCAGACGCTGCTGATGTTCTCGAAGCTCGTCCGTCGTCAGAACGGCTACAAGGTCTGAACCGGATGCCGGTCTGAGCGATCAGACCGCTGCGTTCTCCGACGTCATGCGGTACCCGACGCCCCGAACCGTCTCGATGTAGCGCGGGGTCGTCGGGTTGTCGCCGAGCTTCCGGCGCAGGTTCGTCATGTGCGCCTCGATCGCCCGCTTGTCCGCCTCGCCGACGAAGTAGCTCGTGACGTAGGACTCACCGCGCAGGACGAGCGTCAGGTCGGCCTTCGACCGCACGCGGCGCTTCGAGGCCATCAGGGTCGAGAGCAGATCGAACTCGGTGCGCGTGAGGTCCAGCTCGCGTCCGGACACGTAGGCCAGCCGCGTGTCGGTGTCGACCTGCAGGTCGCGGTGCGCGAGCCAGTGCTCTCCCGCGGCCGGCACGAGGTCGCCGGCGGGCTGGTGGACGACGAGGTCGGCGCCGGCCGTCGGGACCGGGGCGGGCATCGGGGCGTCGCTCGGGTGGTGGACGATGACCTGCTGCGGTGGCACCTGCTGGGGCGGCACCTGCTGGGGCGGCGCGGGCTGCTGCGGCATCGGCTGTTGCGGGGCCGCGCCGGGGAAACGGGCGAGGTACTCCTCGTACGACATCGGCGCAGCCTCGGCGGGTGCCGGTGCCGGTGCCGGCGGTGGCGCCGGGGTGAAGGCCGCGGGGCGGGCACCCGGGAAGGAGGGGCCGACCGAATCCTGCTGCGGAGTCTGCTGGGGCGCGGCGGCGCGCGGGCGTCGCAGCAGCGCGTCCACGCGCGCACGGAACTCGCGCGGGCGGAACGGCTTGACGATGTACTCGTCGGCGCCGGAGCCCAGACCGAGGACGACATCCGCCTCTTCGGACAGGCCGGTGAGCATGATGATGTACGTGTCGCTCTGGGCGCGGATGCGGCGGGCGGCCTCGAAGCCGTCGATGCCGGGCATGTTGACGTCGAGGGTCGTCAGCAGCGGGCGGTACGACAGCACGGCCTGGATGCCGTCGATGCCGTTGCCCACCGAGACGGTGGAGAAGCCGGCCGCCTCGAGCACCTCGACGAGGAGATGGCGGATGTCGGGATCGTCCTCGACGATGACCGCCGTCTTCAGCTGCTCGGACATCATGCTCGACACTCGTCTCCCTCAGGTTCGGGTTATTTTGCCACACGCAAAGGACGAGGTAGTTCCCGGGCGCGGTCGGCGGGTCAGGGCGCGACGCCGCGGGTGAGCTCGACGGCCCCGGCGGGCCACCACACGCCGGCGTCCGGGCCGCCGTTGCACGGCCCGTCGCTCTCTCCCGGCGGCTTGATCCACAGGTTCGTGTCGACGACGTCGTCGCCGTAGGTGCCGCTCGGGTCGCCCACGGCGCGTCCCGGCGGATTGCACCACTCGTCGTCACCGGGAGCGCCTGCGCCGTTGCGCGAGGTGTCGACGAGGGCGTGCATGCCGCCGAGCCGATCAGACAAGGCGTGGGCGTAGGCGAACTCGTCGTACGTGTCGTTGAAGTTCGACACGTTCGTCACGAAGCCGCGGACGCCCGAGACCGCGACCCGCTCGACGAGCTCGGCCATCGCGTCGGCCCCGAGCCAGTTCGAGTGCCCGCCGTCGACGTACACCCAGGTGTCCGTGCCCGTGAGGCGCCCCAGGGCGCCGCGCAGCTGGTCGACGCGTTCGTCGACGTTGCCGCACTGGGGCGCGAGCGCGAGGCTGTCGGGCTCGACGATGACGACCTTCTTCACGTCCGGAACCGACCGCAGGGCCGTGCCGATCTGCGTCGTCCACGTCTCGTAGTCCGCCTCGTCGAGGCCGCCCGCGGAGTGATTGCCGCAGTCGCGTCCGGGGAGGCCGTAGACGACGACGGCCATCGCCGTATCCGTCTCGCGGGCCTCCTGTGCGATGTTGAGCACGCGCTCGCCGACCTCGCCGATGGGGTCCTGTTCGGGGGTGAGCCAGTACGCCGTCGGCTGGGCGGCGAGGTACCGGGCGGCGGCGACCTCGTCGGCCGAGCCGCCCTCGGCGACGGCGCGCGCGGCCTTCGACTCCGCGGGCGCGACGAAAGCGGTGCCCACGCCCGGGGGTCTCGCCGTGAGCGCCTGCACCCCGCCCATCACGAGGGAGACCGCCAGGGCGATCCCGGCGACGATGAGGGCGACGGCGGCGACGATGATCGCGATCCATGCCCAGCGAGGCAGCCGACGTCGCCGGCGAGGGGGCCGAGGCGGTGCGGGCCGTTCGGGACGCGGCGGCGCTTCGTAGTGGCCGCTCACGACATAGGGGCCGGCATCGCGACCGGCATCGGGATGCGATGCATCGGAGCCGGGTCGCTGTGCCACGGACTGACTCTAACCGCTGGCGACCGCGAGGCCCATCGTGCCGGTCCGCCGTGGCCGATACCCTGGGGCCATGGGCGACGTGATCCTGGGAGTGACCGACGCGACCGGCGCGGGGGCGCGCGAATGGGCGGTGCGCCGGGCCGAGGCGCTCGGCCTCGCGCTGCGTGAGCTGCTGATCGCCCCGACGCGCGACGATGTCGATCGGGTCGCCGCGGCCACGGCGGATGCCGAGATCCTCGTGCTCCCCGAAGAGCACGGTCATCCGTATCGCACGCTCATCGCGCACGCGCACTGCCCGATCGCGATCGTGCCCGACCACCGCAGCAGCGACGACGGGGCTCCCGCCGTGGCGAGGGAGGGCGTGCTCGTCGGCGTCGACGCGTCGGACGTCTCGGCCCGCGCTCTCGACTTCGCCGCTCGCGAGGCTCAGCGAACGGGGCAGCCGCTCGTGGCGCTCGCGGCATGGGAGCCGGTCTCGGTCGGCACGGAGCCGGGCCTCGACCTCTGGACGGGGCCGATGCCGGTCGACCTGACGGAAGCGACCGCCGGGATGCTCGACCGCATGCTCGAGCCGGTGCGCGCGGAACACCCGCAGCTCGAGGTGCGCACGCGCATCGACGTCGGCGACGCCTCGACGCTCATCGAGGACGCCTCCCGCGGCGCCACGCTGACGGTCGTCGGCTCGCACGGTCGTACCGGGCTGTCACGTCTGCTGCTCGGGTCGGTCAGCGAGCGCGTGGCCTCGCACGTCGGCTCTCCGACCGTCATCGTGCGGTGACGCGCGCCGCGCGAGTCCTGCTCGCCGGCTACGTCGTCGTCCTCGCGCTCATCGCGTTCTGGCCGACGCCCGTCGACCGCGACGCCGGCCCGATCCTCCGGGCGATCACCTCGGCCGTGCCGTGGCTGACCTATGCCCGCATCGAGTTCGCCGCCAACATCGCCCTGTTCGTCCCGTTCGGGTGGTGCGCGGCCCGGGGCTGGCCCCGCTGGCAGGCGTACGTCATTCCCGCCGGGCTCATCATCTCCGCCGTGATCGAGACGGCGCAGGGCATTCTGCTCGCACAGCGGACCGCGAGCGTGTGGGACGTCGTGGCCAACACCCTCGGCGCGACCGCCGGCTGGCTGATCGCCCGCGGGCGGGTCGTCGGGCGGCGTCAGCCGGCCTCGGGCGACTGAGACCCCTCCGACGACGAGGAGCCGCCGCGCGCACGGCGCCGCCGGACCTCGGCCTCGAGCTCGGCGATCTCGATCTCGCGTTCGAGGTCGGCGAGCTGCTGCGCGGTCGTGCGGTAGTCGCGGGGCTGCGGACGGCTCGCGGGCGCGGGCGGTGCCGGCTCGTCCCGCGACCACCGGCGCGGGTCGCCGAAGCTCATCGACTCCCGCGGGGCCGTGTCCCACTCGCGCCCGAGGGTGAACCAGAGCACGGAGCCCACGAACGGCAAGAAGATGATGAACAGCACCCAGGCGAACTTGGGCAGGTGCTTGACCTGGTCTTCGCGGCGGGTGATCGCGTCGACGAGGGCGGCGACCATCAGGACGAAGACGAGCAGGGGAAGCAGCAGATACACCCCGCCAGGGTGGCGCAGATCCGCGCGGTCGCGCAAGGGAGGGGGGATCAGAACGCGTAGCGGATGCGGCACGACGGCAGCTCGCGCTCGATGAGAGCGCAGAGTGTCGCGACGGCCTCGCCCTTGAGCGGTGAGCGGTACCGGACGTTGATGGCGCCGTTCTGCGAGCGTTTGGTCTCCTGCATCCGCGGGGTCCACAGCAGGTCTTCGCCGCGCGGATGCCACCCGAGGTTGACCTCGTGCAGCCCCTCGTTGTGGGTGAGCATGATGATCTCGCACGCCAGCTGCGCCTTGGCGCGGTCGGAGAGCACGTCGTTCAGCTCGCGCAGCAGCGCGGTCCAGTCGGCCACCCAGGTCGGGGTGAGGATGACGGGCGAGAAGTTCAGGTGCACTTCGTAGCCGGCCTCGACGAAGTCGTTGATCGCGGCGATCCGCTCGGCGACCGGCGACGTTCGGATGTCGGTCACTTTCGCCGTGTCGTGCGGCATGAGCGAGAAGCGGATGCGGGTTCGCCCGAGCGGGTCCCAGTCGAGCAGGTCGCGATTGACGTACTTCGTCGCGAACGAGGCCTTGGCCGTCGGCGACATCCGGAACAGCTCGCACAGATCGCGGACGTTCTCGCTGATCATCGCGTCGACCGAGCAGTCGCTGTTCTCGCCGATGTCGTAGACCCACGCCTCGGGGTCGCACTGGTTCGGCTCGGTCTTGGGGCCCTGCCGGGAGATGTGCCGTGCGAGATGGCGCGAGATCTCGTCGATGTTCGCGAACACGGTCACGGGGTTGCTGTAGCCCTTGCGTCGCGGCACGTAGCAGTAGGAGCAGGCCATGGCGCAGCCGTTCGCCGTCGACGGCGCGATGAAGTCGGCCGAGCGGCCGTTGAGGCGGGTCGCGACCGACTTCTTCACACCGAGCACGAGCGCCTCGGTCTTGATCCGCACCCAGCGGCGCACGTTCGTCTCGTCGCCGTGGATCTCGGGAACGAGCCAGTGCGAGTCGATCGGCACGATCTCGGCATCGGGCCACCGCGCCACGATCTCCTGCCCGCGGGGCAGCGCGAGCGCGGCCTCCTCGGCGTAGATGCGGCTGATCTGCAGCAGCGGGGCCCGATCCCGGGACATCCGGCCGGTCAGCCGGCCTGCTCGAGCTCGATCTCGCCGGCGGCGAGGGCGTCGGCGTACGTGCGGACGTCGGGGCCGGGCTCCCAGTCGATGAACTTGTCCTTCATGTGGCTGACGAGCGCGGCGTAAGCCTTGTCGGCGTCGTTCGCGTCATCGGTCGCGGCGACGGCGGCGACGGCATCCTGCAGGACACGGTCGGCGTCGTCGAGCACCTTCTGGCGGGCTTCGTCGTTCCAGTGGATCTCGCTGATCTTCATAGCGGCACGCTAGCCAGCGGGAACGGATTCGGCGACGGACTTGCGCGAGGCCATCCGACGCCCGATGATCCCGTGTCTCGGGCTGAAGAGGTAGACCGCGGCGAACACGACGCCCTGCACGAGCACGACGAGTCCGCCCGACGAGGCGTCCACCCAGTAGCTCAGGTAGATGCCGACGATCGAGGATGCCGCCGAGAGCACCGGCGCGATGACGAGCATGCGGCCGAAGCGGTCGGTGAGCAGGTGCGCCGTGGCTCCCGGGATGATGAGCATCGCGACGACGAGCACGACGCCCACGACCTGGAGCGCGACGACCGCGGTCAGCGCGAGCACGCCCAAGAGCAGCCCCGAGAGGAGCCGGGGCGAGAGCCCGATCGCGAAGGTGTGGATCGGATCGAAGGCGAACAGCGTGAGGTCGCGGCGCTTGATGAACAGGATCGCGAAGGCCACTGCGGCCAGGACCGCGATCTGCACGAGGTCGCCGGTGGAGACCCCGAGGACGTTGCCGAACAGGATGTGGTTGAGGTCGGTCTGGCTCGGCGTGACCGAGATGAGCACGAGGCCGAGCGCGAACAGCGTCGTGAACACGATGCCGATGGCGGCATCCTCCTTGACGCGGCTCGTGCCCCGGATGATGCCGATGAGGGCGACCGCGAGGAACCCGAACACGAGGGCACCGATCGCGAAGGGGGCACCGAGGACGTACGCGAGCACGACGCCGGGCAGCACCGCGTGACTGACGGCGTCGCCCATGAGCGACCAGCCGATGAGGACGAGCCAGCACGACAGGACGGCGCAGACGATCGCGGCGATCGCCGTGGCCGACAGGGCGCGCAGCATGAACTCGTACTGGAGGGGCTCGAGCAGGATGTCGATGAGGTTCACGGGCGCTCCTCGATGGTCAGGCCGAAGGCGCGCGCGAGCAGCTCGGGGCGGAGCGCCTCGTCGACGGCTCCCTGGAAGACGACGCGGCGCAGCAGCAGCACGGCTTCGTCGGCGAGCGAGGGGAGGGCGTGCAGGTCATGGGTGGAGACCAGCACGGTGCGGCCGTCGGCCGCGATCTCGCGGAGCAGGCGCACGATCGTCGCCTCGGACTTCTTGTCGACTCCTGCGAAGGGCTCGTCGAGGAGCAGGACGCCGGCATCCTGGGCGATGCCGCGCGCGACGAACGCGCGTTTGCGCTGCCCGCCCGACAGCCGGCCGATCTGGCGGTCGGCGAGGTCGCCCAGTTCGACCCGCTCGAGGGCGGCGTCGACGGCGCGATGGTCCTCGGGGCGCGGGCGGCGGGTGAGGCCGAGGCGACCGTACCGGCCCATCATGACGACGTCTCGCACCGAGACCGGGAAGGTCCAGTCGACGTCCTCGCTCTGGGGCACGTAGCCGATGACGCCGCGGCGGCGGGCGAGCGCGGGGGTCTGACCGGCGATGCTCACCCGGCCGCTCGCGGGACGGACGAGACCCGTGATCGACTTGAACAGCGTCGACTTGCCCGATCCGTTCATGCCGATCAGCGCGGTCACGCGGCCGGGCGTGACGGTGAGGTTGACGTCGTCGAGTGCCACGATGTCGCGGTAGCGCACCGAGACTCCGGTGACCTCGATTCCCGGAGACGCGCCGGCCACGCCGCTCACGAGGCGCTCCCGGTCAGCGCCGCCGTGATGGTCTCGGCGTCGTGGCGGAGCAGGTCGAGGTAGGTCGGCACGGGGCCGTCCTGCTCGGAGAGCGAGTCGACGTAGAGGGTGCCGCCGAAGACGGCATCCGTCGCCTCGACGACCTGCTGCATCGGGCGGTCCGAGACCGTCGACTCGCAGAACACGGCGGGCACGTCATTGTCGTCGACGAACTCGATCGTCTGCCGGATCTGCTGGGGTGTCGCCTGCTGCTCGGCGTTGACGGGCCAGATGTAGGCCTCGGTGAGCCCGGCATCTCGAGCGAGGTACGAGAAGGCCCCTTCGCACGTCACGAGCGCGCGCTGCTCGACGGGCACCGTCTCGAGGTCGGCGACGAGATCGTCGTGGATGCGCTGCAGCTCGTCGTTGTAGGCGGCACCGTTCGCGGCGTAGGCGTCGGCTCCCGCGGGATCGAGCTCGCTGAACGCCGCGACGATGTTCTCGACGTACAGCTGCACGTTCAGGGGGCTCATCCAGGCGTGGGGGTTGGGCTTGCCGGCGTAGGCGTCTCCGGTGATGTCGATCGTCTCGACGCCCTCGGACACGACGGCGTGCGGTGCGTCGGCGGTCTCGACGAACCGCGCGAACCATGACTCGAGGCCCAGCCCGTTGTCGAGGATCAGGTCGGCGTCGGACGCCGCCGCGATATCGCGCGGGGTGGGCTCGTAGCCGTGGATCTCGGCCCCGGCCTTCGTGATCGATCGCACATCGAGTCGGTCTCCCGCGACGTTGCGGGCGATGTCGGCGAGCACCGTGAACGTCGTCAGCACGACGGGCCGGTCGCCCGACGGTTCGCCGGCGACGTCGGCGTTCGAGCCCGTCGCGCAGCCCGCGAGGAGCGCAGCCGTCGCCCCCAGGGCGACCAGCGCGGAAAGGCGGCGAGGTCGATTTTTCGGCATACCGAAAAATTACCCGCTGGCCTCCCGGGCGTGCAATTCCTCGTCGACGACATCGGCCCAGGGTTGACGCGTCGAACGCACGGTGTTACCGGACTCGGCCGCCTGCCGCATCAGCAGCGCGAGGTAGTGGTCCTGGCTGGCCTCGGCCAGCGAATAGACCGGCGCGTGCCCGTCGATGGCGCCCGGCATGCCGTCGAGCATCCGCGCGATCGCGATCTCGTCGTCGTTGAGGCGGGCCGGGAGGAAGGGGTTGCGGAAGACCCACTCGTCGCCGAGGAGGATGCCGCGCAGGAACATCCCCTCCAGGTTGCCGCCCTCGCCCGTCATGACCCGTCGCAGCGAGTCGAAGACGGGCTCGTCGAACCGGCGGAGGTGGCGCACCTCGCCGTTCTCGATCTCGCCGCGCTCGCCGCGGATCAGCAGGCGGTTGCCGCGGATCCACGAGAAGTACTGCTCGCCGGCGAAGTCGTACACGCCCAGGCGGTCGCCGAACGCGAACCGTGCCGTGGTCTGCGTCGCGGTGACGATCCGCTCCTCGGTGGGGTCGCCGTCGCGGCCCGGGCCCGCCACGAGCGGAGACCGGAAGACGGATGCCGTGATCTCGGTCTCGTCGGCCCCGATGCCGAGCGCTCGCCGCATGACGCTGACGCCGTGATAGTCGTGGCACTGCGCGACGAGCGCCTGTGACGGGGTGCCCAGCCGTCCGGAACGGGCCACCGCGAGCTGCGCCGACAGCAGCGGCGACAGGTGGTACTGCTCCGCGACCTGCACCGTCGGCATCCCCGGGCGGGCGAGGTGCTCCCACAGGTCGACGAGGTCGTCGATCCCGGCGGCGGGCGGTGTCTCGGTCAGGACCGGGATGCCGCGGCCGGCGAGGTCGACGATGATCCCGGGAGCCACGTCGCGCGGCACCGAGACGACGACGAAGTCGGGGGTGCCGTCGGCGAGCAGCGCGTCGAGGTCGCTGTAGCCGCGGACGCCCCACCGGTTCTCGATCTCGGCCGCGGTCGCCGCGCTGCGGGTGACGAGGCCGGAGACGCGGAACCGCTCGGGAAGGGCGGCGGCGATGCGCAGGAAGAAGTCACTGCGCCATCCGCTGCCGACGATGGCGAAGGTGAGGGTCATCGGCACAGTCTGCACGGGGCGGCGTGTGAGACGGTAGGGGCATGGTGGAGGGGCGCGCTCGCGGCGGTGAACATGATATGGAGCCGGCCGACATCGACGTCGAGACGGTCGCGTTCGACGGGGTGCGCACTCGGGTCACGCGGGTGCAGACCGCGTCGTCGGCGGATGCGGGGCGGGCCTTCGTGCTGATCGCGGGCATCGGGGTGGCCGCGACGTACTTCGACCTGCTCGCCCCGACGCTCGCGCAGAACGCGCGGGTCTACGCTCTCGACCTTCCGGGCTTCGCCGGTCAGCGTGCGCCGCGCGACGAGCCGTCGGTGGCGTTCTTCGCCGACCAGGTGGAGGCGGTGCTCGATCGGTTCGAGCTCGATGATCCCGTGCTGCTCGGGCACTCCTTCGGCACGCAGATCGTCACGGAGGTGCTCACGCGGCGCCCCGGCATCCGTCAGGCCGTCCTCATCGGTCCGGTCGTGAACGACCGCGAACGCTCGGTGGTGCTGCAGGCGATCCGGTTCGGGCAGTCATCGCTGTTCGAGCCGTTCCGCCTCGTGATGCTGGCGGTCAGCGCCTACCTGCTCTGCGGCTTCGCCTACTTCATGCGGGTGCTGCCGCACATGATGCGGTATCCGCTGCGCGAGCGCCTGGCGGACGTCTCTGCGCAGGTGCTGCTGATCCGCGGCGCGCGCGACTTCTCGTCGCCGCGGTACTTCCACTCGGAGCTCCTGGCCGTCGCGCGCGACGCGTGGCGGTGGGAGATCCACGGCGCCGCGCACTCGGTCATCAACGGCAACGCGATCGGCGTAGCCAAGCTCATGGACGCCTTCGTCGCGGGCGACCTGCCCCGCCGCGGTCAGATGTCGCAGGAGGAGGCGCGCGTGCCCCGGCCTGCGTACGGCGGGATCGCCCTCATGTGGCGCGCGGCGCGCTACCGCGTGCAGGAGTGGTTCAGCGCGCGGGAGGGCGACGAGGTCGGCGTCGAGCATGCGAAGGAGTCGCACGCCGCCGTCATGTGGCGCGCGTTCACCGGCGGACGCAGCTGAGTCGGCGGGCTCGCGACGTCACTTCCTCGTCGTCACTCCCACACCGCGGTGTTGGGGTCGATGCCGTGCGCGCGGGCGCTCGCGTCGATGCTGCGGCGCAGCCACGAGGTGAGGCCGGGACGGAGACGATCGTAGTGCGCGGTGAACGCGGCATCCGCTTCGTACATCCGGCCGAGGCAGACCTGCATCGACCGGCTCACCGGGAAGTACTCGCTGATCGCGGCACGGTGGCGCTCGACGAGCGCCTCGGCCTCCGGCGCGCCGGGCTCGATGCCCGCGTCGGCGGCCGCGGCGAGGTCGGCCTCGAGCGCGGTCATCGTCGCGGTGATCTCCCGCCACTGGTCGGGGGTGCGGGTGGCGGCGCGTTCGGCGTACTGCTGCCACTGCGGGGAGTCGCCGTAGCGGCGCCGGGCGAGGGCGGGCCAGTCGGGGTTCCAGTCGGGGCCGAAGATCGACAGCTGCTCCTCGGCGGTGAGCAGCACGCCGCGCTCGTGCGCCTCGATCATGCGGTCGAGACCGGCGCGGAGGCCCTCGAGCCGGGCGAGCGATCGCGACACCTCGTCGCGTTGCTCCCGGAGAGCCGCGGAGGTGTCGCGACCCGGCTCGTCGAGGATGGTGCGGATCTGGTCGAGCCCCAGCCCGACCTCGCGGTACACGACGATGCGCTGCAGGCGAGCGATGTCCGCCGCGGTGTACAGCCGGTACCCGGCGTCGGTGCGCAGCGACGGCGAGGCGAGACCGATCTCGTCCCAGTGGTGCAGGGTGCGCACCGTGACCCCGAGATCGGATGCCGCGCGCCCGACCGTCACCCCGTCCGTGCTGATGTCGCTCATGGGTGCTCCTGCTCCTTCGCCGGGTTCTTCGGGGGTGTGATGCCGATGGCGGCGAGGGAGCGTGCTGCGGCGCTGTCGGGCTCGTAGGGCTTCGCCGCCGTGACGACGATACGCGCGTTCTCCGGGGTGAGGATCTCGACCTCGCGACTGTTCCACGGGGTGTCGCGGGGCTCGCCGGCCGCCCCCGGGTCCAGCGCGCGGCAGGCCTCGACGATGCCGTCGAGCTCGGCGAGGACGCAGGCGTAGCTGTAGGTCAGTGCGGGCGGTTCGGACGTCGGCGCCGAGGCCGGGTCGGCGGCGACGAGCAGGACATCCTGGAACGCCCACCGGCGCAGGTGGATGAGCGCGCTGGGGATCGAGAAGAGCTCGAAGAACCCCAGGCCCGCGGTCCAGAACCGCGACGAGCTCGTCAGATCGTGCGTGGGGATCGTGACGAACGCCGGCATCCCGTAGATGCCGCGATAGGGCTCGGGGGCCACGGCATCCGGTCCGGGCGGGGGAACGGGGCTGATCTCGAAAGCGTCGTAATAGGGGGTCTCGGGGTCGGTCATGCGACCACTCTCGGCCCTCACGTCGCGTGAGGGTCAAGCGGGGGTGCCGGTCAGCGGTAGACGCCGCGCGGGAGCAGCATGGCCGCAGCGATGGCGAGCACGACCATCGCGACGCCGCCGACGATGACGCCGAGCATCGGGTTGAGGGTGAGGAGTCCCACCAGGAATCCGAGGGCGATGCCGACAAGAGCGCCGGTGGCGGTGTGGGCGAGTGCTTCGACGTCCATGCTCTCGACGCTACGGATCTCAGCGCCGGGGCGCGTCCCCCATACGGGTGATTTCGACTCGTCCTGCGGGACCATGCTCCCGGCTGTCGCGCAGTACCTGGGCACCGAGCAGACCGGGCAGGCCGCGGCCGCCCTGCGTCGTGAACGTGAGGATCGCGCAGGCCACGAGGAAGACGAAGGCGAGGAAGCCCCAGGGGCCGGGGAGCTGATCCAGCAGCGCGTAGCCGCCGATGCCGCCGAGGAACCGCGTGAGTCGGGTCACCACGGCGGGGGCCGGGCCACCGGCGTAGCGGAGGCGCACGGTCAGGTCGCCGATCGTCCGGCCCGACACCAGGACGCATCCGCCGACGACCGCGAGCGCGGCGATCGAGCCGGCCTGACCCGCGAGGTCGGTCTCGACGGCGACGTCGCGGTTGCCCGTGAAGACGAGGGCCGCCTGGATGCCGACGCTCACGAAGATGCCGACGAGCGAATAGGCGAGCAGGTCGCACACCATCGCGAGGATGCGGCGGCCGCGCGTCACCGGTCGCGGGGCGTCCGGCTCTTCGGAGACCGGGCGGCGCGGCACGAGGAGCGCGAGGATCGAGCCGATGACCGCTCCGACGGTGTTGGTGAGCAGGTCGTCGACGTCGAAGACGCGGTAGGCGCACGGGTAGACGCCCCAGACTCCGGTCAGCTGCGTGAACTCGACGATGAGCGAGATGCCGAGGCCGGCCGCGAACGCGACGAGGATGCCGCGGCGGGCGAGAACCCGCACGAAGAAGCCGAGCGGGAGGAAGAGCAGGACGTTGAGGGCGAGCTGCAGGAAGGCCGAGTCGGAGAGAAACGCCCGCGGGCTGCCTCCCGCACGCTGCGCGGCGCCGCGGATGTCGTCGACGAGCTCGAAGAGGTTCAGGTTGGACCCGGCGCACCGCATGCTCGACGGGTCGGGGAGCGGCAGGAGCGTGTAGGTCCAGATCGCGAAGAAGTAGACGAGGGCCGCGCCCCACAGCACGAGCTGGCCCGCGGTGAGGTGCCCGGCGCGCCGGTACTGGACCGCGACGAAGGGCACGAACAGCACGAGGCCGACGAGCGCGCCGATGCCGATCGCGACGGCGCCGAGGAAGACGTTGTCACCCATTCCGACAACTTTTCCAGACCAGGCGGGTTCTTCTGGACACTGTGAGTGTTACCGGTAACATGACGACCGCCGGTCCCGGAGGCGGAGCCGGCTGATTCCGAGAGGCGGAGGAGTCCGATGGAACACGAAGCGGTGGCGCGGGTTCGGGCCGAGGTGGCGTCGTTGCACGCGGAGCTGGTGCGTTACGGGCTGGTCGTGTGGACCGGTGGCAACGTGTCGGGGCGGGTTCCGGGGGCTGATCTGTTCGTGATCAAGCCGTCGGGGGTGTCGTATGACGAGTTGGCTCCGGAAAACATGATCGTGTGCGATCTGGACGGCAATGTGGTGCCGGGGACGCCGGGCAGTGATCGGTCGCCGTCCAGTGATACGGCGGCGCATGCGTATGTGTATCGGAATATGCCCGAGGTGGGTGGTGTGGTGCACACGCATTCGACGTATGCGGTGGCGTGGGCGGCGCGGGGTGAGGAGATCCCGTGTGTGATCACGGCGATGGCTGATGAGTTCGGGGGGCCGATCCCGGTGGGGCCGTTCGCGATCATCGGTGATGACTCGATCGGCCGGGGGATCGTGGACACGCTTCGGGGGCATCGTTCCCGGGCGGTGTTGATGCAGAACCATGGGCCGTTCACGATCGGGTCGAGTGCGAAGGATGCGGTCAAGGCTGCGGTGATGGTGGAGGACGTGGCTCGCACGGTCCACATCGCCCGGCAGGCGGGGGAGTTGCTCCCGATTCCGCAGGACGCGATCGATGCGCTGTACGACCGGTATCAGAACGTTTACGGACAGACCACCGACGACCGCCGGTAGCCCCGCACCGGTCAGACGGACTCGGTCGGCGCCTCGTCGGCGATACCGGCGAGGCGCTCGCGGGTCTCGCGTTCGGCGATGATGCCGATGAAGTCCGTGACGCGGGCGTCGGCGTGGCTCTCAACCGAGGCCGCCGCCTCGCGGTGGATGAGCTCGTCGTCGAGGTCCGGCATCCGCTTCTTGACCCGGTCGGCGACCTCTTCCGTCACCTCGTGGGCGTCGAACTCTTTCGCAGGCTTGTCCATGGCCACATCATCCGACGTCCGAGCTGCCGGCGAAACCCGTCGACGCGACGCCCCGCGCGTGCGATCATGTGCGGGATTAGGCTGGATCAACGTGAGCGATCAGACGAGTTCCGAATGGCCCTGGTCGGAGGGCGGCATCAACTTCCACACCCGCAAGTGGGTGCGGCCGGAAGACCTGAACGCCAACGGCACGCTCTTCGGCGGCAGTCTGCTCCGCTGGATCGACGAGGAAGCCGCGATCTACGCGATCATCCAGCTCGGCAACTACCGCGTGGTGACCAAGCTCATCTCGGAGATCAACTTCGAGTCGTCGGCGCTGCAGGGCGACCTCATCGAGATGGGGCTGACGGCGACGCACTTCGGTCGCACCTCGCTGACGATGCGGGCCGTCGTGCGCAACATGATCACGCGCAAGCGCATCCTCTCGATCGAGCGTCTCGTGTTCGTGAGCGTCGACGAGGACGGGCAGCCGATCCCGCACGGCTACTCCGCCATCACGTACGACCGTGATCGGATGCCGCGCGAGCACCCCAAGACCGACTCGGTGCGCCTGCCCTGATCACCGGGACGCGGCCCTCGCGCGACGTCGCCACACGAGCAGCGCCAGGCCGAGGGCTGCGACGAGAGCCGCCAGTCCGGCGACCCCGCCGATCGTCCCTGCGTCGGCGCCGGTAGCGGCCAGAGCATCGCTCGACCCGGCATCCGGCCCCGACCCGCCGCCGGAACCGGGCATGCCCGGCCCGCTGTCGCCCGGTGCGCCCGGCCCGCTGTCGCCCGGTGCGCCCGGCCCGCTGTCGCCCGGTGCGCCCGGCCCGCTGTCGCCCGGTGCGCCCGGCCCGCTGTCACCCGGTGCGCCCGGCTCGCCGTCACCCGGTGTGCCCGGCTCGCCGTCACCCGGCGCCGCGACGACCGTGACCTCCACCGTGTCGGTCACCCCGTTCACGGTCACCGAGATCGAGGCATCGCCGGCCGACACGGCGGTCAGCTCACCGGAGGAGGGGTTCAGGCGCAGCGGGCCCGAGGCGGCTGCTTCGGTCTGCGCGCGCTCGGCGCGCCCCGATCGCGCCTCGGCGTCCGCCCGTGCATCCGACCCGACGACGTCGAGCCCGGCGCCGGCCCAGTCCGCGCTCACCGGCCAGGCGACGGGAACCGTGCGCCCGCCGTCCTGTGTCAGCGTCGCCGACACGGGCACCGTCTCGCCGACCTCGAGCACCGTCGGTGCCGCGAGATCGAGCGATTGCACGCGCGGCTTCGTCTCGGCCTGCATCCATCGGATGCGGTCCTCCACCACGGCGGGCCCCGTGCCCACGACACCGGCGCCGGGGTTCACGCCGAGCATGGTCCAGCCGGTGAAGCCGCCGGCATCCGGGGTTCCCGAGGGCCCCTTGCCCGAGTTGCCGTTCAGCACCCGCGAGACGCCGTCGTAGCTCGTCGCGTCGAAGACGCCGACGTGGCCGTTCACCATGGCGACCGACTTGCCGGTGTCGGCGCGGAAGGCCGCGAGCGTCGACACGAACTGCGCCGCCTCGTAGCGGTCGGAGAGCTGGCTCGCCTTCGACGGCAGCGGGTCGTCGGCCGGGTGGTGCGAGAAGACGAGCACGCCCGTCACCGACGAGTCCTCCGCCGCGGCGGCCAACTCGGAGTCCAGGAACTCCAGCTGCTCCATGCCCGACGCCCGGAACGAGCCGGCCGACGAGTTCAGGGTGATCATGCGCGTCGAGCCGAGGTCGACGGATCGGAACGCCGCGCCGAACGCCGAGGTGAAGTTCGAGATCGCGCCGCCCATGATCTCGTGGTTGCCGGGCACGTAGATGTAGGGCACACGGTCGCCGACCTCCTCGTCGAGGATGCGGGCAGCGAGCTCGAAGTCGGCGACGGATGCCTCGTCGACGAAGTCTCCGTTGATGACGAGGTAGTCGGGCTCGGCCGCGACGATCTCGCGCAGTGTCTCGCGTGCGGCGACGACGACCTCGGAATCGGGGTTGCGGGCGACGAACTGCGCGTCGCTCATGACCGCGATCCGCTGGGAGCGGCCGTCGACGCTGCCGTCGGTGACGATCACCGGGTCGAACACCTTCGGGGCCACCGGCTGGTCGACGTCGGGTGCGACGATCGACTCGAGGCCGGAGATGGCGATGTCGCCGTGGTAGGTGGCCGACGACCGGGTCTCCATAATGCGCACACGCTGGAATGTCAGCGGATACGCCGTGCCCGCCGGCACGGTGAAGCGTGCCTGGCGCCAGCCGGTCCAGTCGATCATGGGGCCGTCGAGGTTGATCGTCGTGTCGGTGCCGGTTCGCATCTGCAGGCGGGGCCAGGCGCCCGAGCCGTCGCCGTCGATCCACAGCGTGATCGCTTGCGGCTGGCCCTCGAGCACGCGGCCCGACGCGGCATCGACCTGCTCCGGAGCGATCGCGTAGTAGCCGCGCGTGCTGGTGGTGGTGGTGAAGTCGTAGGTCATGCGCAGCGCGGCTCGACCGTCGGGGCCGGTGGTCGGGGTGAGCTCACCGGTCGCACGCGCGACTCCGGCGGTCCACGACGCCGCGTCGGTGAAATCGGCCACCGAGATGGTGCGGTAGCCGATGGTCACCGCGACGTCGACGCTGCGTCCACCGGCGGTGAAGGTCACCGTCGCCGAGCCGCTGTCGGTGGTCGGGGTGATGAGGAACGCGTCCAGGCCGTTCCGCTCGACGGTCACGTCGGCCCCGTGCTCGACGCTGACGTCGGCGGTCTCGAGCGGCGCGGTGAAGCCGTCGGCGTCCAGACCCGTGAGGCGGACGGTCGCGGTCTGGCCGGGCTCGGGCAGGGCGACGACCGTCGACGACGGGCGCACCCGCTCGAGGTCGCCGAGCACCCGCACCTCGGTGGTCGCGGTCTTGCCCTCGGCCTCGAACGAGACGGTGGCGGTGCCCGGGGTCACGCCCGCGACGAGCGCCGTCGCGTCACCCGACGCAGACACCGTGACAGCGGCATCCGTCGCGGAGAAATCGCCGATGACGTCGACCCCCGTGAGGTTGGCGTCGAGGCCGGTGCCGGCCAGCGTGCGGTGGAGCCCGGGGAAGACGGCGTCGGAGCCGGCCGCGTCGAGGGCCGGTGCGACCTTCACGTCGTCGACGACGCCGGCCGGGGCCGACGAGAAGAAGGCGAGGCTGTTGGCGACGACGCGCTCGCCCCCGTCGGAGGGGCGGTTGTGGATGGACGCCTCGGCGTCACCGGGTTCGCGCACGGCGAGCATCGTCGAGCCGCCGCCGTCGAGGTTGACGGCGTTGTAGACGTCGAGGTCGAGCATGAGGTCGCCGAGCTCTCGGATGGTCATGCCGCGGCTGTCGCCGGCGCGTCCGTCGATGGTGACGACGGTGACCTCCGTGCCGTCGCGGTTGACGCCGATGGCGGTGCGGGCCGCCTCGACCTGGTCTTCGTCGGTCTGCACGCCGTCGACGATCATGCGCTGCGACCCGCTGACGGCGAGGTCGACGTCGGCGGACGCCTCGACCGTGACCTCGACCGTGTCGCCGACCTCGAAGGCGGCCAGCGTGGTGGCGCCGCCGTCACGGCCGATGAGCACGCCGGAGCCGTCGGCGATGGCCGTCGTGCCCGTGACGGATGCCGCGTCGGTGGTGACCTCGGTCACGACGCCGTCCTGCACCGTGACGCGGGCGATCGAGCCGGCGATCTCGGCGGGTCCGCCGAGCGGGCGGCTCAACGGGTGGGAGCCCCACGCGGGGGTGTACCACCCGATGCCGTCGACGCCGATGTCGGGGCTGTTGACGCCGGCCAGTCGGTGCACGGTGCCGTCGACGGCGACCGTGGCGCCCGAGGTCAGGGCCTGCACGGCGGCGAGTCCGTCGGAGATCGTGAACGCCTGGCGCATGCCGGGGGCCGCGGTACGCAGACCTTCGGTCGGTGACACGTTCGTGCCGACCGGTGCGGTCGAGTAGTTCATGTCGAAGTAGTCGCCGTTGATCGCCGCGACCGCACCGGTGCCGGCGATCTGGTCGCTGAGCATGGCACCACCCGACACCGTGCCGGCGTCGAGCACGTCGAGCGACAGGGTCGGTGTCGTGAGGTCGGCGCGCATCACGTGGCCGGTCACCCAGCCGGCGGGTTGCAGCCGGCGGAAGTCGGTGAGCTCCAGTCCGGGCGCGAGCGTCTGAGCGTCGGCGCTGAGCATCGACGAGTTCCCGCCGCCGAGGTCGAGTCCGCCCGTGTCGGGCGCGGCGACGGCGGATGCCGGGCTCAGGGCGCCGATGCTCGCAGCGGTCGCGGTGACGACGGCGAGCAGTGCGACTGCGCCGCGGCGCGTTCTCGGGGCCGGGCGGGAGAGACGTGAGGTGAGGGCGGGCACGCGGAGCACCCTACGGACGGGGGCGTCCGAGAGGATGATGGTCCGGTGGCGGGGGGATGACCCTCAGGTGAACCGTCGGTGCCGCGCCCGGTGACGATGCGCGCGGCCTGAGGACCTCAGTGCCTCAAGGTGACACCTGACCTGAGAAGCGCTGGTGCGTCGCCTGGACGAACGCCGCGTAACCCCCGGGCGTCCGGCCCTCGAACCGGCCCGAGGTCGTGACCTCGTTGACGTCGGTGGCCACGACCCGCGCACCGGCGGCGCGCGCGGCTCGGACCGTCTCGACATCCTCGTGCTCGTCGAGATCGGGGAATCCGCCCGCTGCGCGGTAGGCGGCGGCGCTCATCCCCAGGTTCGCGCCGTGCACGTTGCCGGCGGGTCGTCCCCGGGGGTGCGTGGCGAGCCAGTGCGCGGTGTGGGCCGACGTGAGGTCGGCGAAATCGGGGCGCACGGTTCCGAGGACGACCTCGGCGCCGGCGGCGCGGAGATCGAGCTGGTGGCTCAGCCAGGCGAGCGGCACGGTGGAATCACCGTCGGTCGTCGCGATCCAGGTGTCTTCGGGCGCGGGGTCGCCGAGCTCGGCGAGAGCCGCCTCGACCCCTCTCCGGCGTGCGGTGCCGACGCGGCGCGCGTCGATGCGGCGGATGCCGACGGGCCATGACCTCGCGATGCGTTCGGAGGCGTCGGTGCAAGCGTCGAGGACGACGACGGGTGCGACCCGGATGCCGGGATGGGTTCGACGCGCGTGAGCGACCGCGGCGGTCAGTGCAGCGAGGCAGGCATCGAGCAGCGCCGCTTCGTCGTGCACGGGGACGACGACGGCCACGGCGATCGGGCTCACGGAATGAGGCCCGTCTCGACCGCGACCGATCGTGCATGCGTTCGTCCGAACACCTCGAGGATGAAGTCCTCCTCTTCGTGCCGAACGAGCCGGGTCAGCGCGTTCTCGCGCTCGAGAGCCGCGTGGACCTCATCTCCCGAGAGCGGGTACTCCGTCACCGGGTGCCGCCAATGGCAGGCGACGAGGTGGCCGTCGGCGGCGAGGGATGCGGCAATCCGCGTGATCGCCCGGGCGAGGTCATCGGGGTCCCAGTAGTAGCCCACCTCGGACGCGACGATGAGATCGAATTCACCGGCGGGCCACTCGGCGGGCAGCTCGGCGCGAGCGAGACGAACCCCCGCGCGCTCGCCGAGGCGACGTCTGGCGACGGCGAGCGGAGCGTCGGCGATGTCGAGGGCGAGCACGGCCTCGCAGCGGTCGGCGAGGAGCGCGGTGAGCGCACCCGTCGAGCAGCCGAGCTCGAGGGCGGACCGGTAGCGTGCGCGGGGCATGGTCGCCATCGTGATCGCACGCTTGCGCTGCTCGTACCACCGCGAGTCGAACCCCCAGGGGTCGTCACCGTTTCGGCGGTAGAAGGCGTCGAAGAAGTCGCGGGGGAGGCTGCCGGTGCGGCGCGGGGGACGCACGAACACCTCGAACCCGCGCTCGAAGTGCTGCTGCATTCCCCCGTGGAGCATCTCCTCGTCCCCCGCGGCCGCCGAGAGCGGCTCGACCTGTGTGCGGTGGAGGCGCATGGCGGCCCGCTTGCGCTCGAGCGCATCCCCGTCGAGGTCGACGAGGTCGACGTCGTCCCAGGGCGCGTCGTCGGGGGAACCCCAGTGCCAGAGCCAGATCGGGTAGGACCGCCACGGGACGTCGCGCTCGCCGCACACCGCCGCGGCGACCTCGCCGACGACGCGGTGATCGCGATGGCCGTCACCTGTCCATGTCGAGACCACGAGCGTGCGTTCGGGGACCGGTTCGTCGCCGAGCGCGTCTGCGATCGCGCCGGCGATCTCGTCGCGGTGGTCGTCGGTCCGGCCGTCGGGGAGACCGAGGAAACGCCGTCGGATGGCGGGTGAGAGGTGCTCGAGTGCGCGCTCGGCCTCGTCTCGACGGAGCGTGGCCAGCTCGTCGGGCGTGTGCGTCGGGGAATCGGGATGCGACCCTTCACCGTCGGTCGCGATGATGACGGAGACCGTTGCTCCGCGCCGGGCGGTGCGCGTCATCAGGCCGGCGGCGCCGAGAGTCTCGTCGTCGGGATGGGCGGCGACGACGAGGAGGTGGTCGAAATCCTCGGGCAGCACCGGCAGCGACCGTTCGGCGAAGGCCGCGGCCCACGTCGCTTCAGGGGTGCCGGGATCTCGGTGGCTGAAGCTCACCACTCGCCGCGCCCTTCGCTCACGCTGCCGCCGAGGCGAGCGAGATCGCGCTCGCCGTGGTGCTGACGGATGTAGATCTGCAGGTCGGCGACGCGCCGGGCGTGCCTCTCATCGGCGACGAGAGGCAGGGGGCCGAGCGCGTGCGCCGCCTCAGTCAGCGCCGTCTCGACGGCATCCGACACGATCGCGCGCACCCGGCCGGCGAGCAGTGCCGGGTCCGGGTCGGCGTCGATCGTCGCCGCTGCGGCCTTCAGCGTCAGCCGCGCGTTCCACAGAGCGGTGTCGACGCGGGCGAGGTGGACTCGTGACAGCTGGTCGGCGCCGGTACGCCGAGCCGCCTCGAGCAGAGCGTCTCGGAGGGGGAGGGCTCCACCCCACCAGCAGGCGGCCACGCCGATCCCGCCGTGCGCGAAGCCGGGACGGCGCAGATACCAGCCGGCTTCTCCGATGGGCACCGCGGGCGCGTCGGCGAAGTCGACCGGCGCACTCACCACCTGAGTGAGCCCGCGAGCGTGCCAGGGCCCCGCGTGCGGGTCGACCTGGGGAGTGCGCAGCGCCACGGCGAACAGTCGGCGCTCATCGCCGACCCACGCGGTGACGAGCGCGTGGGTGAGCTCGTGCGCGAGCGAGCACCACGGCTTGGTTCCCGAGAGTCGCCACCCGGTGGCGGCGCGGTGGGCTTCGAGGCGTGTGCCCGGCCCCTCAGCGGCGAACACGCCCCACGACGAGCCCGGATGCACCCCGATGGACTCAAGGTCGACGTTCACGTCGAGACGATGCGCCTGGTCGAGGATGTCGAGCGCGTCGAGGTGGGGTTCGAGGATGCGGGCAGCGGCGACGTCGACGCTCGCCACCGATGCCAGCAGTGACCAGTCGTCGACCACCGGGCGCTCGGCGGGCCGTGCGGCGCCGACCGCGACCGCCCAGTCGAGGGTGGCGGCGACATCCGTGCCGAAGCCGTCTATGGTCTCAGCGGCGTCGAGTGCGCGGGTGATGCCGTGGGTCAGAGGCCGCTCCGCCAGGAGGGGACTGGTTCTCGGGTCGCGGTGTGCGGGCATCGCTTCATCATCGCCTGCGGGACGAGCGTGCAGGTTGCAGATGCTCGATCCGGCGCGGTGGTGTATGTCGGCGGTGGGTGGGTCAGGGGCGGCCCATGCCGCGGTAGTCCCAGCCGGCTGCGCGCCAGGCGTCGGCGTCGAGGCAGTTGCGGCCGTCGACGATGAGCCGGCCGGCGGTGAGCGTCGCGGCGTGCGCGGGGTCGAGCTCGCGGCGATACTCGTCCCACTCGGTGACGACGATGACGGCGTCGGCGGCGCGGAGGGCCTCGTCGCGGTCCTCGACGTAGTTCAGCTGAGGGTGGATGCGGCGGGCGTTCTCGATCGCCTCGGGGTCGGTCACGGTGACCCAGGCACCGAGACCGTGCAGGCGTACGGCGACGTCGAGTGCGGGGGAATCGCGGGTGTCGTCGCTGTGCGGCTTGAACGCGGCGCCGAGCACCGTGATGTTCTTCTTGAACACCGACCCGCCGAAGGCGCTGACGACGAGGTCGACGGCGCGGTCGCGGCGGCGCATGTTGATGGCGTCGACCTCGCGCAGGAACGCGACCGACTCGCCGCGGCCGAGCTCCTCGGCGCGAGCCGAGAACGCGCGGATGTCCTTCGGCAGGCAGCCGCCGCCGAAGCCGATGCCGGCCCCGAGGAAGCGGCGGCCGATGCGGGCGTCGTGGCCGATCGCGTCGGCCAGGGTCGTGACGTCGGCGCCGGTGACCTCGGCGATCTCGGCCATCGCGTTGATGAAGCTGATCTTGGTCGCGAGGAAGGCGTTCGCGGCGACCTTGACGAGCTCGGCTGTGGCGAGGTCGGTGATGATGAACGGCGTGTTCTTGGCGACCGAGGGGTGGTAGACCTCCCGCAGGATGTCGGCGGCGCGCTCGCCTTCCGGCCCGGCGGGGACGCCCGCGACGAGGCGGTCGGGGTCGACGGTGTCTTGCACCGCCCAGCCCTCGCGCAGGAACTCGGGGTTCCAGACGAGCGTGGCGCCGGTGGGGGTCACGCGCTCGGCGAGCGTGGCCGCGGTGCCGACGGGGACCGTCGACTTGCCCGCGACGATGTCGCCCTGGGCCAGGTGCGGGATGAGCGCGTCGACGGCGGCGTTGACGTAGGTGAGGTCGGCGGCGTAGCCGTCCTTCTGCTGCGGGGTGCCGACGCCGATGAAGTGGACGGCGGCGCCCGCGGCATCCGCCATGTCGGTCGAGAACCGCAGGCGGCCCGAGGCGAGGCCGTCGCTCAGGATCTCCTGCAGCCCGGGCTCGAAGAACGGTGCGTCACCGTTCGAGAGCGAGGCGATCTTGCGCTCGTCGACGTCGATTCCGACGACCTCGTGCCCAATGGATGCCATCGCGGCCGCGTGGACCGCACCGAGGTAACCGCAACCGATGACCGACAGACGCATCATGCTCTCTCTCCGCGGCCCCGACGGCACCGACACTCTTTCATACCAACTTCCCGTGACGCGGGTGTAAACGAGCCACCCGCGTCACGGGAATGATCAGCCCGCCGGAAGCGGTCCGTAGAGCGCCGGCGTCGTCCGCGCGCCGGTCGCCTGCTCGAACGAGAACGCCAGACCCAGCAGGGTTCCCTCGGCGAAATCGCGTCCCAGGAACTCGAGGTTCACGCCGGCGCCGGGGATCTGCTCGGTCGCGCTCGCCTGGCCCATCGGCACCGTCACGGCCGGAAGGCCCGTGTTCGGGCTCAGCCGCATGTTGCTGCCGACCGTGCCGTAGGGCGTGCCGCTGGGATAGATGATCGCGTCGATGTCGTTCGCGTCGAGGAACTCCGTGACGACCTGCTTTCCGCGGGCGAGTTGCAGCGTGTGCGATCCTGCCGGTCCCGCCCAGTCCTCGTACTGCTGCGGGGTGACGGTCGAGCGCGGCCCGTACGTCGATGCGCCGCGGTTCGGCGCGATGTTCGGCGACTGCGCGATGGCCGCGAGGCTCCGGGCGCCGACCGCCGGGTTCAGGTAGTCGTCGATGTAGGCCTGCAGGTCGTACCCGAACTCGACGGCGCTGCCGCTTCCCTCGCCCAGGATGCCGCTGAATCCCTCGGGCGCCGCGAGCTCGACGACCTCCGCGCCCTGCGCTTCGAGCGTCTCACGCGCAGCGCTGAACAGGCGCTGCGTCGTGGCGTTGCTGCCGACCATGTTCTGCGAGGTCGGCAGACCCGTGATCACGGCGATGCGCGCGCCGCGGAGGGCGTCGGCGTCGAGTGAAGCGGTGTAGCTGGCGGGGACGAGCCCCTCCTGGCGAGCTGTCACCGGATCCGCCGAATCGGCGCCCACGACGGCGTCGAGAGCGACCGCCGCGTCGGTGACCGAGCGCGCCATCGGGCCGCCGGTGTCCTGCGAGAGCGCGAGCGGCACGATGCCGTCGCGGCTCGCGAGTCCGACCGTCGGACGCACGCCCACGAGCTGGTTGTAGGTCGACGGGATGCGGATCGAGCCGCCCGTGTCGGTGCCGAAACCGATCGCGGCGAGGTTGCTCGCAATGGCGGCGCCCGTCCCTCCTGACGATCCGCCGGAGCTGCGGTTCGTCGCGTACGGGCTCGAGACGGTGAGGGCGGTGCCCGCCGGCTGGTAAGCCGACCACTGCGACGACAGGTTGATGGCGAACTCGTCCATGCTCGCCTTGGCGAGGATGACCGCGCCGTCGGCGCGCAGGCCCTCGACCATGTGCGCGTCCGAGGCGGTGCGGTTGTCGTTCCAGCATCCGCAGCCGGCCGTGGTGGGCATGTCGACGGTGTTGTAGTTGTCCTTCACCGCGATCGGCACACCGAGCAGCATGCTCGTCATGCCCTGCTCGGCGCGAACGGTGTCGGCCGATGCCGCGGCGGCGAGGGCGGCGGCGTCGCCGGTCGTGATGATCGAGTTGAGCGGCCGTCCGCCGGGCTCGATCACCGCGCGATCGTAGGCGGCGATGCGGTCGAGATACTGCTGGGTGAGCTCGACCGAAGTGACGACCCCGGCGTTCATCGCCGCCTGCATCGACACGACGTCGGCCTCGACGATCTCGAAGGGACCGTCGTCGTAGATGGCCCGCTCGGAGACGAGGGCGATGTCGGATGCCGTGATCGCGCCGTCCCCGTCGAGGTCGTACGCGCCTGCCTCCGCCCAATCGGCGTCGGTGTCGGTGCTCCCGATGAACGCCGCGACGACGGCGAGGTCATCCGTGGTGACCCTGTCATCGCCGGTGAGGTCGAGCTCGGTGTAGTAGGGCGCGAGGAACGCGGCCCCGACGGTGGGCGCGGCCGCTGCGGCCACGGCGGGCACCGCGGCGGCGGGGGCGGCGACACCGCAGGTCAGCAGCGCGCCGACGGCGGCGGCGGGGACGATCAGCCGGCGGTTCATGCGTTCACCGCCCGACGGCGCAGGACGATCGCGGTGCCCGCGGCGAGGAGGACGGCGCCGAGCGCCGCGCCCAGCACGATCGGCGTCGCGTCGCCGCCGGTGGCCGAGAGCGATCCGCTCGCGGCTCCGCCGCCGGAGGCGGAACTTCCGGATCCGGCAGCCGGGGTGCCCACGACGGGCGCGCTCGCCGACGGTTCGGGTTCGGGTTCGGGTTCGGGTTCGGGCTCGGCGACGGGAAGGGCGGCGATCGTGATGTCGGTGGTCGCGGCATCCGTCGCCGTCGCCGTCTCGCCGGTGCCGCCGACGAGGCGGACGCTCGGGAGCGCGATCTCGGCGGCCCCGGCGCCCTCGGCGGTGAACGAGAGCGTTGCGAGCGTGAGGGGAGCGCCAGGGTCGGACGCGAGGCCGGGCGAGGTGCCGAGGCGGGAGTGGGTGACGGTGATCGTGCCGCTCGCGGTCTCGCGCGCGGCGGTGAAGCCGCCGTCGGGACCGGTGGCCGAGTCGTCGACGTAATCGAGCAGAGCGCCCGGCACGGAGACGTCGAGGTCGTAGGCGTAGAGGTCGACGACGTCGGTCGCCGTGAGGACGACGTCGATCCGATCGCCTTGCGTGGCGGTGGCGGCGACGCCGATTGCGAAGGTCGCGCTGGGCGGTGCGGCCACGGCGGCCGGTGCCGCAGCGAAGGCCGCGGTCAGTGCGACGACGCCGGCGAGCGCTGGCGGGAGTGTGATCGATGGGCGAGCAGGCATGCGGAAGCAGCCCCTTCCTGGGTCGGGTGCACTCAGGACGGCAGGCTCTCGTGGGGCTCCGAGCCCACGGTCCTCGGGGGATGTGCCGAGCCTGGCAGGACAGCGTTTCCTGCCGGTGTCGGTGCGTTACGCGCCGGTTTCGCCAGCCTCGCCGCGGAAGCCGGCCGCGAGCCGGCCGTCGAACTCGCGTCGGCCCGCCTTCGTCAGCGAGGCGGAGGGTGCGGCATCCGCATGCGTGATGCTGACGAGCCCCTCGCGTTCCAGCGCGCTCAGGTGCCCCTGCACGCTCGGCTGCTCGCCGTTCCCGTGCCCGAGGCTCTCTGCCAGGACGTCGACGCGCGCCGACGTGACCGGGCGGAGGGCGGCGCTCAGCCGGAAGCGCTGGGCGTCGGCGAATGGGGCCGCAGAGCGCGGAGCGCGGGCGAACGGGCGGACGACGTCGGCGGCGAAGGTGCGGTCGTAGGCGGTCACACCCAGGAACGAGACGACGAGACCGGCACCGGCCGTCAGCGCGATCCAGCCGCCCTGCCCGATCACCGCGAGGGCCATCGAGGTGACGGCGAGCCCGAGGACGACGACCGCGAGAGCGAAGCCCACAGCCCAGCTGCGCCATCCCGCCGGCAGGTCGATCGCCATGCCGAGGCGGCGGCGGAAGAACATCTCGACACCGACGAGCGCGCCGACGACCACGACGAAGGCGACGATCGTCGGGATGCCGACGCCGAGGGCGGGTACGGCGATGATCAGGGCGAAGCAGACCGATTGCGCGAGCGAGGCGGCCGGCGAAGCTCTGCGGAAACGTTGGGCCAGGCGGCGGCGGTCTTCGGCCACCGTGCGGAACAGGTCGTGGATCGGGGCGGAGTGGTCGGTCGTTTCGATCGCCATCACTCCACTCTGTCAAACCTGCGGCCCCGGTGGGGCGCACCGCGCGTAGCCTCGATTCATGACTCCCGTCACGCTCTCGCTGTCGCACGACTTCGCTGACGCGCTGCCCGCGCTCGCGCGGCCGTGGTCGGCGGATCCGGCGCCCGCCCCGCGGCTGCTCGTGCTCAACGAGGCGCTGGCCGACGAGCTGGGGCTGGATGCCGGGTTCCTGCGCAGCCCCGCGGGGGTCGACCTTCTCGTGGGTGCCGCGCTGCCGGAGGGCGCGCAGCCGGTCGCCCAGGGTTACGCCGGTCACCAGTTCGGGGGCTTCTCGCCGCGGCTCGGCGATGGGCGGGCGCTGCTGCTGGGCGAGCTGACCGCGCCTGACGGATCGCTGCGCGACATCCACCTGAAAGGCTCCGGGCCGACGCCGTTCGCGCGGGCCGGCGACGGGCTCGCGGCCGTCGGGCCGATGCTTCGCGAGTACGTCATGAGCGAGGCGATGCACGCCCTCGGCATCCCGACGACCCGGTCGCTCGCCGTCGTCGCGACGGGGCGCGAGGTGCTGCGTGAGGCGGCACTGCCGGGAGCGCTGCTCGTGCGGACGGCGTCGAGCCATCTGCGGGTGGGCAGCGTCGAGTTCGCGCGGGGGACGGGCGACATCGCCGTGCTGCGCGCGGTCGTCGACTACGCCATCGCGCGGCACCACCCCGAGGCGGCGGACGAGGATGTGCCCGCGCTCGGACTGTTCCGCGCGGTCGTGGCGGCGCAGGCCGACCTCGTCGCCCGCTGGATGCTGGTCGGCTTCATCCACGGCGTGATGAACACCGACAACATGACGCTGTCGGGCGAGACGATCGACTACGGCCCGTGTGCCTTCCTGGACGCGTACGACCCGGCGACCGTGTACAGCTCGATCGACACCGGCGGGCGTTACGCCTACGGCAATCAGCCGTACATCGCCGAGTGGAACCTCGCGCGGCTCGCCGAGGGGATGCTGCCGCTGTTCGACGACGAGCTCGAACGCGCGGTCGAGCTGGCGCAGGGCGTGCTGGCGGAGTTCCGCCCCCGGTTCGCCGAGGCCCGGGCGGCGGGCATGCGGCGCAAGCTCGGGCTCGCCGATGCGCGAGTCTCCGATGAGCAGGTCGAAGCGCTCGCCGGTGACTTCCACGAGATGCTCGAGCGCAAGCGCGCGGACTACACCTCGACGTTCCGGTCGCTGTCTGCTGCCGCGCGGGGCGACGCGGCAGGTCTCGAGGCGGCGCTCGGCGGGGATCCGGCGCTGACCGGCTGGCTGGATCGGTGGCGTGCGCACGCGCCCGACGCCGAGGTGATGGATGCCGCGAACCCGATCTACGTGCCGCGCAACCACCTCGTCGAGGAAGCGCTCGCCGCGGCGACCGCCGGAAACCTCGAGCCGCTCGGCTGGCTCACCACCGTCCTGTCGACGCCGTTCACGGCGCGCTCGGGCGCGGAGCGGTATGCCGAGCCGGCTCGTCCGGACTTCGCGGCCGGCTACCAGACGTTCTGCGGCACCTGACCGGATCGGAACGCGCGCGGGCGGTCCGTATTGCGACGCTCGTACCGCGCGTGCGTGGCGCGGCGATGCGCGTCCCGCGATGATGACGGCGGGGCCGCGCGGGGGCGCGGCGATGGGGGAGAAGAGAACATGGCCGGATCGAGCCTGCGCGCCGATGGCAAGCCGTCGTTCCTGGCGCGTCCGATGTCGCGCAAGGCGGCGCTGATCACGTCCGGGTCGGCGCTCGTGGCCGGGTTGCTGCTCGGCGGTGGCGCCGGAGGCGCGGGTGCGCAGTCCGAGGTGACGTCGCTGAAGGACCAGGTGGCCTCGCTCGAGACGGATGTCGCCGACGCCGAGACGGTGGCTGTCGAGAACGACACGGCGCTGACCGACGCCCGAGCGGATCTGGACGAGGCGCTCGATGACCTCGCAACGGCGACTGCGGCGCTCGAGACCGCCACCGCTCAGGTGACCGAGATGCAGACCGCGGCGACGGCGTCGCAGACCGAGCTCGATGCTCGCGCGGCCCGGATCTCGGACCTCGAGGGCCAGCTGTCCGCCCGGACGGTGCAAGCCCCCGCTGCTCAGGCACCGGCTGCGCAGGCACCCGCGGCACCGGCATCCACGTACTACGACAACTGCACGGCGGCCCGGAACGCCGGCGCCGCCCCCGTCCGGACGGGGGATCCCGGTTACGGGCGTCACCTCGACCGGGACGGCGACGGCATCGGCTGCGAGTAGGTCTCCCGGGCTCAGGGCACCTTGTGCCCGGCGGCCTGGATCAGCCCGTACCACTCGCCTCGCGTCAGGGGGATGTCGCTGCCTTCGGCTGCATCCGCGACGCGCTGGGGGTTCGTGGTGCCGAGCACGACCTGCATCGCGGCGGGGTGGCGGGTGATCCACGCCGTCGCGATGGCGGTCGGGGTGACGCCGTACTTCGCGGCCAGCTCGTCGAGCTTGGCGTTGAGCTCCGGGTACTCCTCGGCACCGAAGATGACGCCGTCGAAGAAGCCCTTCTGGAACGGCGACCAGGCCTGGAGCGTGATGCCGTTGATGCGCGAGTAGTCGACGAGTCCGCCGCCGTCACGGGTGATCGAGTCGTCTTCGCCGGCCATGTTCGACGCGAGCCCCTGGGCGATGATCGTCGAGTGCGTGATCGACAGCTGCACCTGGTTGGCCACGAGCGGCTGAGTCACCGCCGTCTTCAGCAGATCGATCTGGCGGGGCGTGTGGTTCGAGACGCCGAAGGCGCGGACCTTGCCCGAGGACTCGAGGTGATCGAACGCGCGGGCGACCTCGTCCGGCTCGACGAGAGCATCGGGGCGGTGGAGCAGCAGCACGTCGATGCGGTCGGTGCCGAGCGCTTCGAGCGACTCCTCGGCGGAGGCCACGATGTGCTCGTACGAGTGGTCGAAGTGCCAGTCGTCGGCGACGATGCCGGTCTTGGTCTGCAGCGTGATCTCGTCGCGCTCGGATGCCGTGAGCTTGAGCGCTTCGGTGAAGCGTCGCTCGCACGCGTGGCGCGACGAGCCGTAGAGGTCGGCGTGGTCGAAGAAGTCGACGCCGACCTCGCGGCAGCGGTCGTAGAGGGCGCGGATGTCGTCGTCGGAGAGCTCCTCGATCCGCATCATGCCCGCGACGACGTTGGGGACCTGGATGTTGCTCTGACCGAGGGGGACGCTGCGCATGATTCTTAGTATGCGCCGCGGGAGCAGGACGCGCGGCGGGGGCATGCCACCATGGGCGGATGCCGGTCGTCGAGTCGCGTTGCGTCGTTCCCGTGCCCGTCGAGGTCGCGTTCGCAGTGTCGCAGACGCAGGGCGAGGTGCGGAAGCGGTGGGATCCCTTCATCCGGCGACAGCACCTGATCGGCGCGGATCGGCCCGCGAAGGGCGTCCGCACGTACACGGTGCAGCGATTCGGGCTGGCGATGGAGAGCGAGTACGTCTCGTACAACCCGCCGTCGAACGTCGGGATGAAGATGACAAAAGGCTCGTGGTTCTTCGCTCGGATGGGCGGCGGATGGCGGTTCAGTCCGGTCGAGGGCGACCCCTCGCGCTCGGTCGCGGTGTGGCGCTACAACTTCGCCTGCCGTCCGGCATGGCTCGCGCCGCTGGCGGAGCGCATCGGCATGGTCATCCTGCAACGCGACATCGACCGGCGGATCGCGGGGTTCGCGCGCGGATGCGAGGATCCGGTCGTGCTCGCCGAAGCGGAGCGCATCCGGGGCGTGTGACTGCGCCGGACGGCGCCGGGCGGAGCCGGCCAGCTCAGAAGGGCGGTGGCTCGTCGTTGCCCACCACGGGTGGTGGCGCCCCGCCGGTGTCGGGAACGAAACACACCGACGGGATCGGAACGTCTTCTCGGTAGATCCGCCCCAGGGGTGAGGTCCACTCCAAAACCCCGCCGCCGACCTGCCTGACCTCCCACTTCGTGAACTGCTTCATCGAATGGTGTCGTTGGCACAGGTGCGCGAGGTTGAAGATGTGGGTGTGCCCGCCGAGGGCGTAATCGATGGTGTGGTCGAGTTCGCAGCGGATGGCCGCCCTCCGGCATCCGGGGAATCGGCAGTGCTGATCTCTTGCTTTGAGCAGTCTGCTCATCGCCGCGGTCGGCCGGTAGGTGTCGACTTCGACCGGGGTGCGGGTGATGGGGTCGATGAAGAGTCGGTTCCAGATTTTGGCGCGGCCGGCGAGCTTGCGGGCGGTGTCGGCGTCGATGAGCGCGGCGCCCACCAGTTCGGCGGGGGCCTCGTCGGCGCCGGTCACCGTCTCGGATGTCAGCGTCACCTGGACCTGCGCCCGGATCGCACCCAGCGGCCCGGCGGCGTCGCTGCCGTACGTCGGGTCGACGACCGGGGCGCCCCCGAGCAGCAGGTCGCCGAGGATGTCGGCGCGGAGCTGATCCATCGTGCGGACATCAGGCCCGGCGGCATCGGCCGGCGCCGCGGCATCCGCCGACGCAGCCGCAGAGCCCTCACCCGCGGCAGCATCCCCAGCCGCAGCATCCGCAGGCGCCTCCCCGGCGGCGGCACGAGCGTCTTTGACGGACTGCGCCATGGCGGTGAGGCGGTCGTGGATGCCCGCGGCGATGACCGTCGGGAGAGTGGCGCCGAGTTCGGACATGCCGTCGGTGCCGTGGGTCACCCAAACGCCTCGCTTTGCCGCGGCGGTGCGGTGTCGCTCGGCGAAGGACTCGGACCCCATGCGGGCGGCGAGGTTGCGGAGCGGCTCTCGCACGCGCGAGGCGATATCGCGCTCGCAGATCGAGATCGCCTGCCGCGCGTAGTCGTCGCGGATGTCGTCGGCGAGGCCGCATCCCATTCGGACGACGACGTCGACGTGGTCGCGCGTGATGCGCTGCTGCTCCCACGCCTCGAACACAGCGGGGTAGTCGTCGACGATGGTCAGCGCGTGGTCGATCTCGCTCTGCGCGCGGCGGTCGTGCGACCGTCGCACCCCGGCGATCTCGGCGGCGATCGAGCGCATCTCCATGTCGGAGCCCATGCCGCGCGGCCGCTCGCCGGAGCGCGCAGCGACGCTCAGAGCGCTCCGCCCCGCCTCGGCGAGCGCACGGGTCATCGCGATGTTCGCCGCGTGGAGCAGATCGTCTGCCTGACAGACCCGGTCGACGATGCCCGCGTACGGCGAGCCCGACGAGCCGGCATCCGGTTCGTGTGCGCTTTCGCCGTTCGTTGTCATGTTCCCATTCTGCCCAGGGGGTCAGACATTTTCATCGAATATCCGTACATCTGTGGAGAACAATTTTGCGGCTCGGTTGGGGAGGAATGGGCGGCCCCGGCAGAGCCCGTTTCTCTACAGCGAGCTCCTGGATTTGTCGTTTCTCTCTGACGAATCGAGGGATAACTCGAGAGACGGGCCGGTTGGCAGTGCCGACTCACGTGGTCGTTGCGGTGGAAATCGCGAGTGCCACGGCGGGGACGATCAGCACGAGGCTTGCAACGGTCCACGAGATCACCTCCGCGGCTCGCGCCCACCCTTCGCCGCGCTCTTCCGGCGGTGAGACCGTGGCGATCTGTTCGCGCGCTGCGGCGGCGAGTATCAGCCCGAGGGGGAACATGACGCTGACGAACGGACTGATGACAGCGAGCCGGTTCAACGGCAGCGTCGCAGGGCGCCTGCTCTCGTCCCGCAGGACACCGTCGTCGAGCCGGTTCGCCTTGCTTTCTGCGAGCTTGATTGCGATCGCTCGGAGAAGCCGGCTCTCGGCGGGACCATCGTCGGAGCGCGGCCGCCGTCGCCGGCCGGTGAGATAGAACGCCATGCCGGCGTTGCTGCAGGTGACGACGGCGAATCGAAGAAGAGCGTCGGCCGCAGCGCGGACCGGGTTCGTCCCGTCGGCCGATTCGATACTCGCGATGACGATCGTCCCCGAGACGCCCACCATGGCGAGGATGAACGGCAAGAACGCGGGTGTGAGCGGTGACCACCGGCGGCGAGCGGCCGCGACGAACGTGTCGTACACGGCAGCCGTGACGAAGACGGCGAAAGCCGTCAATGCGACGGCGCGCGCCACGACCACCTCAATGTCGGCAGGTGTGACCGCGTTGAGCACGAGGAGCTGAGCAACCACAAGACCGACGATGCGCGCAATGTCGCCGATCACCCCACGCACGGATGACGGCCCCGCGCGGAGCTTGAGCGCGGAAAGGGCTGCGCGCTGTTCTTCCGCGGCAATCTTCCGGCGCGTGCGACGCACAGCTGGGTCGGTCGGTGGGAGGGGGACTGCCGCAGCGGCGTCTGCCGCGAATAGCGCTAGGAGGATTCCAATAGCTATCGGGCCGAAGCCGCGCACCAGGTCGATGCCGGTCGGCGCGGATTCGATCATGTAGGGGATGGCGATGTAGATGCCCAAGCCGAGCGAGGTGGGCACGAGCAGCGCGGCGATCAGTGTGAGTAGTTGCTGCCGTCCTGCCGATGCTGTGGGCTGTTGAAGCGCCCCGGGGTCTCGTACGGCGAGTTGCAGAGTGGTGACGAACAGGCCGACGACACCGAACGCGGCGAGTGCGTCGCCGCCGCCGAACCGTGGCAGGACGAGCCGGGGCGCGTCTGGGTTGAGCTGGGTGAGGGCGAAGAGTGAGACGAGCGCGAGGGCGGCGACTCCGCGACCCAGCGTTGCGCCCAGAGTCCGCGCGTACTGCGAGAAGTCCTCGTCATGGGCTCGCAGCAAGTCGGCGAGATCGTCCGCGACCGATTCCTCTTCGGCAACCGGATCGGTGTCGGCGGGTGCGCTCAGCGAGGCATCCCGACGCGGCCGTCGGCTACGCAAGAGCATTGTCGCGAGGACTCTCATAAGGCGATTCTGCCGGTGGGCGCCTCGCCGCCGTGACGGCGCCGGGCATGTGACTTTGCCAGTCAGGTTGCGCCGATGTCACTCGCGTGGACGCGCGAAAGGCGCGCAGGTAGCCGTGATCACTAGAGTGGCGCCGCGGGGACACTCGGTCGCTTCGGCAGACGCGGCACTGCCCGCTCGAGCCGGGCGGTGACCGACTGAACGTGATGCGACGGAGCGTGGCGCGAAGGCCGCGCCGCGTGTTCGTCGCGACCGTCGGGTGCGTCGCCCTCGTGCTCGCGGTGAGCGCGTGTTCGCAGGGGCGCGTCGACCCGCAGGAGTACGACCCGTACACGGTGGCGCAGCGTGCGGATGCCGCGGCGGCGGCCGAAGCGGCCCTTTCGCGCGCGGCGGGCGGGGTCTTGCTGGCCACGGAGACCACGGATGTCTGCTCGCCGGGGAAGAGGAACTGGTGGGTCCAGGATCTCAGCGCGTGGACCTGCTCGCGTTCCTCTCGATGGCTCGTTGCGCCTGCGAGCGGCGACCCGGGGGAGGTGATCGCCGGATATCGGGCTCATCTGACCGACGCCGGATGCACGGTCGACGAATTGTCATACGAAATGGTCGAGCGCTAGTCGGCTGACTGGGGAGTCATCCTCAGCTACCACTCCGTCGATTGGACGGGCGAGATCAGCGGGACGGGCGAGGATGAGGCGGATTCGGACTTCGCGCCCGGCTGGTGCGCCTGCCGCAGCGACGACGACTGCGACTGCCCGGGCGGATAGGGGCGTCACGGGTGACGGTCACGTGCGCGTTCGGTCAGCGCTTGCGGCGGCTGCGTCGCCGACCGTACGCGGCTGCCGTCGCGATCGCCGCGACGGCGAGCAGCGCGGCGATGAAGAAGAGGGTGGTGTTTACGGTGGCTCCTCACGGTCGTCGGGTCTTCTCCACGCTACGCGGACGACGGATGCCGCGGGCGGCCCGGCTGTGTCGGAACCTCAGTGCCGGCGCAACCCGACCGGTAGTCGATACGGGTGGTAGCCCCGGGTTTGCTCAGGCCTCCTGTGCGCCCGACGTAAGCGGCGTATCGTCGCGTTCTGTCGGGGGCAGGGTGCCGACGCGCATCGATCAGGGGTGGTCTACGGAAGGGGAGGAACCATGCGCAAGTATCGAGTTACTCACATCTACGACGCAGCCGATGGCTGGCGCCAGGTGCAGCCCTTCGTCCTGACCGCTGACATCCGCGACGAACTCGTGCAGGGCGGATGCAGCATGGTGCGAGTCCGCTCAGGGCTCACGCATCGCAAGCTCTCGCTCCTTCGGGTACGCGACCTGCACTGAGGTGACCGCAGGTTGCTGATTGCAACGCTTCTCAGCCGAACCAGCCGGCGCCACGGGATCGATGAACCATCGCGGCTGCGTAGACCTCTCCCGCGCGGTTGCAAAGCGGAAGGCAGAGGCAGTCTTCTGATTCGGAGTGGCATCCGCTTCTCGGGGCTTCGATGATCGCGCCACTCGTCGTTGTCTTCCTGCTATTCCTCGGGTGGGGAACGCACTGGTAGGGCTGGCTGGTATCAGCGACCTCGCGACGAGCAACAGGTGAGCGGGGCCGATAGCATCGGCCTGTGAGTACTCAGCAACTGCCCGCGCAACTCCGCGCGGATGGCGGCCTGGCGGTCGGTGCTGGGGCGCTCGCATCGGGCGGCTTCGGTGCCGCGGTCTTCCTCATATCTGGCGACCCAGCACTCGCTGGGATGGTGGCCGTGGCGGTCGCCGCGCTCGCGTTCGTGGTCGCGCGAGTGGGGTTTCGGGGCGCTCTCGGGGCGCTGTTTGCCTTCCTTGTGGGGCCTGGCGTCTTCGGTGAGACGTCGTTCCTCTACTCCCTGATCGGAGTGCTCGGGCTGCTGGCCGTGTGCCTGTCGTACCGTCCGACTGTCCGCAGCGACGCCGGCCTGGTGACGTGTCTCGGTGCATTCGTGCTCCTGCCGGGTGTCGGCATGGCAGTGACATTTGGCGCCCCGGTGGCGGGCTTGTTCGCCGTCGCTGCGCTCGTCGGCGGCCTGGCCGTGTCCCGACCCAAGTTCGTTCTGGAGCTACTAGGTGGCATCACTTGGGTTTTGGGGGCCTTCGCGGCTTCGTTCGTCGTCACCTACCTTCTCGGAGCATTCGCTAACCCGTTGGCCGCATTTGCGGTTGAGAACCGTACCTTCACGCTCCATGTGCCGTTCACTGTGGCGACGGGCGGCGAACCGTTCATCCCGGGAACGCGACGCCTGGCGCCGCTCACAGGTGAGCCAGGGCTCGCCGCGTTCTACCTAGCGCCCCTGCTCGCAGTTGTCTTCGGGACGTGGGCGAGCCGACGGCGACGCATCTGGACCGGGGTCGTCTTGATCGCCATGATTGCGTTCGCGCAGTCTCTGGCGACCGTCCTGGCTTTCGCGGTTGCGGTCACGGCCGGGGTGATTATGATGCTCGCCCGCCAGCGTCGTTACTTCCTCGTCGCTGTCCTCGTGGGGGTCGCGGCGCTATCAGCGCCTCCGGTTATCGAGGCCGCGCTCGGCGAGAAGGCAACGGTAGCCGCAGCTTCGTTCACGGACCGCGGGATCGCCAACCTTGGGAACGCAAGCGCTGCGTCCACCGGAAACATCAACCTGTTGGTGACCTTCACGAACACCCCAGCGCTCGCCCTTGCCCTCTCCGTGGCGTTGATCTTCGGGGCCATCGCTGGCCTTCGGACCTTGCCCGGTGCAGTCGCCTTCGCCGCCTTCTTAGTCGTTGTCGTTGCTGCGCAACCCTCTCAATGGCATCCCGGTGCGTGGTTATTGATGGCGGGGGCGATGACGCTGACTTCCCGGTCGGGCGCGACCGATGGCGCGCAGGTCCGACCTGCGCGACAAAGCGCTGCCGCACGGTCGTAATCGACCGGACCGCGCTCGGCGTCACAATGCCATAAGCGCTATTGCGGGAGTGCCGCGTTGATCGCGTCGACGATGCGCTGGTAACCGGCATCGCTCGGGTGTATGCCGTCAGCGGCGACCAGCGCGGCGTCTCCTGCGAGCGGCTGACCGATGTCGATGTACTCGCCGCCGACGGCTGCAACTGCGGTCTGCACAGCGCTGCCAATCTGACCGATAACGGCGGGGACCGGGTCGTCGTCCCATAGGGGCGATGTCGCGATGATGCGCGCATTCGGCAACGCTGCACGGAGTTCGGTGAAGAACTGATCCACGTGCTCGGCCGTCAGGCCGATTTTCGCCCACGAGTTGTTGCGGCCGCCGCTGACCACAACGACGGCCGGGTTGGCATCCGCGGCCGAGTTGATGACCTCGCCGTAGTTTGGGCAGTAGTCGAGTCCGCAGGCGGCCCGCGCGTCTTCAGGGTCCTGCGCTTCGCCGGTCGTGATGTAGCCCGTACCTCCGACGCCGAGATTGAGCGCCTGCCAACCGTGGGCCGACGCGACGGAGTCAACAAAGCCTGCGCCGCTGCTCGATCCTGCGCCAGCCGTATACGAGTCGCCAATGAATGCCGCCACGACGGGGGCTTGAGCCGGTGTCCCGAACGAGAATGTGGGGATCGGACGCGGCTGCTGGTTCGGGTCTGCAGTGCTCTGCGCGGGCATCGCGAGCATCGTCCCGACACCGAGGACGACGAGGAGCGCGAGCGCGCCCACGAGGCCCCACAGTGGCATCCCGCCGAACTCCTGACGCCAGAAGCCCCCGGGCTGATCGTAGCTGTGGCGGCCGCGTCGTTTCCCCATGCGCGCGATTCTACGGGAGCGTCCGACTCGCTAGATTCGGCAGCATGCTGATTGTCATCATCCTGATTAGCCTTGCGCCTCTCGCCGCGTTCTGGCCCACGATAGACACCGTCGACGAGTTCGCTTGGCGGGTTGCCCTGTTCGGTCTGTTTGTGGCCATTGAGGCGTTCATCGGTCACACGTTCTCGTTGCCCCACCTCCACGGCGAGGACCGCCAATGGGGCGCGTTGACGCCCGATGCGTGGGGCAAGCTCGTGCGTTGGTGTGCCGCTCTCACTGCCGTTATCGGCCTCGCGATAAGCGTCTTCCTGGTTCCCGCCTTGACTCGCTGACCCCGCAGCGCCTCTTCATGTGACCTCGAGTAACGCACGCACTTAGTCCAGCAATGCCGTCCGAGCTAGGGGACACGAGAGTGCTGCCGGGGTCCGTGCATGTCGCCGACCCACCAATCCGAGATCTCAGCCATCGCCTGGGCCGTCGATCTGTGCAGCGACGCCGCGTGGAACGCCTCGAACGCGGCCTGATCACTGAAGACCCCATCCTCCACGATAACGCGGCCCTTGCGTCGGTCCAGCGACAGCTCGACCGCCCACGATTCGATGCCGGGCAGAACGGCGAGTGACCGAAGCGCGTAGATCGCTTCGGTCACTCGTTCATCCGAGACCTCATCGTGGATGCGGAACAGCACGATGTGGCGGAAGGCGCTCACTCGCGGATGCGCTCCACGTTGTCGTGGTACCACGCCACAGTGCGCTCCAGGCCCTCTTGCAGCGAGATCTGAGCGGTCCAGCCGGCCTCGGCGAGCTTCGATACGTCGAGCAGCTTCTGCGGCGTGCCGTCGGGCTTCGAGGTGTCCCACTCGGTCTCGCCCTCGAAGCCGGTGACGTCGGCGATCGTCTCGGCGATTTCGCGAATCGTGACGTCGGACCCGGTGCCGACGTTGACCTGCTCGGGGCCGTCATAGTGCTCGAGCAGGTGGAGCACGGCATCCGCCATGTCGTCGGAGTGCAGGAACTCGCGGCGCGGGGTTCCGGTGCCCCAGTTCGTCACTGAGCTCGCACCCGAACGCGCCGCCTCGTCATAACGACGGATGAGCGCGGGCAGGACGTGAGATCCCTGCGGCGAGAAGTTGTCGTTAGGCCCGTAGAGGTTCGTCGGCATGGCCGAGATCCAGGGGAGCCCGTACTGCCGCCGAACCGCCTGCGTGTGAAGGATGCCGGCGATCTTGGCGATCGCGTAGGCATCGTTCGTCGGCTCCAGGTGGCCCGTCAGCAGCGAGTCCTCGCGGATGGGCTGCTCGGCGAACTTCGGGTAGATGCACGACGAGCCGAGGAAGGCGACACGCTCGACGTCGTTCGCGAGTGCGGCATCGAGCACGTTCGTCTGGATGCGCATGTTGTCGCTCAGGAAGTCGACGGGGTACGTGCTGTTCGCCATGATGCCGCCGACCTTGGCTGCCGCCAAAACGATGTACTTCGGCTTGATCTCATCGAGGTAGGCGAAGACGTCGTCGCGGTTCTTGAGGTCGAGCTCTTTTGAGGTCTTGCCGACGACGTTGGTGAAGCCGGCTTTCTCGAGTCGCCGCACGATGGCGGAACCGACGAGACCGCGGTGTCCCGCAACGTAGAACGCCGCGTCACGGTCGAGCTCGCCCGGCGTGTAGCTCAGGCCGTCGCTCGCGGTCACTTGTGACCCCACGAGGCGAGCTTCACAGTGTCGATCCAGTTGGGGCCCTGTTCGAGTGCTTGCACGTCGGCATCAACCATCAGCTTCGCCAGTTCCTTCCCATCGATGGTCGGGACCCAGCCGAGCTTGTCGGCAGCCTTGGCGGGCTCGCCAATGAGGGCGTCGACCTCGGTGGGACGCAGGTAGCGCTCGTCGAACTTCACGTACTCCTGCCAGTCGAGCCCGACATGTCCGAACGCTGTCTCCAGGAAGTCACGGATCGTGTAGCCGACACCCGTGGCGAGAACGAAGTCCTCCGGCTCGTCGACCTGCAGCATCCGCCACATGCCTTCGACGTACTCGGCGGCGTAGCCCCAGTCGCGGATGGAGTCGAGGTTGCCAAGGTAGATGTCCTTCTGAACACCTGCCTTGATGCGCGCGACGGCCCGGGTGATCTTGCGGGTGACGAAGGTCTCGCCGCGGCGGGGAGACTCGTGATTGAAGAGGATGCCGTTGACCGCGAACATGTCGTACGCCTCGCGGTAATTCTTCGTGATCCAGTACGAGTACAGCTTTGCGACGCCGTAAGGCGAACGTGGGTAGAACGGGGTCTCCTCGTTCTGCGGCGGGGGAGTCGCGCCGTACAGCTCCGACGTCGACGCCTGGTAAAAGCGGGTTGAAATGCCCGAGAGGCGAACAGCCTCAAGCAGTCGGATGGTTCCGGTGCCGGTGGTGTCGGCCGTGTGCTCGGGCTCGTCGAACGAGACCCGAACATGCGACTGTGCGGCGAGGTTGTAGACCTCGTCGGGGTTGATCTCCGACATCAGCGTGACCATGCGCGCACCGTCGGAGAGGTCACCGTAGTGCAGGAACAGCTTCGCGCTCGGGTCGTGCGGGTCGACGTAAAGGTGGTCGATGCGGTGAGTGTTGAAGGTGGACGCTCGGCGGATGAGTCCGTGCACCTCGTACCCCTTCGACAACAGCAACTCCGCGAGGTAGGAGCCGTCCTGGCCAGTGATGCCGGTAATGAGTGCGCGCTTGGTCAAGAGGAAGCTCCGTCCAGGGGGCTGTGGCGAGTCGAGGGCGCTCGTTGCTGCTCATGTCCCCCACGGATGAGCTGCTCAAGTAGGTTAGCGAATCGATCGATCGCGAAGGATTCGTCGAGGACCGTCTCTCTGTAATGACGACCATTAGCACCGAGCGCGTCGGCACGCGCGGTGTCACGGCCGAGAGCAACGGCGGCTTCGAGAAGCGCTGACGGCGAGCCAGCCGGAACGACTACCCCGGCGTCAGCCGCACGAATCTCCTCGGCTGTGATGCCGCCCTCGTCGGTGGCTGCAAGCACCGGTCGGCCTGTCGAGAAGTACGAGGTGAGCTTGCTCGGCACAGCCATCTCGGAGACGCCGGGCTTCTCGTTCACGAGCAGAACGTCGGCGGCGGCGAGAGCAAGCGCGAACTGGTCGTCTGCGAGGGGGTCCATAAACTCGACCTGTTCGATGCCTTCCGCCAAACCCTCCAGGTGTCCGCGTTGGCCACCGTTTCCCAGCAGAACGAACCGCACGCGTGCGCCGGTCTCGCCCGACAAGCGAGCTGCGTTGACGACGTTTTCGAGCCCTTGCTTCACACCCATGTTGCCGGCGTGCAGCACGACGACTTCTTCCCCCCAACCGAAAACGCTCCGCGCGGTGGCCCTGTCAATAGCGGGAGCAAGAGGAAGATGTGTCCAGTTCCGCACAATCACGATGCGATTGGGTGGCACTCCGAAATCGGCAGCGACGCGGCGAGCGAAGCGATCGTGAATGACGACGACCCTGCTCGCTGCGCGAAGGAGCCTGCCCTCGACAACGCGCATGACCCGTGCCGTCAGCCCAGCCCCCTGTCCGGTCTCTGTCAACCCGAGACTGTAAAGGTCCTGCACCCAGACCGCGGTAGGAGTTCTGCGATGGAACAGCTTCGCCCGGATCATGCCCAAACTCGCACCGAAGAGCGCAGGTGAGACGAATACGAGCACGTCCGCCGCCCCCCACCGGGTCAACGCAGACCGGACGCCAAAGGTGATCTCCGACAGCAGCCGGCGGACGCCCGTCGGTGGGTTCGGCACGTAATGCCGGACTCGCTGGACCTGGACGGAATCCAGATGTTCGCTACTCGCCCACTGCCCGTAACCTGGCGCAACCCGCCAGTCCGGATAATGAGGGTGCGCTGTGACGGTTCGCACGCTGGTACCGCGAGCAGCTAGTCCACGGGCCATCGCTCCGGTGTATGGAGCGATGCCTGTGGGCTCCGGTGGGTAGTTGATGCCGACTACAGTGACAGCGGGGGCATCCTTCGGCATACCCTCGACCATATAGCGGGCATCGTTTCGCAGTCGTTACGGAGGGCGCACATTGGATGACATCCCGGTGATCGACCTTTCCCGGGCGCCCGGCGAACGCGCGGCCTGGGACCGTCCCAACTGGCAGGTCTACCTGTGGGCGGTGGTCGAACTCCTGCTCGTCACCAACCCGTGGCAGATCAGTTCCGGCTTACGCATCCGCACCCTTCGAGCGTTCGGCGCCGAGATTGGACGCGGAGTCGTCTTCCGCCCGCGGACGCGGGTCAAGTTTCCGTGGAAGCTCCATATCGGAGACCGTTCATGGATCGGAGAAGGCGTCTGGTTCCACAACCAGGATCATGTGTACGTCGGTCATGATGCCGTCATCTCGCAGGAGACCTTTGTCACTACGGGCAGCCACGCGCACCGACGCGACATGGCGCTGATCACACGCCCGGTCCACATCGGAGACGGGGCCTGGATCACATCCCGGTGCGTCGTGCTCGGGGGGAGCCGCATAGGACGGAGCGCTCTGGTCCGCCCGTTGAGCTTGGTCGACGGACGCCCCGTTCCGGACGCCGAGGTGTGGGGCGGCAATCCGCTGGCCTACATCGCTCCGCGCTTCTCGAAGACGGCCGTGCCCGAGTGAAAATCGCGCACGTCGTCACGTATTCGTCGTCGGACGGGGCGTTTGGGGGGCCGACGCGAGTTGCTCTCGCCCAAGCTAAGGCCCTTGCTCGTCGTGGGCACGAGGTCACGGTCTACGCCGGCACTCCTCGTGACGAGGCGAACAATGTCGTACAGGACGGCTACCGATTGCGTACCTTTCCCGTTCGACGGCTCGCGCCTTTTGGAGGGTTTGCCACGCTGTGGCCGGAGGGGATGCAGCGAGCGTTGCGTCGTGACCTCAGCGACACCGACGTCGCGCACATCCATCTCGCGCGCGACCTGGTCACCCTCCCCGCGGCGATGCTGTCCGCGAAGTCGGGGGTCCCCTTCGTCGTGCAGCCCCACGGGATGGTGGACGCCTCAGATCGTCTCCTCGCCAAGCTGCTCGATGCCGTTGCAATGCGAAGAGCGTTGCGGCGTGCGCGGGCCTGGCTCGTCCTGACGGAGCGGGAGCACTCCGATCTCGCTGATCTCGCATCCGCCGCACGCGTGACGCGCCTTGTCAACGGTGTGGAGCCCACGCCGCCGCCGCCCTACGACGGTCGACGTGACGAGGTTGTGTTTCTTGCTCGACTCCACGAGCGCAAGCGGCCCCTGGCGTTCGTCGAGATGGCCCGGGTGCTGGCGGATCGCCTGCCGACTACGACGTTCCGGATTATCGGACCCGACGAAGGCGAAGGCGGCAAAGTCGCAGCCGCGATCGACGCGGCGCGGATGGGTGACCGGCTCGTGTGGTCGGGGCCGCTTCCGCCATCGGAGACCGCCGATGCTCTCGCGTCCGCTCGGGTGTACGTGCTTCCCTCAGTGAACGAGGTGTTCCCGATGTCCGTCCTCGAGGCCTTCATCGCGGGGACTCCTGTCGTGACCACCTCGTCGCTTGGTATTGCGGACGATTGTGAACGATATGGCGCCGCGATGGTGACGGACGGTTCCGTCGAAGCGCTGGCGAATGCCGTGCACGAGGTATGGGGGTCGCCAGCGCGCTCGAAAGAGCTGCGCGACGGGGCGCGGCGGTACGTGGAGGCGGAACTCGACATCGATGCTGTAGCGGCAGTGCTGGAGCGAGAGTATGGGCTCGCTCAGGAACCGGCGCGGCATGCGTGAGCTGTCGATCGTGCAGCCTTACGTGCCTCGCTACCGCGTGGCCTTTTTCGACGGCTTGGAGCGGGCACTTCGAGACGACGACGTTCGCCTACGAGTCATCGCAGGAGAGCCGACGAAGAGCCAGAAGGCACGGGGAGATTCAGCCACGGCTGGCTGGCTCGAGACAGTGGCGCCTCGAATAGTCGAGATCGGCAGTAGGCATCTATCGCTCACCTACTCGCGTTCGCTTTGGCGAGGATCCGATGCGGTGATCGTGCCGCACCAGGGGTCATCGCTTGACGCGATGTCAGCGCTGGCGCACCGGGGACAGGCCCGCGTGGGCGTGTGGGGCCACATCGCGTCTTATACCTCTCCTCTCAACGCCGTCGACGGGCTGGTCGAACGCTGGCAGCTGCGACGCGCTCACCACGTCTTCGCCTACACCCCGGGGGGCGCGGAATTCGCCAGGAACGCGGGTGTAGCCCCGCGGGATATCACTACGGTGATGAACACCATCGACTCAGACGAGTTGCGGAGCGCGCTGGACCAGCTGTCGGTCGCGGAGGCGCAGGCTGCGCTGCGTGCGCGCGGCGTTCCAGATGGGCCGTATCTCGCGTACATCGGTGGTCTCGACGAGAGCAAGCGAATCAGATTCCTCGCAGCAGCGCTGGACCTCGCTCACCGACGCGGCGCCGACGTGCACATCGTGGTGCTCGGCCGTGGCGACCAGGCCGAGCTTCTAGACCGCGCAGTCGCTCGTGGGCAGGTGACGCGGCTCGGATACGGCGGAGTTGCCGAGAAGGCCGCGGTCCTGCGCGGAGCACGAGCCGTCGTCAACCCGGGCCGCGTCGGACTGCTCGCGGTCGACTGTCTGGCGTCTCGTACCCCGCTCATCACCACGGACTGGCCCTGGCATGCTCCTGAACTCGAGTACCTGCGGGGCGAAGATTTCACGCAGGTCGTTGCGGATGACGCTGGAGCGTTCGCGGAGGCTATGGCCGCGACGATGCAGGGAGCATCGCCGCGCCGTGTTGCCGATTGGCCAGATCCACCGACGCTGGACGACATGGTCGAGAACTTTCGACGCGGCGTTCGTTTGATGCTGGACGGATGAGCGAGCGTGCGCAGCGGATGTGATCGTCCACGCGACTGTGATCATCTGTTCATTGTTCCGCGGTGAAAACGACCAATCTCGTTGACGTTATGCGGTACGCTCCGACAGCGACCTCGACGAGGGCTCAGGGGACTCCGTTTGCGGAGGGTTTCGACCCCACGATTGTCATACCCGAAGTGACTCTCGCGGCCCCGACGCTCTTTCCTGCCGTCGGGCCGCTGGGGAGCTTGTGTGTCATCGTCGTCTGGGAAGCCCCAAGTGCTTTGGGTGACCAACAATGCCGCGCCGTACCGGATACCGGTCTGGGAATCTCTCGCCGAAAACGTCGACCTGCGGGTACGCCTACTCCAGGGCGATGAAGAGTTGTTGTCGGCGGGTCGGCGATCCGCAGATTGGACTGTCTCGTCGGCGCGGTCGAGCGGTTTGGACATCTCCACCCTTCGTACCGTGCGCGTGGGTCGCGGGGAGCGCCTCTACTATGGCCTGCGTGAACCAGCCTCCCGCTTGGTCAACGGCTGTGATGCCGTACTGCTTGGAGCATGGGAGTCGCCTGCCTGCTGGCAGCTGTCCGCTGCGGCAAGGAGGTTCGGCGTCAGGCGGGTTGGGTTCTATGAATCCACTCGCATGTCCCAGCGCCATCATGATGGCCCTGTAGCTCTGGCTCGAGGAAAGTTCTTCCGCAGTCTGGATGCTGTCGTGGTGCCCGGGCCGGCCGCTGCGGACGCGTTGCGCGATTTGGGGGTCCACGAGTCCAGAATCCGTGAGGGCTTCAACGCCGTCGACGTTGAGTCGTTCGCAAGTGTGGCTCAAAGCGCGCCTGTGGCCGCGGGGCATCGCTTCTTGTACGTCGGGCAACTGATTGACCGGAAAAATGTGGATAGCCTTATTCGGGCGTTCGCGAGGGTCTTCTTGTCGGGTGACAAGTTGACAATAGTGGGAGCAGGCCCAGAGCGGCGTCACCTGGAAGCGGTCGCAAGGGACCTTCAAGTCGCGGGAGACGTGGATTTCCTTGGCGCTCTCCCTTATAGTGCGCTTCCGGACCAGATGGCGAGGCACCACACGCTCGTCCTTCCTTCCCTAGAAGAGGTGTGGGGCTTGGTCGTCAACGAGGCTCTCGCGGCCGGTCGACACGCTGTCGTGAGCGATCGCGCCGGTGTCGCGTCCAGTGTTGAAGGGATGCGAGGCGTGTACATATCTTCGCCGGATGTGGCGGGTTTATCTCAGGCGCTGACAAGTTCGAGAGGTGCTTGGCGGGATCCCATTCCGGACCACGAGATCCTAAGCCGAACACCCCGACAGTTCGGACAGACCTTCTACCGAGCGCTCATCCGGTGAAAAGGTGACGACATGGCCGGTTCTCTCCTTGAACCGCGCTGCGCGGCATTGTGCGGGCGGGGCCCACTAACCACGACGGGGGACCTGGGCGGTGCACGCTGAAGCGTCAGCGCGTAGCCCGTTGACGAGTGATCCGGTCGCGGGGTTTCAGGTGAAAACCGCGGCGCTTCCGCGCGCAGCTGCCGGCGGTGAGGTGATGTGACTGGAGGGGGCTCTGCCTTGTCGTAAGAGAACTCAGTATCGATGGATCGCGACCGTAGCTGTCGCGTTCGGCGCTCGCATCGGCGGAGCGCGGCCGATACACCGCTACGTCGAGCAACCGACGGAACTCGGGCTGAGCGTTTGGATCTCGCTCCTCAGTTGGCATGCCGAATGATGACCGCTCAAAGTGGCACACCCATCGGGGCGCACATCGCCTTCGGTGCTAGCGGCTGATTACCGCAAGATAGGCCGCCGCCGTCCGTTCGATGCCGAACTGATCTCGCACCTTCGCCGCGTGCAGCGCTGCTTCCGCCGCTTTGAGCGGCAGGTCGTCGAACGTCTCCTTCAATGCCCGGGCTGCGTCGGAGGCCTGCCCGCCGCGGAACGTGGTGCGCGGCAGCCAGTCGGGAAGTGTCTCTGCCACGCTGTCGCTGCAGACTACGGGCAGACCGGTTGCCGCAGCCTCGAGGATAGCGACGCTGTGGGCCTCCCGACGTGAAGGGTGGAAGAAGATCGAGCCCGAGCGGAGAACAGTCGCCACGTGATCGGTCGGACCGCGAAACACCACGCTTCCATCCGGCGTGCTGTGTCGCGCGACGAGGTCATCCCACTCGCGCTCAACCATCGTTGGTCCGTACCACTCGAATCGAACTGTCGGTCGATCAGCTAGAACTGCCCTCGCGGCTTCCGCCCAGAGGTCGGGATCCTTCTGCCTAGCGACCCGGCCGACCGTGATGACCGGTGCGTCCGGGTGATACCGCGCGCCGGGCCGGAACTCGTCAGGAATGCCGTTTGGAATGAGCTCGACTCGTTGATTCGGGAAATGCGAGAGGTACTCACGCCTCTGCTCTTCGCTGACAGCAATCACGGCGGCTGTTCGCCGAGTCAGGAGGCGCTCCGCAAGCCGAATCTTCCGGTCATCGAAGTCCCGTGTGGCGCTGTGGAGGACGCAATAGATTGATTGGCTGGAAGACACCAGGCGTGCGTAGATGTTGGGAAGCGCGGAGTGTGAGACGACTACGTCAGGTGAGATGCGTCGCAGGGAGCGATGTAATTCTGAGATTCGTCGCCACGCACCCTGCGGTTGATCGTTATCAAGGTAGACGGTCTCGCATGACGCTCCCGAACGTTCCCACTCGCGGGCGAGCGCGGCCGCGGCCGATTCGGCCCCTCCAATGCGAGGACTCAAAAGCACTTGAAGTATGCGCATCTTCATTCCTTCCGAGCGGTCCGAACCAGCACGATGATGAGCCCGCCAAGGAGCAGGACCTGCGAGAGCGCGAACGCGAGCGCCCCGCCGGAGGCGCCAAGCCATGCGCTCAGGAAGAAGGTCGCCGCGAGCCGCGCGGCTACCCCGAAGCCAGTGACGACGCCCACGGCCTTGTCGCCGCCCCGCATCTGACTGAACACGGCTAACGGTTGGTTCAGGAGCGCGGGAATCGTCCCCAGGGCCATGATCTGAAAGACGGTGACAGCCGAGGTGTACTTCTCACCGAGGAGCAGGGGCACCAAGACCTGAGCGAGGAAGAACGCCGCGATGCAGCAGGCCAGGGCGGCGCCCAGCATCCATGTGGCTTTCTTGATCGCGGCCCAGGCCGCCCCAATGTTGCGCGCCCGAGCGACGAAGGGGGCTGAAGCCGAGGTGAAGCCCCCTACGGCGAGGCCCAGGGGTTGCGTCCAACGATTTACGGCAGCATAGGCGCCCGCGGCGGCCGGGCCGGCAGCCAGCGTCAGGATCGGAACGTCCAGCGACTGTGCGCTGGTTGCCACCGAGTAGACCCCGAAATGGAGGGACCCCTTCCAAGGGTTGACCAGACGTAGCGATCCGCGCCGGAACCGATGAGTGACGGGCGTGAATAGGAGGTAAAGCACCGTCTCTACAGCACCGTTGACGACGAGAGACACCCACAACGCGGTCGTCGACGGGACCTGAAGGTGCGTCATTCCGATCAACACACCAAATCCCGCAAGTCGACTGAGCGCGATGGCGAACGCGATCCGATCGCTCCGCGCTGCCGCTCTAAGGGGCACCTGAGCGAGCTGGGCGCCTGTGCTCGACAGGAATATGAGACCAAGGCCGATGTACTCGAGGGGTTGCTCGGTCCAGATCACGAGTGCAGTTGCCAGAGTCGCGATCACGAAGGCGAGCACTGCCTTCCAGAACGAGCGCCGAGTCACCTCCTCGATCGTGAGCTCGCGCGCCGTGAGCGACCTCACCCATAGTGAACCTGCCCCGAAATCAACAATCCCGATGAGCGAGGTGCCGAGAGCTATGGCAGCTGCAACCGCCCCGAAGGAGCCAGGGTCGGTTCCCCGGGCGGCAAGAATGTAGGAGACGGCAACGAGAAGTTGTGCGGAACCTGTCGCGACGACGAGATAAAGCGCTTGGGATGACGCTCCTGGCGTTCGAGTCATGGCTGCTAGACGGCCTCGCCGAGGAGGCGAGCGGCGAAGTCGGAGCTATACGGGCCGCCGCCAGTGCAGCGCTTCCTACTCAGAAGCGCCTCCGCTGCGCGCGCCATCGCTGTCGGCTCGAGGGGCGTCCACAATCCGAGCGCTGGGTTGGCCCGTATATCTGCCTTCAGGGAGAGGGCCCCTGCTGCCAGCACGAACCGGTTTGCGGCATGGGCTTTGCCCACGATGCCGCTTGGGCCCTCATTTGAATGCGCGACGACGGCGACGTCGAGGGCGCTGATGATGCTGTCGAGTTGCTCATCTGAAAGAGTGCCCGCCACCCGCTGAACGACGATATTCGCTGCGACGAGGGGCGCAACCCACCGTGCCACCTCGGCTTCGCCATCTTCCGCGTGGCCTGCGAGGACGAGGCCCACGGGCTGCGGAACCCGCGTAAGCGCGTCGGAGACCACCAGGATGTTCTTCCGGCTTGTGAGAGCTCCTACCACCCCAAGCCAACGGGTGCCTTCGGCCGCGGACGAGGCCCACTCCCTTCGATAAGCGTCTGCCAGATGCGGGTCGGGAGAGAATGCGATCGGGTCGCGTACCTCGAATGGACTTACATGCGCCGCCACCGCGCTGGCTAGCGTCATCACGGTCACGCCCGCTCGTCGGCGGGCAGCCCAGCGGACGCTGGCTTTCGCCGCGGTCGCTGCGGACCTGACCGCTAGAGACTTCTGTTGCCCTTTGGGACGCATGACCAGGATGGAAACGTCGTTACTGCCTCGGTGCAAGAGGCCGGAGGCGAATGCTGCAACGACGTCGTCGCCGTCGGGGAAGACCACGCTCGCGCTCTTCGATTCATCAAGAAGGCGCTGAACTGCGGCCGGCCCAAGATCTGGAAGCTCGCGAAGGTCGTGTGGCACGGTGTTTGCGGCCAAGTGCGTCCGATACTCGACGGCGGTGCTGATCCCGCGGGGCCCTACGAGCACCGCGTCGCGTCCGGTCGCTGCTGCGTGCTGAAGAAGCAGCTTCGCATAACTGAGCCGATGGCCCTCGATGCGTGGACACACAACAATCGCGGTCTGCCGTTGCCGACTGGTCGAGCTCATCTATCTCAGCTTTCGGCGATTACGTTGATTGGTGCCGCGGGCGCCTTTCGCGCGTTCAGAAACGCTCTCTACGACGCGCTTTCCCCTGGTGCGAGCGCTGCCCGGCCGGTCCGCGCCGCGATCACCAAATCGCCCACCAGCGTCCAGTTTTCCACGTACGACAGATCGAGGCGAACCGATTCCTCCCACGACAGGCTGGAGCGCCCGCTGACCTGCCACAGGCCGGTGATGCCGGGCTTGACGAGGAAGCGGCGGTGCACGTGGTCCGCGTACTTCGCGACCTCTGAGGGCAGCGGTGGACGGGGGCCGACGAGTGACATCGATCCGCCGACGACGTTGAAGAGCTGGGGCAACTCGTCGAGGCTGAACTTGCGCATCACACGGCCGACGGGCGTCACCCGCGGGTCGTTCTTCATCTTGAAGAGCACCTCATTGCCCGAGTCGCGTTGCTGTTTGGCAAGCGCCTCGAGCATGTCTTCCGCGTTGACGACCATCGTGCGGAACTTCAGCATCGTGAATTCGCGTCCGCGCAGTCCCACGCGCGTCTGCCGGAAGAAGATCGGCCCCTGGCTCGATAGTCGAACGCTGAGCGCCAGGAACAGCAGAACGGGGCTCAGGAAGATGACACCCATCGTGCTGGCGACGATGTCAACGGTGCGCTTGAGGAAGAGCTGACCGCGGCTGAACTTCGGCGTCTCGACGTGCATGAGGGGCACGCCGGCAACGGGGCGCGTCTGCACGCGCGGGCCTGCGATGTCAACGATGCTCGGTGCGAGCACGAGGTGCTGGCGGCCGGCCTCGAGCCCCCACGAGATCTGCTTCACCTTGTCGGGTGGCAGCTCGTCGGTGCTCGTCACGGCGACGGTGTCGGCGTCGGTCGCGGCCATGGCTTGGGCCACGGCATCCACGCTTCCCATGATCGGGATGTTCGTTCCCCGTACGGTCCCGGCAACGCGACCCGACGGGACGCATGCGCCGACGACGCGGTAGCCCGAGCCGGGCATCCGTCGCAGCTCGCGCGCGAGGTGGGTGACGGATGCCTCCGACCCGACCAGCAGAACGCGCGCGGAGTACTCGCCCACGGACCGTTTCGCGACGAGCCACTGGCGGCACAGCCAGCGCGAGAGCAGCAGCATTCCCACCCCGACGGGCAGGCTGATGAGCAGGAATCCGCGAGCGACGTCGACGCGCGCGAGGAAGGCGAGGATCGCGATGACGCCGAAGAGCGACAGGCTCGACCGCGCGATGCGGGCGTACTCCTCGGACCCGGCACCGATGATGCGGTGGTCGCGGGTGTCGGCGAGGCTGAGTGTCCACATCCACAGGGCGATGAGGGCCGCCGAGAAGAGCCAGTAGGAGAAGTCCGTGATGCGCGAATCTTCGCGGATCGAAACCTGGGCGTTGCCGATCCCGAACCAGGCGATCTGCGTTCCGTAGACGACCCAGACCAGCACCAGCAGATCGGTCACCCTCAGCAGTGAGGCATAGCGGCGGCGCCAGTCGCGGGGTCCGCGGTGGGCCGTGGCGGATGACGATGTGGCCGGGTGCGCGGTCGCGGCGGGCGGAGGTGAGACCTCGCGCGTCCCGGCGACGCCAGGCGCGGTGGCAGCGGAGAAGTCGTACGGCATGACATCCTCCTCGCGCTGTGTGATGTGGTGCTGAGGGGGAGATCGTATGCCTGAGATGTGTCGGGCATGTGAACCAGGATCGCCAAAATCGGCAAACTTCCCCCACGCCGATGGTACCGGTGCCACGCCTCGGCGTGATGTCGGCCATTCGGTGGACAAGGCTCGAAAAGGCCCGGTCAGGAGCCGGCTTGCCTGCGGGTAGCGGCCGGGCCGACTCGTAATTCGTACTAGTGGTCACGCAAGCGGGACATCGCCTCGATCAGGTGCCCCGGACATGCGTCCGGCTCGTGCGGCGCAGGGACCGCACGAGCCGGACGAACATCACTCGACGGGCAGCCAGACCCGCATCGTCGAGGGGCCGCGGTTGGCCCAGTCGTGGTACGCCACGAGGGGGACCAGGTCGCCCTCGCTGGCCGTCGCGGTGTCGCTCGCAGCATGATTGCCATATGGCCATCCGCGGGTTTCGTCGGGTCGCAGGCCGACCTGCAGCCACACACGGCCGTCGCGCTCGACCGGTTCGGCGTCACGCGCGATGGCCGCACGGCCGACGTCGGCACCGCCCGGCAGATCGGTCGACTCGAGCGCGAGCACCTCGGGGCCGCGCTCGACGGCGACGCAACCGCGCACGGCGTCGATACGCGCATCGGGGGCGACGAGCCGCGGCGCCATCGGCAGCTCGAGCTCGACGACCTCGCCGGCGCGGAAGTCGCGCCGCACCTCGACGCGGCCCGGAGCAGCGGCGTCATCGTCGATGACCGCGCCCGCGGCATCCCGAACGCGCAGGCGCGCGCCCTCGGCCCACTCGGGCACGCGCAGCGACAGGGTCCACGCGCCGCCGGCATCCTCACCGACCACCACCCGCACGACGCCGTCGGCGGGGTAGGCCGTCTGCACGTCGAGCGACACCATGCGGCCGTCGGGGAGAACCGTGCGGATCTCTGCCGGCGCGTACTGGTGCAGCTGCACGCCCTCGTCGTCGGCGGTCGCCACGTAGGCGTCGAGGCTCGCGAGCGTGCGCGCCACGTTGGGCGGGCAGCACGACACCTCGAACCACGGCGCGCGCAGCGACGACGACGCGCGCGGCGACGTGCCCTCGGGATCCGCCTCGACGCCGGGCACGCGCTGGTGCAGCGTGTTGGCGTAGAAGAAGCTGCGACCGTCGGCCGCGGGCGAGGTGGCTACAACGTTGTAAAGCGTGCGTTCGATGAGGTCGGCATACGCGGCATCCCCCTCGGCGAGCAGCAGCCGCCACGAGAACATGATCGACGCGATACCGGCGCACGTCTCGGAGTAGGCGCGGTCCGGCGGCAACTCCCAGTCGTCGCCGAACGCCTCGTCCTGGTGGTGCGACCCCTGACCGCCGGTGATGTAGGTGCGGCGGCCGCGGGTGCGCTCCCACTGGCGGCGCAGGGCGGCGAGCAGCTCGTTGTCACCCGCGTCGACGGCGACGTCGACCGCCCCGGCGGCGAGATAGTTCGCGCGCACGGCGTGGCCGGCGAGGGCGTCGGCATCGCGCAGGGGCACGTCGTCCTGGAAGTACGTGCGCCCGAACTCGATGTCGTCGAGCGTCTCGTGTCCGCGGCGCTCGACGAACAGCTCCGCCTGGGCGCGATAGCGCTCGTCACCGGTCACGCGGGCGAGCTCGGCCAGCGCGGTCTCGACCTCGGGATGCCCGCAGAAGGCCGGGATGCCGGTCGGCCCGAAGACCTCGCACACGAGGTCGGCGGCACGTCGGGCGACGCCGAGCAGACCGTCATCCGCTCCGGGGCGCGTGCGCTCGCGAGCGACGGCCGCCTGGAACAGGTGACCGAGGCAGTACAGCTCGTGCCCCCACTCGAGGTCGGACCAGCGCGGCTCCTGGCCGGGACGGCCGAACTTCGTGTTGAGGTAGCCGTCGGGCTCCTGCGCTGCGGCGACCCGGGCGACGACCGAGCGCAGCGTCGCCTCGAGCTCGGCGTCGTCGCTGCGACCGATCTCCCAGGCCACGGCTTCGAGGTACTTGTAGACCTCCGAGTCGGAGAACTCGCGCCCGCGGCGTCCGGCGGGAAGCGTGCCCGCGGCGGCGCGATCGAAGTTGGGCAGCCAGCCCTCGGACTCGAGGCGGCCGAGCACATGGCCGAGGGTATGCGCCGCGTTGATGCGCTGGCGCTCACCCCAGAAGCCTCCGGTGATCCGCACCTCGTGCAGACCGAGCGGACGCAGCCGCGAATGAGCGGGCACGACGGGAGCAGCGGCGACGGCGGATGCCGCGGAGCCGATGGAGCGTGCGGGGAAGGTAGTCGACATGGTCATCCCTTGAATGCGCCCGACATGAAGCCGCGCACGTAGTGACGTTGAAGGATCAGGAACAGAACGATGCAGGGCAGCGCGAGCACGACGACACCGGCTTCGGTGACCCCGTAGTCGATGACGCCCATCGTTTGGCCGCGCAGGTTCGCCACCGCGAGGGGCAGCGTGATGCGCGAGGTGTCGTTGATGAGGATGAGCGGTGCGATGAAGTCGTTCCACGCGGTGAGGAACGCGAACAGACCCACCGTGATGAGGCCCGGCTTGACCGCGGGGAGCAGCACGCGCCACAGGGCGGTGAGGCTCGTGCATCCGTCGACCAGCGCCGCCTCGTCGAGCTCGCGCGGCACCGATTCGAACGAGATGCGCATCATGAACATCGAGAACGGCAGCTGGAACATCGTGAGCACGAGCGCGACCCCGACGAGCGAGTTCTGCAGGCCGACGGCATTGAGGATGACGTACAGCGGGATGAGCAGCGTCGCGTACGGCACCATGAGGATCGCCAGCACGAGCAGGAACAGCGCGTTCTTGCCGGGGAAGTTGAACCGCGCGAACGCGTACCCGCCGAGGAAAGAGGTCAGCAGCGTCAGCGCTACCGTCAGCAGCGACACGAAGAGCGAGTTGCCGAGGTAGACCCAGATGCCCGACTGGAAGTTGGCGAGGGTGACGTAGTTGCCGAACCCCCACCCGTCCGACTGGCTCGTGCCGGCCTGCGGGCTCACCGAGGCGACACCGGTCCAGACGAGCGGGTACAGGAAGATGATCGCCAGCGCCCCCGTGAACACGGTCGAGGGGATGCCCCACAGCAGGCGACCGGTCGGCCGGCGCCGCGTGCGCGGCCGGGACTTCGGGATGACGATCGTGCGCGTGGTGTCGGGGGCGGCGGGCGGGACGGAGCCCGCCGGAGCGTCGGTCAGAGCCATGTCAGGCCTCCTCGGGGCGACGGAACGCGCGCAGCTGCACGACGTTGATGACGACCAGGGCGAGCAGGATGACGACCGACAGCGCCGCGGCGACGCCGAGGTTGTTCTGCCCCTGGAACGCGATGTTGTAGATGAGCTGCACGACGGTCATCGTGCTGTTGTCGGGTCCGCCCTTGGTCAGGATGTAGAACTGGTCGAACGCCAGGAGCGACCCGGTCACGCACATGACGGTCGTCAGTGCGAAGGTCGGACGCAGGAGCGGCACCGTGATGTCGCGGAAGATCTGCCAGCGCGAGGCGCCGTCGATGCGGGCGGCCTCGTAGACGTCTTCGGGGATGCCCTGCAGGCCCACGAGCAGCAGCAGCATGTAGAAGCCGGCGTACCGCCAGACGATGAGGAACACCGTCGACCACAGGGCGCCTTCGGGCGTGCCCAAGAACGTGATGCCCCACGATTCCATCAGCCCCGCGAAGGGACCGGCGATGGGGGAGTACAGCACGTAGAAGAGGAGGGATGCCGAGGCGAGACCCAGGGCGCTCGGCAGCAGGAACGCCGTGCGCAGGAAGCCCTTCCAGGCGGTCGACTCCTGCACGAGCAGGGCGAGCCCGAGCCCCAGGCCGATCAGCAGCACGGTCGTGATCCCCGTGTAGATCAGGGTGAACCGCACCGAGTCCCAGAACAGCCGGTGGTCGAGCGCCTCGGCGAAGTTCGTCGGGAAGTTCGGCCCCATGTTGCCGCGCAGCAGCGGCCAGTCCGAGCCGGACATCTGCAGCACCAGCACGAGGGGGATGAGGAAGAGCGCGATGACGAACAGCGCCGTCGGGGCGGCGTACAGCCAGCCCTGGACCGGTCCGCCGAGGGCGGTGCGCCGATATCGGGTGCGGCGCGGTGATGTGGTGAGTGCCACGTCATTCCTTTCGGAGGGTGGGGGCGCCGCCGCGCGGCGGCGACGCCCCCGGGTGTGTCACTGACCGAGGATCGCGGTGATCTCGTCGTTGTCGGCGTCGACCGTCGAGGTGCCTTCGAGCACGGCGTTGCGCACGAGGGTCAGCCAGGGGCTGCCCGGGGCGTTGAACGCCTGCTGGAAGTTCAGCGCGACGGGCGTCTGACCTTCGGCGGCGACCTGGTTGATCGTCACCTGGCGCGGGTCGGCCGAGGCGTAGGTGTTCTCAGCGAGGTCGCCGCGCGAGACGGCGTTGCCGTCCTTGGCGAGCACCTCGACCTGAGCGTCCTCCGACATCATCCACGAGAGGAAGTTCCACGCCTGCGCGGACTGCTTCGAGTCCTTGGAGATGCCGATGCCGTCGCCACCGACGAACGTCGAGGCGCCGCCGTCGACACCGGGGATGCCGGCGACCCCGGCCTCGAAGTCGAGGCCGGACAGCAGGGTGGCCGGGAACGGCATGACGCCGACCTTGCCTTCCTGGAAGCCCGCGACCCACGTGGCACCGGTCTCGTCGGCCGAGCCGGGAGCGACAGCGCCCGCAGCCTCGAGGTCCTTCCAGGTGTTGTAGACCTCCTGCGCGGCGTCGCCGGCGAGAAGCGACTCGGTGCCGTCGTCGCTGAGAACCTGCTCACCGGATGCCCAGACCGAGGGGAACCACGTGAAGACGAGGCAGCCACCGCAGTTCAGGCCGGTCGAGGTGCCCGAGACGCCCGGCTTGCCGAGGTCCTGAACCGCCTTGGCCGCGTCGGCGAACTCCGACAGCGTCGCGGGAGCCTTCTCGGGGTCGAGGCCGGCCTCGGCGAAGAGCTCCTTGTTCCACATCAGCATCGACAGGTCGAGGACGAAGGGCAGCACGTGCTCCTTGCCGTCGACCGTGCCGGCCGACAGGTGGCCCTGGTTGATGTCGTCCTTGTAGTCGAGGCCGTCGACCTGCGCCGTGATGTCCTGGAAGAGGCCCTGCTCGACCCAGTTCGGCACGTAGACGATGTCGGCGGCGAACAGGTCGGGGAGTCCTCCCGAACCGGCGGCGGCGCCGACCTTGGCGACGTAGTCGTCGTTGGGGACGACGGTCAGCTCGACCTGGTTCTCGTGGCTGGCGTTGTACGCCTCGACGAGCAGCTTCGCCTGACGCTCGAGCGGTGCGCGCGTCCACAGCGTCAGCGTCGTGCCGTCGTCGGTTCCTGCGGCGGGGATGTCGGCCGGGGCGGCGGTGTCGCCACCGCCGCTGGTCGAACACGCGGCGAGGCCGCCGACGAGGACGCCGGCGACGAGCGCGGCGGTCGCGGCCCGGAATGCCGGGCGGCGCCGGAATGGGGTCATTGCAGTCTCCTCTTGCTCTTCATTGAGCGGCTGCGCCGTTCGGGCGGGCACCGCGTGAGTCCGGGAATCCGAAAAAACCGAAATCCCTTTCGGGAAGGTAACCTAGGTTAGGACGGGCGTCAAGACGGCCGGATGTAACGATGAGGAAACGGATCAACATGGCACCGACCGATGGGCAACGCGCCACGACTCTCAGCGATGTGGCACGTCGCGCCGGTGTCTCGATCGCGACAGCATCCAAGGCTCTGAACGGTCGCGGCGACGTCGCCCCGGCCACCCGCAAGCGCGTGCTCGCCGCCGCCGACGAGCTGACCTTCACCCCGAACGCGGCGGCGCGCAGCCTCCTGGCGGGGCGCACCGGAACCGTGGGACTGCTCACGAGCGACCTCGAAGGCCGCTTCATGATTCCGATCCTCTCCGGCGCCGAAGATGCCTTCGGGGCCGGGCAGGTCAACGTCTTTTTGTGCGATGCGCGCGGTGACGCCATCCGCGAGCAGCACCATCTGCGGGCGCTCCTCAGTCGCCGCGTCGACGGGATCATCGTCGTGGGGCGGCAGACCGACCCGCGCCCCTCGCTCGGGCAGGAGATCCCGGTGCCCGTCGTCTACGCCTACTCGCCCTCGGACGACTCTCGCGATCTCTCGCTCACGCCCGACAACTACTCCGGCGGTCGCCTGGCGATCGAGCACCTGCTCTCATGCGGCCGCACCCGGATCGCCCACATCACCGGCGATCCGACCTACGCCGCCGCGCAGGACCGCCTCGCCGGTGCGCGCGCCGCGCTCGGCGCCGCCGGCCTCGACTTCGTCGCCGAGCCGATGTTCGCCGCGTGGACCGAGCACTGGGGTCGCGACGCCGCCGCGATGCTGCTCGAGCGGCATCCCGACGTCGACGCGGTCTTCTGCGGCTCGGACCAGATCGCGCGCGGGGTACTCGACACGGCGCGCGACCTCGGGCGCGACGTGCCGGGCGACCTCGCGGTCATCGGCTACGACAATTGGGAGCTGCTCGCGGGCAATGCGCGGCCGCCGCTAACCACCATCGACGCGAACCTGCAGCAGCTCGGCCGGCAGGCGGCGCAGCGCATCTTCGACGCGATCGACGGTGCCGACATCGGATCGGGCACCCACCAGCTTCCTGTCAAGCTCGTCATCCGCGGCTCGACGATCGCCCACCGCTGACGCGACCGAGGTCACAGTTTTTCGGGCTGTTTCGAAATTACCGAAAAGCGTTGCGGAACCCGGCATCCTCTCTGTAGCGTCCGAGCACGCACGCGTCGCTCATGGACGAACGGCGCCGAGAGGAATCAATCACCGTGGACTGCACTCCGACGACCTCCGGTCGGCTCGGGCGAACCGCGATCGCTACCGCAGCGGTCACGGCCGTGCTGGCGACGACCTTCGCGGTCGCGCCCGCCTACGCCGCCAACACAGACATCGGCTATCCGACCTTCACGGGCAGCCCCAACCCCGTGCCGGACACGGGGGTGACCTACACTCCCGGCAACCAGCTCATGCGGATCTTCGACGCCGACGTCGCCGCAGGCGCGGGTAGCAACGCCCAGAACGACTTCTGGATGGACGAGATGCTCGCCCGCACCGGCACCGCCGGCAGCTTCGGCGACAACAACCAGTGGCTCTTCACGCGCGGCCGCGCCGCGTTCATGAAGGAGCACAACCCCGCCGTCCTCGGCTTCGCGGGGCAGTTGGCGTACTGGGAGTCGATCGACGGCCGGAGCGCCTACACGATCACCGCTCGCGTCGGCGGCGCCGACATCGCCCTCACCGAGGACACGACCAAGCGCAAGCAGACCCCGAGCTACTGGCAGAGCGTGCACACCGACGCGGGCACCGGCATCGAGGTCGTGCAGACGAAGTTCATCACCGACGCGAACGTGCTCGTGACGAACCTCGACGTGCGCGCCACGGGCGGCGCCGTCGACGTCGAGCTCATTGTGAGCTCTCCCTACGCCGCGACGGCCGAGGGCGACGAGCTCGTCGGTCACGTCCAGGCGCTGAACGACCTGACGAAGCTCTCGCCGCGGCTGTCGGGTGACCAGTTCACCCCCGCCGGCGCGACCCTCGTGCGCACCCTCGCGGTGCCCGCGGGAGGGACGGCGTCGACGAAGGTGCAGCTCGGCCTCGTCACCGACGAGATCGCCGACTCGCGCGCCGACTACGACGCGATCCGCGAGGCCACCTCGGCGGCGGCGTACACCGCTCACGTCACGCTCTACAACCGGTGGTGGGCCGAGAACGTGCCCTACCTCGACACCCCGGAAGACAACATCGACAAGACGCTCTACTACCGCTGGTGGCTGATGCGTTACAACTTCCTCGACGCCGACATGCCGGGCAACACCTACCAGTTCCCGACCTCGATGGAGGGCGTGCTCGGCTACAACAACGCGATCGTGCTCACGACGGGCATGTTCATCGACGACCTGAAGTACTTCCGCGACCCGATCTACTCGTACGGTCCGTGGGTCTCGGCAGGAGAGACGAGCAAGAGCTACAAGTTCGTCGACAACCCCGGCGACCCCGCGAACTGGTCCAACAGCTACACGCAGTACATCTCCGAGGCGGCCTGGCGCGCCTACGAGCTGCACGGCGGCCCGACCCCGATCGCGCAGAACCTCGCCGAGTACGCCGAGTACGACGTCAAGGGACTCGTCGACGCCTACGACCACAACGGCAACGGCCTCATCGAGTACGACTGGGGCGCGATGACCGGCAACGACGCGGACGCGGTGTCGTTCCACTGGAAGGGCGGGTTCCAGGACCGCGCCGAGAACGCCTACCTGTACTCCAACGCGCTCGCCGCGGCGGAGGCCTACCGCGTCGCGGGCAACACCGCCAAGGCGGACGAGATGGAAGCCTTCGCGCAGAACATCAAGACCCAGGTCATGGACGTGCTGTGGAACCCCGATCGCAAGCTCCTCGAGCACGCGATGGCGAACAACGGCGAGCACGTGCCCTGGAAGGAGATCAACAACTACTACCCCTTCACCGTCGGGCTCGTCCCCAAGCCCGGTGACGCCGACTACGACGACGACTACGTCGAGGCGCTCCGACTGTTCGCCGACGACAAGCAGTACCCGATCTTCCCGTTCTTCACCGCCAACCAGGCCGACCAGGCCGCGTACAACGCGACCGGCGGCCAGGGCAGCAACAACTTCTCGGTGATCAACTCCACGGTGACGTTCCGCATGCTCTCCACCGTGCTGCGCGACTACCCCACCGATGCCATCAACGCGGAGTGGTACAAGAAGCTCCTCTACTGGAACGCCTGGGCCCACTACCAGAACGGCGGCGACAACCGCCTGCCCGACCAGAACGAGTTCTGGGCGAACGGATCGGCCGACCCGCAGAAGATCGACTACCGCTCGTGGATCCACCACACGATCCTCGGTGCGACGAACTTCACGATGATCGAGGATGCGATGGGCGTGCGCACCCGCAGCGACGCCAAGATCGAGCTCGACCCGATCGCGATCGGCTGGGATCACTTCACGGCCAACAACATCCGCTACCGCGACCGCGACCTCACCGTCACGTGGGATCAGCCGGGCGGCGAGCGCCACTACGGCGACGACGTCCCCGAGGGCTACTCGGTCTTCCTCGACGGCCAGCTCGCGTTCACGGTCGACGACCTCGCCCACGTCGTCTACGACCCCGCCACCGGTGAGGTCGAGGTGCTGGGCGGCGACGCCGAGGTGGTGACGGCCACGGCATCCGCCGTGCAGACGCCGCAAGAGGTGCGATTCGCCGACGACGCCCGCATCGTCGACCTGTTCGCCAAGGCCGGTGCCGACATCCGCACCGCCAGCACGGGCAGCGCCAACCTCGCCGAGTCGGCGACCGCGACCTTCTCGGCTGCCGGGCGCGAGCCCGCGGGCGCCGTGAACGGCACGACGATCAACGAGCCCTTCTGGGGCACGGCAGGCTCGCCCAACGATAAGGACGCGCTGACCGTCGAGCTCGGCGGAGAGCAGACCTTCGACGACGCACGGGTGTACTTCTACGACAGCTCGTCGTCGGCGACGGCGGCAGGCTATGCCGAGCCGTCGGTGTACACGCTCGAGGTGCGCCGGAACGGTCAGTGGACGCCGATCCCGCAACAGGCACGCATGCCCGCCTACCCGCGCGCGAACTACAACCACGTGCAGTTCCCCGAGGTCACCGGCGACGCCGTGCGACTGACGGTCACCCACGCGGCCGGCGCCAAGACCGGTGTCAAGGAGCTGCAGGTGTTCCGCACCGGTCTCGCAGCGCCGGAGTCGACCAACCAGGCGCCGCTCGTCACCGCGTGGGAGAACCCGCAGGCATCCGTCGGTGGAGCCGCCGCACTCGTCGGCTCGGTGAAGGACGACGGACTGCCCAGCGGTGAGCTCAGCTCGCAGTGGACGGTGCAGAGCGCGCCCGACGGCGCCACGGTGCTGTTCGACGACGCCGCCTCGGCATCGACGACGGCCCGGTTCTCGGATGCCGGCGAGTACGTGCTGCGCCTGACCGCCACCGACGGCGAGAAGACGTCGCAGGCCGATGTCACCGTGCAGGGCGAGCCGGCCACCGCCGGAGCCAACGTCGCACCCGACGCGGTGCCGACGGCCGAGTACACCGCGTCGTGGAACAACGTGCGCGCGGTCAACGACGGCAAGGTGCTCTTCACCGGTGGGGCCCAGAGCGACATCTGGGGAACCTGGTCGGGCAACCACCCGGCCACACGCTGGCTGCAGTACGAATGGGCGTCGCCGCAGCGCATCGCCGGTGCCGAGATCAGTTTCTGGAGCGACCAGGCCGACCCGGCTTCGACGAGCGGCGTGAACGTTCCGAAGAGCTGGAAGGCGCAGTACTGGACCGGCTCGGCGTGGGCCGACGTGACCGGCGCCTCGGCGTACGGCGTCGACCGCACCGCACCGAACAACGTCACCTTCGACGCCGTGACCACCACCCGCCTGCGGGTCGTGCTCGAGGCAGCCGGCACCGGTTCGGCGCGCGCCGCCGTGGCCGTCAGCGAGCTGGAGGTGTACGCCGACGCTCCGACGGCGGTCGAGCCGATCGACGTCCGGACGGCGGTGGGCACCATCCCGCAGCTGCCGACGACGGTCGACGCGACCTACTCCGACGGCAGCCACGCCGACCTCCCGGTCTCGTGGGCTCCCGTCACCGAGGACCAGGTCGCGGGCGAGGGCAGCTTCCCGCTCTCGGGCATCATCCCGGGATCGCCGCTGCCGGCGAAGGCGACGGTCTGGGTGCGTGCCACCGCCCCCGGCCAGATCAACCAGGTCGACACGGTCACCACGCGCACCCTCGTGGGTGTGGCTCCGGTGCTGCCGAAGAGCGTCGGCGTGCTGTTCAACGACGGCTCGCGGCAGGACCTCCCGGTGACCTGGAACGCCGTCGAGCCCGCTTCGTATGCTCAGGCCGGCGACTTCACCGTCGCCGGAACGGTGCAGAGCGATCTGCCGGGCACGAAGGTCGCCTCGGCCGCCGTGACCGTCGGGGGCGGGGGAGACGACGCCACGGCGCCGACCGTCGCCTTCGAGGTCTCGCCCGCCGCGCCCGACTCGGGCTGGCACACGCAGGCGGTCACCGTGGCCGTCACTGCGACCGACGACCAGGACTCCGCTCCCCGCACCGAGGTGCGCGTGGACGAGGGTGCCTGGACGGCATACACCGCGGCCGTCTCGGTCGACGGTGACGGCAGCCACGTCGTGCAGGCACGGTCGACGGATGCCGCCGGCAACCAGTCGGCGGTGGCTGAACAGGTCGTGCGCATCGACACCACCGCCCCGGTGGTGGAGGTCACCGCCGACGCCGTCTCGCGGACCGTGAAGGCGACCGCCACAGATGCGGCATCCGGGGTCGTCTCGGTCGAGTACCGGCTGAACGACGACCAGACCTGGACGCCGCTGACGGGCAGTGTGCTCGTGGGTCTCGACGAGACGCGGGTCGCGGTGCGGGCCACCGATACCGCGGGCAACGTCTCGCAGATCGTGGAGCGCACCGTTCCCCGGGCCGATGGTGAGCAGCGCCGCAACGTGGCGCTGCTGGCGACCCCGACCGCATCGGGGACGGCAGGCTGGAACACGGTCGACGGTCTGAACGACAACGTCCAGCCGACCTCATCGGGCGATGTCACCCCCAACGACAACGCCAACGTGTGGGGTGTGTGGCCCGAGGTCTCGCCGCAGTGGGTGCAGTACGAGTGGACCGAACCGGTGCGCGTCAGCTCGCTCGGAGTGTACTTCGTCTCGAACATCGACGCGCAGGGACTCGGCATCGACGTGCCGAAGGACTGGGCGGCGGAGTACTGGGATGCGGATGCCGAGGCCTGGGTCCCCGTCGAGACGACCGGTGACTACGGCGTCGCGAAGGACGCCTACAACACGGTCGACTTCGCACCCGTCGAGACGACGCGTCTGCGCCTGAACCTCACCCCGGCGGGGACCGAGTCGGGCAAGGGCAGCGTCGGCATCAAGGAATGGCAGGTCTGGGAGCAGCCCGACGTGGTCGTCCCCGACACGCAGGCCCCGGTGGTCACGGCCGCCGTGTCGCCGACCGCGCCGGCCAGCGGCTGGCACACCGGCACGGTGAGCGTCAGCGCGACGGCGATCGACGATCGCGACGACGCACCGGCGATCGAGGTCCGCGTCGGCGACGGTGCCTGGGCGGCGTACACCGCGCCCGTCGAGGTCGCCGCGGACGGAACCACGACCGTGTGGTTCCGTGCCACGGATGCCGCAGGCAACACCTCCGAGCCCGGCTCGGTCGAGGTGAAGCGCGACGCGGCGGCGCCCGAGGCGAGTGTCGGTTGGAATGCGGCATCCCGCACCATCACCCCCACGGGGACGGACACCCTCTCGGGAGTGGCGCTGGTCGAGTACCGGTTCGGCGAAGGCGCGTGGGCGACGGCGACGGGCGGGGCGATCCCGACCGGCGATGCCGCGACGACCGCGCAGGTGCGGGTGACGGATGTCGCCGGCAACGTCTCGGCCGTGGCCGAGGCAGCCGTCCCGGCCAAGACGACCGGCGGCACCGACCCGGGGACGGATCCCGGAACGGGGCCGGGCACCGACCCCGGAACGGGTCCGGGCACGGATCCCGGCGGCGAGCCGAGCGGTTCGCTGACGGGCGACGAGGTGCTGCGCCTCGGCGTCACGCAGGTCGCCCCCGGCGGTCAGCTGCCGGTGAGCGTCTCGGGCGCCAAGCCGGGCACGGTGTTCGCGGTGGAGTTCCGGTCGACCCCGGTCCGCCTGGGCACCCTGACCGTGGGCGCCGACGGGACGGCATCCGGTGTGTTCACCGTTCCCGCCTACGCCGAGGCCGGCGTGCACACCGTGGCACTGGTGGTGCCCAGCGGTGAGCTGACGGCGCAGGTGACGGTGGTCACGCCCGGCGCGACGTCTCCCACCGTGACGGGACTTCCCGCCACGGGCCAGGAGGCCGGCGTCGTCGCGAACACCATCGGAATCGGCGCGAGCGTGGTCCTGCTCGGACTCGCGCTGGTCGCCATCGGCATCATCCGCCGCCGCCGCGCGGCGTGACGCCGAGGGGCCGGGGGATCACACCCCCGGCCCCTTCCCCTCTCCTTCCTCTCCCGAGAACTCCGACGGCGCGGTGAACCGGTTCACCGTTGAACCGGTTCACCCGAAAGGCATCATGGCCACCATCACCGACGTCGCCCTCGCGGCGGGCGTATCCCGGGCGACCGTCTCGTATGTGCTGTCGGGCAAACGAACGATCTCCGAGCCCGTCTGCCAGCGCGTCCGGGAGGCCGTCGAGTCGCTGGGCTACACCCCGAATGCCGGTGCACGCGCGCTGGCGACATCGCAGACCAAGGTGCTCGCCCTGATGGCGAGATTCCTCTCCGACGAGTTCGCGCCCGCCATGCTCGAGTTCATCAGAGCGGTGACCGACGGCGCTCGAGACCTGGGCTACGACACCCTGCTGGTGTCGGACGAAGACGGCGTCGCGGCGCTGCGGCGGCTCGCGGCGTCTCGCATGGTCGACGGGATCGTGCTGCTCAACGTCGGCGAGAACGACGACCGGCTTCCCGTGCTGACGGAGATCGATCAGCCCAGCGTCCTCATCGGGTCGCCGGGCGACCCCGCGGGCCTCATGGTCTTCGACCTCGACTTCCGCTCGACGGGGCGACTCATGGTTCGGCACCTCCACGCCTTCGGCCACCGCGAGCTCGTCCTCGTGTCGCAACCCCGCCACGTCGTCGACCGGGGCGGCGCCTACGTCTGGCGGCTGGCCGCCAGGGCGAAGGAGATGGCGGATCGGCTGGGCGTGACCCTGCACCGTCACCACGCTGCCGCATCGCAGCCGGATGTCGGCCGCCAGCTGCACGACATCTTCGACATGCACCCCGATGCGACCGGCATCCTGCTGAACAACGAGGCCGCCGCGGCGGCGCTGCCGTTCGTCCTGCGGGAACGCGGCCTCCGCGCCCCCGACGACGTCTCGGTCATCGGGCGGTATTCGGACGACTTCGCCCGGGCGTTCTCGTTGCCCTTCACCGCGATCGACAGCGCCGCCGGAGAACTCGGGCGACGCGCCGTGGCGCAGCTCGTCGGCGCTATCGAGGACGGTGCGCCCCGCGACGCCCACCTTCTGCTTCCGCCGGTCGTCATCGACCGCGGCTCGGTCGCGCAACCGCCGCAGCCGTGACGACCCGCTCCTGTTCCCACCCCCCGCACGACCCGAGCTCCACCGTTCCGAAGAGAGGCAACGACATGACCCATCCACGATCGCGCCATCTGCGCAGACGCGTCACCGCCGTGACCACCGCTTTCGCGGTCGGCGGCGGCCTCGCGCTGACCGGCGCCGCCCTGCCCGCCGCGGCCGCGGCCCCCGAACCCGACCTGCACTATTCGATGGACGGCGTCGCCGACGGCGTGGTTCCCGACTCGTCGGGCAACGGCTGGAACGGTGCACTCTCGGGCGCGGCAACCACGATCGTGGGACCCGACGGCGCCGCGCTCGACCTGAGCGGCGGATCCATCCGCATCCCGCGCGACCCCATCGCCGGAGCGACGGACCTCAGCGTCACGACGCGGGTTCGCTGGGACGGTGGCGCGAACTGGCAGTGGCTCTTCGGAATCGGCACCGACAACCAGAAGTACCTCTTCTTCACGCCGCAATCGGGCGACGGCAACCTCCGCACGGCCATCACACGTGCCAGCGGCGGTGCCGCCGAGAAGCAGATTTTGGGCTCGAACCCCCTCCGCGTCGGCGACTGGGTAGACCTCGCCTTCACCCTCGACACCGACGCCGACGAGCTGACCGCGTACATCAACGGCACGGAACTGGCCACCACCACGACCGACATCACCCCCGGCGAACTCGTCACGGCGACGTCGGAGTTCGGCGGGTCGATCGGCCGGTCGTTCTACCCCGATCCGGCCTTCGACGGAGCCGTCGACGACTTCCGCATCTACCGGGCGGCGCTCACCGCGTCCGACGTGGCGGAGATCAGCCGAACCGCGCAGCCCACGCTGCAGTCGCTGACGCAGCAGGTCTTCACCGCATCCACGCGGATCGGCGAAGCTCCCGCGCTTGCACCGGCGGTTCGCGGAGCGTTCTCGGACGGCTACGCCCGAGACATCGCCATCGACTGGGAAGACGTCCCCGCCGAGCGCTACGCCGAACCCGGCACCTTCACCGTGTCGGGCGTCGCGGCAGGCCAGAGCGTCCGCACCGACGTGACCGTCGCCCGGGGCGAGCTCACGGTCGACCTGTCGGCGCGCACCGGCGAATTCCAGGGCGGCGCGTCGGGCCTGCTCTACGGCCTCTACGGCGACGGCATGCCGACCGACAACCTCATCGAGGGGATGAACGTCCGCTCGGTCGCGACCAAAGCGCAGGACGGCGGCCAGCACCCCGGGTCGGACGCACTGGAGATCCTGCCGAACCTCGCCCGCGCGGGCGGCGACGTCTACCTCCGCATCACCGACTACTACCGCGGTTTCCCGTATCAGGTGCCGGGCAGCACGCCCGAAGAGCGGCGCGCCGACTACACCCAGCGTCTAAACGACCAGCTCGAGATGATCGAGCAGTTCGCCGCGGTCGACGACACCCAGCGCGGCTACGTCGCCGATCACCTCGTCATCGAGCCGTTCAACGAGCCCGAGGGCAACATGTTCAGCAACCGCAACGTGCCGTGGTCGCTGTCGGGCAACGTGTCATGGCTCGATGACCCCACCGTCTACTTCGCGATGTGGGACGACACCTACCGCACCATCCGCGACTGGTCGGAGCGCACCGGCATCCCGCTGCGCATCGCCGGCCCGGGAACCGAGCACCTCTTCGCACAGGTCGAGGGGTTCCTCCGCCACACGGTGCAGGCCGACACCGTGCCCGACATCGTCACCTGGCACGAACTGTCGCACCCGCAGGCCATCCGCGAGTCGGTGGCGCGCTACCGCGGCTGGGAGGCCGCGGCATTCGCCGGCACCGCCTGGGAGGGCGAGCCCCGTCCGATCAACATCAACGAGTACGCGTTCAACTACCACACCTCGGTCCCGGGCCAGATGGTGCAGTGGATGTCGGCGATCGAAGACACCAAGGTCGAGGCGATGATCGCCTTCTGGAACATCAACGGCAACCTGTCGGACTCGGCGGTGCAGCAGAACCGCGGCAACGGGCAGTGGTGGCTGTACAACGCCTACGCGCAGATGAGCGGTCAGTCCGCCACCGTTACCCCGCCCTCACCCGGGGTGAACTACACGCTCCAGGGCGTGGCCTCCATCGACGACGACAAGCGCGTCGCGCGAGCGCTCGTCGGCGGCGCCAACGGCAGCGCGCCCGTCGACGTCACCGGCATCTCGAGCGAGACCTTCGGAACGTCGGTGCGCGTCCAGGTGCGCGAGATCGGGTGGACCGGGCAGATCGGCGACTCGTCGGAGCCGCGGCTCCTGAGCGACCGGGTGGTCGCCGTCGAGGACGGGACGATCACCGTGCCGTTCGGCCGTGACGGGCTGCCGGCGATGACGGACTCCGATGCCTACGAGATCGTCGTCACCCCCGGCGAGAACGCGCAGCCGATCGACGTCGCCGCCACCTGGCGGGGCTCGCACGAGGCGGAGGATGCCGCCCTGACCGGCGACGTGACGCGCAACGGTCCCGAGGGATCGCCGAACGCCGTGGGCAACTACTTCACCTCGGGCGCCTACGACATCGGCGGGTTCCGCACGGGCGCCGATTCGACCGCGGTCTTCACCGTCGAGGTGCCCGAGGACGGCTCGTACGACCTGTCGGTCTTCTCGAGCAGCCTCAACACCGACCCCGAGATCGCCGACAACGGCCCGACGAACGTGTTCCTCACCGTCGACGGCGGCAGCGAACAGGAGATCCACCTGCCCCTCAGCTACCGCTGGGTCGTGTGGGATCACGCCGACACCCGGGTCGAGCTGAGCGCCGGACGTCACGAGATCGCTCTCTCGACCTCGAGCGTGGACGGATCGCGTTCGACCCGGGGTGACGCCATCATCGATCGCATCACGCTGGAGACGACCGAGGCGGCCCCGAGCACCGTGTACGAGGCCGAGCACTCCGACCACAACGGCGAGGTGTCGGTGCAGAACCCCGGTTCCGTCGTCCTCGACGCCTCCGACTCGGCGACCTTCTGGGTCTACAGCGACACCGACGGCGAGGCCTACCTCGAGGTCGCGGGCGCGGGCGGCGGAACGGTCAGCCTCAACGGCGACGACATCCTCGACCTCTCCCGCGCGGGAGCGGCCGACGTCCAGCTGCAGGGCGGCGTGAACAAGATCGTCGTGCGCGGTGCGGCATCCCTCGACAAGATCACCGTCTCGGGCTCACGCGACAAGATCGAGCACCGCACCTACCAGGCCGAGGACGGAGCACTCGCCGGGACGGCGACGGTCGTCGAAGCCGACCTCGCCGACGGCGGCGCGGCGGTCGACGGCATCGGCGGCAAGCCGGGTAACGACAACACGCTCACGTTCACGGTGGATGCCGCCGAGGCGGGTCCGCACGCGGTCGTCGTGCGGTTCTCGAACCCCGAGCAGGTTCCGGCCACGCACTACAACCCGAACCCGATGGCCCGTCACGCCGACATCTCGGTCAACGACGGCGCCGCGCAACGAGTGCTGTTCGTGCCGACCTTCCACCGCAACAACTTCTGGGAGCGCACCCTGGTGCTCGACCTCGCCCAGGGGCAGAACCAGATCCGGTTCGCATCGTCGGAGCAGCCGAACTTCGATGGCGAGACCTTCGCCGAGGACAACTTCCCCGGCATCCCGTTGCGGGCGGAGCTGTCTCCGATCATCGACCGGATCGTCGTGTCGGCGCTCACGGCGTCCGCCGGCTCGACCCCGGACCCGGACCCGGAGCCGGAGCCGGAGCCGACGCCCGGGCCCTCGACCCCGCCGACCCCCGGCCCCACGGCGGGACCGACGCCGAGTTCGACGACGCAGCCGACGACCTCGAAGGCTCCGACGTCAGCGGAGCTGACGGAAGCGACGCGCGACTCGGTGTCGGGTCCGACGACGCTCGTGCGCGGTGAGACGGTGAGAATCACCGTCGGAACCGCCGCGGCCGGCCGAGACGTGTCGGGCTGGTTGCTCTCGACGCCGAGCGCGCTCGGATCGGGAACCGTCGCCGCGGACGGAACCGTCTCGCTCCGCGTGGCCAGCGACGCGCCGCTCGGCGAGCACCGTCTCGCGATCACCGGCGCGGACGGCCGCGTCATCGGGTGGTACGGGGTGACCGTCGTCGAGCCGGGATCGCTGGCGGCCACGGGCGGCACGTTCGCCCTCGGTGCCTGGGTGCTCGGCGGCGCCGCGCTCGTCGGCGCGGGTGCCGCGCTGGCGCGGTCTCGCCGACGTCGCCTGAGCTGACCCGGTCGTCGTCAGGGGGTGCGCACGCAGACCGCGCACCCCCTGACGGCGCGCCTCGGCGCCGGCGCGCCGCGCCCCGATTTCGAGCCGTTTCGAAATCACCGAAAAGCATTGCGGTCGCATGGGCGGGCTCGATAGCGTGCCATCCACGCACGTCTCCGGTCCACCTTTTCGGCGGGCCGGCCGGCGCTGTTTGACCCCGCCGCACCCCGTTTCTCTCCGCGGCACCCGTCGCTCCGGTCGAAGGAGACCGTCATGCCCCGCTCGCTTCCCCGCCGCGCATCGGCCGCCCTCATCGCGGGTGCCGTCGTCGCCGGTCTCGCCGTCGCCGTGCCGGCCACCAAGGCCACCGCGCTCGACAACCCGATCCTCGGCGACGGCTCGGTGTACTCGGCCGATCCCGCCACGCTCGTCGTCGACGACACCCTCTACGTCTACGCGGGGCGCGACGAGGCGGGGCCGACCACGAACGACTTCATCATGAACGAGTGGCAGGCCTTCTCGACCGCGGACGTCGGCGGCGGAGAGTGGGAGCGGCATCCCGCGCTCATGCGTCCCGAGCAGGTCTTCGACTGGGCGACACCCGGGCGCGCGTACGCCGGACAGGTCGTCGAGGGCGCCGACGGCCGCTTCTACTGGTACGTGCCCGTGCACGAAGCCGGCAGCGACTCGCCCGACCCCTTCGGTATCGGCGTCGCCGTGTCGGACACGCCCCTCGGCCCCTGGACCGACGCGGTCGGGGCGCCGATCGTGTCGCAGGAGATCCTCGGCAACGACGCCCACAACATCGACCCGACCGTGTACGTCGCGAGCGACGGGCGCGTGTGGATGTACTGGGGCAGCTTCAGCCGGCTGTTCGCGATCGAGCTCGGCGCCGACATGACCAGCCTCATCGGTGAGCCCACCGCCATCACGAGCGGCGTCGACGGGTTCTTCGAGGCGGCGTGGCTGTTCGAGCGCGCCGGCACCTACTACCTCGCCTACGCCGCGAACACGGCCGGCCCCGACAGCTGGTGCACGCCCGCGGTCTACCACGCGTGCATCGCGTACTCGACGGCGCCCGGACCGCTGGGGCCGTGGACGTCGCAGGGCCGCATCCTCGCGCCGGTCTCGTCGACGACCAGCCACCCGGCGATCACCGAGTTCCAGGGGAAGTGGTACATGGCGTACCACACGGCCGACGCCGAGGGCGGCAACCACTTCCGCCGATCGGTCGCCGTCGACGCCCTGCGCTGGGACGACTCGGTCACCCCCGCCCGCATCCTGCCCGTCGTCCCGACCCTCGGTGCCGAGCAGGTCGAGACCCCGAGTGCGAACGTCGCACCGCAGGCGACGGCCTCGGCATCGAACGAGCCGATCCCCGCGCAGTACTGGATCGCCGCGCTGAACGACGGAATCGTCCGCCCGAACCCGCTGCCGCCGGACATGTGGGGCTCGTACGACGGCGACCGTGCCGCGGCGGAGTGGATCCAGTACGACTGGACCGAGCCGGTGCGCATCGACCGGTCGACGATCCAGTTCTGGAGCGACCGTGAACCCGGCAGCGGCGACGGCGTCTCGGCCCCCCGCGCCTGGAAGCTGCAGTACTGGCAGAACGGCGGGTGGCGGGATGTCGAGGGAGCGAGCGGATACCCCACGACGACGCGCACGCCGATCGAGGTGACCTTCGCCCCCGTGACGACGACGCGCCTGCGGGCTGTGCTCGACGCCGCGCCGGGAACGGGCGCGACGCCGCGCTACTCGGCCCTGGCGGTGGAGGAGTGGTCGGTCGATGCCGTGGCCGCCGACGGCTACGGCCCGGCGTCTACCCGCACCGCCGTCGGCGAGGCGCCCGAGCTGCCCGAGACCGTCGAGCTGCGCTACGGCGACGAGCGCGTGCCTGCTCCGGTGCGCTGGGATGCCGTCGACCCGGCGGCATACGCGCAGCCGGGCACGTTCACGGTGAGCGGCGTGGCCATGGGCTATGCGGCTGCGCGCGTCGAGGTCACGGTGACCGTGATCGACCCGAGCGACGCCGGCGAGCCCGACGTGACCGCGCCGGTGCTGCAGCTGACGGCCCGCGGCGCGGAAGGTGCCGACGGCTGGTTCGTCGGTGCCGTGACGGTCCGTGCCGAGGCGACCGATGACCGCGACGTGCGCTCGAGCATCGCGGTGTCGGTCGACGGCGGCGACTGGACGACGACGTCGGACGTTCGACGCGTCGACACCACGATCGAGACCGACGGTATGCATACGGTCTCGGCGCGGGCAACGGATGCCGCGGGCAACGTCTCGGCCGAACAGACCATCTCGGTGCGTGTCGACCGCACCGCCCCCGTGGCGACGGGTGTCGTCGACGCGCAGGCGCGCACGGTCGCCGCCGCCGCGACGGACGCGGGTTCGGGGCTCGCGAGCCTCGAGTACGCCGTGGACGAGCCGACGGGTTGGCAGCCGTACGACGCCCCGATCGCCGCCCCCGACCTCGAGCGCCACGTCGTCTACCTCCGCGCGACCGACGCCGCCGGCAACGTGTCGATGCCGGTGCCGGTGACGATCCCGCGCTCGCCCGACGCTCCGCTGACGGGCAACGTCGCGCCGTTCGCCGCGGTGACCGCGTCGTACGCATCGCCGTGGGCGCCCGTCGACGCCGTCGTGGACGGTGCCCTCGGTGGCGCGTCGTGGGGCACGTGGCCGCGTGTCGGCGAGCAGTGGCTGCAGCTGGCCTGGGACCGCCCCGTCACCCTCGACCGTGCCGCCGTAGTGTTCGCGCGGGATGCCGCCGACGACCAGAACGCCGGTCTCATCCCCCCGCGCTCGTGGGTGCTGCAGTACCGCGATGCCGCCGGCGCGTGGCACGACGTCGAGACCGACGACGTCTACGAGCGGTCGACGACCGATCGCAACGAGGTGCGCTTCGCTGCGGTCGAGACCACGGCGCTGCGCGCGCTGATGCAGTCGTGGGGCGCGGCCGAGGCGGGAGGCTCCGTTGCGGCGCACGAGTTCGAGGCCTGGAACGCCGAGGTCACGGAGCCCGTCGACACCACCGCCCCCACCCTGAGCTTCGACACCGCCGACGTGGTGCCGGCCTCGGGCTGGTTCCGGCAGCCGGTGCGTTTCGCCGGCGCCGCCGAAGACGACGCGGATGCGGGACCGGCGGTGCGCGTTCGCATCGACGGCCAGGCCTGGCAGCCGTTGTCGGATGACGTCGTGGTGGCCGATGACGGCATCCATCTCGTCGAGGCCGAAGCCGTCGACGCGGCGGGCAACGTCTCGGACCGCGTCGCGGTGACGGTGCGGATCGACACGGTCGCCCCGGAGGTGCGGGGCTCGGTGAGCGAGGACGAGGAAGGCTTCCTGGTCGACCTGCAGGCCACCGATGACGGTTCCGGGGTCGGCATCGTCGAGGTGCGCTCGGGCGATGCCTGGGTGCCGGTGCGCGGCGGCGAGCTGCGCGTCGCGAGAGACGGCACGGCGCGCGCACCCCTCGACGGCGTGCTGCGGCTGCCGCGCGGCGGGGGCGCCGTCGACGTGGTGTTCCGCGCGACCGATGTCGCGGGCAACGTCTCGCCGGACCGCTCGCTGCGGGTCGAGACCGGGTCGACCGGGACCGACGGGCCGGGCGTGCCCGGAGTCCCGGGAGTGCCCGCCACCCCCGGCGTGCCGAACGGATCCGGCGGCGCCGGGGGCGGAGCCGGGGCCGGTGTCGCCGGTCCGGGAACCGTGCGCGCAGACGCGAAGCCGAGCGGTCGCCTCGCGAACACCGGTGCCGACGTGCCGACGGGGCTGGCGGCGGGGGCGCTGCTGCTGCTCCTGGCCGGCGGCGGTGTTCTCCTCCCGCGCATGCTCCGCACCGCCGACGGCGTCGGAGCACGGCCGCGGACCCGCACCGGACGCGCGGGATCGTGACGGTCGGCGCCCGCCGCGCGACGGCCGCGAGTCGTCGCACGGCCGCTGTCCTCAGCGCGGTCCTCGCCATCAGCGCCGCGGTGTTCACGGGGGCCTCGCCCGCTGTCGCCTCGCCCGTGCGGGCCGAGGCCGGGCCGGGGTTCGTCGATGTCGACGTCCCGGCACGCGCCGACATCCGTGATCACCGGGTGACGATCGCGCTCCTCGCGCCGCAGGGCTCGGAGCCGTCGTTCGCGGCGGACGAGGCGCGGCGCTCGCTCGAGCTCGTCGACGAGTTCTACGACCGTGAGACGAACGGCGCGATCCGCTTCGAGCTCGAGCAGCTCCTCGACTGGCAGAGCGTCGACCAGCCGATCGGATGCAGCGACACGGCCGGTCTGCATCAGTGGCTGCGCGAACGGATCGGCTGGCAGGGCGGAGCGGCCCGGCACCTCGTCATCATGGTCCCGCCCGGTGACCCGTGCCCCACGTGGGCCAACGGTGAGCAGCCCGGTGATCCCGACGACGGCGGCGGGACGTTCCAGCCCGGGCCCGACCCGTATCTGCTCGCGCACGAGCTCGGTCACAACCTCTCACTGGCTCACGCGTCCAGCATCCGCTGCGACACGAGCTGGGACTATCCCGCCGGCGTCGAGTGCCCGCGCGACGAGTACGGCAACCGGACCGACATGATGGGCGGCGCCTGGTCGTTCCTGCCGCTGTCGAGCCCGACCCTGGCGCGCCTGGGCGTGCTCCCGAACGTTCGCGAGCCGGTGTGCGGCGATGCCCGCACGGCGGTGCTCGACAGCCTGGGAGCCGGGACCGCCGCATCCCGGACGCTCACCTGGACCGACCCCGAGAACCCCGACGCGCGGTACTGGGTGCAGTACAGCGACGCGTCCGACCCGGTGAGCGGCGACGGTGCCTGGCCGAGCCCGTGGCAGGCCGAACGGACCGTGTCGGGCGTTCAGATCCTCCGCTCGAACCCCGCGCAGCCGTACGGCGGTGACCTGCTGGAACGGCCGGGCGACACGACCGAGGCGAACGAGTTCGTCACGGCGGGCGAGACGGTCGCGCTCAACTCCGGGATGACCGTCCGCGTCGACGAGATCGATGAGATCGCGCACCGGGCCACGGTGACCGTCACCGTGCCGTGCGCCGACCCGACGACGGTGCGCGACATCACCGGTTCGGCCGTGGCGACCGCGTCGTACGTGCCTGAGTGGTCGAGCGCGGCTGCCGCCGTGGACGGCGACCCGGGCAGTGTGTGGAGCTCATGGCCGCGGGTGGGCGAGCAGTGGCTCGAGCTCACGTGGGGCGGCCCGGTCACCGTGGAGCGGGTGTCGGTCGCCCTCGCGCGGGATGCCGCAGACGACGAGGCGCGGGGGCTCATCCCGCCGCGCGCCTGGCGCGTCGAGCGGTGGGATGCGGCCACCGGCCGGTGGCTCGCGGTGGCGGGCGCCACGTTCACGCCGTCCCGCGACGAGCCGTCCCGCGACGAGTCGCCCGGCGAGGTGGCGTTCGAGCGTGTCACGACCTCGGCGATCCGGCTCGTCTTCGATGCCTGGGGTGAAGCCGAGTACACCGGATCGACGGGAGTCGCCGACATCGCCGTGTTCGGCGGGACGGCCCCGCCCGTGGTCGACCCCGAGCCGCCGGTCGTGGTGGACCCGGAGCCGCCGGTCGTCGTCGACCCAGAGCCGCCCGTGGTGGTGGAGCCGGAGCCGCCGGTCGTTGTGCCGGGCGGGTCGGCGGTGCCGGGCGGATCGGCGGTGCCGGGCGGATCGAGCGCCGGCACGGCCCGCGGCGCGGCATCCGGGGTTCGCTCTCTCGCGGCGACCGGTGGCGCTGCGCCGTCGGCGGCGATCGCCGTCGCGGCGCTGCTTACTGTGCTCGCCGGCGGCGGCGCGATGCTCGCGCGACATCGCACACCGTCACGCCCGCGCGTGCAGACGACGAGCCCGCCGCACCTGGCAGACTGAACGCCGACAGAAGGGCGGCGGATGCCACGACACCCGCTTCTCGACGAGGCCCGCTCCGCGTGGCGACGCCGGGAGACCGAGACCGCGGTCCGCGCCGCACTCACCGCACATGCCGCCGGGGATGCCGACGGCCTCGCACTGGCCTGCTCGATCGGGATGCGCGGCTACCGCGCCGACCTGCTCGCCGCCCACCGGGACGACGTGGCTGCATTGCCGGAGGGGATTCTGCGCGAGGGCGTGCTCGCGATGCTGCAGATCGGCGACGGCGACCTCGACAGCGCTGTGGCCCGCATCGTCGCGCTCGCCGAGGTGAACGAGACCGACGTCGTCGATCCGCTCGAGGGCGAGGGGATGCTGCTGCCGCTGCTGCTGTCCTACGTCGCGACCGGCTGCGTCGCATCGGCGTCGTGGGTGCCGGCGCGACGGTGCATCGACGCGGCCCGGGCGGTCATGGCCGCGGCATCCGGTGTCGAGGGCCGGGTCGCGGCCCCGGAGCACGTGGCCTTCGACCTGCTCGGTCTCGACGCGATGGTCGAGCAGCACACGGCAGCGGGGGATGCCGCGCGGCGTGCCCTCATCGAGACCCTGGCGCCGCTGCGGATGCGCAACAGCCTGTGGCCCGCGCATGCGCTCGCCCTCGTGAGCCTCGGCAGTGTCGAGCACCTGTCGGGCCGGCTGGGGGAGGCCGCGCTCAACCTCTCGCGCGGTGCGCGCCTCGCACCCGCGTGGCGGCCCGGGGTGCGCCTGCACGCCGAGGTCGAGCTCGCGTTCGTCCGCGTACGCCAGGGGCGGTGGCGCGAGGCGGCCGAGGCGGTGCGCGCGACGGCTCCGCCGACCGGGTCGATCGAGCACGACTGGCTCGAGCCCCAGGCGCTCGCGGTGCACGGGCTCTTCCTCGCCCTCCGCGGCGACATGGACGCGAGCCGGCCCGTGCTCGACCGAGCCGCACTGCTGTGCCGCGACACCCCGTCGTTCCTCGCGCAGATCGTGATCACGCACGCCCGCATCATGATGGCGATCTCGCTCAGCGACTGGTCGGCGCTGCGGCGGGCCCTGGAGGATGCCGCCGAGCCCGGGTACCGGCATCCGTACCGGGTCGACGAATGGCGGATGCTGAACCTGCTCGCCTCGTGGCACCTCGGCCGGGTCGACGAGGTGCGACGCGGCGTGGCCCTGTGGACCGCCCAGCCCGGAGCCGACCAGAGTGCGTACGCCTGGGCCTTCGTGTCGATCCTGGCGGAGCACGACGAACGGTACGCCGAGGCGACGACCGCCGTCGACCGGGCCCTCGCGCTGCTGACCCTCGACCACGACCCGCTCGGGCGGGCGTGGGTGCGCGTCGTCGCCGGCATCCACTACAGCCTCTTCGGTGCGCACGGCCGGCCGGATCCGCGGCGCGCGCTCGTCGTCTACGAAGACGCCAGTGCCGAGCTGCAGGAGCTCGGCGCGGGCGGGCTGGCGCGGCGGTACGACGAGGCGGTCGCCGCGACGACGACGGAGATGCAGCGCGGATCGAGCGGCGGCGAGCCCGCGGCGCGGCTGACCGAGCAGCAGCGGAAGGTCGCTGACGCCGTCGGACAGGGGTACACCAGCGGCGAGATCGCCGGCCTGCTGCACCTCTCGAAGCGGACCGTCGACTACCACGTGGCCAACATCATGCGCCGCCTGGGGGTGTCGAGCCGCCGCGAGATCGCCCGCGTGCTCGGCGGGCGGCGCTGAGGTCTGCGCGGTGCGCGGTGCGCGGTGCGCGGTGCGCGGTGCGCGGGTGCGCGGATGCAAGGGATCGTGTGCGACGCGCCGGGGATGCGGCATCCGGGTCGGGGTGTCGGATCGGATGCCTTGCATCGCGGCACGGGCGGCTGGCTGACACGCAGGGGCTATCTCTAGGTATATAGAGATAGCATGCGGTCATGCAGCCGCTCACACGCATCACCCCGGCGACCGTCGATGTGCTCGAGGCTCTGATCAGCGAGTCCGAACCGGTGTGGGGGCTTCGCATCGTCAACCGCACCGGCCGGCCCGCGGGCAGCGTGTACCCGATCCTCGAGCGCCTCGAGTCGATGGAGTGGGCGACCTCCGAGTGGGAGGTCGACCCGAATCGCAGCGGGCCCCGGCGGCGGCTGTACCGCCTGACGCCGGAGGGTCTCGTCGCAGCCCGCGCCGCCGTCGATGCGCATGAGGTGCGGATGCAGCGCCGCCGAGCGCGTCGGCAAGAGCCCGAGCCCGGACGCGGCCGGGGCGACGCGAGGGGAGTGATCGCATGAACCTCGACCTTGTCCTTCGGGCGGTGAGCCGGACGATGCCGGTTGCGTCGCGGGCACGTCATCTCGAGCAGTGGCGGGCGGATGTCGCCGGGGCTCACGAAGCCGGGGTGCGCCGGGGGGATGTCGTGCGCGGCGCGATCGCGGTCGCCCTCAGCGCGGACCGTGACTCCCCGGTGCTGACCGGCGAGCCCCGAGGCACGGCTTCGCGCCGGCTGAGCCGGCGGGGTGTCACGCTGCTCGCCGCGGTCGGGGCGACGTCGGCCGCGCTGTGGATGACCGGGGATCTCACCTCCCCGGAGGTCGCCATACCGGCTGTGGTCGAGATCGCGCTCGCCGCCGGCCGTTCCGCGCTCAGCGTGCTCCTGTTCGGGGGAGTGCTGCTCGCCATCGCCCTCTTCATCGGCGCGGCCGCGCTGTCGCGGTCGGCGGTCGTGAGGTTCGCGTTCGCCGCCACCGCGCTCGGCATCCCCGTGCTCGCGCTCGCCGCGGTTCGCCCCGTGGCGGCTGGGGTGAGCGCCGCGGGCGTCGGCCTCACCGTCGGCGGTGCCGCGATCGGGCTGGCCGGCGCCTGGCGATCGATGCCGCTCGCCCTGGAGGACCGCTCCGCACCGCTGGCTCGACGGCGGCCGGTCGCGATCGCGGGGCTCGTGTCCGTCACGGCGTTGCTCGTGCTCGGCGCCCTCGATCTGCTGGTGTGGAATCCGCTCGCCAAGGTGCCCGGCTACGAGTTGGACGCCATCTACGCCGCGATGATCGCGGCCGACGGGTTCGACCCGGCGTTCGCTGCGGGGGCGGTGGCTGTGTGGGTCGGGGTGTGGCTGGTGGCGGCGGCCGGTGTGACTGTCGGCTCGCTGACGAGGGGCGGGGCGTGGCTGACGCCCCGCCGGCTCGGCATCCTGTACCTCTCGATCATCGGGGCCGCGCTGTTCCTGCGACTGTTCGCCGGATTCTCGATCGGGATGTCGATCGCCGACACCTTCGCCACCTCGGGCGGTGACGTCTCAGCGCTGTCTCAGGTCTTCCACCTGATCGGGCCGCTCAGTTTCGCCGCGGCGCTTCTCCTCTTCGGCTGGGCCCCGGCCGGGCGTCGGACGACGGGCGTGCCGGTCGCCGCGACCTGAGCCCGGGCGCCCCGGTGCGCGGTTGCAGGGGATCGCGGGCGACTCGCCGGGGCAGCGGCATCCGGACCGGGGCGTCGGATCGGATGCCTTGCATCGCGGCACGTCGCGGCACGCGGCACGGGCGCGGGCCGGCATGCGTGGGAGGTCAGGCCGCTTCGGCGGCGATCCGCATGCGCGAGAGGAAGTCGACGAGCACGGCGGCGGAGCCGGCGGGCATGTCGGCGATGACATCCTCGACGCGGTGCTGCACGTCCGTACCCGACTGGCGCAGGCTCTCGACCGGGCGGTCACCGAGCGTCACGAAGACCTTGCGGCGGTCGGAGGGATGCGGCTGCCGCCGCAGGTACCCGGAACGCTCGAGGCGATCGAGCATCGCGGTCGTGCTCGCGGACGAGATCCCGAGTTCCTGGGTGATGTTCGACGGGGTCAGCGTGACGTCGCGATCGTGCGCCTCGATGAGCGTCTCGAGCGCGATCAGGTCGTTCTCGCACACGAGCATCGAGTCGCGCAGCCGCAGCCGGATGGCGCCCTCCGCGGCCTCGTACGCCCACAGCGCGTCGAGGACTGCCGATGCCGACGATGTCTCACCCTGCACTGCCATGACGACTCCCCGTATTGATCGACCTAGCGGCTCAGTCTGTCCGAGCATCCGGCCGAAGGGGAGCCCTTCCCGTGGGAGCGCTCACCTGGTATGGGCGAAGGAAGGTGAGCCTCAGTGGACCGAGAAACCGCCGTCCACGGCGATCGACTGGCCGGTCACATAGGCCGAGCCCGGGCCGGCCAGGAAGATCGCCGCGGCGGCGAAGTCGTCCGGCACGCCGTTGCGCCCGACGAAGGTGCGAGCGGCCAGCGCGTCGACGACGTCGGGGTTGCTCGCGAGGCGCTCGTTGAGGCGAGTGAGGACGAAGCCCGGGACCAGCACGTTCGAGGTCACCCCGGATGCCGACCACGCCTCCGCCTGCGAGCGGGCGAGGCCCTCGAGGGCGGCCTTCGACGCGCCGTAGGCGCCGCTCGATGCGAAGGCGCGGCTCGCCTGCTGCGAGCTGATCGAGATGATGCGGCCGTACCCACGCTCGATCATCCCGGGGGCGAATCGCTGGCCCAGGATGAAGGGGGCGTCGAGGTTGACCGCCATCGTGGCATCCCAGGCGGGCTCGTCGAGTTCGAGGAGGGGAGGGCGGATGTTGATGCCCGCCGAGTTCACGAGGATGTCGATGTCGCCGGCCTGATCGGCGAGCTCGTGGCAGCCGGCACGGGAGGACAGGTCGGCGACGATACCCGACGCGAGCCCGCCCTCGGAGCGGATCTGCCCGACGGTCTCGTCGATCAGGTCACGACCGCGGGCCGCGACGATGACCTCTGCCCCCGCGGCGGCCAGCGCCTCGGCGATTCCCCGGCCGATGCCGGAGCTCCCGCCGGTCACGAGGGCGCGTCGGCCGGAGAGCCCGAAGAGGCTGTTCAGATCCATGCGTCCAGCGTACGGAGCGAAGCTGTGTTCGGATAACGCCCTGGCGAGGATCGAATACCTGTTCTATCCTCGGTTGTCATGACCGACACGACGAGCGCTCACGACGTCACCCTCTGGCTCGTCGACGACGTCCCGGCGCGGATGTTCTACGCGGGCAGGCGATGGAGCGTGAACGACATCCCGACCCGCCTCCGCGACTCGGTCTGGTCCCTCGCCGCCGACGACGATCGGCGACGGGGGCTCTACGGATGGCGCTTCCAGGCGACGGATGCCGACGGCGAGGCGTTCGTGTTCGACGTCTACTGCGGCGAGGGTGGCTGGCACGTGCACCGGGCCTACGCCTGAGGTCCGGGGCCGCTCCGCCGTCTCGCGTCGATCAGATGACGCTGAGCTGCTCGAGGAACTCGTCGGCCATCGCGACCTGCCGGGTCAGCTTCTCGCGCCGCTCGGTCGCGCCTGCCCGGATCGTCTCGAGGCGGGCGCGCAGCTCCTCGTCGGCGGGGGCGGCCGTGAGGGCGTCGACGACGTCGAGCAGCTCGCGCATCTCGTCGAGGCTGTACCCGAGCGGCTTCATGCGGCGAATGAGCAGGATGCGGGCCACGTCGTCCTCCGTGTAGAGGCGGAAGCCCCCATCGGTGCGCGCGGACGGCGTGACGAGGCCGATCTCGTCGTAATGGCGGAGCGTGCGGAACGACAGCTCGGTCCGCTCGGTCACCTCTCCGATGCGCATGGTGACCTCATCGCGATTCGACATCAAACCTCACGTTACGTTAGATTCTCGTCGGCGCCATTCTGCGCCGCCCCCTCATTCTTCCCGCGTCGGACAGCCGGCGCTGCGCGGGCTGCGCGACCACCCCGCCCGCGCGATCACTCCGCCCGCGTCGTCGGGCGCCGACCGAAAGGCACCGAGTGACCGCCGTCACCCCCGCCCGCGACAGCGCCGCGCGCTATCGCATCGAACCGACCGTCCTGCAGGCTCTGCGCAGCCCCCGGCTGCTGACCCGCGAGGTGCTGGCCGGGCTCGTCGTCGCCCTCGCGCTCATCCCCGAGGCGATCGCGTTCTCGATCATCGCCGGAGTGGATCCCCGCGTGGGGCTCTTCTCATCGTTCATCATGGCGGTCGCGATCGCCTTCCTCGGCGGCCGCCCGGCGATGATCACGGCTGCGACGGGGGCGATCGCGCTCGTCATCGCGCCCGTCGTGCGCGAGTACGGCATGGACTACTTCATCGCCACGGTGCTTCTCGGGGGCGTGATCCAGATCGTGCTGGCGGTGCTGGGTGTCGCGAAGCTCATGCGGTTCATCCCGCGGTCGGTGATGGTGGGCTTCGTCAACGCGCTCGCGATCCTCATCTTCCTCGCGCAGATGCCGCAGCTCTTCGGTGACGGCATCCCGTGGCTCGTCTGGCCGCTCGTCGCCGCGGGGCTCATCATCCTCGTCGCGCTGCCGCGGCTGACGAAGGTGATCCCGGCCCCGCTCGTCACGATCGTGCTGCTCACGGCGGCGGTCGTGGCGTTCGGCTGGCAGGTGCCGACGGTCGGCGATCAGGGCGAGCTGCCCTCGAGCCTGCCCGAACTGTTCGTGCCCGACGTGCCGCTCACCCTCGAGACACTGCGCATCATCGCGCCGTACGCGCTCGCCATGGCGGTCGTGGGTCTGCTCGAATCGCTCATGACCGCCAAGCTCGTCGATGACATCACCGACACTCACTCGCGCAAGACGCGCGAGGCTCTCGGCCAGGGCGCAGCCAACATCCTGTCGGGCGCGTTCGGCGGCATGGGCGGGTGCGCCATGATCGGGCAGACCATGATCAACGTGAAGGCGTCGGGGGCGCGCACGCGCATTTCGACGTTCCTCGCCGGGGTCTTCCTGCTGATCCTCGTGCTCGCGCTCGGCGACGTCGTCGCGATCATTCCGATGGCGGCACTTGTGGCCGTCATGATCATGGTCACCGTGGCGACCTTCGACTGGCACAGCATCCGTCCGGCGACCCTCCGGCGGATGCCGAAGAGCGAGACGGCCGTCATGCTCATCACCGTCGTGGCGACGGTGTGGACCCACAACCTCGCGATCGGCGTCATCCTCGGAGTCATCGCCGCGATGGTGATGTTCGCTCGTCGCGTCGCCCATTTCGTCACCGTCACGCGAACCCTCGACGCCGTCGGTGACGAGCCGGTCGCCCGATACGAGGTCGTCGGCGAGCTCTTCTTCGCCTCGAGCAACGACCTCACCACGCAGTTCGCGTACGCCGACGATCCCGCCCGCGTCGTCATCGACATGACCCGCTCGCACGTCTGGGACGCCTCGACGGTGGCCGCGCTCGACGCCGTCGTGAACAAGTACGAGCGGCACGGCAAGACCGTCGCGATCGAGGGACTCAACGCGACCGCATCCGCTCTGCACGGCCGCCTGAGCGGCAACGTCGTCGGCGGGCACTGACCCGCGGCCGCGCGGTTGCGGGCGGTTCGGTCAGTACGCGGTGAACGACACGAAGGATGCCGGACCGAATCGTCCGGTGGTGGGGTCGAGGTAACGCAGCCCCAACGTCACCGGTCCGGCGGTCGGCACCGAGAACCGCGAGGTGTACCGGCCGTCGGCATCGAGCGCCATCGGCTGATCGCGCCACGGCACCGCCTCGCCCACGCGGGCACGCTGCGTCTGGAGATTCGGCTGTCCCGTCGCGGCCAGATCGAAACCCGCTGCGGTCGCGGGAGGCGGCGTGGTAGTGGGGCTCGGAGCGGGCGTGGGTCGCATACGCCTCGTACGAGAAGCCGTCGCAGACGATGGTCGCCGTGACGGCCTCACCGTGCGACTTGTCGGTGACGAGGATGAGGCGGGCGGGCGCCCCCTCGCGGCTGGTCGTGCCCGACGAGCACACGAAGCCGACGTCGCCGCGCTGCCATGACCGCTTGCGGGCGTTCGGCCAGCCCCACGCGACCGTGAGAGTTGCGCCGTCGATCTCGATCCATGACGGACGGATGGCATCCCGAGCGGCCTGCTGACCTCGTGCCCGCGTGCGACCGAGCGGCCACCGCGCGGGAGCGGAACCTGATCGTGCCGACCCGGGTGGGCGGCTCGGCGGACGCGGGGGTGAGGCTGGTGGCGCGAGTGCGGGCGCGGTCGCGGTCGCGGCTGCGGGTGCGGGCTCCGGCGCGCGGTCGGTCGCGACGGAGGGAAGCGCGGGTCCGGGTGCCCGTTTCGGAGGGAGCCGGACGGGCGTTCGTCGCAGGGTGCATGTTGATGAGACGTTCGAGGCGACGGATCGTGACGCGGAAACCCGAAAAAAGTTGCGGGGGGAGCCTCGTCGGATGAGATTCGGACCGAGACTGATGGCCTGGCTCGGGGATGCTGGATTGTGGTTTCGTCGATTCCTCCCCAATCGGTCGAGCGAACCGCGTTCTCGCATCGAAGATAAGTTCGACCCGAATGTCGTAACCCGCTGCGACAATGGGAACATGACATCGAATAGCGGTCGCAGGCTCGGAGGCGAAGGCGCCTCGGGTGGGTCGTCGCACGCCGCGGCTTTCGCGGGGTTCGCTGAGGCCCTCGACCTCTTTCATGTCGGGGATGTCGCGCGAATGCGGGCGTTGGCGGAGCTGGGCAGGTCGGCTCTGCGTGAGGCGCGTCGCGACGGGGTACGAGGTATGGCGTCGGACATGGAGCTGCGTTCGGTCGCAGCCGAAGCCGCCGGGATGGCGCGACTCACCGACCGGCGCCTGCAGGGTGAGATCGACCACGCGATGACCGTCATCGATGACTACCCGGCCGTGTTCGAGGCGTGGGCCCAGCGGCGGATCGAACGTGGCCACGTGGATGTGGTCGTGCGGGTCGGCGCGAGGGTGCCCGCCGAGGTGCGCGATTCGTTCGCGGAGGCGGCGATCGCGGTGTGTGAGCGGGATGTGCCCTCCCGGGTGCGGGCAGCGTTGGATGCATTGGCGGCCCGGTTGCATACACAGAACTTCACCGAGCGACACAAGGCCGCGGCGGCGGAGCGGTGCGTGCGGGTCTTCCACGGCACGGACGGGATGTCGAACCTCGTCGCCAACCTCCCGACGGTCATCGCCGCCGGGATGCTCGACCGACTCACCCAGATGGGACAGTCGGTGAAGGATGCCCGGGCGGAGAGTGATGCCGCCGACACGCGGACGATGGATCAGCTCCGCGCAGACATTCTGGGCGACCTCGTCCTCGGCGGGGCGCCGGTGGTGGACCCGACGTATGGGATCGATCGGGCCGGTGGGCTGGGGCGATCCGGGCACGCGTGCAGGTCGCCGTCACCGCCGAGACGCTGATGGGGCGTGACGAGAACCCCGCCGAAGCGGTGGGCGCTGCGCTGATCGATGCCGATACGGCGCGCGAGCTCGCCGGGCAGGTCAGCGAGTGGGACCGGTTGTTCATCGACCCGGTCACCCGGACGCCGGTTGAGATCGACACCTACCGACCCACCGCTTCGATGAAGAAGCTCCTGATGGCCCGCGACCAGCACTGCCGGTTCCCCGGATGCCGACGGGCCGCGATCCGCTGCGAACTGGATCACACCATCGACTACGCCCTGGGTGGGCACACCCACATCTTCAACCTCGCCCACCTCTGCCAACGACACCACTCCATGAAGCAATTCACCAAATGGGAAGTCCGACAGCTCGGCGGCGGGGTTCTGGAATGGACCTCACCCCTCGGCCGGGTCTACCGCGAAGACGTTCCCATACCCGCGGTGTGCTTCACCATCGACACCGCGGATCCGCCACCGGATGCCGCACCCGGCGGACCGCCGCCGGACGAACCGCCACCGTTCTGAGCCTGCCCCCGGACTCCGCGCACGAATGTTGGGAAGTCGCGTCACGATTCGGGCTTCGGGCATCCCCTCCATGAGCGCATCGCGTGTGCTCGGGCTCGACTCGCTGGGGTCGCTGTTCGCCGCGGTGGCCGAGACCTACGCGGTGGCCGGACGTCCGCGTGACGCTGGGCTGTACTCCTCGAGGCCCTCGCCGTCGCCGACATCCTGCTGGGAGCCGGAACTCTCGACGCGACCGTACGCGCAGCATGCCGCAGCCACGGCGGAAGCGATCGCGCTCGTCCTCCGCGGCGACCCCGCCGAGGCGACCCTCGCGCAAGGATCGGCTCGGCGTCCGCCTGGCTCATCACGCCGGCGACGTCATCGCGCCATTCATCAGCGTGCCGCGAGAGCAGCTGGCCCCGCTACGAGAACGCCTCCGCGAGCGCCGTCCCGACCTCGCCGCCGCGGTTGCCGACGCGACGGAGGAATTCCACCGGCGGGAACCACGCGCGTCACAGGCGCTGCCTGCCCTGACACCCCGCGAGCGATCCGTCGCCTCGGTGATGCGAGGCGGCAAGACCTATGGCGAGATCGCCGGGGAGTTCACGGTCTCCATCAACACGATCAAGTCGCAGATGCGGTCGCTGTTCGCCAAGCTCGGCGTATCGACGCGCGATGAGGCCGTCGTCGTGCTCGAGCGTCACGGCTTCTATCTGTGAGCGGATGATACGCCCCGGCCCCGCGTTGCCCGCAGCCGCCTAGGCTGTGCCGGTGGGCAGATTCTTCTACGACAACGCGGCCAACTTCGTCGAGATCGACGACCGTGCGCTCGCGCATCTCCGGCTGGTCCTGATGACGAAGCTGCGGCGCGGCGAACCGCTGATGTTCGAGACGACCTCGCCGCACGGCACGAGCCGTCGCGATTTCTGGCTGCACCCCACGATCTCGGTCCAGTTCCAGTTCGCCGGCAGCCGCCAGCCGCAGATCAACCCGAAATGGATCGACGCCCTCATGGAATCGGCCAACAGCGCCGACGGTCTGCGGATGGTGCCCGAGCCCCAGAGCTGACGTTCTCCGTCTTAAGCGGCGCTTACGTTACGGTGCCAATCTCAGGCTCCGACGTGTTCTTCCCGCGGGTGACCGCCCGTTCATGGAACTGTCGAGTCAGAGATCGATGGGGCGGTACATGCAAGACGCTGGGGAGGGTCGGAAACTCGACCCTGATTGGTGGGCGACGGGGGTCGCCGGGGGGAACGTACCCGGCGGTCGCCTGCGCGGCGACAGCCGCACCGTGCAAGCCGGCGACGTCTTCGTCGCGCTCGGCCGAGACGAACGGGTCCGCGAGCACATCACGCAGGCGCTCGAGCGCGACGCGGCTCTCGTCCTGACCGACGCGAGCGTCACGCACGTCGATGCGCGGGTGCGCGGCATCCCGAACCTGGCCGCCGTGATCGGGCGGCTGGCCGACCAGTACACCGGTCGTCCGTCGGCCGACATGACATTGGTGGGCGTGACCGGCACGAACGGCAAGACCTCGACGGTGCAGCTCCTCGCGCAGAGCTGGGAGCTCCTCGGACGCCGCGCCGCCACCATCGGCACACTCGGAGCCGGCCTGTTCGGCGCTCTGGCGAAGACGTCGCTCACAACCCCGTCGGTGGTCGACATGCACGAGCTCCTCGCCGACATCCGGCGGGCCGGCGCCGACGTGGTCGCGATCGAGCTGAGCTCGCACGCCCTCACGCAGAGAAGGGTCGAGGGATGCCACTTCGACATCGCCGCGTTCACGAACCTCACCCGCGACCACCTCGACTACCACGAGTCGATGGAAGCGTACGGCCAGGCGAAGCAGGGCGTCTTCCGCCTTCCGGGTGTGCGCGCCGCGGTGCGGAACATCGACGACCCCTATGTCGCGGGCATCGCGCTCCCCGCGGGACTCGACGACGTCACCGTCTCGACGTCCGGCGCAGCGGCGGCGACGGTCCGCGCCGACGACATCCGGATGCGCGCTGACGGCGCCGACTTCACTCTCGCGATCCAGGACGACCGCTTCGAGGTAGCATCACCCCTCATCGGCCGGTTCAACATCGACAACCTCGCGATGACGGCGGGCATCCTCCGCGCACAGGGCGTCGCCCCCGGCGCCATCGCGCGGGCAGTGGGGGAGATCCGCCGGGTACCCGGACGCATGCAGGTCGTGTCGCCCGGCGCCGGCCCGCAGGTCGTCGTCGACTACGCCCACACGCCCGACGCCCTGCGGCAGGCCCTCATCGCCCTGTCAGGCGGCGCCGGCCAGCTGACCGTCGTGTTCGGCTGCACCGGCGACCGCGACCGTGGCAAGCGACCCGAGATGGCCGTGATCGCCGAAGAGCTCGCACAGACGATCATCGTCACCGACGACGATCTGCATCACGAAGACGGCGACGCGATCGTGGCCGACATCCTGGCCGGTTTCCGCTCGGTCGAGAACGTCCGCGTCATCCGCGATCGAGCGGCCGCGATCACGATGGCCGTCGCCCCCGCCGGTCCCGACGACATCGTCCTCATCGCCGGCAAGGGCCACGAGTCGGTGCAGATCATCGGCGACGACGCCGTCGCCTCCGACGATGTGTCGATCGCCACGGCCGCCCTCCGGGAATGGCGCGAGAAGCACGCCGCCGGAAGCGGCGACTCTCAGTTGCCGAGGGTCGAGGGCTCGCCCGCGTCGTCCTCCGCGGTGCTCTCCGACGGCTCGAAATGACCGAGTGACTTTTCCTGCAGGAAGGCGCAGAGCTCTGCAGCGATCTGGAGCTCGTGAGTCAGTGCGTTGAGCTCGTGACTGGTCAGGACGAGAGTGTCGGGCGCGCCCTCGATGGAGACGCACCAGTCGAGGTCGTCGCCCGCCGGCCGCGGCTCGATGTACACGGCGTTCGGCGCGTTCGTGAGCGGGACGAGGACGAGGCCCGTGTCGGCCCCGTCGGAACCGTCCTGCACCGCCACGCGCACCTCTTCGCCGGCGCCGCGAGCGTCGATGAACTCAGCGACCCAGTGCTCGAGGGTCTGCTTGCTGTGAAAAGGCACGTTCTCTCCCGGCCGTCGGCGCTCGTCAAACCGCCCGAGCGTAACACCTCCTCGGCCGGGAGAATCCCGGGCAGACCCGGATGCGACGGGTAGTTCGATTCATCGTCGTATCCAACCCGAAATGACGGGCGATCTCGTTCGATATATGACAAAATCCCACGTGATGAGCGATGACATCCCGCGGGTCCCCGTGCGGACCAAGACCCTCCTGGAGGAATGGGTCGCCGAGTTCCTCGAACAGGGGAAAGTTCCCGGCGTCTCGGTCAAGGTCGCCATCCAGGACGGGTCGGACGGGCTCGACACCGGACTCGTCATCGTGCACCTCGAGAATGCGCCCGCCGACGTCTACATGCAGCCGCGGGCGATCGACGACCCCGAGTGGGAGGCGACCCTCACCGCGCGGTCCGACGACCTCACCCTGACGCCCTATCAGATGGCCGGTCTTGCCGCCGAGGTCGCCTTCGCCGGCAACCTGTGCACGTTCCTGCAGTTCAAGTCGATCGAGTGGGACCGGATGTCGGGCATGCGCTGATCGCGCACGCCGAGACCTTTCCCTAGACCATCGCACCCTGCCTGGCAACAGGTGCGTTCCCGCGCGCTCGCGTGCCGACAATGGTCGCGATCGCGAGCTTCCACCGTGGATGCCTCGGTGGAAGGAGATCGTCATGGCTGCAGCGAGCGGGCGCGGAGTCGCCGTCGTCACCGGGGGAAGCGCGGGCCTCGGTCGAGCCATCGTCCGTGAGCTCGCGCACCGCGGCTGGGACGTCGCGGTCCTCGCGCGCGGACGTGACGGCCTCGACGGCGCTGTCGCCGACATCGAGGCGGCGGGCCGGCGCGCGCACGCGGTGTCGGTCGACGTGGCCGATGCGGACGCCGTCGACCGGGCCGCCGCCGATGTCGAGGGCGCCCTCGGCCCGATCGACCTGTGGGTCAACAACGTCATGTCGGGGGCGATCGCGACCTTCCTCGACACCTCGGCCGACGACTTCGACCGCGCCACGGCTGTCACCTACCTCGGCACCGTCAACGGCACCCGCGCGGCGCTCCGGCGGATGCGCGACCGGGGCCACGGACACATCATCCAGATCGGGTCGGCGCTCGCCCACCGCGGCATCCCGCTGCAGGCGGCCTACTGCGGCGCGAAGCACGCGATCCACGGCTTCACCGATTCCGTCGTCTCCGAGCTCACACACGAGAAGAGCCGCGTGGCCGTCTCGATCGTCGACATGCCCGCCCTCAACACGACGCAATTCGGATGGGTGAAGTCGAACTTCTCGCAGCATCCGCAGCCGGTGCCGCCCATCTTCCAGCCCGAGGTCGGTGCCCGAGCCGTCGCCGACGTCGCCGACAAGCCGCGCCGGCGCACGTGGGTGGGGGAGTCGACCGTCGGCCTCATCCTCGGCACTCGCGTCGCCGGGCGCTTCCTCGACTGGTACCTCGCGAAGAACGCCTGGGAGGGTCAGTTCGCGCCGGGATCGGCTGCGTCCGGGACGGCTCCGAACCTGTACGAGCCGGTGCCGGGCGACCACGGCGCCCATGGTGCGTTCGACGACCGCGCGCGGGGCGGGAGCGTGCAGACCTGGGCCATCCGGCACCGGGCCCCGCTGTACACCGCGGCGTCGGCCGCGGCGTCGGCGGCGCTCGTCGGCCTGATCGCCGGCGCGAGGGCGGTGGCGCGGCGGCGCTGAGACGGGCGGGTGCGAGGATCGAGGGATGAGCGAATACAGCGGATCATCCCGCGCCCTGCCCCTCGACGAAGCCGCCGCGGCCGAGATGTGGGAGCAGTACCGGACGGCGCACCCCGAGGCCGTGCTCGCTGCACCCGAGTACACCGTCGAGCACTTCGGCGACAACGTGCGCCTGGCAGATGAGCTGCTCGGCATCGTTCTCGCCGGCGGCAAGCGTGCCACCGCCGAGCTCGTCGCCGATTTCGTCGCCCGCGGCGATCTGATCCCGCGGATCGGATCGCACTGGATCGCCTGCGACAGCACCGGCGCTCCGCGCATCATCATCCGCACGACCGAACTGCGCCTGGGGCCGTTCACGAGCGCGGATGCCGCGTTCGCCGCCGACGAGGGCGAGGACGACCTGTCGCTCGAGAGCTGGCAGCGCGAGCACCGGCGCTACTGGACGCGCGTCGCCGCCGCCCGCGGGGCGGAGTGGTCGGAGGACGAGGACATCGTCTTCGAGCGGTTCTCGGTCGTCTGGCCGCCCGAGCACGCCGACTGAGCCCGACCGCGTCGCGGCCATCCCCGACCTGATGAAACCGCCGCGAAAACCGGACCGCGCGCGGGGTCGAGCACGCGGTCCGGTTTACGCTGTGGACGGGTCGGTGAGCCCGCCGCGCCATCCCGGCTCGACGCGACCCTCGGGAGGTCGATGTGAACTGGCTGCTCGACATCAACATCCTCTCCGGACCGGCCGTCGTGATCACGTGCATCCTCGCCGGCCTCGCGTTCGTGTCGCTCGTCGTGCTGCGACCCAGCCGGCGCTGGCAGCGTCGCCGGTGGACGCTGACCGCTGCGGCGGCGGCCGTCGCCGCGGGTCTGTTCGGGATGGCGCTGACGTGGCTGCTGGCGGATCACTACAACCTGTTCGGCGTCGTCCTCACCGCCGATTCACGGATGTGGGTCGCACTCGGATTCGCCGCCATCGGAGTCGCCCTCGCCTCGCTGTGGCGGCCGACCTGGCGACGTGCCGTCGCCGCGCCGATCGCGATCGTGCTCTTCGCAGCTACCGCGGCCATGGGCGTGAACATCGCGTTCGGCCAGTACCCGACCGTGCGCACCGCGCTCGGACTGCCCGCGTTCGGCGCCGCCGATCTGCCGTCGCTCGACGGCGGAGCCGAACGCCCGACGATCGCGGGCTGGACCGCCCCCGACGGGATGCCGTCGACGGGCGAGGTCGGCACGGTCACGATCCCCGCCACGGCCTCTGGGTTTCCTGCCCGCCCGGCCGTGGTCTATCGCCCGCCCGCAGCGCTCACCGACAACCCGCCGCTGCTGCCGGTGCTCATCGTGCTCTCGGGGCAGCCGGGGCAGCCCCAGGACCCGCTGATCGCGGCGCACCTGCAGCAATCGCTCGACGCCTACGCCGCGGCTCACGACGGCCTCGCGCCGATCGTCGTCTCGCCCGACCAGCTGGGCTCACCCGACGCCAACCCGATGTGCATCGACTCGCCGCTCGGGAAGTCCGCCACCTACCTCACCGTCGATGTGCCGACGTGGATCAAGGCCAACCTGCCGGTCCTGGACGCCCCCGACTTCTGGGGGATCGGCGGGCTCTCGCAGGGCGGTACGTGCTCGATCCAGCTCGGGTCCGCCCACCCCGAGCTCTTCAGCGCGATCCTCGACGCCTCGGGTGAGGAGTTCCCCTCGCTCGGCGACGAGGCGACGACGATCGCGCAGGGCTTCGGCGGCGACCGGGCCGCGTACGAGGCGGCCAAGCCCGCCGCGATCATGGCCGCTCACGCCCCTTATCGCGATATGACCGCGGTGTTCGGCGTGGGCAGCAATGACGCCGGCTTCCTCCCGGGTGTGCAGCGGATCTACCAGGCGGCGCAGGCCGCCGGAATGGATGCCACCTACGTCGAGGCCCAGGGGAGCGCCCACGACGCGACGTCATGGTCGTACATCTTCCAGCAGGGGCTGACCGTCATCGCGGACCACTGGGGTCTGGGCCGCTGAGCCGCCGCTAGCGCAGCGCGCCCGCCATGCGCACCGCCTGCGACAGGGTCAGCGTGGGCAGGTAGCAGCGGGTGAGCGCGACCCCCAGCGCTGGGAGCATCGCCGGGTCGGGGTACACGGCCCACAGCGGCACGAACTCGGGCTGGAACTTGCGCTTGAAGTTCAGCAGCGACCGGAACCCGTAGGCCGGCTCGAGCAGCCCGCCCAGCAGGTCGAGCAGTCGCGCGACATTGGTGCGGGCGGCGTCGTCACCGAGCTGCGTCGAGGCGAGCGGCGACCCCGACAGGCTGAGGAGCGTCAGCCCGTCGCCCTTCATCCGGTCGGCGGCGGCGCCGATCACGAACTCCATGATCCCGTTCATCGCATCGCCCCGCCGGCGCATGAAGTCGAGGGTGTATCCGGTCACCGTGCCGTGCTCGAACATCGGCAGCCAGCTCGTGACCGCTTCGATCCGGCCGCTCTCGTGGACCGCCATCATGATGCGCACCGCCGGGTCGTCGAGCTCGTCGACGCCGCCGAGGGTGAACTCCATCTCGGGCAGCGACCGGTCGGCGACCCAGCCCTCGGAGATCTCGCGGATCTGGGCGTGCTGGCCCGCGCTGAGCTCGCGCCATGAGGTCCACACCGCGGTGATGCCCGAGCGGGATGCGCGGTTGGTGGCGGTGCGGATGTCCTGGCGCTTCTTACCAGCCGTGTTCCAGTCGGGCAGGTGGAGCACGGCTTCCTCGGCCACCGGCATCCGCTGCCAGCCGAGATGATCGAAGATGCTGCCCTCGCGTGCGTCGACGCTGTAGAACACCGCCGTCCAGCCGTGGGCTCCGCAGAACTCCACGAAGTTCGACACGACGTCGGGGCGGTCGTGATCGGGGCCGAAGGGGCCGCCGAGGGTCACCGCGATGGTGCCGCGCACGCGGTAGGCGATCGCAGCGTCAGCGTCGGGAGCGAACCAGTACGAGTTGCCGCGCCAGGTCGACATGAACGACAGCGTGTCGCCCCCGCCCCGCTCGAGCACGCCCCGGGCGCGCAGGCGGTCGGGTGCGTCGAGCACGGTGCGCGGATTCAGGAGCACCCGAGCGACCGCCACGATCAGCAGCATCCAGAACACCAGCGACGGCAGGTACCACAGTGCCTGCGCGGCGGCCGATTCGGGCACGAACTCGACGATGTCGGAGGGGATGAGGGTCGGCGGCACGAGGCGCAGCGGGAGCGCCCGCAGCACCATCACGGCGTCGATCCCCGGACGGAAACCGTCGGCGAGGAGGAGCGTCCCGGCGAAGGAGGCAGCGAGCGTCAGGGCGGTGCCGATCGCCACGGTGAGGGCGAACGTGCGCTTGGCCGCCGCGGCCGTCGAGACGCGCGCCGCCCCGCGGAACGCGATCAGTACGACCGCCACGGCCAGCGGCACGATCGCCCCGACGATGACGCCCGTGAGCGTCTGCCAGACGAAGTCGGCGGTCTCGGGGTCGACGGCGGCGCCGATCGCGGCGACCGTGTCGGGCTCGATCACGAGGAAGGTGTAGACCATCCCCGCGAAGATCGCGAGATTGATGGCGACCGCGACCGCGAGCGCGATGCGCCGCCCGCCCCGGATGCCCCAGGCCGCGAGCAGCAGGACGATCAGCGGCAGCAGCGCCACGACACTCGACCAGCCCTGCAGATCGGCGATCGAGGAGAAGTCGTCGGGGCAGGGCGCGCCGGGCGAACCGAAGGCGCACACCTGACCGTCCACCACGCTCAGCGGATCGATGGAGAGGTACCCGTAGATCGACAGCAGCCCGGCGCCCGAGCCGGACGCGGTCGCCACGACCGGGCCGATCGCGGTGATCGCGACGATGGCGGCCAGCAGGACGCGCTTCTCGTAGTACGAGCTGCGCACCAGCCGGAAGCCGCGGACGCGGCCCCCCAGTGCGAAGCCGAGCGCGAAGCCGACGGGAACCGCGAGGAGCGAGAACAGATCGTTCGCGCCGCCGGAGTAGAGGTAGAGCGTGATGGCGGAGAAGAGCGCCAGCAGTCTCGTGCGGCGGCGCCAGATCGTCCCGAAGAAGGCGCTCGCCGCCATCGCCGTCGCCAGCAGCGGGGCGGTGGGGGAGAAGACGTCGACGGCGGGTGCGTTCAACGGGATGCCGGCGAGGTAGGTCTGCTCGAACAGATCGATCGCGAACCCGAGGAACGACGCCGCGACCCCGCCGACGACGTACGCGATCGCGGTCCGCAGGCTTCCCATCGCGCGCTCCGCCGCGCCGACGACGAGGATCACGAGGACGACGAACGCGACGAGCGCCGGCGCCGTCTCCACGACGAAGAGCGAGGTGAGCGAGCTCCACCAGTGACGCACCGCGGTGCCCGCCGGGTCGGCGTCGTCGACCGGGATGAAGCCCCAGTCGATCGGCTGGAAGATCATCCCCGCGACGCTGAGTCCGATCGTCAAGGCCGCGATCAGCAGCGTCACCGGTCGATGGCGCGACCACGAGCGCGCGCTCGTGGCGAAGGTACGCAGGTCGCGCAGGGGTGACGTCACCTGACGCACGATAGTGGCTCCGCCTGTGGGCACAGAGTCCACGCACAGCTCACGCTTATCCGGCTCGCACCCTCATCCGGCTCGAACAGAGCCGAACCACAGCGCGAAGTAGTAAGCGAAGTTGCGGTTGCCGTACGACGAGCACGGGCCGCCCGAGCCCCACCCCGCCGACAGCGCGGCCGGGTCGGGCTGATAGGGCGTGTAGTTGTACAGCGCCGCCGTCGCGTCGTTCTCGATCGCGACATCCGTTCCCCCGCACGCGGGGTCGGGGTGGAAGGCGATGAAGTGCGTGCCGGGCTGGCGCATGAAGCTTGATGCGCGGTACGAGGCCAGATCGGTCGCCCCCGCGACGATCTGCGCGCCCACGCCTTCGTACTCCGGGTCGCAGGGAGCGGTGTCGGGACAACTCGCGCCCATCGCCGCCCGCAACCGTCCCTCCGTGGGCGCCCGGGCGGCGCGGCCCTCGACCAGCGACTGCTCCTTCTGCAGGGTGACGAGGATGACGCGGGCCGAGATCCCGCAGGCCTCCTGCACCCGGTGGATGATCTCCGCGACCGGCAGCTCACCCCCCTCGATCGCGCGGCAGATGACGTCGCCGGTGCGTTGCGAGACCCGAGCCTCACGCGACGAGATCCCCGCGGTGGCGACGTTCAGACACGCGTCATTGGCGCACTCGCCGATCCGATCGTCGAGGAACGCCTGGATCTCGGCGGCTGAGAGCGCGTCGTGATCGAAGAACAGGGCGTCGTCGATGAGGTTCCCGGGATCGATGTCACCGACGTTCGGCGGGAGCTCCCGCGGCTCCTCGGCCGGCTGCGGCTGCGCGCCGGGGAGCGCCGAGAGATTCGACGCCGTCACCCCGATCGCGACGATGACGGTGACGAGCAGTGCGGGGACGAGAACGAGCACAGCCGCGATCCCGATCCGGCGACGGCGCCGCCGCATCCGGGATCGAGAGGCCATGGGAACGATCGTGCCGCACCCGGTCACGAGAACGCTGGGAGCGGCGCTCAGCCGTCCGACACCGACGACTGCCGGACCATGAGGCGGGTCGGCAGCGGGGTGGCCTCGGTGACGACATCGGGCTGCTCCACCACGAGCAGGACCTTCTGCATGATCAGGGCCCCCAGGGCCGGGAAGTCCTGCTCGACCGTCGTGAGCGCGGGATGGAGGAACGCCGCTTCGGGCACGTTGTCGAATCCGACGATGCCGACGTCCTCGGGCACCCGCAGACCGCGTTCGCGCAGCGCCGACAGTACTCCGATCGCCATGTGGTCGTTGCTCACGAAGATGCCGTCACCCGCGGCGATGTCGCTCTCGATCGCGATGCCGAACCCGCTCGCAGCCGACCAGTCGCCGTAGGTGAGCGGCGGGATGTCGAGCCGCCTCGCGACGAGCTCGTCGCGCCACCCGCGCACGCGCTCGGCGGCGTCGGGATTGCGGGCGGGGCCCGCGATGTGGTGGATGCGGCGGTGACCGCTCTCGGCGAGGTGGCGCACGGCGCTCCGCGCACCCCGGTACTGGTCGATCGACACGAGCTGCGGATGCGGCCGGCTGGTGGCGGCGACGGCGACCAGCGGGATGTCGAGCTCGAGCCCCTGGATGGCCGCGAGCACGTCGAGGTCGACCACGATGAGGACGATCGCGTCGACGCGCTGGCGCAGCAGGCCGTCGATCGCCGACCGCACGGCGGCGACGTCGCTCTCCGGCGAGCTGATCGCATCGACGTTGTAGCGTTCCGAGCGCGCGGCGAAGTTGAAGTGGGTCGCGACGGAGGTCGGCCCGAACTGCACCGTCCCCGGCGTGATCAGACCGATCGTCCGGGTGCGGCGGGTCACGAGCGCCCGCGCCGCGGGAGAGGGGCTGTAGCGCAGCTGCGCGATCGCCTTCTCGACCCGCTCGCGTGTGGCGGGCCGGACGTTCGGCATGTCGTTGAGCACCCGCGACACCGTCTGATGAGAGACACCGGCGAGTCTCGCGACGTCGAAGATGTTCGCTGCCCGGGGCGTGCGCGCGTCAGTCATCGGCCTCTTCGGTCTTGTCGTCGGCGCGCGCCACGAGGGCGATCAGCAGGTCGGAGCTGAGATCCGCGGCCGGTACGACGTGGGCGATGCGGCCGTCGCGGACGACCGCGATGGTGTGCGAGACCCGCAGCACCTCGTCGAGCTCGGCCGAGATGTAGACCACCGAGACGCCGTTGTCGGCGAGCTCTCCGACCAGGCGCTGCACCTCGGCCTTCGCGCCCACGTCGATGCCCCGCGTGGGCTCGTCGAGCACGACCACGCGGGGAGACAGGGCCAGCAGCCGCGCGAGCAGGACCTTCTGCTGGTTGCCGCCGGAGAGCTCCCGGACCGGGCGGTCGATGTCGGCGGGTCGGATGTTGAGGGCCTCGATCCAGCTGCGGGCGAGCTCGCGCGCGCGGGCGGCGCCCACGGGGCGCAGGATGCCGCGCTGCGCCTGCAGGGCGAGCGTGATGTTCTCGAGCACGCTGAGGTCGCCCAGCACACCGTCGGTGCGGCGGTTCTCCGACGAGTAGACGACACCCCGCCCGATCGCCGACCGCGGGCCGTGGCCCCCGAGCGGGGTGCCGTCGAGGAGCACCGTGCCCTCGTCGAGGCCGTCCACGCCCGTCAGCGCGCGGGCGAACTCCGTGCGTCCGGAACCCAGCAGGCCGGCGAACCCGATGACTTCGCCCTCGGCGAGCTCGAGGTCGAACGCATGTCGCGTGCGGCTCGACCGTGCTCCCCGGGCCGACAGCACGACCGGCCCGTCGCTCAGCGGCGCGATGTCGTCGTCGATCGCGGCGAGGCGGGCTGCGGAGTCGCCGAGCATCTTCTCGACGAGCTCGACGCGCAGGAGCTCGGTGGTGGAGTACTCGCCGACGAAGCGGCCGCCGCGCAGCACGGTGACCCGGTCGCACAACTCGTAGACCTGGTCGAGGAAGTGAGACACGAACAGCACCGCGATCCCGCGGGCGGTCAGCTCGCGGACGACGCGGAACAGCTCGGCGACCTCGTCGGCGTCGAGGCTCGAGGTCGGCTCGTCGAGCACGAGCACCCGCAGGTTCGGTCCCGAGACCGCGCGCGCGATGGCCACCAGCTGCTGCACGGCGAGCGAGTGCGACGACAGCAGCGAGCCCGGGTCGATCGATACCCCGAGGGATTCGAGCGCCGAAGCGGCGCGGCGCCGCATCTCGGCATGGTCGATGAGCCCGAACCGGCGGGGCTCGCGTCCGAGCGAGACGTTCTCGGCGACCGTGAGGTTCGGCAGCAGGTCGATCTCCTGGTAGACGGTCGAAATGCCCGCCGCGAGCGCGTCCGCGGGGCGAGCGAGGTGCACCGGTGCGCCGTCGAGCAGGATCTCGCCGGCGTCCAGTCGGAGCGCGCCGGTGATCGCCTTGATGAGCGTCGACTTCCCGGCGCCGTTCTCGCCCATCAGCGAGTGCACCTCGCCCGCGAACAGCCGCAGATCGACGTTCGCGAGCGCCTGCTCGGGGCCGAAGCGCACGTCGGCGCCGCGCACCTCGAGCGTCGGCGCCGCCTCGGGATCCATGCGCACCATCATGCCGCCCCGATGCCCCGCCGCGCTGCCGCGGCGCGGCGGGCCGTCACCGCCGCGTCGAGGATCGGCTGACGATCACCCGCTGCACCACGACGAACACGAGCAGCAGCGCGCCCACCGTGATCCGCGTCCACGACTGCTCGGCGCCCAGGAACGAGATGATCGTGCGGATGAGCCCGTAGACGAAGACGCCGATGAGCGACCCGACGACGAACCCGCTGCCTCCCGTGAGGAGGGTGCCGCCGATCACGACCGCGGCGATCGTGTCGAGCTCGGTGCCGACGCCGTTGAGGGGATAGCCCGCGCCCGAGTAGGCCGTGAGCACGATGCCTGCGATCCCCGCGCACACGCCGCTGATGACGTACACCAGCAGGCGGGTGCGCACGACCGGCAGGCCCATGAGGCGCGCCGACTGCTCGCTGCCGCCGATCGCGTACACGGTGCGACCGAAGCGCGTGTAGCGCAGCACGAGCGCGGCCAGCACGACCGTGAGCAGGGCCAGGATGCCGGTGGGCGTGATGTACCAGCCGCCGACCGAGAGGCGGGTCGACTGCAGCCACAGCAGGCCCTCGTCGGCGACCTTGATCGACTCCAGGCTGACCACGAAGGCGAGGCCGCGCGCGAGGAACATCCCGATGAGCGAGGCGATGAAGGGCTGGACGTCGAAGAACTGCACCAGCACGCCGATCAGCAGGCCGATCGCGCCGCCGATCACGATCATCGCCGGCACTGCGACGGCGACGGGCACTCCCTCCGACAGCAGCCTCGCGCACAGGATGCCGGTGAAAGCCATCACGGCGCCGACCGACAGATCGATGCCGCCGGTGAGGATCACGAAGGTCATGCCGACAGCGAGCACCAGGAGGTAGGCGTTGTCGAGCAGGATCGACGACAGGATGCGGGGCAGCTGGAAGTTCGGGAAGTTGATCATGGCGCCCGCGATCATCACGACGAGGATCACGGCGGCGGCGAACACCGGCACGAGGGCGATGTGGCGGCTGAGGAAGCGGCGCCACGGGGTCAGGGCGCGCTCGTGCGCGCGGGGGGCAGCGGTGAGCGATGTCATGACAGCACCTTCGCGTCGGAGCGGGCGGAGACGGCGCGGGCCGCGGGGCGGGCACCGGAGGTGAACCAGCCGCGCACACGGCGCGACTGCAGCAGGACGACCACCAGCACGGCGCCGGCCATGAACACCGGGCTCACGGCGGGCGGGACCCCGAGGAAGGTGATCGTGGTCTTGAGGGTCTGGATCGTGAAGACGCCGATGACGGTTCCGGCGATGCTGAACTTGCCGCCCGCGAGCGACGTGCCGCCGAGCACGACGGCGAGGATCGCGTCGAGCTCGATGTACATCCCCGCCGCGTTCGCATCGGCGGCCATGATGTTCGAGCTGTAGAGAATGCCCGCGATACCAGCGAGGGTGCCGCTGGCGATGTAGGTGCCCCAGATGATCCCGCGCGAGCGGACGCCCGCCAGGCGGCTCGCCTCGGGGTTGATGCCGACGGCCTCGGTCAGCATCCCGAGGGCGGTGCGCCGCTGGACGACGGCGACGACGATGATCGCGGCGACCGAGACGCACAGGGCGAAGGGCAGGCCGAACACGTATCCCTGTGCCATGAACTGGTACGGCTCGCTGTTGATCGTGGTGATGAATCCGCGCGTGATGAGCAGAGCGACACCGCGTCCGGCGAGCATGAGGACGAGCGTGGCGATGATCGGCTGGATGCCGAGCACCGCGACCAGGAAACCGTTCCACGCGCCCAGGACGAGAGAGGTGCCGACACCCGCCGCGATCGCGATCGCGACGACGCCGAGATTCCCCGGCTCGGGCGATGCCTCGATGATCGTGAGGGCGACGGCGCCCGACACGGCCATGATCGCGCCCACGGACAGGTCGATCCCGCGGGTGGCGATCACGAGCGTCATCCCGAGGGCGACGAGCATGAGCGGAGCGCTGTTGCGGAGGATGTCGATGAGCGAGCCGTACAGCTGACCGTTCTGCACCGTCACGCTGAGGAACGAGGGCCGTGACACGGTGTTCACCGCGATCAGGGCCACGAGGGCGAGCGCCGGCCAGACGAGCCGGTGCGTGATGAGCTTCTTCACGCGATCTTCTCCTTATCCGAGGGGTTCTCGGCGTCGCCTTCGGCGATGAAGGCGACCAGTGTGTCGACGTCCACATCCTGGGTCATGAGTTCGCCGATCTTGCGGCGATCGCGCAGAACGGCGACGCGTTGCGCGATGCGCAGCACCTCCTCGAGCTCCGACGAGATGAAGACGACGGCGAGGCCCTGAGCCGCGAGTTCGGCGACCTTGCGCTGGATGTCGGCCTTGGCGCCGACGTCGATCCCGCGGGTGGGCTCGTCGAGGATGAGCAGTTCGGGCGCGGTGGCCAGCCATCGCGCCAGCAGCACCTTCTGCTGGTTGCCTCCCGAGAGGTTGCGCACGAGGGCGTTCGGGTCGGCGGGGCGGACGCCGAGGGCCTCGAGGTACTCGGCCACGAGTGCGTCGCGTTCGCTCTGCGGGACCCGGCGCAGCGCACCGCGTCGCGCCTGCACGCCGAGCACGATGTTCTCGGCGACGGTGAGGTCCGCGATGATGCCCTCGGATCGGCGGTCCTCCGAGGAGAACGCGATGCCGTGATCGAGTGCGTGACGCGGGGTGGTCAGACGGGTCGGGACGCCGTCGACCTCGACGGAGCCGGCATCCGATCGATCTGCGCCGGCGAGCAGGCGCGCCAGTTCGGTGCGGCCCGAGCCGAGCAGGCCCGCGATCCCGACGACCTCTCCGCGGTGCACATCGAGATCGGACGCCTCGATGACGCCGCGGCGTCCGACGCCGCGGGCACGCAGAACCGGGACGGCGTCGCGGTCGATCTCGCGTTCAGCGGTCGACGACAGGGCGTCGAGGGCGCTCAGCTCGCGTCCGATCATGCGCGCCACGAGGGCCTCGCGTCCGAGCTCGACGATGGGGTACTCCCCGACGAGCCCGCCGTTGCGCAGCACCGTGAGACGGTCGGAGATCTCGTAGATCTGGTCGAGGAAGTGCGAGACGAACAGGATGGCGACGCCGCGGTCGCGGAGGCGCCGCATGACAGCGAAAAGCTGCTCGACCTCGCCGCGGTCGAGGCTCGACGTGGGCTCGTCCAGGATGAGGACCCGCGTGTCGATGACCATCGACCGGCTGATCGCGACGAGCTGCTGCACCGCGATCGAGTGGCTGGCCAGCACGGAGTGTGTGTCGACGTCGAGACCGAGCTCCGCGAGGTGTCCGGCGGCCGCCTCGTGCGTTGCGCGCCAGTCGATGCGTCCGGCGCGGCGCACCTCGTTGCCGAGCATCACGTTCTCGGCGACCGAGAGGTTGGCGCAGAGGTTCACCTCTTGATAGACCGTCGAGATCCCCGCGGCCTGCGCGTCGGCGGTGCTGCGGAACGAGCGCTCGCGTCCGTCGACGACGATGCTGCCGCTGTCGATCGCGTAGACGCCCGTGAGTGCCTTGATGAGTGTGGACTTGCCGGCGCCGTTCTCTCCCATGAGGGAGTGGATCTCACCGCCGTAGAGCGTGAGATCGACGGCATCGAGTGCCTTCACGCCGGGGAACTGGATGGTGATTCCGCGCATGGCGACTGCGACGGGGCGTTCCGTGGTCATCATCGACCCGCTTTCTGGAAGGGGTGGCGGCCGGCCCCCGCCGGCCGCCACCCGGGTGTCGGATCAGTAGGGGCGGCTGTCCAGGACTTCCTTCGCCTGCTCCTGCGTGAAGCTCTGGTCCTCGACGATGTAGGTCTTGTCGACCGACTCGCCCGCGACGACGGACTTCACGACCTCGGCCGTCTTCTCGCCGAGCAGCGGGTTGCACTCGACGATGAAGTTGAACTCGCCGTTCGCGAGAGCGGTCATGCCGTCCTTGACCGCATCGATCGTCACGATCTGGATGTCGGTGCCCGGCTTCATGCCCGCCGCCTTGATGGCGTCGAGGGCACCGAGACCCATGTCGTCGTTGTGAGCGAAGAGCACGTTGATCTCGGAGCCGAACTTCTGCAGGAAGCCCTCCATCACGGTCTTGCCCTCGGCGCGGGTGAAGTTGCCGGTCTGCGAGTCCAGCACCGTGATGTCGGTGCCGGCCACGGCGGCGTCGAAGCCGGTCTGCCGGTCGGTCGCGGCGGACGATCCGGTCGTCCCCTCCAGGATCACCATGTTCGTCGGCTTCGAGCCGAAGTTCTCGGCGACCCACTCGCCGGCGGTCTTGCCCTCCTGCTCGAAGTCGAGCCCGATCCAGCTGGCGTAGAGGTCCTCGGATGCCGAGACCGTGCGGTCTTCGAGGATGACGGGGATGCCGGCATCCTTCGCCTCCTTCAGCACGTCGTCCCAGCCGTCGCTGACGATGGGGGCCAGGACGATCGCGTCGACGCCCTGGTTGATGAAGCTGCGCACCGCGGCGATCTGCGCTTCGGGCTTGTTGTCGGCGGCGTTGAAGATCAGGTCGAAGCCGTTCTCAGCCGAGAACGCCTCCTTGATCGACTCGGTGTTGGCGCTGCGCCATCCGCTCTCGGAGCCGGTCTGGGCGAACCCGACCGTGATGACGTCGTCGCCGCCGGACGCGCCGGGAGAGCTGGAGCTCGCGCACGCCGTGGCGCTGAGCGCAACGACGCCGAGCATGGCGATCGCGGTGACGACGGACTTCACCTGGGACATCGGAAACCTCCTCGTTTCGTCCGGCGGCGTCGCCGGATCTCTGATGCGTGTCACCTCTCGGGGACGCTCGAATGTTAGCGCTCACAACACGGGTGCTGTCAAGAGCGTCTCGGGTCACGAATGCGCAATGCCAGGGGGTTCTACGCCATAGGTCGCCTCGGTGATCCGTTTCATCGAGGTGAGCGCTCACAAGAGCCGTGGGCCATGACTGCACCGAGCGGCGATGCCGGTGTCAAGTGCCCTACCGAGCGTCGCGCGGATCGGGATAGGGCTGGGCCAGGGCCGAGGGGCGGCCCGTCACGACAGGAGGCGGCACCGTGTGCACAGGAGTCAGTTGCACCACACGCGATCACTACTTCGGCCGGAATCTCGACCTCGAGTTCTCCTATCACGAGGAGGTGGTCGTGACCCCGCGGAACTTCCCGTTCCGGTTCCGCCGGGTCGACCCGCTCGAGACGCACCACGCGATCATCGGCATCGCGACGATCGCGAGTTCATCCCCTGGGTGCTCGGACGATTCGAGACCGTCGACGAGGTCGAGGCCGCCCTGGCTGGCGTCACGATCGTCGACGTCTCGTTCAGCGAGGCCTTCCCGGCGTCGCCGCTGCACTGGATCATCGCCGACCGCTCGCGTTCGATCACGGTCGAGAGCGTTCGGGAGGGTCTGCGCGTCTCGCCGGAGCTGCCGCCGGATCGCTACAGCCGCGGCATGGGGGCGATCGGGCTCCCCGGCGATCTCTCGTCGTCCTCCCGGTTCGTCAGGGCCGCCTTCACGCGGATGAACTCCGTCGTGGGCGAGTCGGAGTCGGAGTCGATCAGTCAGTTCTTCCAGATCCTCGGATCCGTTGCGCAACAGCGCGGGTGCGTCCACGTCGGCGAGGAGGGCACGTTCGAGATCACCATCTACTCGTCGTGCTGCAACACCGACACCGGCGTGTACTGCTACACGACGTACGAGAACAGCCAGGTCTCCGGTGTCGACATGCACCGGGAAGACCTCGACGCCGATGCTCTCGTGCACTACCCGCTGGTGACCGGCCAGCAGATCAACATGCAGAACTGACGGCGTTCATATCGCATTCGCGCCGTGAACGCGAGCGGGTGCGCGGGCGGAACCGGTCGACCTACCGTGTGATGACCGGGATGAACCGTCCCGGCATCCGGGGATCAGACCCGGACGCAGATCGACGGAAGGGGCCGATATGGGACTCGACGACAAGATCAAGAACGCAGCTCAGGACGTCGCCGGCAAGGCCAAGGAGGCCACCGGCAAGGCGACCGACAACGAGCGTCTCGAAGCCGAAGGTCACAAGGACCAGACCGCTGCCAACGTCAAGAAGGCCGGCGAGAACGTCAAGGACGCCTTCAAGTAAGACGCTCCCTCACGCGAGCGCCCCGGGTCCCCGCGACCCGGGGCGCTCTGCTGTGCGTGCGGCGCCGCGGATCCATTCATATGACTGGATCGGCCTACCACGGGCGGCCTCGGGACTCAAGCGCTTCCTGCCCGGTCCGCGGTGTCGGACGATTCCCTCATGACAGACCTGCTCGCGCCGGACACGGCCGCGGACGAGCCCGCGCGTCCTGGCACCGACGCCGAGCTCGGCGCGCTTCTCACCGCCGTCGCCGCCGGCGACCGGGGAGCGCTCGCCGACCTGTACGACGCGACGTCAGCCGCCGCCTTCGGGCTCGCGCTGCGGCTGACCGCGAACCGAGCGGCCGCCGAAGAGGTGGTGCGGGAAGCGTTCCTGAATGTCTGGCGCGACGCCCGCCGCTACGACCCCGGTGCGGCCCCGGTCCGCGCGTGGATCCTCGGGCACCTCCGGCGTTGCGTCCTCGATCGCGGTGGGCTGGCCGGGCTGCGCGAAGCGCTCACACGCGTCCACGAGACGGGCGGGCCCGCCTGAGCGCCGGCCTGTACCGCACCCGGCGGCATCGAGCAACCCGACGTCGTCGGGTGCGCGGGACCGAAAGACTGGGGCATGGCCTTCATCGGATATCACGCTTCGCACGAACAGCTCGCGCCCAGCGCGCTCCTGGAAGCCGTCATCGAAGCCGAACGCGTCGGCTTCGACGGGGCGTTCAGCGCTGACCATCTCGCCCCGTGGACGCCGCGTCAGGGGCATTCCGGGAACACGATCGCTTGGCTGGGCGCAGCGCTCGCGTCGACGCGGTTCCCCATCGGGTCCGTGTCGACTCCCGGGCAGCTGTATCATCCCGTCGTCAGCGCACAGGCGATCGCCACCCTCGCCGAGATGTTCCCCGGCCGGTACTTCGCGGCGCTCGGCAGCGGTGAGCTGCTCAACGAGCACGTCACGGGGGCGCCCTGGCCATCCAAGGACGAGCGCACGGCACGCCTGGGGGAGTGCGTCGACGTCATGCGGGGGCTGCTCGCGGGTGAGAAGGTCGATCACGACGGCCGCGTCCGCGTGCATGAGGCCCGGCTGTGGAGCCTGCCCACCGGACCGGCGACGCTCATGGCCACCGCGGCCTCGCAGGAGACGGCGCGCTGGGCCGCCGGGTGGGCCGATGGGCTCGTCACGGTCGGGACGAGCCGCGAGCAGGTCGCCGAGATCGTCAGCGCCTACCTGGATGCCGGCGGCCTCGGTCCCACGTGCCTGCAGGTCCACATCGCCCTCGCCGAATCGTCGGACGAAGCCGCCGCGCTCGTGCGCGACCAGTGGCTCCACGGCGTCGTGACGCCCCCGGAGGCGTGGGACATCGCTCAGCCTGAGGACTTCGCGGCCCGCGCGGGCGACCCCACAGACGCCGAACTCGCCGAGCACGTCATCATCGGCGTCGACTCGCCGAGCGGCATCGCCGAGCTGGCGGACCGCCTCGCCGGCCTCGTCTCCACCGGTTTCGACCGGCTCTACATCCACGAGATCTCCCAGGACCAACGCGCCTTCCTCGGCGAGCGGGCGGGGGCGCTCCTGCACGCGTTGCGCGAACGGCTCGGCGCGAGAACCGACCTCCCCGGGGGCGCACGATGAGGATCTCCGACACGAGCGACCTCTGGTGGAAGAACGCGGTGCTGTACTGCGTGGACGTCGAGAAGTACCTCGATGACGACGGCGACGGCGACGGCGATCTGCAGGGCCTCGCTCGGCGGCTGCCCTACCTCGCCGACCTCGGTGTCACCTGCCTGTGGCTCATGCCCTTCTACCCGACGCCCGGACGCGACAACGGCTACGACGTGTCGGACTACTACGGGGTCGATCCTCGGGTGGGGTCCCACGGCGACTTCGTCGAGCTCATCCGTACCGCTGAGGACCGCGGTATCCGGGTCATCGTCGATCTCGTCATGAACCACACCTCCGACCGGCATCCCTGGTTCCTCTCGGCGCGCGAGAGCCGCGACTCGCCCTACCGCGACTTCTACGTGTGGCGGGACGAGATCCCCGACGACCCCCGTGAGACGCAGTTTCCCGGCGAGGAGGACGGCGTCTGGGAGTGGGACGAGAAGACCGGGCAGTACTACCTCCACAGCTTCTATTCGCACCAGCCCGATCTGAACGCCGAGAACCCGGCCGTCCAGCGCGAACTGGCGAAGGTCATGGGCTTCTGGCTGCAGCTGGGAGTCTCCGGCTTCCGGGTGGACGCGGTGCCCTCGTTCGTCTCCGCGCCCGAGCGCCGCGAGCCGCAGCGTGATCACGATGTCCTGCGCGCGCTGCGGCGCTTCGCCCAGCGGCGCTCGAGCGCGGCGATGCTCGTGGGCGAGGTCAACGTCCCGCACGATGAGCAGGCCGCGTACTTCGGGGCCGACGGCGACGGCGAGCTGCACATGCAGTTCGACTTCGCCAGCAACCAGGCGCTGTATCTCTCGCTCGCGCGAGAAGACCCGCAGCCGCTGCGCTCCGCGCTCGAGAGCCGGCCCGACATCTCGACGATCTCGCAGTGGGCGAACTTCGTCCGCAACCACGATGAGCTCACCCTCGATCAGCTGTCGGACGCCGAGCGCGAAGAGGTCTTCGCCGCCTTCGCCCCCGAGGAGTCGATGCAGGTCTTCGGGCGCGGCATTCGGCGACGCCTTCCTCCGATGCTGGGCGGCGATCCGCGCCGCATCCGCCTCGTCTACAGCCTGCTCTTCTCGCTCCCCGGAACACCGGTGCTGCTGTACGGCGAGGAGATCGGGATGGGTGAGAACCTCGACATCGACGAGCGGGACGCCGTCCGCGTGCCGATGCAGTGGCGTCCCGACGGCGGATTCTCCACCGCCGCCGCGAGCGCGCATCCGCTGCCGTCGCCCGAGGGGCCGTATGGGCCCCAGCACGTGAACGTCGAGGCGCAGCTCATGGCCCCCGACTCGCTGTTCACGTTCGTCCGCGGGCTCGCGCGGAGCTACCGGCAGTCCCCGGAGATCGGCTGGGGCGACCTCGAGCTCGTACCCGCCACCGCGCCGTCTGTACTCGCGCATGGCGCCCGCACGAGCGAGAGCCGATTCGTCGCCGTGCACAACTTCGCGGGGGAGCCGGTCGCCTTCGAGATCGACCTCGGCGAGGAGCCCGACGGCACCGAGCTCGTCTGCCTCGCCTCGGGCGAGAGCTGGGCGCTCGAGGGGGCCACGGTCTCGATGGAGCTCGACGGCTACGGTGCGCGCCGCCTGCGCGTCACGCGCCCGGGTGACGGGCGCCTGCGCTGAGGGGGTTAATCCGCGGGTGAAGCCTCGGGTGAAATCCTCCCCGGGGGCGGTGTGGGCGTCCGGTTCGCGAGCAGGATGGGGACGGGAGCTCGGGAGACGGGGAACGGAAGGCCGGGGGGATCGTCCGTTCCCCGCCTCCGGGCCCGGTCGGCGCTAGCGGGCGATGGTCGTCACGGCGTCGCCCGACCACACGATGACCTCGTCGTCGAAAGCGGCGATCGCCGCCGGCGCGGCCGGATCGCTGTCGGGGATGCACTCCGGGGTCGAGGCTGTTCCCGCCGCGTCGACCCACGTCAGGGCCAAGGTTCCCGCGCAGGCATCCGTCCCGGCGCTCACGAGCGCGGTCGCGCGGCCCAGGACATCGAGAGCGACGACATCCGCGAGCGGTAGAGGAGCGAACGCACCGCTGCCGACGCGGGTGTGGGCGACCCCGTCGCACACCAGAGCGGTCTGCTGCGCCCCCACTCGCACGCTGGCGGGGGCGGCGCAGGGGAGCGCGACCTCGCCCGAGGGCGACGCCAGCACCGTGGGTGCGGAGCCCGAGGGATAGGTCGCTCGCGCCAGGAGATCGGGGTACGGGTCCCAGAACCGGCCCTGCGTGTACGTCCGCAGCAGCTGGGGAGAGCAGTCCGCCGCATCGGCGATCAGCTCGGCCTCGGTGCCGGACAGACCCGACAGCGCGCGGACCTGAGCGATGCCGCGGGAACGCGGGGTGACGTCGACCCAGGTGGTGCCGCCGTCGTCTGATCGCTCGACGACCGGTTCGCCGGCGCCGCAGGCTCCCGCCGTCGCGCGCCACAGCATGCCCTCGGCTGAGCGAGCGAGGAAGCGCTCCTCGGCACCGCCCGTGGCGGGGGTCGCGCTCGACGACGGTGAAGCGCTCGCGTCCGGCCCCGGCCCCCGGAACGAGAAGGTCGGCACGGGGCCCGCGGTCGGCGCGCCCGACGGCTGCGGACTGCGGTCGTGCTGCAGCGCCAGCGCCGTGAGCGCGACCACGACGAGCGCGAGCGCGCCGACGCCGGCCACCGACAACGCGCGGGCGATGGGCGGTGCGGTCAGGTCACGTCGCGCCATGCGCCATCAGCTCGCAGAAGGACCGGAGCGGCGGGACTCGTCGGAGGAGCGAGCGCGGAAGCCGAGGTCATCGAGCGTCGGAGCCGGACCGGTCTCGACCGGCTCGGCGCGGCGTCCCCGACGACCGCGCGGCTGCTTCGCCGGGGCGGCGGGCTTGCCGCGGCGAGCCTCGCGGGCCGCGTTCTCCTCCTGCGTGTAGCCGTAGCCGTAGCCGTAGCCGCCGTAGTACGCGTCGGGCCCGCGGGTGGGCACCATCGTCAGCACCACGCCGGCGACCTTGGCGTCGACGGTCTGAAGAGCGTCGATGGCGCCGGTGAGCTGATGGCGGGTCGTCCGGCCCGCCGCGACACCGACGATCGCTCCGCTGGTCGCACGGGCGAGGATGGCCGCGTCCGTCACGGGCAGGAGCGGCGGGGCGTCGCACAGCACCACGTCGAAGTCGCGCTCCAGGACCTCGAGCAGCTGACGCATCTGGGGCGATGCGAGCAGCTCGCTCGGGTTCGGCGGGATCTTGCCCGACGGCAGCACATACAGGCTGCGACCGCCCCAGGGCAGCATGACGTCGCCCAGGCGTGCTCGGCCGATCAGCACATCGGTGAGGCCCGCTCCGCCCTCGAGGCCGAGATACTCGTCGACCTTCGGCTTGCGCAGGTCGGTGTCGAGCAGGGCGACCTTCTTGCCGGCGTCGGCGAGGGCGATCGCGAGGTTGATGGTCGTGGTCGACTTGCCTTCGCTCGGCACCGAGCTCGTGACGACGAAGCTGGAGCGGCCACCCATGTCGAGGAACTGCAGGTTGGTGCGCAGCGCGCGGAACGATTCCGCGCGGGGGCTCAACGGATCGGCGTGCACGATGAGCGGCCGGTCCTTCGCCTTCGGGTCGAAGGCGATGGCGCCGATGAGGGGCGACTCGGTGACCTGCTCCACATCGCGCGAGCTGCGGATGCGGGTGTCGAGCACGGTGCGCAGGACCGCGATCCCGATGCCGAGCGCCAGGCCGACGAGGAGGCCGAGCGCGAGGTTGAGGGGAACGTTCGGGCTCGACGGGCTGAGGGCCGGCTGGGCGTCGCGGACGCGCGACAGCTGAATGGGGCTCGCGCCCGACTCGCTCGCGGGCTCGATCGCGGGGACCGCCGCCGACAGGCTCGCAGCCAGGGCGTTGGCGATGTCCGCCGCCGCGACCGGATCGGTGTCGACCACGGTGATCGTGATGAGCGTCGTGTTCAGGGCAGCGCTCGCGTTGACCTTCTCGGCGAGCTGGCCCGCCGTCGTCCCGAGGCCGAGCTCGGCGATCACCGGGTTCATCACGATCGGCGTCGAGACGAGGCCGACGTACGTGTTGATCCGCGCCTGCGCGAACGTCGACCCCTGCTGCAGCTCGGCGACGCTGCCGGAGGTCTGCGTCGAGACGAAGACCGTGCTGGACGATTCGTAGGTGGGCGTGCGCGTCAGCGAGTACGCGGCCGCGGCGCCCACACCGACGAGGGTGACCACGAGGATCACGATCCAGTTCTTGCGGAGGATGCGAATGTAGTCGGAGAGCTCCATGCTGCCCTTCGGTGCGCGCCACGAGGGCATCGGCGGAAACTCGGATCAGTCTGCCACAGCCATGTTTCCGGCCGGGGTCGGATCGCGCACCTCGGATCAGGAGGTCGTCGCGACCGCCACGACGCGCACCACCTGGTCGATCGCGGGATCGAGCTGCGCCGCCGACGCCTCATATGTCGACCACGACCGGCGGTAGGGGTCGACGACGTCATCCTCCGTCGGATCGGCGGGCGGGAGGACGAGGCCGCGCTGGCCCGCGACCGCTGCGACCGCCGCCCGCAGTCTGCCCGCGGCATCCTGGTCGGCCGCCGTCGCGACGGCCCCCTGCAGCGCGGCGTCCGACAGCGACGAGGCCAGGCGCGCGAACTCGCGCACGGTGAACGCCACGCGTGTCCGCGCGGGGACGAGCTCCGCCACGGCGCGCCGGTGCTCGCGGGCCATCGCCAGGACGAGGTCGGCCGAGACGAGGTGCTGCTCGGTCAGGAAACGAGCCCGGTGCGCCTCGGCATCCGAGGCCGAGATTCCGCGCGCCAGCGCCAGGCGCTGCGCCTCGGGCGTCATCCCGTGATCGGCCAGGCCTCGCGTCCCGGCGCTCGTGACGCGCACGCCCCGGCCGGCCAGACGGGTCTGGAGCATCAGAGCCGCCAGGGGTGAACGGCAGATGTTCCCCGTGCAGATGGTCGCGATCTCGATCATGGGACCTCCGCTAACGTGGGCGCGTGCACACCCACCCTAGCGAGCCGGTCGCGACGACGTCGCGGCGCCCACGTCACCGTCGCGTCGACTGGCGCCAGGGCGGATCGAGCGTGCGCCGGTGGCGCGAGATGATGCTCGCCTGGGCGCTCGTGAGCCTGGGCGCGGGAATCCTGCTGGGGTATCTCGTGCTGTGGCTCCAGCCCGCGGCGTCGTGGTCGGGCGTCGCCGCGACGGCGGCGCTCTGGCTCGGGATGCTGATCCCCGTCGTCCTCGCGCTTCGCGTCTCGCGACCCGCGGGTCTCCTCCGGTTCCGAGCCGCCGACCTCCTCATCGGGCTCGGCTTCGGCATCGTGCTCCGTCTGGTGCAGGGGCTCATCCAGCAGGGGGTCGAGGGGCAGGCCCGCTTCCCCGGGCTCCTGCTCGTCGACGGGCGGCTTCCCGCGAGCTGGTGGCTGACGGATGCCGCCGCCGCGGGGCTGGTCGCCCCGGTCCTCGAGGAGTTCTTCTTCCGCGGGGTCGTGCTCGTCGCGGTCTACACGCTGCTGCGCCGGGCCGCGGGGCCGGCCACGGCCGGCGTGGCGGCACTGCTGGTGTCGACGGCCGTCTTCCTCGTGAGTCATCTCGTCGGCGGGGCCCTCGGTGTCGACGGCGTCCTCTCGATCGCGCTGGTCGGGGTCGTGTGCGCCGGCCTCGTCCTCCTGACCGGGCGCATCTGGACCGGCGTCGTCGCACACGTCGTGTTCAACCTCTCGGGCGTGGGCCTCGCCCTCGTCGGGGCGTTCGCGGGCTGAGAACGCCGGAGAGCGCGGAGCCGGCATGACGACCTGGTGGAACGCAGTCTCCGGAGGCGCCTTCTACACGCGGTGGAGCGCGGCGGTGTCGCTGCTGGTCGCCGGCGTGTTCTCGGTGCCGTCCGTCGGCGGCGCCGGAATCGAGGCGTATCTGCGCGGTGCCACGGTGGCCGTCCTGGGCTGGTCGGTGCTCGCGGCGATGGTCGTCCCGGTCGCCGCGGCCGAACGGCGGCTCGCGTCGCGTCCCGCGCGCGGCGTCGTCGTGCTCGCGTCGCTCGTCGTCGTCGCGACGATCCGTCCCGCCGTCAACGACGCCATCAGCTCCGCCCTGTTCGGCATCGTCCCGAGCGGGCCGGCGTCGTCGCGGATCGCGACCAACCTCGTCACCGCGCTCGCGCTGCTGTCCATCGTCGCCGTCATCACGTCGCGTCACGCCGCCGCACGGGCAGCCGCCGAGCGGTTGCGCGCGGCGCTCGTGCGGGTCGAGCGCGCGGAGGCGCACCGGCAGCATGTCGCGGCCGAGGCCCGCGCCGCGCTCGTGGCGGGCATCGCGGCCCTGCGCCGCTCACGCGAGCGCATGCTCGCCGGACCGATCGATTTCGACGTCGTCCGCACCTTCTCGGAGGATGTCCGCGGGCTCAGCCACCGCATCGACCGCCTGTTGCGCGAGCGCGACGACGAGATGAGCGAGGCCGGCCCCGCGTCGCACGGGAGAGGCCCGGGCCTGTCGATGCGGCTGGTCGCGCCGCCGTGGTTCAGCGTCGCGCCGCTCTACGCGCTGGCGTGCTTCCCCTACGCCGTCGCCGCCGGCGGCGTCGGAGTGGGCCTCGCCGGCATCGCGGGGGGAGTCGTCGTCGATGTCATCGCCGGCGGTGCGGTGCGTCGGTGGGCCCGGCCGCCGCGTCCGGTCGTCTTCCTGCTGGTGTGGATCGCCGCCGGGTGCGCGATGAGCGTCGTCACCTACCTCTTCCTCCCGCGCATCGGTGTGCTCGGCCTCGTCCCCGTGCTCGCCGTCCCGGTCGTCGCGGTGCTGGTCGGCCTCTGCCGCGACGCGCTGTCGCGCGCCCGTACCGATGAGCGCCGGGCGGCGGCCGGGCTCGCCGAGGTCGCACGCGAGGCCGCCGAGATCGATGAGAGCGCGGGCCCGCGGCGCGCCATCGACGTGCTGCACGGGCGCGCGCAGGGCGCCTGCGTCGTCTTCGCGGCCCGCGTCGACGAGCGCGCCCCGACCCCCGACGAGGTGGACGACTTCCGGTGCCGTACCGAGGCCGCGTTCGAGGAGATCCTCGAGTCCGGTGACCCCGAGCGGATGCCGGCGAGCGAGTCGCTGGATCGCCTGATCGAGGCGTGGGCGCCCGCCGTCGCGGTCACGCAGCGCATCGACGACGCGGTCCGGCTGCGGTTGAGCGACCCCGACGCGGCCGAGCGCGTCGTCTCCGTCGTCACCGAGGCGCTCGTCAACGCCGTCAAGCACTCCGGGGCGCGGCGTGCCCGGGTCGTGGCGCGGGTCACCGGATCGGGTTCGCTGCTGCTGCGGGTGTCGTCGCCCGGGCGGCTCGGGCCCGTTTCCGGACGCGGTCTCGGGACCGTCGGGCGACGCGTGTACCAGGACGGCGACGACGTCGTCCTGGAGACGGTCATCACGCTGCCGTCACTGTGAGGGCGGCAGGCGCAGGGTGACGGTCGTCCCGGTTCCCCTGATGCTCTCGATGGATGCCTCTCCGCCGAGTCGTCGCGCGATGTCGCGGACGCTCGCGAGGCCGACGCCCGTGCCGCCGTCGCCCGGATCGGAGAGGCGGCCGCGGTGATAGGGCTCGAAGATCGAGGCGAGGTCGTCGGAGTCGATGCCCCGGCCGCTGTCGGCGACCGTCACCACGGCGGCATCCGGCTCCTCCGACACCGACACGACGATGGTGTCCTCGCTGTACTTGGCAGCGTTGTCGATGACGTTCGCGAGAGCGCGTCGCAAGAGCGCGCGATCGGTCGAGACGTGGGCGCGGCCGGCGCCGCGGACATCCACGCGCTCGTTGACGTCGCCCGGCAGCACGAGTTCCGCCGCCTCACGGGCGAGGGTCAGCAGGTCGGTCTCCTCGCTCTCATCGCCGTCGGTTCCCCGCACATGCGCCGAGAGCTCTGCGGCCATGGCGATGATGTGGTCGGTCACGCGTGAGACGTGTTGCAGCAGACCCGACTGCGCCTCCGGGATCTCGTCCTCGAGCAGGTCGACGTAGCCGCGCAGAGCGGTGATCGGCGAGAGAAGGTCGTGGGCGAAGGCCCGCAGGAAGCCGTCCTTCTCGTCGTCCAGGCGCTTGGCCTCGCTCAGGTCGCGCACGATCTTGACGAAGCCCGCGGGTTCGCCGTCGTCGTCGCGGACCGCGGTGATCAGCACGTGCGCCCAGAACAGCGTGCCGTCGCCGCGCACCCGCCAGCCGGTGTCCTCGACCGACCCGTCGGTGCGTGCGGCGGCGAGCAGTCGCGCCGGCCGACCGCGCTCGCGGTCCTCGCGGCGGTAGAAGCGCGAGAACGACGTGCCGATGACCTCATCCGCGGGGTAGCGCTTCAGACGCTCGGCCCCGGGGTTCCATGACCGCACCACGCCGGCGTCGTCGAGCTCGACGATCGCGACCGACGTCACCTGCGCGGCCCAGTCGGTGGCCGTGCCCGCGAGGACGGCACCCGTCGCGCGGGCGTGGTCATAGGGGGAAGCGCTCATCGTCGTCGTCACCTCGAACGGGCCGAGTTGTCGAGAATCTCAGCGTCGAGGTCATTCTTCCGTCGTGACGAATGTGCCGCCCGCGCTTGACACGGGGTGGTCGAGTGCACGATCGTCGTGCGCCGCACCGGGCAGCACGATCGCCATCGCCGTGCCGCCCGATGCCGAAGCGCCCACGCGAACACGGCCGCCGTGCGCGACGACGGCGTTGCGGACGACCGAGAGGCCGATGCCGAAGCCCTGGATCGCGTTCTCCCGGGCATAGGGGGTCCGGTAGAACGGATCGAACACGCGCGTCCGCTCGATCGAGGTGAGCCCGGGGCCGTTGTCGCTGACGACGACGTGCACACCCGACTCGTCGACGCGCTGGCCGATGACGACCGCGGACGAGGGCGGGCTGAACTTCACGGCGTTGATCAGCAGCTCCTCGAGCGACTGGCGGATGCGCACCGGGTCGAGCACGACCCGGTCGTGCGTCGCACCGATCTGCTGGATCGAGCTGCCGCGACGCTCGGCGCGCGGCGAGACGGCGCGCACGGCCGAGGCGATCAGGTCGCTGAGTGTCACCGGACGCGGCGAGACCTCGGTGTCGGTCGACGCGGCGGCGAGCAGTTCGTTGATGCGGTCGGTGAGCACCAGCACGTTGCGCTCGACCAGCGAGAGGTAGCGCGTCGCTGCGGCGTCGTCGGGCCGGACGTGGTCGGTCAGAAGATCGAGGTAGCCGGTCACGCTCGTCAGCGGCGTCCGCAGCTCGTGCGACACCGTGCGGAGGAAGTCGTGTCGCAGCTGCGCGGCATCGGCCATCTCGGTCACGTCGTGGGCGACCACCAACGTGCCCAGGAGAGTCCCGTCGGCGCGGCGCACGCGGTCGGCGTCGGCGAGGATGGCCCGTTGCGCCGCCGGCGGACCGACCCACTCGACGGCGTCGCTCACCCTGTCGCCGCGCAGGGCGCGGGGGATGAGCTGCTGATGATGGGGTACCGGCGTCGTGCGGTCCGCCGCCAGCACGGCGTCACCCGCGTAGGGAGCCTCGCTGAGCGAGAACCCCATCGCTCGGGAGAGGTCCTCGGCGGTGCGGTTCGCGAGCATGAGCCGCCCCGCGTCGTCGTAGAGGGCGACACCGCTGCGGACGGTGTCGAGCACCGTGCGCAGGACGAGTTCGTTGTCGCGGGCCCGGGCGAGCGCGCGCTCCCGTTCCTCGTGGGATGCGCGCAGGCGGCGGCCGCTGCGCCGCAGATGCTGGGCGGCGATGTTGACGACGACGGCGACGGCGAGGATGAGGCCCGGGAGGGTGAAGACGTTCGCCCACTCGAGCGGCGTGACCGGCCAGCTGCCGCGGACGAAGAAGGGGAGCGAGGTCATGAGCGCCGCCCCGCCCACGGCGGCGGTGAAGGCGATGGGCGGGAAGCCGTAGGCGATCCAGAGGATGGGGAAGATCGCCAGCATACTGACACCGGGCAGGAGCCACACCACCTCGGTGCGCACGAGCGCGACGGCGACGATGTCCGTCACGGCGAGGGTGACCAGCCAGGAGGGCGAGAACCGCTCCCACGGGAGGAGGGCGCCGGCCATCGACGCGAGGATGACGATCACGACCGCGGCGCACATGAACGGCGACGAGAGTGACTCTGGTGCTCCGAAGGCGAGCGCGACGATCACGACGAACGTGCCGACCACGAACGGCAGCTGCGCCCGGGTGAAGACGCGGATGCGACCGAGGCGAGAGCGCCGCAGTTCGAACAGGGGCATCCGGGGTCTCCGATCGGGGTGCATGAGAGATCGAGGACGGCCCGGGGGGACAGGCGCGGCTTTGATAACGTCGACAGATAGCGTACGCTGTCTCTTTGGTGCGCGTGCCACGCAGGCGTGCCGCTACGAACGTGAGCCCTCCACTGGCGTGTTCGTCCGATTTCGGACCAACCACCCCGGAGCGGGATTCACGAACTCCTCCGTTCGATTCAAGAAAGCAGCACTACTGTGACGCGCACTTTCACCCCCAAGGCTGGCGAGATCCAGCGCGAGTGGCTGGTCATCGACGCAACCGACGTCGTCCTCGGCCGCCTCGCCTCTCACGCCGCCGTCCTCCTCCGCGGCAAGCACAAGGCTTCGTTCGCCCCTCACGTCGACACCGGTGACTTCGTCATCGTCGTCAACGCCGACAAGGTGGCCCTGACGGGTCAGAAGCTCCAGAAGAAGATGGCCTACCGCCACTCGGGCTACCCGGGCGGCCTCAAGTCGGTCTCCTACGAGGAGCTCCTCGAGAAGAACCCCGTCCGCGCGGTCGAGAAGGCCATCCGCGGCATGCTCCCGAAGAACAGCCTGGGCCGCCAGCAGCTCTCGAAGCTCAAGGTCTACGCCGGTGCCGAGCACCCGCACGCTGCGCAGCAGCCCACCACCTACACCTTCGACCAGGTCGCCCAGTAAGCGCCGCGAAAACACTCAAGGAAACACTGATGGCGAAGATCGCTGACTCCCTCGAGGAGACCCCCCAGAACTACTCGACCGAGACGCCCGCCTCGGAGGCTGCTGCAGCCGCCGCGCCCCGTCCGGTCCTCTCGGTTCCCGGTGCCGCCGTGGGCCGCCGCAAGCAGGCCATCGCCCGCGTGCGCCTCATCCCCGGTTCGGGCACCATCACGGTCAACGGGCGCACGCTCGAGGACTACTTCCCGAACAAGCTCCACCAGCAGCTCATCAACGACCCGTTCACGGTGCTCGAGCTCGCCGGCTCGTACGACGTCATCGCCCGCATCTCCGGTGGCGGCCCCTCGGGCCAGGCCGGCGCGCTGCGCCTCGGCATCGCCCGTGCGCTCAACGAGATCGACGCTGAGAACAACCGCCCGACCCTGAAGAAGGCCGGCTTCCTCTCGCGCGACGCTCGCGTCAAGGAGCGCAAGAAGGCTGGTCTCAAGAAGGCCCGTAAGGCTCCTCAGTACTCGAAGCGTTAAGCTCCGTGGCGCTGTTCGGTACGGACGGTGTTCGGGGGCTGGCCAACGGCCCCCTCACCGCCGAACTCGCACTCACCCTGGCCCAGGCGACTGCCGTCGTCCTGGGCCAGGGCCGTATCGCGGAGGCGCGCAAGGCAGCCGGCAAGAGGCTGACCGCCGTTGTGGCGCGCGACCCGCGCGTCTCGGGGGAGTTCCTCTCCGCCGCGGTCGCCGCCGGGCTGGCGTCTTCGGGAGTCGACGTTCTCGACGCCGGGGTGCTGCCGACGCCCGCTGCGGCGTTCCTCGTCAGCGACATCGACGCCGACTTCGGCGTCATGGTCTCCGCGTCCCACAATCCCGCGCCCGACAACGGCATCAAGATCTTCGCCCGCGGCGGGGTCAAGCTCCCCGACGAGGTCGAGCGCCGTATCGAGGAGGCCCTCACCGGGCCCAAACTCCAGCCCACCGGCGCCGACGTCGGCCGCATCCGTGTTTTCGCCGATGCCGAGGACCGCTACGTCGTCCACCTGCTGGGCTCGCTGCCGCATACCCTCGACGGGCTGCACGTCGTGCTCGACTGCGCTCACGGAGCGGCATCCGGGGTGTCTCCGCAGACGTTCCGCGACGCGGGTGCGAAGGTCACTGTCATCGGTGCCGACCCGGACGGTCTCAACATCAACGACGGGGTCGGCTCGACCCACCTCGACCGCGTCGCAGCAGAGGTGATCCGGACCGGAGCCGACATCGGCATCGCCCACGACGGCGACGCCGATCGCTGCCTCGCCGTCGACGCCGACGGTCGTGTCATCGACGGCGACCAGATCATGGCGATCCTCGCCGTGGCGATGAAGCAGCGGGGGCGGCTGCCGTTCAGCACCCTCGTCGCGACCGTCATGAGCAACCTCGGTCTGCACCGGGCCATGGCCGAGCACGGCATCACCGTCGAGCAGACCGCGGTCGGCGACCGCTACGTGCTGGAGCGGATGAACCAGGGCCGCTTCGGGCTCGGTGGAGAGCAGAGCGGGCACGTCATCATGAGCCGCTACGCGACGACCGGCGACGGCCTGCTGACCGGGCTGCACCTCGCCGCCGAGATGGCTCGGCAGGGCAAGACCGCGGCCGAGCTCGCGGCCGTCATGACGGTGTATCCCCAGGTCCTCGTGAACGTCCGCGGCGTCGATCGCGACCGGGTCGAGAGCGACGCCGGCGTGCAGGATGCCGTCGCCTCGGCGTCCGCGCGCCTCGGCGACTCCGGCCGTGTGCTGCTGCGCGCCTCGGGTACCGAGCCGCTCGTGCGGGTGATGGTTGAGGCGACCACCGAGGCCGAGGCCCAGGCGATCGCCGACGAGCTCGCGGCCGTCGTGGCCGACCGCCTCGCGCTCAGGTGATGCGTCCTCGCAGCTCCGCCTCATCGGTGGGCGCGTCGGCGAGGACGAGGCGCGCAGCATCCGTGGCGTCGGCGACGTTCCAGAGCAGCACGCCGACCGGCGCGCCCGTCTCGTCGCGGTAGTACACCACTGTCCGCGGTCCGGATTCGTCGTCGCCGGTCTCCACGACGAGGGTGTCGAGATCGGGGTCGAGGGTGCCGACCGCCTCCCACCGGACGTCGAACACCTGCGAGTAGAAGTACGGGGTGTGGCGGTAGGCCTCGCCGCCGCCCGCCATCGATCGCCCGGCCGCCCGGCCCATCTCCTGGGCGTTGTCCACGTGCTCGACGCGGGTGCGACCGAGCAGCCGGTCAGGGTACGAGGCGATGTCGCCGGCCGCCCAGATCGCGTCGTCGGTCGTGGCGAGGAACGCGTCGACCACGACCCCGTCATCGACGGCGAGCCCGGACTGCTCGGCGAGGTCGGTCACCGGCGAGACGCCGAGGCCGAGCACGACCGCGTCGCCGCGCAGCCGCGATCCGTCGTCGAGCACGACCTCGAGGCCGTCGGCCGACGCGTCCGTGACCACCTCCTCGACCCGGCGGTCGGGCACCAGGCGCACACCAGCGTCTCGGAACAGCCGCTGGTACCGCTCGGCGAGCGGAGGCGGGAACGTGCCGTCGCCGAGTGTGGTGCTCGGGAAGACCAGATCGACCCCCACGCCGTTCTGCACGAGGGCGGCGGCGAGCTCCGCGCCGATGTAGCCCCCGCCGACCACGACGATCCGCTCGCCCTCGGCGGCGAGCTCGCGCAGCCGCCGGTAGTCGTCGGCGGAGCGGAAGAAGAGCACCCGGTCGCTGTCGGGCGCATCGACCTCGTGCGGGCGTGAACCGGTCGCGAGGAGCAGCCGACGGTAGCCGAAGCGCTCGCCGGATTCGTCCTCGACCGTGCGCCCGTCGCGGTCGATCGCGGTCACGGTGGTCCGCAGTCGGATCTCGGCGCCCGTGTCGTCGGCCGTGCCGAGCGGCACCTGATCCCAGGTGAAATCCGGGTGGGCGCCACCCGATCCCAGCGCGTGCCGCCGACTCCAGCCGAGCGTATGATGCGCGCGTTAACGGCGACGTCGCTCGGATTCGCTAGGATTTCGGCCGGTGCGGCAGCGGCCCGCCGAAGTCGAGGGGGCGGATGTGAACCGGGGGCGAACATCGCGACATCGAGCGCGGGTTCGTCCGGGCGTCGCGATCTGGTGGGATGCCGTGTCGAGCGGGCGGTTCTTCACACCCTGGAGCGCCCTCGTCGCCGTTCCCGTCTCCGCCATCGTCCTCGCCCCCTACGCGACCGTCGACACGCCCCTGGAGCTGCTGTCGGCGCAGTTCTCCGGTTTGCTCGTCGCGGGGATCCTGGCTGTGGCCCTGCTGCCGGTCGTGCTCGCGGAACGACGGATACCGTCATCGACGGCACGCGGGGTGCTCGTGCTGGCGGCTCTCGTCGCCGCGGCCGTCGCGCGGCCCTTCCTCAACGACGCTCTGGCGGTCGGTGCGTTCGGACTCGGAACCGACCCCGCGTGGAGCGAGCGCATCGTGACCAACGTCGTCGCGTGGGTGAGCGTGCTGTCACTCGTGGCCGTGACCGAACAGCTCTACGTCAGCTCGCGGACCGCGAGGACGCGCCTCGCCGACGCGCTGCGGACGGTGACCGACGAGCAGCGCCGCGCCGGTCGCTACGAACGGGACACGCGCGAGTTCCTCACGTCCGAGATCAGCGCCCTGCGCACCGCGCTGGCCGCTCTCGTCGCTTCCCCGCTCGACTTCGAGCGCGTGCGAGGTTTCTCCGACGGCGTCCGCTCGGTGAGCCACCGGGCCCGAGATCGCGCGGGGCTCGAGCTCGCCGACATCTCTCCCGACGACGCGGGGCCGTCGGCGATCGAGACGGCACGCACCGTGTTCGAGCGATTGCGTCCGCCGGCGCCGGGCCTCGTCGGCGTCATCTTCGCCGCGGGGAGCGCGCCGTTCGCGCTGCGCACCGAGGGCCCCGTCTTCGCGGCGGTCCTCATCGTCGGGGTGCTCGCCCTGTGCCTCGCGGTCGACCGGCTCACCCGCGGCATCGCCTGCCGCTCGTCCGCGCTGCGACGGGGGAGACGCCTCGTCGGGCTGTGGCTCGGCGCGGGGATCGTGGTGGCCGCGGCGGCGGCGGTGCTCGTGGGGGAGCCCAGCTTCATCCCCGTCATCCCTGCGATCGCACTGCCCGGCATCGCGATCGTGGCGGCGCTGTGTGCCGAGGCGATCCACCGGGGCCGGGTCGAGACCCGTCGGCTGGGCCGTGCGCTGCAGGCGCTCGTCCGCTCCGCCGCGGACCAGACCTCGAGCACGAGGCAGAACCTGGCGCATGCCTCCGACGTCCTTCACAGCCGGGTCCAGAGCACGTGCGTGATCCTCGCGGCCCGCGTGGACGACGAGATCGCGACGCCCGGCGACATCCGCGACTTCGAGCTCGCGATCAGCGCGGGGCTGACCGACGCCCTCGGGGCCCGTCGGCCCGGGGCGGCGCGAGCGGCGGACCTCGCCGAGACCGTGGCGATCTGGCGACCCGTGCTGACGGTGTCTTCCGCGGTGGATCCTGCTGCGACGGTCGCCATGTCGGACGCCCTCGTGACGACGCGCGTCGTCGCGGTCGTGGCCGAAGGGCTCGTGAACGCGGTCAAGCATGCCGCGGCCCGCTCGGCCGACATCGAGGTGCGAGGCGCCGCCGACGGGGCATCCCTGTCGGTCCGCGTCCGCACCCCCGGGCGGTTGCGCAGCGACGCCGGTGCGGCGACGGGCCTGGGCCTCGCCGGGCTCGGACCGTCGGCGCGGGTGTTCCAGAACGGCCGCGACGTCGTTCTCGAAGCCTCCGTGCCGGTCGGCGCGGACGTCGGGTGATCGACGGTCAGGGACGCGGAGCGCTCCATGACAGCGACTCGATGTAGCGGAGAAGCACTCCCTCGCGCAGCGCCCAGGGCGAGACCTCGAGCTCGTCGACGTCGAACGCGCGCATCGCCTCGTGGAGGACGACGGCGCCCGCGACGATCTGGAAGGTGCGGTCGGCGGTGATCCCCGGGAGCTCCTGCCGGGCGGATGCCGGGATGCGGGCGAGCCGCGGGATCCACGAGTTCAGCGCCGAGCGGGGCAGGGTCATCCGCTCGATCCCCGACCAGCCCGGCACCGGGTCGCCCGCGAGCTTCGCCAGCGAACGGATGGTCTTGGAGGAGCCGACGACGTGGTCGGGTCGAGGGCTGTCCGCCATCGACGCGACGATCGGCTTCAGGGTCGCGCGCGCGTGCTCCCGCAGGACGTCGACGGCATCCTCGCCCGGCGGGTCGGCGGGCAGGAACTGCACCGTCATCCGGCCTGCGCCGAGCGGCACCGAGGCGGCCGTGTCGGGCAGCTCGTCACTGCCGGCCGCGATCTCGAGAGAACCGCCGCCGATGTCGAACAGCAGGATCTCGCCCGCGGACCAGCCGAACCAGCGGCGCACCGCCAGGAAGGTGAAGCGCGCCTCCGACTCGCCGCCGAGCACCTGCAGGTCCTGCCCCAGGGCTTCCTCGATCGCGGCGATGACCTGCGGTCCGTTCGCGGCGTCGCGCACGGCGCTCGTGGCGGTGGCGAGGAGCTCAGCGACGTTCTCCGTGCGCGACACCGCGACCGCCTCGGTCACGGCGGCTACGAGGGCGCGGACGCCGTCGTCGCTGATCGAGCCGTCGGGCTCGAGATAGCGCATCAGTCGCAGCACCGTCCGCTTGCTCGTCCGGGCGAGGGGGCGCCCTCCGGGGCGGACATCGGCGACGAGCAGGTGGACGGTGTTCGAACCGATGTCGAGGACTCCCAGACGCACAGGTTCACAGTAGTGGCAGGCCGCCAGCGCCGCCGGGCCTCCGGCCGGGGGTTACGATGAGCGCGATGTCCCCTGAAGATGTGCAGGCGCTGGCGCCGCTCGCTCCCGCCCTGTACCGCGAGATCGACCGCTCCGACTGGTCCCGGCTCGCGGCGGGTGTGACCCAGCCGCTGACCGAGACCGAGATCGTCCAGCTCCGCGGACTCGGGGACCGGATGGACCTCGGTGAAGTGTCGCAGGTCTACCTCCCGCTCAGTCGGCTGCTCTCGCTGTACGCCAGCGCGACCCGGCGCCTCGGGGCCGACACCGACGCGTTCCTCGGCGAGCAGGACAGCACGACGCCCTTCGTCGTCGGCGTGGCCGGATCGGTCGCCGTCGGGAAGTCGACCGTCGCGCGTCTGCTTCGCGAGCTGATGAGTCGCTGGCCCGGGACGCCCCGGGTGGAGCTCGTCACGACCGACGGCTTCCTGTATCCCAACGCCGAGCTCGAGCGTCGCGGGCTGATGGCTCGGAAGGGCTTCCCCGAGAGCTACGATCGCCGCGCGCTGATCGAGTTCCTCACGGAGGTGAAGTCCGGCGCCCCCGAGGTGCACGCCCCGTTCTACTCGCATATGCGGTACGACATCGTCCCGGACGCGCAGATCACCGTCCGCCGCCCCGACGTCGTGATCGTCGAGGGGCTGAACGTCCTGGCACCGCCGCCCGCGCCGCACGAGGTCGCCGTCAGCGACATGTTCGACTTCTCGATCTACGTCGATGCGGATGCCGAGCACATCAGTCAGTGGTACGTCGAGCGCTTCATGGCGCTCAAGGCGGGCGCATTCAACAACCCCTCGTCGTACTTCAACACCTTCGCCGACCTGGACGACGACGAAGCGGTGGCGATGGCGCGCGGCTTCTGGAACGACATCAACCTCCCGAACCTCGTCGAGAACGTCCTGCCGACGAAGCACCGGGCGACACTGATCCTGCACAAGGGCGCTTCGCACGCCGTCGAGCGCGTGCTCCTGCGGAAGGTCTGACTGCCTCGACCCGGCGTTCTGTCAGCGAGTGCTCGCTAAGCTCCGGTGTCTTCTGTTACGCACCCGTCACCGCAACCTGCTAGGTATGGATCCATGGAACTGGGGCGGCGTTCGCGCGCGCTCGTGCGCGGTGCGTTACGCGCGCGCTCGCGGCTGCGCCGCCGGCGGTCCCGGTGGCGGTCCCTCGTCGCGCTGAGCACGGTCGTCGTGCTCGCGGCGACTGCGACCCTCGCTCCCGCGGCGGCGTCGTCCGCGTTCGCGCCTGCGGCAGTGGCCGGCCCGGCCGTGGCGCTCGGCGACCGTGTCGTGCGGCTGAGCGAGCAGGCGGAACCGGACTCGCGGGCGGTGCTGCTCGTCCACGGGTGGCTGAGCACCGTCCTCCCCGACGCCGACGGCCAGCGCTCCTACGCCCGGTCGCCGTTCGCTCGCCCGGTGCAGTGGCGCGACGGCTCCGGTGCGCCGGTGGCGCGGGGGATGACGGCGTCGCTGCAGCAGCGGCTCGAAGCGCGGCCGGGGGTCGCCGTGTACGCGTTCGACTACTCCGCGAACTCCGCCGGGTGGGTCGGCTCGACCGGTTCGGCCGACAATCTCGCCGCCGCGATCCGTTCGATAGCCGACGCCGTCCACGGCCCGGTCGACGTCGTGACCCATTCGATGGGCGGGCTGGCCCTGCGGTACGCCCTGCGCGACGCCCCGGACATCGCCGCGCTCATCGGCGAGGTCGTCACGGTCGCCGCTCCCACGCAAGGCTCGGACATCGCCAATGTCGCGGTCGACATCGCCGGGGCGGTCCGCGCCACGATGTCGACGGTGCCGGTGCTGCAGAACCTCGTGCTGCCCTGGATCGGCGCGGTCTGCAACAAGCAGCTCGCGGAAGACGCGCGCGGCGGCTGCGATCTGCCACCCGTCATCCGGACGGGTATCGCCGCCCTCGGCCCGGCAGGTACGTCCCTGCGCGCCGGGTCGGCGGAGCTCGCCGATCTGCCCGACTGGCCGGCGGGTCTGCACGTGCACGCGATCGCGGCGTCCGCCGTCGTCGCGATGCCGCTCCCATCGGGGAAGACCGGGGAGGCCCGCCTCGGCGACGGTCTGGTCGCCGAGACGTCCGCCCTCGCCGGAGCGGCGGACACGACGGTGGTCACATGCCGCAGAGACCTCCCGCCCGGCGTCGGCGGAGTCGGGATGATCCTGTCGGGCCAGGTCGCCGCCCCGCCGTTCGGCGGCGCGTGCGGGCACGACGCGGTCTTCTCCAATCTCGAGGTGGTCGACGCCGTGCTAGCAGCGTTGCGCGGGCCCGCGTCCGGCTAGCTCGAGCGCCCGGGCTCCCGATCTAGGATGGACCCCATGTGCGGAATCATCGGCTATGTGGGTCCTCGTCCCTCGCAGGACATCCTCATCTCGGGCCTGGCCCGCCTCGAATACCGCGGCTACGACTCCGCCGGCATCGCCGTCATCGACGGTGAAGGAGGTCTGGGAACGCGCAAGCGCGCGGGCAAGCTGCAGATCCTGCGCGACGACCTGGCGGCGCACCCCCTGGCCGACGGCACGACCGGGATCGGCCACACCCGGTGGGCGACGCACGGCGGCCCGACCGACGCGAACGCCCACCCCCACCTGGCCGACGACGACAAGCTCGCGGTCATCCACAACGGCATCATCGAGAACTTCTCCGAGCTGAAGTCCGAGCTCGTCGCCGAGGGATACACCTTCCGCAGCGAGACCGACACCGAGGTCGCCGCTGTGCTGCTGGGCCGCGAGTACCAGGCATCCGGCGATCTGGTCGAGGCGTTCCGCGCGACGGTGTCGCGCCTGGAGGGGGCATTCACGCTCCTGGCCCTGCACCGCGACCAGCCCGGTCTCGTCGTGGGCGCCCGCCGCAATTCGCCGCTGGTGATCGGCCTCGGCGACGGCGAGAACTTCCTCGGCTCCGACGTCGCCGCCTTCGTCGAGCACACCCGCCACGCGCTCGCGATCGGCCAGGACGAGATCGTCGCGATCACCCCTCAGGAGGTCACGGTCACCGACTTCTCCGGTGCCGCCGTCGACGTCGAGCCGTTCGAGGTCGTATGGGATGCCGCCGCCGCGGACAAGGGCGGCTGGTCGTCGTTCATGGCCAAGGAGGTCTCGGAGGAGCCCGAGGCCGTTGCGAACACCATCCGCGGGCGCGTGCACGACGGTCTCGTGCAGATCCCCGAGCTCGATGGCCTCGACGAGCTGTTCACCGGCATCGATCGCGTCATCGTCATCGCGTGCGGCACCGCCGCTTACGCCGGCATGGTCGGCAAGTACGCCCTCGAGCAGTGGGCGCGCGTTCCCGTCGACGTCGAGCTCGCCCACGAGTTCCGCTATCGGGATCCCGTCATCGGCCCGCGCACGCTCGTCGTCTCGATCAGCCAGTCCGGCGAGACGATGGACACGCTCATGGCGGTCAAGTACGCCCGCGAGGCCGGCGCGAAGACGCTGTCGATCTGCAACACCCAGGGCGCGACGATCCCGCGCGAGTCCGATGCCATCGTCTACACCCACGCCGGTCCCGAGGTCGCCGTCGCGTCCACGAAGGCGTTCGTCGCGCAGATCACCGCGCTGTACCTGCTGGCCCTGCACGTTGGCCGTGTGCGCGGTGCGCTGAGCGCTGAGGCGATCGCCGAGCAGGTCGCTCAGCTCGAAGCGGTGCCCGAGAAGATCGCCCGGGTGCTCGCGAGCGAGCAGGAGCACATCGAGCAGTTCGCCCACTGGATGGCCGACACCCGCTCGGTGATCTTCCTCGGCCGTCACGTCGGCTACCCGATCGCGCTCGAGGGCGCGCTCAAGCTCAAGGAGATCTCCTACATCCACGCCGAGGGCTTCGCCGCCGGAGAGCTCAAACACGGCCCGATCGCGCTCATCGAGCCCGGTCAGCCGGTATTCGTCATGGTGCCCTCGCCGACGAGCTCGCCCCTGCTGCACGCGAAGGTCGTGTCCAACATCCAGGAGATCCGTGCCCGCGGCGCGCGCATCATCGCGGTCGCCGAAGAGGGGGATGCCGCCGTCCTCCCGTTCGCCGACGAGGTGCTGCGCATCCCGCTCGCCGAGCCGCTGTTCGAGCCGCTCCTCGCGGTCGTTCCGCTGCACATCTTCGCCATGGGCCTGGCCACCGCCAAGGGCCTCGACGTCGACCAGCCGCGCAACCTCGCCAAGTCGGTCACCGTCGAGTGAGTCCGTCGGGCTGGAAGGGGATGCCGTGATCGTCGGCATCGGCGTCGACCTGGTCGACGTCCCGCGCTTCGAGCGTTCGCTCGAACGCACCCCTCGCCTGCTCGACAGGCTCTTCTCGCCCGCCGAGCGCGCCCTCAAGCCCCGGTCTCTCGCTGCCCGGTACGCCGCGAAGGAGGCGCTCATCAAGGCCCTCGGCGGCTCGGAGGGCGTGCACTGGGTCGACATCGAGGTGGCGTCGGAGTCTTCGGGGCGTCCGGTCTTCGCCCTCACCGGTGAGACGGCCGCCACGGTGGCCGCACGGGGCGTGACGGCGGTGCACCTGTCGCTCTCGCACGATGCGAACCTCGCCACCGCCTACGTGATCGCCGAGGCCGCATCGTGACCGTACGCCCGCTGCGCGAAGCCCTCATCGACGTCGAGGCGATCGAGCACAACGTCCGTCATCTGCGGCGTCTCGTCCAGACCGAGATCATCGCCGTCGTGAAAGCCGACGGTTACGGGCACGGCGCCGTGCGTGCGGCGACCGCGGCCCTGTCGGGTGGCGCGACGCGACTCGGCGTGGCGGACATCGCCGAGGCCGTCGCCCTGCGCCGAGCGGGAATCACCGCCCCCATCGTCGCGTGGCTGCACGCGCCCGGCGCGGATTTCCGCGAGGCGGCCGAGCACGGCGTCGAGCTCGGGATCTCGAGCTTCGCGCAGCTGCAGGCCGCCGCGGCGGCAGCATCCGTCGGGCGCTCCGTCGGTGTGCACCTCAAGGTCGAGACAGGGCTCGGGCGCAACGGCGTCGAGCCGCGCGAGTGGCAGCGCGTCTGCGCGGAGGCGGCGAGACTCGAGCGCATCGGCCAGCTGCGCGTCATCGGCGTCTTCAGTCACCTCTCCAACACGAGCATCGAGGACGACCGCGCCGCGCTCGCCCGATTCCACGACGCTCTCGCTGAGGCGAGCGCGGCGGGGGTGCATCCGCCGCTGCGCCACATCGCCGCGTCGAACGCGGCGATCGCGCTGCCCGAGACGCGGCTGAACTGCGTCCGCCTGGGGCTCGCGATCTACGGACTCTCTCCGCTTCCGGGTCGCTCCTCGGCAGACCTCGGGCTGCGGCCGGCGATGACCCTGCGCACCTCGGTCGCCGCGGTGCGACGCGTGCCGGCCGGCCAAGGCGTGTCGTACGGCTACACGCACCGCACCGCGTCCGAGACGACGCTCGCCCTGGTCCCGCTCGGCTATGCCGACGGCGTGCCCCGGCAGGCCTCCGGCCGCGGGCCGGTGGTCATCGGCGGCCGGCGGTTCACGGTCTCGGGCCGGATCGCGATGGACCAGTTCGTCGTCGACGTCGGTGACGCCGAGGTCTCGATCGGCGACGAGGTCGTGCTCTTCGGCGACCCCACGCTGAGTTTTCCCGCCGCCGCCGACTGGGGTGATGCCGCGGACACGATCGATTACGAGATCGTCACCCGTATCGGCCCGCGGGTGCACCGCACGGCGGTATCGTCCGAGATGACGGGAGGCCGGCGATGAGCGGAATGGACGACTACCTCGGCGAACGCGAGGTGACTTCAGCCGACGAGATGGAGGCCTGGGGGAGGGAGATCGGATCGCGGCTCCGCGCCGGCGATCTCGTCGTCCTCACCGGGCCTCTCGGGGCCGGAAAGACGACGCTGACCCGGGGGATCGGCGCCGGCCTCGGCGTCCGCGGACCGATCCAGAGTCCGACCTTCGTCATCGCACGCACCCACCCCTCGCTCGTCGACGGTCCGCCGCTGATCCATGTCGACGCCTACCGCCTGGGGTCCCCGGCGGAGCTGTCGGACCTCGATCTCGACCTGGACGCCAGTGTCACGATCGTCGAGTGGGGACACGGCATGGTCGACGGTCTTCGCGACAGCTGGTGGGAGATCGAGCTCGAGCGGGGCTGGAGCGGCACCGGGCTCGACAACGCCTGCGGCACGAGCGGCCCGGCGGCAGCGGAGATGGCCGACGCGGCCCCGCGCCTCGTGACGGTCACACGGCGCCCCTGAGCGCGAGGCCGCACGGCCCGGGCTACCCTGGGTGACGTGATTCTGGGCATCGACACCTCGATCGGCACGGCCGTCGCGATCGTCGACCCCGCGGGCCGTGTCCGCGCCGAGGTCGTCAGCCGCGACCCCCGCGGTCACGCCGAGGTCATCGGCGATCTGCTCGTGCGCGTCTTCCACGAAGCGGGGGTCGACCTCGTCGAGATCACGGCCGTCGCCGCGGGCATGGGGCCGGGTCCGTTCACGGGACTGCGGGTCGGGATCGCGGCCGCACGGGCGTTCGCCCTCGGGCGCGGCGTCCCCCTGATCGCGGTCGCGAGCCACGATGCGGCGGCGCGCGCACACGTCGATCCCGCGTACGCCACCGCCGGCGCGGCTCCCGTCGAGGGCGAGCCGGTCGCGATCGTGACCGATGCCCGCCGTCGCGAGGTCGCCGTCTCGATCTATCGCGTCGAACGGGGGATGCCGGTGCGCCTCACCGACGCGCATCTCGTGCCGCGCGCGTCGACCGAGCCCCTCGCCCTGTTCGGAGCTCCCGCCTCGGAGCTGCCGGAGACGACATCCATCAGTGCCGCAGCCCTCGCCCGGATCGCGGCCGAACGGCTGTCGGCGGGCGCCGCCGACGCGTCGGCCGCCGAGCCCCTGTACCTCCGCGCCCCGGACGTGACGGTGCCGGCCGGACCGAAAAAGGTGGGCACGTGAGCCTGCGGACCGCGACCGGTGACGACCTCGACGCGATCATGGCGCTCGAGCAGGCGTCGTTCCCCACCGATGCGTGGAGCCGCACCGCCATGTCCGCAGAGCTCGCCTCGCCGCACGGGCGCTACCTCGTCGACGTCGAGGACGATCGCGTCGTCGGTTACGGCGGTGTCCGGTCGGTGCGGGGCGCGGATGACGCCGACATCCAGACCATCGCCCTCGAACCGTCTCGGCGCGGCACCGGTCGCGGCCGAACCCTGCTGCGGGCGCTCGTCGCCGAAGCCCGCGACCGCGGCGCTCGCGAGCTCTTCCTCGAGGTGCGCGCCGACAACCCCGTCGCCCAGGCCCTCTACGTCTCGGAGGGGTTCGTCGAGATCGCCCGCCGTCCGCGGTACTACCAGCCCGACGACGTCGACGCGATCATCATGCAGCTGAACCTCCGCGGTGAGGGAGGGACCGACCGATGACCACCGACCTGACCCGCTCCGAACCCCTCGTGCTGGGGATCGAGACCAGCTGCGACGAGACCGGCATCGGCATCGTCCGCGGGCGCACGCTGCTGTCGAACACGATCGCGAGCTCGATGGCCGAGCATGCCCGTTACGGCGGCGTCGTGCCCGAGGTCGCCGCGCGCGCCCACCTCGAGGCGCTCCAGCCGGCGATCGAGGCCGCCGTGGCCGAAGCGGGCGTCTCGCTGCAGGAGCTCGACGCGGTCGCCGTCACGAGCGGCCCAGGGCTGGCCGGCGCGCTCATGGTCGGCGTCGGGGCTGCGAAGGCCCTCGCCGTGTCGCTCGGGAAGCCGCTCTACGCGGTCAACCATCTGGTCGGTCACATCGCGGCCGACATCCTGACCGGTGACGACGTCGAGTACCCGACCGTCGCCCTCCTGGTCAGCGGCGGACACACCTCGCTCCTCCTCGTCCGCGATCTGGTCTCCGACGTCGAGATGCTCGGCGAGACGATGGATGACGCCGCCGGCGAGGCCTTCGACAAGATCGCCCGCATCCTCGGTCTGCCCTACCCCGGAGGCCCCGAGATCGACCGCGCCGCAGCCAGCGGCGACCCCGACGCCATCCGATTCCCGCGCGGACTCTCCCGAGCGTCCGACCTGGCCGCGCACCGGTACGACTTCTCCTTCTCCGGGCTGAAGACCGCCGTAGCGCGCTGGATCGAGCAGCGCGAGGCGGCGGGCGAGACCGTGCCCGTCGCCGACGTCGCGGCATCCTTCCGCGAAGCAGTCGTCGACGTCCTCGTGACCAAGGCGCTCGACGCGTGCGCGCAGCACGGCGTGCCACGGCTGCTCCTCGGCGGCGGCGTGATCGCCAATCGCCGGCTGCGCGAGGTCGCGCTCGAACGAGCCGCCGCCGCGGGCGTCGCGGTGCGCATCCCGCCGCTGAGCCTGTGCACCGACAACGGGGCGATGATCGCTGCGCTCGCCGCCGAGCTCATCTCCTCGGGCGCCGACCCGTCGACCCTCTCGTTCGGCGCCGACTCGACGCTTCCGGTCACCGAGATTCAGGTACGCGGGTGAGCGATGACCGTCGGCGCAGTCGGCGCCCCGCCGTGGCAGCGCCGACGGATGACGTCGCGTCGGCTCCCGAGGCCGCGAGGCTGCCGGGCGAGCACCGCGGTGGGTTCCAGCGCGAGTTCACGCAGCCGACACCGCTGCTGAGCAGCCCCGAGGTCGGCCCGCGCGCCGAGCCCGCTGCGTCGCAGCCGCGCGTCGAGTGGGCCCCGGCGCCCGAGATCCTGCCGCGGTCGGGGGCGTGGGCGCTGGCCCTGGCGATCGTGGCGCTCCTACTGTCGCTGTTCGTCGGGTGGGCGTTCCCGCTGGGTATCGCAGCGGTCGTCATGGCGGTGCTGGCGCTGCGCCGACCGTGGGAGCGTCGCGGGGTCGCGGTGTGGGCGCTCGGCCTCGCCGCGTTGTCGATCCTCTACAGCGCGGGCTGGCTCGTCTGGGCGGCGGCTCAGGCCGGGCTGCTGGACTGAGCCCCGTCGCCGGGGCGGCCCTCACCGTCCTCGACGCGGTCGGCGAGGACGGCCACCCGGCGGTCTCCGACGCGCGTGAGGAGGAGGGTCGCCGACGCGCTCCCCGACAGGCTCAGCTTCTTGCGGAACTGCGCAGGATCGATGTCGACCCCGCGTTTCTTGATCTCCAGGATGCCGATCCCTGCGCGCTTGAGCGCGGCGTCGATCTCGCGGGTCTTCAGCGGCAGGACCTCGCGCACCCGGAACGTCGTCGCGAACGCGCTGGTACGCCCCGTGTCGGAGGTCATGTACGCCGTGCCGCCGGCGAGCATCCCCGCGTCGAGTGAGCGGGCCACGTCGCCGATCAGCCGAGCGCGGATGACGGCGCCGTCTGGCTCGTGCAGGTAGGCGCCCAGATCGCGCGGATCGACGTCCGAAGCATCATCGGCGGCGGTGAGCTCGGCGGCACGATCGCCGCGGATCACGAGGGCGGACCGCCGGACGCCCGGGCGAGCGAGAGCGCCCGACCAGAGGACGAGCTCGATCGTCGAGCCGTCCGCGCTGATCCACTGCGCCTCGCCGTCGGTGGGAAGGTCGTCGCGGTCGAACGCAGGGCCGAGCTTGATGCCCGTCGGCATCCGACCTGCGAGGTCGAAGGCCCACTCGAGCGACGGCGTGTAGTCGGATGCCGCGATGCGCCGCGTCTCGCTGTGGCCCGAGGTGCGGCGAGCGGGGTCGAGCCAGACGGCATCGACGCCGTCGAGATCGGTCTCCTCCGCCCGCCCGTGGCGCACGCGAGCGGCTGCACCGAAGGGGGCGAGGTTGTAGGCGGCCAGGGCGGCCGTGATCTCGTCTGCGTCGACGGCCAGGACCTCGAGTCCGATGCCGGCGAACCCCAGGGCGTCGCCGCCGATGCCGCAGCCGAGGTCGGCGACGCGGGCGATGCCGGCATCGCGGAACCTGCCGGCGTGGCGGGCGGCGACAACGAGACGCGTAGCCTGCTCGAGGCCGGCCCGGGTGAACAGCATCCGATCGGCGAACGGACCGAACTTCGCCCGCGCGCGCTCGCGCAGCCGCGCTTGCCCGACGACGGCCGACACGAGGTCGGGGGAAAGGCCCTCGCGTCGCAGCCGCGACACGGCCGACGCGGCATCCGCCGTAGACGAGATCCGGAGGGCGTCGACCAGACGGAGTCCCTCGGGGGTCAGCAACGCGGAGAGCTCGGCGTGATCCACCACGACAGCCTACGCGGGGCGGTGCGGCCGGTTCAGGGGTGTTGGCACTCGCGTTGCGTGAGTGCCAACGTCCCCCTAGACTCGGAGTTGGCACTCTCAGGGTGAGATTGCCAACAAGTCTTGTCGAAGAAAGAGGTAGACCGTGTCGGTTTCCATCAAGCCGCTCGAGGACCGCATCGTCATCAAGCAGGTCGAGGCCGAGCAGACCACTGCGAGTGGTCTGGTCATCCCCGACACCGCCAAGGAGAAGCCCCAGGAGGGCGAGGTCGTGGCGGTCGGCCCCGGCCGCATCGATGACAACGGCAACCGTGTTCCGCTCGACGTCGCCGTCGGCGACCGCGTGATCTACAGCAAGTACGGCGGAACCGAGGTCAAGTTCGGCGCTGACGAGTTCCTCGTGCTCTCGGCCCGCGACGTCCTCGCCGTCGTCGTCCGCTGACGCAGAGCTCTTCCACGAAGGCCCGGGTGCATCGCATCCGGGCCTTCGTCATGGCAGGCGTGCGGCGGCGGATGGCAGTCCGTCGTGACCTCGCCGTGTCATGACCGTCCTATGCTTGGCTCGTGACACCCCTCGATCCCGCCCGTGAACGCTCGCTTGGCGGGATCTACGCTTTCTCGGCCTACGTGCTCTGGGGCTTCATGCCCCTCTACTTCCTCACGCTCGCCCCGATGGGGCCGTTCGAGGTCGTGTCGTGGCGCATCCTGTTCTCGCTGGTGTTCTGCGCGATCCTCCTCACGGTGCTCCGGGCCTGGGGCAAGCTGATCGCGATCCTGCGCACGCCGCGCCTGGTGCTGTGGACCATCGTGGCTGGGCTGCTCATCTACGTGAACTGGCAGGTCTTCCTCATCAGCACCCTCACGGGGCACGTGATCGAGGGGAGCCTCGGGTACTTCATCAACCCGATCGTCACGGTGCTCCTCGGCGTCCTCGTCCTGAAGGAGCGGCTGCGGGTGGCCCAGTGGGTCGCGATCGGCATCGCCGCCGTCGCGGTCGGCGTCATCGTCATCGGCTACGGGGCCTTCCCGTGGATCGCCCTGACCCTCGCCGCGAGCTTCGGCACCTACGGACTGGTCAAGAAGCAGATCGGGCCCTCGGTCGACGCCGTCAGCGGCCTGACCCTCGAGTCGCTCTGGCTGGCGCCCGTCGCGATCGTGCAGGCGATCATCGTCGCGGTCACCGGCGGGCTCGTGTTCGGCTCGGTCAGCCCCGGCCACACCGCGCTGGTGACCCTCGCCGGGATCGTCACCGCCGTGCCCCTGCTCTTCTTCGCCGCCGGCGCCCGTCGCAGCAGCCTCACGGTGATCGGCCTGCTGCAGTTCGTCGCGCCGATCCTGCAGTTCATCACGGGAGCCTGGATCCTCGGCGAGCCGATGCCTCTCGAGCGCTGGATCGGCTTCGGGCTCGTCTGGCTCGCCCTCGTCGTGCTCAGCGTCGACTCGCTGCGCGCCGCTCGTCGTCCGAGACGCGTCGACGAGGCATCCGACGTCGCCCCCGTCGTCTGACGTGGCACCGGTCCCACCCGCGTCATCGCGCGGGACTCGGCGGGCCGGAAGTAACGATTAGGTCGCGTAACAGACCGTTAACACATCGCAACATCCCTGATGCAGCGGCACCACTAGGTTTGACCCAACCTCGCGGGGCTTCGGTGCCGCGTTCCCACTCATCAAGGAGCACAATGGGCGTTCTCACCCGTTCCCGCACCGCGAAGGTCCTCGGCGGTATCGCCGTGATCGGCGCGAGTGCCCTCGTCCTCGCAGGCTGTGCCGGAGGCAGCGAACCGGCTGCATCGGGTGACGCCGAAGGGAACTCCTCGGCCGATTTCCCCATCGACTGCGAAGCGGCCGAGCCGGCGTCGTACACCCCCGAGTACACCTCGACCTCCACCGGTCCCGGCACCGACCTCACCTACACGATCGGCACGGCTCTGCCCGTGACCGGCAACCTCGCCTTCCTCGGCCCGCCCGAGATCTCGGCGACCGAGTTCGCCGCATCCGAGATCAACGCCGCGGGCAAGGGCATCACGATCGACCTCAAGCAGGGCGACTCGGGTGACACCGACAACAAGGCGTACGAGACGGAGATCCCGCGACTGCTGGGCGAAGGCGCCACGGCGATCATCGGCGCGGCATCCTCGGGCACGTCGCTGCAGTTCATCGACCAGGTCATCGCCGCCAACGCCATCCAGTTCTCGCCGGCGAACACCTCGGCCGCCTTCACCGGCTACGAGGACAAGGGTCTCTACTGGCGCACCGCTCCCTCGGACGTCCTGCAGGGCGAAGTGCTCGGCAACCTGATCGGCGCCGACGGCAACGAGACGCTCGGCATGATCGTCCTCAACGACGCCTACGGCACCGGCCTCGCGTGCTTCACCAAGGCCGCCTTCGAGGCTGCCGGCGGCGAGGTCGTCGCGACCTCGCTCTACAACACCGGTGACACGAACTTCTCGGCCCAGGTCGAGGACGTGCTCGCAGCCGGCCCGGACGCGATCGCCCTGATCACGTTCGAAGAGGTCAAGACGATCATCCCCGAGCTGATCGGTGCCGAGGTGGCCCCCGAGCAGCTGTACCTCGTCGACGGGAACCTGGCGAACTTCGGCGACGACTTCGAAGCCGGCACCATGGCCGGCGCGAAGGGCACCTACCCCGCCGTCGACCCCGCGTCGATCGCAACCTTCCGCGACAACCTGCAGGCGTTCTGGACCGGTGCCGGCAACGCCGAGCTGCAGGACTTCACCTACGGGCCGGAGTCGTATGACGCCGTCGTGCTGCTGGCACTCGCGGCGCTGCAGGCCGGATCGACGGCCGGCCCCGACGTCGCCGCGAACCTGCAGGCGGTCTCGGGCGGCTCGGGCGAAGGCACGAAGTGCACGACCTTCGCGGAGTGCGCCGACCTGATCATCGCCGGTGAGGCCGCGGACTACGACGGTGTCTCGGGCCCGATCACCTTCAACGAGGTGGGCGACCCGACGGAGGCATCCATCGGCGTCTTCGAGTACGGCGACGACAACAACTACGAGTTCGTCCGCGTCGGCTGATCCCCGCGCACGAGGGCCCCGGTCTCCTGACCGGGGCCCTCGTGCGCGCCGTGGGGCGGGCTCGGGGTGTGGGTTGGCAGTTGGTGCCCGCTCCTGGCGCCAGTGTGGGCGCGAGCTGCCAGGTGAGCGCTGGGTGGGCTCGCGCTCGCGCGTGGGTTGGCAGTTGGTGCCCGCTCCTGGCGCGTGTGTGGGCGCGAGCTGCCAGGTGAGCCCTGGGTGGGCTCGCGCTCGCGCGTGGGTTGGCAGTTGGTGCCCACTCCTGGCGCGTGTGTGGGCGTGAGCTGCCAGGTGAAGCGCGCCGTCAGCGCGAGGGAGACCATCCGCGTCGCCGGAGAGCACCGCTGACGAGAGCCACCGCCGGCGAGCCCGATGGCCTGATGTGCGCCGAGGTGAGCCTCACGACCTCGAAGCCGAGAGCGACGTAGGCGGTGTGCTTCTCGATGTCGCGCGCCCACTGGCTCCGCGATGTGCGATGGTGGTCGCCCTCGACCTCGGCGATGACGCGGTACTCGGGCCAGACGGCATCCGCGATCCCCGCCAGCCGCCCCGAGCCATCGCGGATCTCCTGGTCGAGCAGCGGCTCGGGCAGCCCCGCCCCGACGACGGCGAGCCGGAAGTCGGTCTCCAGCGGAGACATCGCCCCCTCGCGGACCCGGCTCAACGCTTTGACGAGCTTCGCGGAACCGACGCGCCTCCCGGAGGCGACCGCCTCGGCGAGCTCATCCACCGTGCACAGCCGCGCCTCGGGGCGGCGCCGGCCACGATCGCCGCGCGGCACCCGCACGAGCGCGTCGCCGATCCGCACCAGCTCGCGGACGCCGGCGTCCCGCCCGAGCATTGCCCACGTCGACGCCGGTGACGACAGCCGCAGGCCCCCGAGAGTCCTCACCTCGACGTGCGTCGGCGCGAGCTGACGTCCGCGGATGCCGCGCCGCCGCGGCGCGCGTTCCGGCGCGACGACCCCGATCTCGAGCTCACCGGAGGGCAGAGCACCCGTTCCCCACAGCACCGCGGCTGTGCGCCCGCAGTAGAAGGCGTGTCCGCTCATGATCTGGGCATACGCCCGCGCGCGGTCGAGCACCCGCTGCCGCGCAGCGTGATCCTCGGCGAGCGGGCCGGTCGCCGCGGCCTCCCCGGCTCCCGCTCTCCGGCGCACCCCGCGGAACGGGATGTCGAGATCCAGGGCACGCAGACGCTTGAGCGATACGCCCGCGGCCGACGCATCGGCGCACGAGAACGCTTCGCCGAGGGCGTCGGGCAGAGGTTCCGGGAGTCGCGGCATCCCCCCGATTCTCCCGGTGTATTCCGCCCCGCGGGGCTCAACGCCCACGCCTTGTGCGTGGCCCGCGCGCATCCCTCGCGGGGGAGGAATCGCCCCCAATCAGGCGAAGCGGGCTCAGGTCCCCAGCGTGCCGAGGTACAGGCCGATGACCTTGGGGTCGTTGAGCAGCTCACGGCCGGTGCCCGTGTAGGCGTCGCGGCCCTGGTCGAGGACGTAGCCCCGGTCGCAGATCTGCAGGCAGCGTCGGGCGTTCTGCTCGACCATGATCGTCGTCACGCCGGCCTTGTTGATCTCCGACACCCGCAGGAACGCCTCGTCCTGGCGCGACGGCGACAGCCCCGCGGAGGGCTCGTCGAGCAGCAGCACGTAGGGATCCATCATCAGCGCGCGCCCCATCGCGACCATCTGGCGCTCGCCGCCCGACAGCGATCCGGCCCGCTGCTGCAGGCGCTTGGCGAGGTCGGGGAAGATGGATGTCACGAAGTCGGTGCGCTCCGCGACGACCTTCGGCCGCTGATACGCCCCCATCTGCAGGTTCTCCGCGATCGTCAGGCTCGGGAAGACGTTGTTCGTCTGCGGCACGAAGCCGACGCCCTTCGATACGAGCTTGTTGGCACGCAGCCCGGTGATCTCCTCGCCGTTCAGCTTCACCGAGCCGGAGCGCACCTTCACCTGCCCGAAGATGGCCTTGAGCATCGTGGACTTGCCGGCGCCGTTGGGACCGATGATCCCGACGAGCTCGCCGGGAGCCGCGGTGAGGTTCGCGCCGTTGAGGATGTTCACCCCGGGCAGATAGCCAGCGTGCACATCCGACAGCTCGACGACGTTCTCGGTCACTTGCGGTCCCCATCCTTCTCGGCATCCACGGCGCCTGCCGCATCCGTCGTGCCCGCGGCATCCGTCGTCGGCGCCTCGTCGATCGCCTGGTCGAGCTCGTGAACCGTCTCGACGAGCTCTTCCGCCTCGGGCGGCAGTTCGCCGGCGTGCCGGCCCGTCACGACGCCGAGGTCGACGTCCTGGTGTGCGCCGAGGTAGGCGTCGATCACCGCGGGGTTCTGCATCACGGTGTCGGGCGGGCCCTCGGCGACGACGCGTCCTTCGGCCATCACGACGACCCAGTCGGCGATGTGACGCACCATGTGCATGTCGTGCTCGACGAACACGACGGTCATGCCGAGGTCCTTCAGGTCGAGGATGTGGTCGAGCAGCGACTGCGTCAACGCGGGGTTCACGCCGGCCATCGGCTCATCCAGCATGACGAGCACGGGGTCGCTCATGAGAGCGCGGGCCATCTCGAGGAGCTTGCGCTGTCCGCCCGAGAGCGACGCGGCGAAGTCCTTCTCCTTGGCGTCGAGCTTGAAGCGGGCGAGCAGGCCGCGCGCCTTCTCCTCGATCTCGGCCTCCTGCTTGCGCCAGAGGAAGGGCAGGATGCCGGCGAGGATCCCCTCGCCCTTCTGCTTCGGAGCGCCGAGCTTCATGTTCTCGAGCACCGTGAGCAGGCCGAGCGACTTCGTCAGCTGGAACGTGCGCACCTGACCCATGCGAGCGGCCTTGAAGGCGGGGATGCCGGCGAGGTTGGTCCCATCGAACGACCACGACCCCGCGTTGGGCTTGTCGAAGCCGGTCAGCAGGTTGAACAGGGTCGTCTTGCCGGCGCCGTTCGGGCCGATGAGGGCCGTGATCGCGCCGCGCGGGATCTCGAGGTGCTCGACGTCGACGGCGGTCAGGCCGCCGAAGACGCGCTTGACGCCGTCGGCGACGATGATCGGGTCGTTCTTCGCGACGCCGGGGCGGACCTCGCCGCTGCCATCGTCTTTGTGCAGGCCGGTCGCCTTGGGGCGCGGCGTCGGGGGTACGACATCAGCGGACAAAGGTCAGCTCCTTCTTGCTTCCGAGGATGCCCTGCGGGCGGAAGATCACCAGCAGCATGAGCGCGACGCCGACCAGCACGAACACGAGCATCTGGCTCTGCTCGGTGGTCAGGAACGGCAGCCAGCCGATGTTGACGAGGGCCGGCAGCAGGTTCGACAGGAACGCGCGCACCACCCAGAACAGCACGGCGCCGAGCACGGGGCCGAAGATGGTGGCCGCGCCGCCGAGCAGCAGCGCCGTCCAGACGTAGAACGTCTGCGAGGTGACGTAGACGTTCGGGTTGACGTTGGTGCCCATGGCGGTGACGATGCCGCCGGCCGCGATGATGACACCGCCGACGATGAGCGCCTGCATCTTGAAGGCGAAGACGTTCTTGCCGAGCGAGCGCACGGCGTCCTCGTCCTCGCGGATGCCGCGGATGACGCGCCCCCAGGGGCTGCTCATGAGCAGCCAGACGAGGGCGACGACGATCGCGATCGTGATCAATCCGACGATGATGACCCACCACTGGTCGGACTGGTACGTCCACGGCCCGAAGCCCCACCGTCCGGGCGGAAGCGGGTTGCTGGCGCGGAACCCGGCCTGGAAGCCCGAGAGGCCGTCGGCCGATCCCGTCTGGTTGCGGAACGCCGACGTGAGGAAGAGCAGGCGCAGCACCTCGGCGGCCGCGATCGTCACGATGGCGAGGTAATCGCCGCGCAGCCGCAGGGTCGGGATGCCCATCACGAGCGCGAAGACCACGGCGGCGATGAGACCGATGAGCGCCGCCACCGGCCAGGCGAGCCCGAAGGTGAGGATCGAGATCGCGAACCCGTAGGCGCCGATCGCCATGAAGCCCGCGACGCCCATGTTGAGCAGGCCCGCGAAGCCGAAGTGAACCGACAGGCCGATGGCGGCGAGGATGTACCCGAGGGTCGCCGGGGCGAGGATCTGCGCCGCGGTGTTGCTGAGGATCTGAAGGAAGTTCACGATGCCTATCCGATTCGCTCTCGGCGCCCGAGGAGACCCTGCGGGCGGAACAGCAGGATGACGATCAGCACGACCAGCGCGCCGACGTACTTGAGGTCGGAGGGGATCCACAGCGTCGAGACCTCGACGAGGAGCCCCACGATGATGGCGCCCACGAGCGCACCGAACGCGGTTCCGAGGCCGCCGAGCGTGACGGCGGCGAAGATGAGCAGCAGGATGCTGGTGCCCATGTCCCACTTGATGCCCGGACGGAAGTAGGCCCACAGCACACCCGACAGGCCGGCGAGCGCCGCGGCGACGACCCACACGACCCGGACCACCGCATCGACGTCGATGCCGCTGGCGGCGGCGAGCGAGGGGTTGTCCGACACGGCCCGCGTGGCGCGGCCGATGCGCGTGCGCATGAGCCACCACGCGAAGCCGGCGATGACCACGAGCGAGACGCCCATGCTGATCACGTCGGTGAGGGTGAGGCGGATGGGGCCGAGCCCGGGGATGACCGAGGTCGAGCCGCCGGGGAGCTGGGCCGTCCCGCCGCCGACGAACATCTGGAAGATGTAGCGCAGCGCGAGCGAGAGACCGATCGAGACGATCATGAGCTGCACGGTGCCGAGGCCGCGGCGTCGCAGCGGCCGCCAGAGGCCGGCATCCATCGTCAGGCCGAACAGCGCCGAGACGGCGACCGCCAACGGGATCGCGATCCAGATCGGCAGGCTGAACCCGGCCGAGAAGAGCAGCGCGGCGAGCGCTCCGAAGGTGACCATCTCGCCGTGCGCGAAGTTCGACAGGCCCGTCGTGCCGAACACGAGCGAGAGGCCGATCGCGGCGAGGGCCAGCATGAGGCCGAAGTTCAGGCCGTTGACGGCGCGGGAGAGCAGCTGGTCGACGAAGCTCGTCGTCTGCCGCTCGGCCGCCTCGAGCGTGAAGTTGCGCGTGATCGTGCTGGTCGCGCCGAACTCCACCTCGAGCGTCGACTCGAAGCCCTCCGGGACGGTCACCCCCGAGGGGAGGCTGTCCTCGACGAGTTCGACGGTGTACGCGACATCCTTCGTCGGAACGCCGATCGAGAAGCTGCCTCTCTCGTTCGTCTCGCCTTCGGCTTCGAAGTCGCCGCCGGTCACGACGATGGTGGCACCCTCGACGGGTTCACCACCGGTGCGGACGTTGCCCGCGATCGTGAAGGGCAACGACTCGACGTCGTCTCCTGCGGCCATGGCGGGGGAGGCGATGCCCAGGAACGCCACGACGGCCAGGAGGCCGGCGATCAACGTCGAGAACATGCGCCTCGGGCGACGAGCAGCGCGCGTCATCGAAGTGATCGCCACTGGCACCTCCTGAGATAAGTGGACGAACGCCGAGAGGTACCGGTTCTGCTGGTGGCTTCGGCGACACCTGAACGTATGCGCTGATTGTTGCTTGCGTGTTTCCGGTGCGCAACAACGAATGCGGTGTGTCGTTTCGCGGATCTCGGGCGAGGGAATGCCGCGCGGCGCCGGGCGCTTAGAATCGTTGAGACTTCCAAGGAGTGCGCATGAGCGACTACAACGACCCGTTCGGATTCGTCGGCCTCACCTACGACGATGTCCTGCTCCTGCCGGGGCACACCGACGTCATCCCGTCCGAGGCCGATACGTCGTCGCGCGTGACGCGGCGCATCACCGTGGCCACCCCGCTGCTGTCGGCCGCGATGGACACCGTCACCGAGGCGCGCCTCGCGATCGCGATCGCGCGTGAGGGCGGCATCGGCATCATCCACCGCAACCTCTCCATCGAGGAGCAGGCGGCGATGGTCGACCGGGTCAAGCGCAGCGAGTCGGGCATGATCACCGACCCGATCACGACGACCCCCGACGCGACGATCGAAGAGGTCGACGCGCTCTGCGGGCAGTACCGCATCTCGGGCCTGCCGGTCGTCGACGACGAGGGGCACCTGCTCGGCATCGTCACGAACCGCGACATGCGCTTCGTCTCGGGCTTCGAGCGGCAGACCACCAAGGTGCGCGACGTCATGACGAGCGAGAACCTCGTCACCGGTCGCGTCGGCATCGGGGCCAACGAGGTCATCGCACTCTTCGCCCACCACCGCGTCGAGAAGCTCCCCCTCCTAGACGAGGAGGGCAAGCTCGCCGGTCTCATCACGATCAAGGACTTCGACAAGAGCGAGAAGTACCCCCTCGCGACGAAGGACGACCAGGGGCGCCTGCGCGTCGGCGCGGCCATCGGCTTCTTCGGCGACGCGTGGCAGCGGGCCGAGGCTCTCCGCGACGCCGGCGTCGACGTGATCGTCGTCGACACCGCGAACGGGCAGTCCGCGGGCGTCATCGACATGGTCAAGCGCCTGAAGGCGGATGCATCCTTCGAGCACATCGACGTCATCGGCGGCAACGTCGCGACCCGCGAGGGTGCGCAGGCGCTCATCGACGCGGGTGTGGATGCCGTCAAGGTCGGCGTCGGTCCGGGCTCGATCTGCACCACGCGCGTCGTCGCGGGTGTCGGCGTGCCCCAGGTCACCGCGATCTACGAAGCGTCGCTGGCCGCGCGCGAAGCCGGCATCCCGATCATCGCCGACGGCGGTCTGCAGTACTCGGGTGACATCGCCAAGGCCCTCGTCGCCGGCGCCGACTCGGTCATGCTCGGGTCGCTGCTCGCCGGAACCGACGAGTCGCCGGGCGAGATCGTCTTCCAGGGCGGCAAGCAGTTCAAGCAGTACCGCGGCATGGGGTCGCTCGGCGCGCTGCAGACCCGCGGCAAGAAGACCTCGTACTCGAAGGACCGGTACTTCCAGGCCGACGTCCCGAGCGACGACAAGCTCATCCCCGAGGGCATCGAGGGTCAGGTCGCCTACCGCGGCCCCGTGTCGGCCGTGGCCTACCAGCTCATCGGCGGCCTGCGTCAGTCGATGTTCTACGTGGGCGCGCGCACCGTCGAAGAGCTGAAGGCTCGCGGCAAGTTCGTGCGCATCACCTCGGCCGGGCTCAAGGAGTCGCACCCCCACGACGTCCAGATCGTGGTGGAGGCCCCGAACTACAAGCGCTGATCCGCGCGCGCCCGCGCGCGAAGCTCGGAGATTCTGACGAAGGTCGGATCGATCGCTCCAGATCGTCCGACCTTCGTCGCATTCTCCGAAGCGCGACCGGTATGGGTCCTCCTCCCCAGGGCGAGAGGGCTGAGGGGTTTCCCCAGAACCGGGGAGGGATGCCGCGGGGCCGCGGCGCCGCACAAGGATGACGGGATGCCTCGCCGTTCCACAGCATCCGATGTCACCCGGTGGGTCGAGGGCGCCGGTGGCATCGCGCACCGCAGTGAGGTGCTCGCCGCGGGGTTCTCCGTGCGGTTGATCCGCGACGCGGTCGCTTCGGGCGGCTTGCGGATGGTTCGCCGCGCCTGGTGCGTTTCTGCAGGGGTACCGGGAGACCTCCGTGCGGCGGCATCCGCCGGCGGAAGACTGACCTGCGTCTCGCTCGCGCGGCGGCGCGGGTGGTGGCTGCCCGACGATATCTCGTCGAAGCATCACGTGCACCTCTTGCCGCACGCGTCGTCCACGGGGATCGACGCCGACATCATGGTGCATTGGACCCGCCCGCTCTGCCCGGTGGCGCGGACTGATCTGCAAGCCGGCATCGAGGATGCGCTTGGCCACATCGCCCAGTGCCTGCCGCGGGAGGACGCGCTCGTGGTGTGGGAATCGGCCGCCCGCACCGAGGCCCTCGCGCCCGAGACCCTCCGGGCTGTGCCGTGGCCGGCGGTCGCGGCGCGCGATCTCGCCGGCGCGGTCACGGGGCTGTCTGACTCCGGCCTCGAAACCTTGGTCTTCGCGCCGCTGCGTGCACGCGGGATCTCTGTCGTGCAGCAGGCGAAGGTCGCCGGTCGATTCGTCGACGGCCTCATTGGCGAGGCGCTGGTCGTTCAGGTCGACGGATTCGCGTTCCACGCCTCGAGTGCGCAGCGCACCGCAGACGTCGCCCACGACACCGAGCTGCGGCTGCGCGGCTACACGGTGCTGCGCTTCACCTACCGGCAGGTCGTGCATGAGCGGGCCGCCGTCCAGCGCACCCTCCAGCGTGCCCTCGCCCAACGGCTCCACCTGCGGCAGTAAGTGGGCTTGCGCAGGGACCGCCCGTGAACTTCGGACAGTTTCGTCGGTATCGGAGCGATCGAGCCGATCGGTCCGAGTTTCGCGTCATTCTCCGAACTTCGCGCAGCCCGCCGGACCCGGACTCACCCCGCCGGCAGCCGGAAGGGCGCGGCTGCGCGCGCCGTCGCATCCAGCGCGAGGTCGGCCAGAGTGGCGCCGACACCGGGCGCGAACTTGAAGCCGTGGCCCGAGAATCCCGCGCCCACCACCACCGAGCCGACGCGATCCAGCACGAAGGCGCTGTCGTCGGTCGAGGTGTAGGTGCACGACAGGTGCACGGCGGATTCGGGGTCGAGCCCCGGCATCCATTCCCGCACGTACTCGACGAGCGTCTCGTGGTGCGTCACCCGGTGCGGGCGCGCATCGGGATCGACGACGTCCCCGACGCGGTGGAACCCGACCTTGACCCCTTCGTCCGGCGTCGGCATCCCGTACACCGGCGCCGGGTAGCGCGCGGGGTCGAGCCGATGGTTGAACGAGGGCCAGGGACCGGTCGTCGAAGCGAAATGCGCCGGGGTCTCCTCCGTGACCGTGAGGCGGGGCAAGCGGATGCCGGGCAGCAGGCCCTCGGTCCAAGCGCCGACCGTCGCGACGACGACATCCGCGTCGACCTCGCCGCCGCTCGCCAGCCGCACCCGCGCGCCGCGCTCGCCGAGATCCTCGATGCCGGCGACAGGCGCGCCCCAGCGCACTTCGCCGCCGCCGCCCTGCACGCGGCGCTCCAGCTCGAGCATCGCCGCCGACGCCCGCGCCACGCCGGCGTCCGACGAGTACAGGACGTCGGTCTCGAATCGCATCCCCGGCCACCGCGCGCCCGCCTCCACAGCAGACAGCATCTCCGCGGGGATGCCGCGCGCGCCGAGGCTCCGCGCGATCGTCTCAAGCCCGTCGCCGTCGTCGGCGCCGCCGCCGAGGTCGCTGCCGACGCCGTGCGTCACCAGCCCGTGCCGTCGCAGCAGCGGCTCCCCGTCGACCTCGCCGAGAGCGTCCCACCCGTCGCGGGCCCGCTGCAGCAGATCGAGGTAGTGCGCGTCGGCGTAGGCGTTGTTGAAGTTGCGGGTCGCGCCGTGCGACGCGCCGTGGGTGTGCCCCCGCCCGAAGCGCTCGAGGACGAGGGGGCGCTCACCCCGGCGGACGAGGGCCCACGCGGTGGCGAGGCCCATGATGCCCGCGCCGACGATCACGATGCGTGTCATGCCGCCAGCATCCCACTCGCCGCGGTCCGGGCGCGCGCACGAGCGCGCCCCGGCGTGCGATAGCCTGGTCGGCTCCGCAGTGGAGCGGAAAGGCCCGGTCCACGATGGGATCGCTCGACATACAGGGTGTCTCGTACACCCTCCCCGACGGCAGGCCGCTGCTCGACGAGGTCACGTTCCGCGTCGGCGCGGGTTCGACGACCGCGCTGATCGGGCAGAACGGCGCGGGAAAGACGACGCTGCTGCGCATCATCCGAGGGGATGCCGCGGCCCACGGCGGTGTCGTCCAGATCGACGGCGGCCTCGGGGTCATGGACCAGTTCGTGGGGCACGGCGGCGCCGGTGAGACCGTCCACGACCTGCTGATCTCGGTCGCGCCCGATCGTGTCCGTCGTGCGGCCCGTGAGCTGGATGACGCCGAGAACGCCGTCATCGCGTCCGACGAGCTCGACACCCAGATGCGCTACGCCGCCGCGATCGCCGACTACGCCGACGCGGGCGGCTACGAGTACGAGACGGTGTGGGGCACCTGCACGACGGCGGCCCTCGGTGTGCCGTTCGAGCGGGCGCGCTACCGCGAGCTGACGACGCTCTCGGGCGGCGAGCAGAAGCGGCTCGCTCTTGAGGCACTGCTCCGCGGGCCCGACGAGGTGCTGCTCCTCGACGAGCCCGACAACTATCTCGACGTCCCGGGCAAGCGCTGGCTCGAGGACCGCCTGCGCGAGACGGCGAAGACGGTCCTGCTCGTTTCGCACGACCGCGAGCTGCTCGCCCGTGCCGCCGACCGCATCGTCACTCTCGAGGCCGGGGGAGCGGGCAGCACCGCCTGGGTCCACGGCGGGAGCTTCGAGACCTATCACCGCGCCCGCGACGACCGGATGGCCCGGCTCGACGAACTGCGCCGCCGGTGGGACGAGGAGCACGCGAAGCTGAAGAGATTCGTCGCCGACATGAAGGCGAAGGCCGCGGCCAGCGACGAGTTCGCGTCGCGATACCGCGCGGCGCAGACGCGGCTGCGCCGGTTCGAGGAGGCCGGGCCGCCCGAGGAGCGGCCGGCCGAGCAGAACCTCGAGCTGCGCCTGCGCGGCTCGCGCACCGGCAAGCGCGCGGTCGTCGCCGACGGGCTGGAACTCGTCGGCCTCATGCGGCCGTTCGACCTGGAGGTCTGGTTCGGCGACCGTGTCGCGGTGCTGGGCTCCAACGGCTCGGGCAAGTCGCACTTCCTGCGTCTCCTCGCCGCGGGCGGCACGGAGCCCGACGCCCTGCTCGGACACGTCACCGCCGTCGGCTCCGCCCTCGAGCCGGTCGAGCACGCGGGGACCGTGACGCTCGGCGCGCGGGTCGTCCCGGGCTGGTTCGCCCAGACCCACCGGCATCCGGAGTTCACCGGCCGCACGCTGCTCGGGATCCTGCATCGGGGCGACGATCGCCGAGCCGGGATGCCGCGGGATGCCGCGAGCTCGGCGCTCGACCGCTATGGGCTCGTCCGCCAGGCGGAGCAGAGCTTCGACAGCCTGTCGGGTGGTCAGCAGGCGCGGTTCCAGGTGCTGCTGCTCGAGCTGTCGGGTGCGACGCTGCTGCTGCTCGACGAGCCCACCGACAACCTCGACCTCACGTCGGCCGAGGCGCTCGAGCTCGCGCTCACCGCTTTCGAGGGCACGGTGCTCGCGGTGACCCACGACCGTTGGTTCGCTCGTTCGTTCGACCGCTTCGTCGTCTTCGGCGGCGACGGACGCGTCTACGAGTCGAATGAGCCCGTCTGGGACGAGCAGCGGGTCGCGCGCGCCCGTTGAGCGGACGGCCGGTCCGGCGGTCGTGTCCGGACCGGCCGGTAGGCTGGAGGAGTGACCATGGAGATCGAGCTCGGCCGCGCCAAGCGCGCCCGTCGGGCCTACGCGTTCGACGACATCGCTGTGGTGCCCTCGCGGCGCACCCGCAACACCGAGGACGTGTCGACCGCGTGGTCGATCGACGCCTTCCAGTTCTCGATCCCGGTGCTCGGCGCCCCGATGGACTCGGTCATGAGCCCTCGGACGGCCATCATGCTCGGTCAGCTCGGCGGACTCGGCGTGCTCGATCTCGAAGGGCTCTGGACGCGGTACGACGACCCCGAGCCGCTGCTCGCCGAGATCGCGGGGCTGCCCGACGCGTCGGCGACCCGACGCATGCAAGAGCTCTACGCCGAGCCGATCAAGCCCGAGCTCGTGCGCGACCGTCTGGCCGAGATCCGCGCGGCCGGCGTCACCGTCGCCGGCTCGCTGACCCCGCAGCGCACGCAAGAGCTGTACGAGACCGTCGTCGCCGCCGGCGTCGACCTGTTCGTCATCCGCGGCACCACGGTGTCGGCCGAGCACGTCTCGAGCGTCGACGAGCCGCTGAACCTCAAGAAGTTCATCTACGACCTCGACGTCCCGGTGATCGTCGGCGGCGCCGCGACCTACACCGCGGCCCTGCACCTCATGCGCACCGGTGCCGCGGGCGTGCTCGTGGGCTTCGGCGGCGGTGCGGCCTCGACCACGCGCGCGACGCTGGGCCTCCACGCTCCCATGGCCACGGCGGTCGCCGATGTCGCCGGGGCCCGCCGTGACTACCTCGACGAGTCGGGCGGACGGTACGTCCACGTCATCGCCGACGGCGGCGTCGGCACGTCCGGCGACATCGTCAAGGCGCTCGCCATGGGCGCCGACGCGGTCATGCTCGGCGTCGCCCTGGCGCGCGCGACGGATGCCCCCGGCCAGGGGTTCCACTGGGGCCCCGAGGCCCACCACGCTCAGCTCCCGCGCGGCCGCCGCGTCGCCGTCGAGCAGGTCGGCTCCCTCGAAGAGGTGCTCTACGGCCCGGCACCGGTGGCCGACGGCACCGCGAACCTCATCGGCGCGCTGAAGAAGTCGATGGCGACGACCGGCTACTCCGATCTCAAGGAGTTCCAGCGCGTGGAGGTCGTGGTGGCGCCGTACAGCGTGCGGTGACATGAGCTCGACCGACTCGGTTCCGCCACAGGCGTCGACGGCGGCCTTCGCGCCGACGTTGCGCGAGGTCATGCTGCGCCCGTGGTGGCTGGGCATGCTCGCGTTCGCCCTGCTCGTGGCGGCGGTCTTCGCGTGGCTCGGCCAATGGCAGCTCTCGCGCGCCGTCGACACGTCGCCCCCGCCGCCGGGTCAGACCGAGCAGGTGCGCCCGCTCGCCGACGTCGCCGAACCCGGGGAGTATCTCCCCGAGCCCCTCGTCGGTCAGCGGGTAGAGGTGAGCGGCTCGTTCGTCGCCGAGGACTTCGACGTCGTGTCGTCGCGATTCGACCGGGGTGAAGAGGGGTACTGGGTCACGGGGCAGTTGCGGGTCGATCCCGAGTCCGCGCGATCGTCGGAGCCGACCTCGCTCGCCGTCGCGGTGGGATGGACCTCGGATCGGGCCGAGGCGGATGCCGTTGCGGCAGCCCTCGACGCCGATCCGCCGCAGGATGTCGTGCTCACGGGGCGAATCATCTCCGACGAGGGGCCTGCTCTGCCCGGACGCGGGGCCGGTCCGCAGGAGATGACGCGGATGTCGCCGGCAGCTCTCCTCAGCCGCTGGCACGACACCGCGGGGCTCGACGTCTACCGCGGCTACCTCACCTCCGCGGAATCCTTCGGGGGACTCACCGCGATCCACTCGCCGGCACCCGAAGAGCGGTCGAACGTCAACTGGCTCAACATCTTCTACGCCGTGGAGTGGGCGGTCTTCGCGGGCTTCGCGTTCTACATGTGGTACCGCCTCGCCAAGGACGCGTGGGAGAAGGAGCTCGAGGACCTCGAGGACGAGCACGAGGACGCCGACGTCCCCGCAGCGGGAAGCGCGCCGTCGGGCCGCGACTAGACTGGACGCCATGCCTCGCGCCCCGAAACTCGCCACGTTCCCGGCGATCCGGAACGCTCTGCGCTTTTACCAGATCTGTTCGGTGATCACGGGTGTCGGCCTGCTGCTCCTGCTCGCGGAGATGATCCTGAAGTACACCCCGATCCACACCGAGCTCTTCGCCGGCGGCTCGGGTGGGTTGCTCTGGTTCGCGCCGGTGATCGCGGGCGCCGACTGCGAGTGGTGGTCGCTGTTCCTGCCGCAGACGAACTCGTGCGAGATGCTCTCGACGGGCGACGGGTTCAACATCTCGCTCGCGATCCTCGTGGTGCACGGTTGGTTCTACGTCGTGTACCTGTTCTCGTGCTTCCGCGTGTGGAGTCTCATGCGCTGGTCGTTCCCCCGCTTCATCCTGCTCGCGCTCGGCGGCGTCGTTCCCGCCCTGTCGTTCTTCATGGAGGCCCGCGTCGCACGCGAGGTGAGGACGTACCTCGCCGAGCGCGAAGCCGCTGAGGCAGCCGCATCCATCCCCGCCACGGAAGGCACCCGATGACCACACAGACCGAAACGTCGCAGCGTCCTGTCCTCGTCGTCGACTTCGGCGCGCAGTACGCCCAGCTCATCGCCCGCCGCGTGCGTGAGGCGGGGGTGTACAGCGAGCTCGTCCCGCACACCGCGACGGCCGAGGAGATCGCAGCGAAGGAGCCGGTGGGCATCATCCTCTCCGGTGGCCCCTCATCGGTGTACGAGCCCGGTGCCCCGGCTCTCGATCCGGGCGTGTTCGATCTCGGCGTCCCGACGCTCGGCATCTGCTACGGCTTCCAGGTGATGGCTCAGACGCTCGGCGGCGAGGTCGCCAACACCGGACTCCGCGAGTACGGCGCGACCGACGCGACCATCGTGACGGAGGGCACGCTGCTCGAGGGGCAGCCCCCCGAGCAGAACGTGTGGATGAGCCACGGCGACCAGGTCTCGCGTGCGCCGGAGGGCTTCGAGGTGCTCGCCCGGACTGCGGCGACCCCGGTGGCGGCGTTCGCCAACGACGTGCGCAAGTTCTACGGCGTGCAGTGGCACCCCGAGGTGAAGCACTCCGACCACGGGCAGAACGTGCTCGAGAACTTCCTGCACAAGGCCGCGGGACTTCCGGCGGACTGGAACAGCGGCAACGTCATCGCCGAGCAGGTCGAGCGCATCCGCCAGCAGGTGGGCTCGGGCCGGGTGATCTCGGCGCTGTCGGGCGGTGTGGACTCAGCGGTATCGACCGCGCTCGTGCACAAGGCGGTCGGCGACAAGCTGACCGCGATCTTCGTCGACCACGGGCTGCTCCGGAAGGGTGAGCGGGAACAGGTCGAGAACGACTACGTCGCGTCGACGGGAGTCCGGCTCATCACGGTCGATGCGCGCGAGCGTTTCCTCGAGGCCCTCGCCGGCGTCAGCGATCCGGAGCAGAAGCGCAAGATCATCGGCCGCGAGTTCATCCGCGCGTTCGAACAGGCCGAACGCAACCTGATGGCCGAGGCGGCCGCCGACGGGGAGCCGATCCGCTTCCTCGTGCAGGGGACGCTGTACCCGGATGTCGTGGAGTCCGGCGGCGGTGCCGGCACGGCGAACATCAAGAGTCACCACAACGTCGGCGGATTGCCCGAAGACCTGCAGTTCGAGCTGATCGAGCCGCTGCGAACCCTGTTCAAGGACGAGGTCCGTGCCATCGGGCGCGAGCTGGGTCTGCCCGAGGCCATCGTCGGGCGCCAGCCGTTTCCGGGGCCCGGCCTCGGAATCCGCATCGTGGGCGAGGTCACCGCTGATCGTCTCGAGATCCTGCGTGACGCCGACGCCATCGCGCGCGCCGAGCTGACGAAGGCGGGGCTCGATGCCGAGATCTGGCAGTGCCCCGTCGTGCTGCTCGCCGATGTCCGATCGGTGGGCGTCCAGGGGGATGGCCGCACCTACGGTCACCCGATCGTCCTCCGTCCCGTCTCGAGCGAGGACGCCATGACCGCCGACTGGACGCGGCTGCCCTACGACGTGCTGTCGAAGATCTCGAACCGCATCACGAACGAGGTCCGCGAGGTCAACCGCGTGGTGCTCGATGTCACGTCGAAGCCCCCGGGGACGATCGAGTGGGAGTGAGCGCGCGAGCGACGCTCCACAGCGAGACGGCGGATGCCGCGGCCGAACAAGCCGCGGCATCCGCCGTTTTCCGCGTCATGGCGCGGATCGCGGGCCTCCCGAGGCCGCGCGACACGCCCGGGATGTCACGCCGCTTTGCCACGATGCCGGGAGCCGCGTAACTTATTACTTGTTCGCCCCACAGGGAAGAGCGAGAAGGCCGGAAGGCCTACGCCCCCTCAAGCGGAGAACGAATCCCATCCCAAACCTCTTGCGAGAACAAGGCGCTTGCGTCTAGGATGGAACCTCCACCCCGAACAGCAGTCCTCGACTGGCGCGGAACCTCGTTCCGAAGACAGACCGAAGCGCGTCGCGGTGGGGTATGGTTGTGAAGTTGCCCTCTGGGCTGGCTGTGAGGTCAGTTGGGGGAGCGTCCGATCCTTGAGAACTCAACAGCGTGCACTTGTCAAAT